>NZ_JAJCIA010000013.1 GCF_020554845.1 Blautia faecis | reverse complement strand
AATTTTCGAGAATCGTATGTGTTTCACTGTTTAGTTATCAAGGTTGTTTCGCTGTCATTTCTTTGCGACAGCTTGTTTATTTTACCTCATCTTATTTTGTTTGTCAAGAACTTTTTTAAGTTTTTTTCAAAACTTTTTTGATGAAGTTTTTTGTCTTTGTTGACGACTTGTCCACTTTATCACAAGTAGGAAGCTTTGTCAACCACTTTTTTTAATTTTTTTAAATTTAAAATTCAAAAAAATTAAAAAACGGAGAAGGAGGGATTTGAACCCTCGCGCCGCGTTAACGACCTATACCCTTAGCAGGGGCACCTCTTCGGCCTCTTGAGTACTTCTCCAGTCTCCGAACTACTTAACCAATGTTAAATTGTGGAGTTGCGCATCTTTTGTAGCGCATTTGTTATTATACTTAAAAGATCACTTCTTGTCAACATCTTTTTTAAGTTTTTTATTTTTTATGCGAATTTCGGTGCGGAATCATGCGAATACATGATTTCTGTGCATCGCGAAGCGGTTACTGGTTACAAAGTGAACAGTTACTATTTTCATTTGCCCGGATAGTCTCTTCAATTCTTCTTTTTACCTCTGCGGCAATCTCAGTTGATTTCATATCTTTATATTCTTCATATTCCATGGGCTTCAGAAAATGCACCTGAACATTCAGCATTTTTGCAGAACCGGTATCAAATGCTTTATAAGAATCAATCAATGCAACCGGTACAATCGGACATTTTGCTTTCATAGCAGCCTTAAAACTTCCGCCTTTAAATTCCTGAGGATGGTTTCCATTTTTGCTTCTGGTCCCTTCTGCAAAAATAAGATAATTTCTTCCTGCTTTTACTTCTTTCGTTACATTAATGATCACCTGCATAGATTGTTTAATATCTTCCCTGTCAATCAAAAATGCTTTCATACATGAAAATACCTGCTTCAAAAACGGTACATTTCCAACTTCCTTCTTTGCAACTACTGAAAAAGGTACCGGGCAGACCTCCATTATGGCAAGCACGTCATATAATCCCTGATGATTCGGATAAAACATAAATCCATTTTGCGAAGGTATATTTTCTACTCCATGACCGTCTATATGAAGATTTCCTCCACGATTAGCTGCATGGTCAATTTTTTTCAACATGGCATAGCGCTGTTCCTCTGTGTATTTATCCACATGCGCAGCATACCAGTTCAGCATAATCCAATAATATGGTACGAATATAATATTCTTCAGTACCATTACAATGATTCTTTTCATTTCCAAGCTCCTTTCCTCTATGCAAAACTCCCCTATGAGATAAAAATATTTTTTCGATCCCATATCAGATCACGATATGAAAAAGGGCCACTGCAAGATTCAATCATCCTGCAGCAGCCTCCCTTCTACTCTGCATCCAGCTTATTCGCAATTTTCTCCTCATACCCCGGGTTCTTTTTGATAAATACATTGTATGCTTTCGTATAAGTCTTATAAGAATCTGCAGTCATAAACTTGGCATAGTCATCTGCAGCCTGATTCCGCAGATCATCTGTGATCTCGGAAGGTGACATTACATAGTATTTACCATCTTTTTTCTCCGTCATATAGGTTCCTACGCATGGATACTCCTGGTCATTTTCCAATACCAGATTGTAAATAATGTACACGTAAGTATAATCGCCGTTTTCGGAAAGAATATCGCACTGTTCTACTTTTACTTTTGTTGGATTATGAGCAGCAAAATATTTTAAAGTAGCATCAATCTCATTCTGTAGAAGTTCATTGGTATCCTTTTCCTGAGAATAACACTGCTTCACCTTCTTCTCACTTCCGCTTACGTAATTCTTTATAAGAGCTTCCACTACTCCCTCCGGCGATTTATGATTTACGCCGCATCCGGACATTGCCATGATAAGCATCATGGCAACACCCAGGATTAAAATTCTGGTTCTTTTTTTCATACTTCACAGATTCCTTTATTCTGCATCATTTGTATCCTGTGAATCCTCTTCTTCGAAAACTTCCTCAGTCTCCTCAGTCGGCTCCTCACTGCTGCCGTTCTCCGTATTTCCCTCTGCTTTCTCGCGAACCTTGGCAAGACTTGCCACTGTTACACCCTCATCCAGATTGATCAGCTTCACTCCGGAAGTGATTCTTCCAAGAATAGAAATTCCGGCACAGGTAATACGAATAATGATTCCTTCTGTAGTGATCATCATAATCTCGTTTTCTTCATTGACAGCTTTAGCACCAATCACATTACCGGTTTTCTCGGTAATCTTGTAACACTTCACACCCTTACCGCCACGGTTCTGGCAGGTAAATTCACTCATAGCAGTACGTTTGCCCATACCATTTTCAGATACTACAAGCAGGTAATCTCCCTGAGAATTCAGCTGCATTGCCACAACCTCATCTCCAGGATCAAGATTCATACCACGAACACCCATGGAGCTTCTTCCGGTACTTCTTACATCGGTCTCCTTGAAACGGATGCACATACCATCTTTCGTTACAAGCATAATATCTTTTGTATCGTCTGTAGCCTTAACTTCAATAAGCTCATCATCATCACGAAGTGTGATTGCCACAAGACCTGTCTTACGTACATTGGCATATTCTTCCATAGGTGTCTTCTTCACAAGACCAGCCTTAGTTGCCATAACCAGATACTTGCCTTCTTCGAATTTACGCATAGGAATAACAGATGTAATGCGCTCACCTGGCATAAGCTGCAGAAGATTGACAATTGCAGTACCTCTTGCAGTTCTTCCTGCTTCAGGGATCTCGTATGCTTTCAGTCTGTATACACGTCCTGTGTTGGTAAAGAACATCAGATAATGGTGAGTAGTAGTCATAAGCAGTTCTTCGATATAATCGTCATCGATGGTCTGCATTCCCTTGATTCCACGTCCACCTCTGTTCTGGCTGCGGAAATTATCTACAGTCATTCTCTTGATATAACCAAGTTTTGTCATAGTAATGACAGTATTTTCCCTTGGAATCAGATCCTCTGTGGAAAGATCATAGACATCATATCCGATGGCAGTTCTTCTCTCATCGCCGTATTTGTCAGCGATTGCGAGGATTTCTTCCCTTACAACACGAAGAAGGAGATTTCTGTCTGCAAGAATTGCCAGGAATTTGCGGATCTTCTCCTCTAATTCTGCATATTCTGCTTCCAGCTTCTCTCTTTCCAAACCGGTGAGAGCTCTCAGACGCATATCTACAATAGCCTGAGCCTGCACATCCGTCAGTTCGAATCTGTCCATCAATTCCTGCTTCGCAATCTGAACGTTGCGGGCAGCACGAATGATCCTGATAACTTCGTCGATATTATCCAGGGCTTTCAGCAAGCCTTCCAAAATGTGGGCACGTTCCTGCGCTTTATTCAGATCATATTTGGTTCTTCTGGTAACAACGTCCTCCTGATGAGCCAGATAATGCTCCAGAAGCTCTTTCAGATTCAGTACCTTTGGTACAAGACTGTCGCCCTGAGGTACCACACAAAGCATGATAACGCCAAAAGTATCCTGCAGCTGGGTATGCTTGTACAGCTGATTCAGAACAACATTTGCATTGGCATCTTTACGCAGGTCAATACAAATACGCATTCCCTCACGGCTGGAATGATCATTCAGGTCGGTAATTCCATCAATCTTTTTATCACGGACAAGCTCTGCGATTTTCTCGATCAGCCGGGCTTTATTTACCAGATATGGAAGCTCCGTAACGATAATACGTGATTTTCCATTTGGTAAGGTCTCAATATTCGATACTGCACGTACACGGATCTTGCCGCGGCCTGTGCGGTATGCCTCCTCGATTCCCCTTCTTCCGAGAATAGTGGCTCCTGTAGGGAAATCCGGGCCTTTTACAACGTCAAGAAGCTCTTCAATTGTGGTTTCTCTCTGCTCCTCGATGGTATTGTCAATAATTTTTACAACAGCATTAATAACCTCACGAAGATTGTGAGGCGGAATATTGGTAGCCATACCAACAGCAATACCTGTAGTACCATTGACCAGCAGGTTCGGGAACCTGGAAGGAAGCACCTTTGGCTCTCTCTCAGTTTCATCAAAGTTTGGCTGGAAGTCTACAGTATCTTTATTAATGTCAGCAAGCATCTCCATGGAAATTTTGCTCAGGCGGGCCTCAGTGTATCGCATGGCAGCTGCGCCGTCGCCGTCCACAGAACCGAAGTTTCCATGTCCGTCAACAAGAGTATAGCGGAAAGACCAGTCCTGGGCCATATTTACAAGTGCTCCGTAAATAGAGCTGTCACCATGAGGATGATACTTACCCATGGTATCACCAACGATACGGGCACATTTACGATGTGGCTTATCCGGACCGTTGTTCAATTCGATCATAGAATACAGCACTCTACGCTGTACCGGTTTCAAACCATCTCTTACATCAGGAAGTGCTCTTGAGGCAATAACGCTCATAGCATATTCGATGTAAGATTCTTTCATGGTTTTCTCCAGATCCACATCATGGACCTGGTCAAAAATCTTGTCATCCATATTGTTCTATCTCCCCTAGATATCCAGATTCTTTACAAAGCGTGCATTCTCTTCGATAAATTCACGTCTTGGTTCTACCTTGTCACCCATAAGTGTGGTAAATACAAGGTCAATTTCGGAGGTGGCTGCCTCATCCATTGTAACGCGGAGAAGAATACGCTTCTCCGGATCCATGGTAGTCTCCCAAAGCTGCTCTGCATCCATCTCTCCCAGACCTTTGTAACGCTGGATCTTATTGTTGGAGTCTCGTCCTATCTCTGTAAGGATGGCGTTCAGCTCATCGTCATCATAAGCGTACCATACCTTCTTGTTCTTCTCGATCTTGTACAGCGGCGGCTGTGCCAGATATACATAGCCCTGCTTGATCAGTTCCGGCATAAATCTGTACAGGAATGTAAGAAGCAGTGTGGCAATGTGGGCACCGTCAACATCGGCATCAGTCATAATGATGATCTTGTGATATCTCAGTTTGGAAATATCGAAATCATCATGAATACCGGTACCAAAGGCTGTGATCATAGCCTTGATCTCTTTGTTTGCATAAATCTTGTCCAGACGGGCTTTCTCTACGTTCAGTATTTTTCCACGAAGAGGAAGGATAGCCTGTGTAGCACGGTTACGAGCTGTCTTCGCAGAGCCACCCGCGGAATCACCCTCTACGATATAGATTTCGCAATTCTCCGGATTCTTGTCCGAGCAATCGGCAAGCTTGCCTGGAAGGGACATACTGTCAAGGGCAGACTTCCTTCTGGTAAGATCTCGGGCCTTACGCGCTGCCTCTCTGGCTCTCTGGGCAAGTACAGACTTCTCTACGGTTGCCTTGGCTACAGCAGGATTCTGTTCCAGAAAAATCTCCAGCTGTTTGCTTACAACACTGTCTACAGCTCCTCTGGCCTCACTGTTGCCAAGTTTCTGCTTCGTCTGGCCTTCAAACTGCGGATTGCCAATTTTAACGCTGACAATGGCTGTCAGGCCTTCTCGGATATCATCACCGGAAAGGTTTGGCTCGCTGTCCTTGAGAAGCTTATTCTTTCTGGCGTAATCGTTAAATGTGTTTGTAATGGCATTTCTGAAACCAGTAATATGGGTACCGCCTTCAGGAGTATTAATATTGTTTACAAATCCGTAAGTATTCTCTGTATAAGAATCATTGTGCTGCATGGCAACTTCAACCGCCACACCGTCCTTCTCACCCTCGCAGTAAATGATCTCCGGATAAAGAGCTTCTTTACTTCTGTTCAGATAAGTTACAAATTCACGGATACCACCTTCATAGTGGAAAGTTTTCTCCCGTTCCATACCTTCCCGCTTGTCAGTAAGAATGATCTTCAGACCTTTGGTAAGAAAAGCCATTTCACGAAGCCGCTGTTTCAGGATATCGTAATCGTATACAGTCTCCTCGAATATCTGCTTGTCCGGGAGGAAAGTAACAGTAGTTCCGGTAGAATCACCACATTCTCCAACTTCCTTAAGCGGATACATTGTCTTACCACGCTCGTAACGCTGCTCATATCTCTTTCCATCTCTGCAGATTGATACTTCAAGCCATTCAGAAAGTGCATTAACAACGGATGCACCTACACCGTGAAGACCTCCTGATACCTTGTATCCTCCACCGCCAAACTTACCGCCGGCATGAAGAATGGTAAATACCACCTCTACAGCTGGAATGCCGGCTTTATGATTGATTCCTACCGGAATGCCTCGTCCATTGTCTACAACTGTGATGGAGTTATCAGGATTGATCGCTACATTTATTTCTGTACAGTAACCAGCCAGTGCCTCATCTACGGCATTGTCCACGATTTCGTATACAAGATGATGGAGACCACGGCTGGATGTACTTCCAATGTACATACCTGGTCTCTTACGTACGGCTTCCAGACCCTCCAGAATCTGGATTTGGTCCGCTCCGTATTCTGTATTTGTTTCGCCCATGATATTCCTCCTGTTATGATCTATTAAAAAGTTACAGGAATTTACGGCTCATTTCTGCTGCCAGATCTCATTCCTGTTTTTGCGCATAAAAATACAGATTTATTATAGCACAAAATCCCCGTTTTTGCCAGTTAAAAGCCATTTCAAGATGTAAAAAAAACGGCGTATTTTCAACGGATATCCGTCAAAAATACGCCTTATCTCACCCTGTATGTCTGCTTGTCAGGAATAACACCTGCCAGAACAGTTTCTTCTCTATTTTTGCAGCAAAAGCGCCTGGTAAATATCTCTTTTTGTCACACCTCGATCCTTTGCAACCATCTTCATTGCCTCTTTGCGTGCGATTCCCTGATTCTCATAAATCGCCATATGATCCTCAATGGAGATGTCTTTCCAGGATTCCTGTGATTCCTGTTCCATTTCCTTTCGGCTTCTGCCCTCGATCACCAGAACACACTCTCCAAGGGGCTTCTGATCTTTGTAAAAAGCAATCAGATCTTCGATTGTTGTCCGAAATGCCGTTTCATGCTTCTTGGTAAGCTCACGGCAAAGAGTCATTCTGCGGTTTCCAAGAGCCTGGTACAATTCCTGCAGGGTACCAACCAAGTGATGGGGTGCCTCATAAAGGATGATGGTGCGGGTTTCGTTTTTCAACTCTTCCAGAATGGCTTTCCTCTCTTTTTTATCCGGGGGTAAAAAGGCCTCGAATGCAAATCTGCGCGTGGAAAGTCCGGACAGGGTAAGAGCCGTGATGCATGCTGCCGGTCCTGGAAGAGAAGTTACTTCAATTCCGGCATCGTAACACATAGCAGCCAATACTTCCCCTGGATCAGAAATTCCAGGTGTTCCCGCATCTGTGATCAGAGCCACATTCAGCCCCTCCTGCATTTTCTCAATGAGGGTGTAGGCTTTCTCCATTTTGTTGTACTCATGGTAACTGGTCATTGGAGTTTTTATGTCAAAATGATTGAGAAGCTTGATACTGTTGCGGGTGTCTTCCGCAGCGATCAGATCCACTTCCTTCAGAACACGGAGCACGCGAAGCGTAATATCCTCCAGATTTCCGATTGGCGTGGCACATAGATATAATTTACCACTCATATTTTTCTCCCTTCTGCAATCATCTGTTTTTCATTTTTTATTTGCGATATTTTTAAATCATATCGTACATTTCCAGAATTTCCTTCGTATAAACTCCCGGCTTTTCATATACGATCAGCGGTCTTTCCACGGTAATCCGGGAATTGCCGCCTTTCAGGGCTTCTATGAGCACCATATTAGGCTCCCTGTCAATGTATGGATAAACAAGCTGCATACGCTTAGGCTCCAGCTTATATTTCGTCAAAACCTGCATAATTTCTGTCAGTCTGAACGGTCTGTGTACCATGTAAAAACGCCCTCTGTCTCCAAGAAGCTTCGAGGCCTGGCTTACCACATCCTCAAGAGTACAAAGGATCTCATGTCTGGCGATTGCCTTTGGCATATGCGGATTGGTCAGTCCATGCTGCCCGATCATGTAGGGCGGATTGCATGTGACAACATGAAAAGAAGCTGCCCCGAAAATACTGACAGCCTCCTTAATATCACCTTGTCTGATACTGACCCTGTCCTCCAGGTTATTGTATTTCACACTTCTTGCTGCCATTTCAGCACACTCTTCCTGGATTTCCAGACCTGTGAAATGCTCTCCCATAGTCTTGGAAGCAAGGAGTACCGGAATAATACCAGTTCCCGTTCCCATATCGAGAACCTTCTCTCCCTTCTTCACTCTGGCAAACCCAGATAAAAGAACAGCGTCCATACCGAAGCAGAATTTCCGGGGATCCTGAATGATATAATAGCCATTCTGCAGATCATCTACCCGCTCATTCTCCTTCACAAGATCATTAATCATCTAATTTGGAATCTCCCTTTTTATCTTCAAGATCCTTCAGTTCCTTTAATTCCTGTTCAGAGACTTTTACTTTCTTTTTTCTGGAACGGAATTTCAGTTCTCCTACAGGGAATTCCTGAATTTCTTTCTCATCACCAATTTCTACTACTACCTTTACAAGCTGGCGGAGTACATTTACACTCTGTACATTGCCCTGGATTCCGTCTGGAGTAGTTACCGTATCTCCGATTCCCGGAAGTCTGCGATTCAGCTCCTCATAGGTCTCCTGCTCATTCTTCAGACAGCACATCAGTCTTCCGCATACACCTGAAATCTTCGTCTGGTTCAGAGAGAGATTCTGTTCCTTGGCCATTCGGATGGATACAGGTGCAAACTCGGAAAGATAAGTATGACAGCAGAGACATCTGCCGCAGATACCGATTCCTCCAAGAATTTTTGTTTCATCTCTTACACCAATCTGGCGAAGTTCAATTCTTGTCTTAAAAATAGATGCAAGATCCTTTACCAGCTGGCGAAAATCAATTCTGCCGTCTGCTGTAAAGTAAAACAACACTTTATTGTTATCAAAAGTATACTCTGCGTCAATCAGCTTCATCTCAAGTCCATGCTCGCGAATCTTCTTCTGGCAGATCTTGAAAGCGTCCCTCTCACGCTCCCTGTTATACTTCTCTCTTTCATCATCGTCTTTGGTAGCCACACGAAGCACTTCCTTCAAAGGATGTACCACCTGGTCATCCACCACATCCTTAGGTGCAAGCACCACCTTTCCATACTCAACACCGCGGGCAGTCTCCACAATTACATGATCGCCCGGTTTCACTTTATAGTTCTTCGGATTGAAGTAATAGATCTTACCTACATTCCGAAATCTTACGCCTACTACTTTTGCCATTCTATTTCTCCCTGATTGTAAGGAACAGAAGCTCAAGAGCAAGTTCTGTATTTACATTGGCACGAAGACGTACTTTTGTTTTCTCCAGTGCATCCAGAATCTTCTCCAGGTTCTCATAGGAACGCTGGCTTGCCTGTTCCCTTATATAATTTATTTCCTGCTTAAATACAAGATTATCAACTTCCCGTGTAGCCTTAAACATCAGTACATCACGGAACCAGAACTGGAAAAGATCCAGATAGTCACTGATGTTCTGCTTGTCATTGGAAAGCTCCTTGATTGCTTCTGTAAGCTCATATACTTCCATTCCATCTGCATTCTTCAGGATGCGGAGTGCATTCTGGGTCATATCTGCAAACTCCTGGGAAGTAGCTACCTGTTTCGCTCTGCCAATACTGCCATGAGCATAGGAAGCATCGATCTCAGCCTGATAATCCGGTATATGGAGATGCTCCATCAGGTACTTCTTTACCAAACCGTCATCTACAACCTTCAGATCCAGACGTACACATCTGGAACGAATGGTCGGCAGCAGAGCATCAATATTGCTTGTGAGAAGCATGATAACTGCATATTCCGGCGGCTCTTCAATGGTCTTCAGAAGAGCATTCTGTGCCTGGGGATTCATCAGCTCTGCATTTGCCACAATATAAATCTTGTATGGGCTGCAGTATGGCTTAATATCCACATCATTGATAATCTGTTCCCTGATTTCGTCAATTGTAATCACATTTGGCTTCTCATGGGTCACCATAATGATATCCGGGTGATTCTTACCGATTGCCTTCTTGCAGGAATCACAATGTCCGCAAGGCTCCGTACCGCCCTCTTCACACTGCAATGTCATCGCATAGGTTCCTGCCAGCAATTTCTTTCCAGAACCAGGGTCACCTGTAAAAATATACGAATGGGACACTTTCTCTGTCTGTATGGCATTCTTCAAATGTCTGATTATCTCTTCATGTCCTATAATGTCGTTAAACCCTAACATCGGAATCACCTCACCCTATCATTTTCGCTATTGTCAAAGGCTGCGGTCAGCACCCCTGCATAGCTTATTTTGTACAAATACACTCTAAATGTATTTACCCTTTAATTCTATCATGTACGACAAAATCATGCTATAGTTTTTTGTGAATTTATTCACTTATCAACAAAAAATGTGTTACTGTTCACTCCGTGACCAGTAACGCGCTTCGCGATGCACATTATGCCTGTCTAATATATTCAGCAATTTCTTCTACACATTCCTCCAGATCAACATTCTGGAATTTTCTCGTAATCCCGGCAGCAGCAATTTTTTCTTCGGAAAAATCCTCCTGATCTGCAAGAAATCTTCTGCACATTTCCTCATAGCGGGGTATCTCCTGACCACGCTCTCTTTTCAATGCTCTTGCAAGACGCTCTCCGTCCTCCACTTCGATATAAACAGGACAAACATTCTCTTTTCCATAGTATTCTCTCATTTTCACATAAGATTCAAGTGTACCGATTCCCAGATAGTCAGCATTTTCCAAATCCACCTGACCGTCATCTGCTGTAAAATAGTTCCAGATTCCATGTACTGTATGATAAGCTCTGGCCTCGATCAGATTTCCGCTGCTTCGAAATTCTTCCAGCTTTTTATCATCCACGAAATAGTACTGTTTACCATTCTCTTCCTCTGCACGGATTGGGCGGGTCGTATAAAGAACCAGCTTCTTAAGTCCCAATCCCTCATGTGCTGCCAGCCTGGCATATATATGATCCTTACCAGATGCGCTTTTTCCCATAATGTAAAATATTTTTCCCATAATGTATCAGGCAGGGGTTACACCTCTGCCTGCTCCTTTACTACGCTTATTGTTTCGTTATTTTCTCCGCAAAGACCGTGAAGATTCAGTCCCTGTTCCATATATCTTCTCACATTCCTTGTAAAAAGTCCAGTAATCTGTTCGCCTGGAACAATAATGGGAATCCCCGGCGGATAAAGATATACAAATTCTGCGGCAATTTTCCCTGCACTTTCTTCCAGAAGACAAAGCTGGGATGGGGCATCCATTGCCCTGGAAATGGACATAAGCTGCTTCATAGGACCACACTTGCAGGCATATTTTTCATTTCGCAAGCCATCGCTGCGGGTATCCTTTTTTTCACATCTTTCACAATCTTCAGAATTACATTTAACACACTTCTGCCTTTCCACTTCCGGTACATAATCTGAATTTCCAACAGCTATTTTCTCTGTTATATTCCTGCTCTTCTCTGCCAGTTCAGCTTCCTGTCTGTCGATTTCTTCTATAGCTTTGCAAAGTCTCCGGAATCCTTCCCTGGTGTCTCCAACTGCTGCCAGCGCAAGCACATAATTCTCTGTAGTCATCTCAACTTCCAAATGATATTTTCTTCGAAGGATTCCCGCAAGTTCCGGACCATTTAAACTGCTGTGCAATGTGGACAGAATCAGCTTAGAGCGGTCATAATCAAATATTTCTGTTGTGCCCTGTTCGTCCTTTTCTTCCCCAGTCTCTTCCGGTGTCTGTAACAGACGTATATACCTGCGCTGACCAAGCTGTCTGCGGGCGGCTTCCAGATTTTCCGTAAATTCATCAAATAATCGTCCGCTGTCTTTTTCCAGCTTCGCCACACAGGCATCCAGACTGGACATAAGTATATAAGACGGACTGCTGGTCTCATAAATTCCAAGAAATCTGCGGATCAGCTTCTCACTTACACGTTCACTGCACAGATGAAGCACTGCAGTCTGGGTCATGGCCGGCAATGTTTTGTGAAAGCTCTGGATCACCACATCTGCTCCCAGATCTGCTGCTGAAACAGGAAAATAGTCAGAGAATCTGAAATGAGCGCCGTGGGCTTCATCCACGATCAGCGGAATTCCATGTTTGTGGGCAGTTTCCGCAATCTTGCGCACATCTGAAACCACACCATCATAAGTAGGCGATGTAATAAGGACTGCTTCAATTTTCGGATTTTCCTCAAGATATCTTTCCACACGGGATACGGAAATTGAACCATTTATCCCCAAATCGTTGTCAGATTGTGGATAAATATATGTGGGAACCAGTTCCCGAAGGTAAATTGCGTGGTAAACAGCCTTGTGACAGTTTCTGGCCACCAGAATCTGTCCACCCTTTTTCACAGATGCGGAAATGGCAGTAAGAATTCCTGCCGTACTTCCGTTGACACTAAAAAAACTTTTCCTTGTGCCGTACATTCTGGATAAAGCATTCTGCGCTTCAAGTAAAATTCCCTCAGAATGATGCAGATCGTCGAATCCGTCTATTTCTGTAATATCACGTTCAATAGGAAAATCCCCCTCTATGCACGCCTTATTCCGCTTGTGACCAGGCATATGGAAAGGATAAAAGTCGGATTTGCCGTAGTTCTCCAATTCTTTATATAGTCTTCTCATTTTACCGTTACTGAAAACTTATAAAAAGTTATAAACTTCTATGTTTCATTCCTACTTCAACAAGCATGCTTTTGATGATATAAATATCTATCTACTCACAAGTTCTTGTACTCTCCATAGGCGTAAATTCCGGACTAACGTATCCGTACATATTTGCATTAACGTTTCAGTGTCAGCTTGCAAATTTTTCTCCATAAGTCTTGAGATTTATAGATGCCTGGAAGTCTCTGTCAATCATATTCCCACACTCACATCTATAAATCCTGTCGGATAATTTCAGATCTTTTTTGATGTTTCCACAACAGCAGCAAAGCTTTGATGATGGATAAAACCGATCAGCCACAATAATCTGAATTCCTTTATCACTGCATTTGTATTCGAGCTGTTTTCTAAACCCAAAAAATCCCTGTTCCTGGACTGCTTTGGATAAATGTCTATTTTTCATCATTCCGCTGACATTCAGATCTTCAATACATATAAATCTTGGTTTTCGATTTATGATCTCAGATATGGTCTGATTCAAATAGTTTTTACGGATATTTGTTAATCTATGATTTCGTTTTAATAAAAGTTTTTCCTTTTTGATTACATTATTTGTTTTACAGTAGCTTTCTCCTTTCTTATTTTTCTCGTAAGAACGAGAGATACTACGCTGTAATCTGCGTTTCTGTTTTTCTAGTCTCTTTAGTTTCTGACTCTTATTGATGTTCTTATACTTGGTTCCATCAGAGCAGACAGCCAGATCTTTGATTCCCAGGTCTATGCCGATTCCGTCATCATTAAGTGTTTCCCTGCAGTCAGGAAATTCCACACATACACTGATCCACCAGTTCAATCCGTCAAAAGATATTCGCGGATTCATATATTTAGCATCTGTCGGAATCCTTTCATGTTCTGCAAGTCTTACCCAATTCATTTTTTGTTTATTGGCTTTCCTGCTGGAAGAAAAGCCTTCAAATTTAATGTGGGTATTACTGAATCGTATCTTAACGTTGTCCTGATAGAACTTTGGTATTGATCTCTTTCTGGACTTGAATCTTGGGAATTTCTGCAAACCCTTAAAAAAGTTCTTATACGCAGTACAGGCATCTTTGATCGCCTGTTTGGTTACATTATTTGAAATACTCAGTAACCATGCACATTCATCAGAATGTCTAAGCTTTGTAAATTCTTTTCTGAGTTCTGCATCTGAAAGGAATTTCCCGCCTTTTTCATGGTTTACTATTTCCCTGGCCAAAGCCCAGTTATAAGCAAATCTTGAAGCACCTGCGTACTGAAACATCTTAGTTTTCTGTACATTGTTTGGTATCAGCATTACTTTTATGGCTTTTACCATCTGCTTCCTCCTGTATCAGTTCCCGGATCAGTTTCTTAGCTTTATTCGCTCGTTTTCCTTGTAATTTACAACTGAATACTGTGATTACCTGAACCAGATCTTCAACAAGTTCCTGCTGTTCGGATTTTTCAGTATTATCAATAATCTCAATCTGTCGTTCCAGGTCATCTTTCTGTTTATGGCTGAAAACGCGACAATATCCAATTGTAATGCGGTTTTTAGGCTTTACATTTATTACCTGGTTGAGTTGCTCATCAGAATAATATCTATAGCCACTTACTGTAGTATGATGCGGATGAAGTTTTCCATTGGCATCCCAATTTCGTAATGTCTGGGCAGATACGCCTATAATTTTTGAAAATTCATGTATAGAATAATATTTACTCAAAGCATCAACTTTCAATAATATTCTGCTCTAATATTTTATAAAACCCAACATGTACTTATATGATTTTATAATTTATATTTAACTGTTAATAGCCTCTCAATTTTCTCAGAAATTATCACACTTTAAATCTGTATCCCACGCCCCAGATGGTCTCGATATACTGCGGCTTGGCATTATTATACTCAATTTTCTCACGGATTTTCTTGATATGAACCGTAACTGTGGCAATATCACCTACCGATTCCATATCCCAGATTTTCCTGAAAAGCTCTTCCTTTGTAAAAACTCTGTTTGGATTCTGGGCCAGGAATGTGAGCAGATCAAATTCCTTGGTGGTAAAAGTTTTCTCCTCGCCATTTACCCAGACGCGGCGGGCAGTCTTGTCGATCTTGATTCCACGAATCTCAATAATATCGTTCTTTTGCGTGGTGGAGCCGATCAGACGATTATAGCGATCCATATGTGCCTTTACTCTGGCAACAAGCTCGCTTGGGCTAAATGGCTTGGTCATGTAATCGTCAGCCCCAAGTCCAAGACCGCGGATCTTGTCAATATCATCTTTCTTCGCGGAAACCATAATGATCGGAGTATTCTTAGCTTCTCTTACCTGGCGGCAGATTTCAAACCCGTCTATTTCCGGCAGCATCAGATCCAGAATAATCAGGTCAAAATCTTCTTTCAGTGCCATATTAAGCCCCAGATCACCTCTGTTGCAGATTATAACTTCAAATCCTGAGAGCTCCAGATAGTCTTTCTCAAGCTCTGCAATTGCTTCTTCATCTTCAATGATCAGAATTCTGCTCATTTCATTGGTACCTCCTGGTATTTTCTAAGTACAAAATACATGATCGTGCCGATTCCAAGACGGCTTGTGGCCCACACTTTTCCCCCATGGTCTTCCAGAATTTTTTTTACAATGGAAAGACCGATTCCGCTTCCGCCTTTGGAAGAATTTCGTGAAACATCTGTACGGTAAAAACGGTCGAAAATATAAGGCAGATCTTTCGGACCAATACCTTTTCCATTGTCCTCAATCTCAATCTGGATAAAATCACCCACATCCTTGATTCGGATCTGAATGATTCCTTTAGGCTTGTCCATATATTTGATAGCGTTGCTGATAATGTTATGGATAACGCGGCGGATCTGCTCCCCATCGGCAATTACCATAACGTCTTTTTCCACGTAGTTGGCATAAACCAGCTCAATTCCCCTGGTCTCAAGTTCCAGACCAACTTCTTCTGAACAATCTTCAAAATAATCTTCCACATTTAGTTTACTGAAGGTGTAAGGAATGCGGTTGGTATCGATTTTGGAATAAAAAGTCAGCTCGTTGATCAGATGATCCATCTCATTTGTCTTGTTGTAGATGGTGCGGACATAGCGATCCATTTTCTCAGGGGTGTCTGCCACTCCATCCATGATTCCCTCTACATATCCTTTCACTGCTGTGATCGGAGTTTTCAAATCATGGGAAATGTTGCTGATCAGCTCTCTGTTCTCTTTTTCTATAAGGCTTTTTTCTTCTGTAGATTCTTTCAGACGGCGGCGCATTTCCTCGAAATCCTGACAGAGCTCAGAAAATTCGTCTTTTCCTTCTACATCCAGAACGAAATCCAGGTTGCCCTCTTTTATATTCTGCGTCGCTTTTTTTAATTTAACCAATGGAACGGCAATGCTGCGATATACCCAAAGACCAACTACCAAAGCAACGGAGATCAGGATTACAAACGCACTGATAAACAAATCCTTGGCCATTACATGTACCCTGCCCTGACTGTCGGCTGAGTCTGTTATGGAAATATCATATACTGTTCCATCGCTCTCAGTCACTGCCTGTGTTTTCTGCGCCTGTGACTGGCTGAATCCATACAAAGTGGCGGCAAACAGAAGCAGAGGCATAAGAATGATCATGGTGAATCCCAGAATGATTCTTGTTTTTAGCTTCATAACAGTTCTATCCTTTTTCTTCTTTTTACGGAAATTTTCAACAGCTTCCCTGTCGTATGAAGCTGCTTCACCGGATTTATATAGATTATAGCATAAAGCTCTGATTTCATCTCTTAATTTTCTATAAAAAATAGCTCTATAATATTCAGTTTTTCAACATAAAAAACCTGGAAAAGACTTCTTCTGCTATATACCAGTCTCTTCCAGGCTCTAACTTTAATATGGAATTTTCAAGCAGGCTTCAATACAAGCCATTTTCTTTTAACCAAATTTTACGCAAGATATTTCTTCAGATCATCAACCTTGTCCAGATGCTCCCACGGAAGATCTACATCTGTACGGCCGAAATGTCCGTATGCAGAAGTCTGTTTGTAGATCGGGCGGCGGAGATCAAGCATTTTGATGATTCCAGCCGGACGAAGGTCAAAGTTCTCACGGATGATCTCTACCAGTTTCGCATCAGATACTTTACCTGTGCCAAATGTTTCTACATGAATAGAAGTCGGATGTGCAACACCAATTGCATAGGAAAGCTGGATCTCGCACTTGTCAGCAAGACCTGCTGCAACAATGTTCTTTGCAACATAACGTGCTGCATAAGCTGCAGAACGGTCAACCTTTGTGCAGTCTTTTCCGGAGAAAGCACCGCCGCCGTGACGTCCTGTTCCGCCATAAGTATCAACAATAATCTTACGTCCTGTAAGACCGCTGTCGCCGTTTGGTCCACCGATAACGAAACGTCCGGTCGGGTTGATAAAGTATTTCGTATCCTCATCTACCATGTCTGCCGGGATGATCTCATCAAATACATATTTCTTGATGTCCGCATGGATCTGCTCCTGTGTAACATCCGGGTCATGCTGAGTGGAGCAAACTACTGCATCAATACGGCTTGGTTTTCCATTCTTATCATACTCAACTGTTACCTGAGTTTTTCCATCTGGTCTTAAATATTTCAGAGTGCCATCTTTACGGACTTTTGTCAGCTGACGGGAAAGTTTGTGTGCCATGTTGATTGCGTATGGCATGTATTCTTCTGTCTCGTTGGAAGCATAACCAAACTGGATTCCCTGGTCACCAGCTCCAATAGAGTCAAGCTCGTCCTCATCCATCTGATTCTCTTTCTGCTCAAGTGCTTTATCAACACCCATTGCAATATCAGCAGACTGTTTATCAAGTGCTGTGATTACCGCACATGTATCAGCATCGAATCCGAATTTTCCACGAGTATAACCAATCTCGCGGATTGTCTCTCTTACGATTGACTGGATATCGATATTTGCCTTGGAAGTGATCTCACCCATAACCAGAACAAGACCTGTTGTAGTTGCAGTCTCGCAGGCTACACGGCTCATCGGATCCTGTGCGATCAGAGCATCCAGGATGGCATCAGAAATGGCATCACAGATTTTATCCGGATGACCTTCAGTTACAGATTCGGAAGTAAATAAGATTTTTTCTTTGTTTTCCATTCTTTTGTTTTTCCCTTTCTTCGATGGAGCGAAAATTTCCAAAACAGCTAATATCTATCGCTGCATTGTATGTTTTCCGCGAAAAAAAGAACAGCCCGGACAAGCGGACTGTCTTATAAATGACTTTTTATATAAACAATCCTCTTATTGTTCGATCACTCGCTCAGGTTGGCACCTTCCTCTCTTTCGAGGGGTTGCCGTGGCTTCATAGATCCTATGTATCTCCACCACTCTGAATAAAAGGCTATTCTTCAGTTTTCCTGTTGCAAGCAATACAATATACTGATTGCTTATAATTGTCAATAGACATTTAACGTCTTATGACTATTTTTCACCAGATTAAATCTGATACTCAACAGATCAAGGCTGTCAGGCTGCGATCTGAAATTAACAATTCACCCTACACGCAGGCGGAATTTCTGGATATCCTTCTCACTGGAAACTCTCTCGATCTCTGCGCCAAGGCTGCGAAGCTTCTCTTCGAAGTTCTCATAGCCACGCTGGATGTAAACAATATCATCCACAATGGTGATTCCCTCTGCTGCCAGTCCTGCAATAACAAGAGCTGCCCCAGCACGAAGATCCGGTGCACTTACTCTTGCACCAGTAAGCTTATTCACGCCATCAATAATTGCGGAATTGCCTTCAACCTTAATACAGGCTCCCATTCTGGAAAGCTCGTCTGCATATTTGAAGCGATTCTCAAAAATACTCTCAGTTACGATGCTGGTTCCCTCTGCAAGTGCAAGGGTAACCGCAATCTGCGGCTGCATATCAGTCGGATATCCCGGATATGGAAGGGTCTTCACATGAGTGCGATGAAGTCTGCCCACTGCACGTACACGTACGGCATCATCAAACTCCTGAACTTCACATCCGATTTCCTCAAGCTTAGCTGTAGTAGCTTCGAGATGCTTTGGAATTACATTCTTAACTGTGACATCCCCACCGGTAGCTGCTGCAGCGAACATAAAGGTTCCTGCCTCGATCTGGTCCGGAATGATGGAATACTCTGTGCGGTGAAGCTTCTCAACACCCTTGATACGGATCACATCTGTACCAGCACCTTTGATATTGGCTCCCATGCTGTTCAGGAAGTTGGCAACATCTACTACATGTGGCTCTCTGGCAGCATTCTCAATAATCGTACGTCCTGGTGCAAGAGATGCTGCCATCATAATATTGATGGTTGCTCCTACAGAAACTACATCCAGGAAAATATGGCTTCCATGAAGATTAGATGCCTCGGCAACAATGGCTCCATGAAGAATATCAACTTTCGCACCAAGGGCTCTGAAACCTTTCAGATGCTGGTCAATCGGACGGCTTCCGATATTGCAGCCACCTGGAAGAGGAACTTCTGCTCTTTTATATTTGCCAAGTAATGCACCAAGAAGATAGTAAGATGCACGGATCTTCTTAATATACTCATAATCTACACTTACATCACCAATGGTAGAACCATTGATCTTAACAGTTGATTTATTGATTCTGTCAACCTGTGCTCCGATGCCAGCTATTGCCTCCAGTAAAACGTTAATGTCTCTGACGTCAGGCAGATTCTCGATGAGAATTGTCTCATCCGTCATAATGGCTGCTGATAAAATAGCCAGCGCTGCATTCTTTGCACCTGCTATCTCTACTTCACCAACAAGCGGATTTCCACCTTTAATCACATACTGTTCCATAATACACCTCTATTATTCTTACTCCGCGAGCCAAAAAGGCTATTGTCAATTTCTCTACAATAACCTGACAGCCCTCCTCTGATTTACAGTTACTCTTCACTTCGTTCAGCGTGACGCATTCCGCGAATAGTAACAATCTACAGTTACTTAATAACCCCTGTCTGTAGTGTTTCCAAAAGTGCCTGCAGACTTGCTTCCAAATCTTTCCCTTCTTCATCTACCACAATGTCTGCATATTTCTCGTATAAGGGAACTCGCTCCTCATATAAACTCTTCAAGGTCTGTCCTTCTTTCAGAAGAACTCCCCGCTTCTTAAGATTTCCAAGCCGTTTCTCAAGAGACTCCAGAGAAAGGCTGAGGTAAACTACCTTCCCAATTGATTTCAAGTGTTCCATGGCTTCACTGCAATATACCACACTTCCCCCAGTAGCAATTACAGTATTCTCTGTATCAATCGACGCATTTACGCGATTCTCAATGGTCTTGAAACCTTCTTCTCCTTCTTCATCAATGATCTGATAAAGACGTCTTTTTTCTTCTTTTTGTATTAAAAGGTCTGAATCTAAAAATTCGTATCCAAGTATTTTCGCAAGAACAACGCCCAGTGTGCTTTTACCTGCACCGGGCATTCCAATTAATGTTATATTATTCATTTTCATTCGATACTCCTTTAAATAATAACACATAAGAGCCATTATTGCAATCACATTAAAAAATTGTTACTGAGTTCGGTTTTTTAATGGGTGATTTTTAAGTTTCTGATTATGCTTTTTTCCTTTTTTTACGCTATATCCAAAGGTGCCCAGTTTCTTTCCAAGTCCCAGATATTCTCCATGGGAATACACCATCAGTTTTGACTGATTCAGCTGAAATTTATTATTTTTATCCATATAGGCTTCGTCCGCATGCACTGCAACTACTTCCGCAAGGAACATGTGATGAGAACCAAGCTTCTCAATTTTCTTAACTTTACATTCAATATTTACAGGAGCTTCACCGATCATTGGTGCCTTCACTTGATCCGCCTTTTCTTTGGTAAGATGAAGCTCCTGAAATTTATCAACCTCTCTGCCGGACCGCACGCCACAATAATCGGTGGCGTATGCAAGCTCTTCTGTGGTAAGGTTCAGAACGAATTCCTTCGTCTTGCAGATCATATCGTAAGAAAATCTGGTGGGACGAACGGAGATGCTTACCATTGGCGGGTTGGTACACACGGTGCCAGCCCACGCTACTGTTATTATATTATCATTACCCTCGCCATCTGTAACGCTGACCATCACAGCAGGAAGCGGGTAAAGCATATTGCCTGGTTTCCATGTCTGTTTTGCCATATTTTGCTCCTCTTTTATGTGAAAATTTCCCGTGCAAAGAACCATCTGCGTTACTTTTCACTTTGTGAGCAGTATCTTTTAACAGCCTCTTTGCCGGGAAAATCTTTATTATCAGTTAAAGTCATTTGCCATGATCTGTGCAGCTTCCATCATAGCCGGGATCATCTGTTTCTTACGGGAAACCACGCCTTTCAGGTGGAAGCACTTATCCTCCGGTTCCTGCTGGAATGCGATTTTTCCCATTTCCTCGCTGCCCTCGCCGTAATAAATTACATCTGAGGACTCGTCCATAATATTGGTTAACATAAAGTAAACACGGGTAATTCCATGGCGTCCGCACTCGCTTACCATAAATGGTTTCAGGCGAACTTTGATCTCCTGAAGTTCTTCCTCGTCCATGGAACTGATCTGTCCAACACCAAAAGCCACATTTCCTTCTGCAATAAATTTCTTGTAATCCTGATAGAAAATTTCTTCAGGTGCTTTATCCTTCAGATTGCTTCCAGCCTTGAACATTTCTCTTGCGAAATCTTCAATCTTAATGTCCGCGATCAGTGCAAGCGCACTTGCTGCGATCTTGTCCTGCTGGGTGCAGGTTGGGGAACGGAACATTAAGGTATCGGAAATAATGGCTGCACAGAGAAGTCCTGCAATCTTAGGCGGAATCTCCAGTCGCTGCTCGTCATAAATCCGGTAAAGGATTGTCGCAGTACATCCAACTGGCTCATTTCTGAAATTAATCGGCTTCATAGTTTCCAGAGAACCAAGCTTATGATGATCAATGATCTCCAGAATCTCTGCCTTCTCAATGTTATCAACAGCCTGGTCTTTCTCATTATGATCTACCAGAATTACCTGTTTCTTGTGCATGTCAAGGAAATTTCGTCTGGAAATGGTTCCCACACATTTTCCCCGCTTATTGATAACAGGGAATGCACGATGGCGGTGCTTGATCATAACATCCTGGATATCATCTGTGAAATCTTCAGTATTAAAAGTTACCAGATTATCTTTTTTCATCACATAATTTACCGGAATACTCTGGTTGATCATGCGGGCAATTGTGTAGGTATCATATGGAGAAGAGATAATGATGATCTGTCTCTCCTGAGCTTTCTTTATTACCTTCTCACTTACCTGAATACTCATTCCTACAATAATGCAGCTTACATTCAGTTCTATTGCCTTTAACTGATCTTCCTCACGGTTTCCAAGAATAACCATATCATTTTCTTCGATATAGTTCTTCATCACCTCCGGATCAGCAGTTCCAATAAGGATTTTCCCTTTGGTAAAATAGCCGTGACCGTTTCCTTCTACGATTTCACCGTCAAGAGTATCCCTGATCTTGTTATACTGAGTTCTGGCATTTGAAAGAAGATAGCTGTCCTTGGTATCCATGTAAACATCAGCAATATCGCCGATTGTTACAATTCCCTCCAGCTCATCCTCGCTGTTACAGATGGGAAGGGTCACAATGCCTTTATTCTGCATCATATCCCAGGCATTTTTCAGGGACATGGTACGGTCTGCATCCGGTTTTGGACGGATATCCATATCTTTTACCTGCGTTCCGATATTTCCCAGATAAGCCGGTGGCTGTACGCCAAAACGATTCAGTACATACTGGGTCTCTTCATTGATCTGACCGGCGCGTCTTGGAATATAACGCTTGGTCTGGGTGGTTCTGTTTTTGATATCTGCGTAAGCAATTGCCGAACAAATAGAATCCGTATCCGGATTCTTATGTCCCATTACAAATACTTTCTGATTCTTCATTCACATTCTTCCTTCCAAAATTCAGCTGACCTCTGCACACTTTTCATCTGTAAACAGAGTTTTTATTTCGGGTCTACTTCTCAAACACGCTCTACAGAAGATTTTCATTTTGGGCGATTGTCTTAATCGTCCAAATCTGCACTTTATATTAATTCAGTTTAATATTTGCAAATAAAGCTCCCAGAGATGTGGTTGCCTCTTCTCCGGACTGTGGGATTTCTATTTTCTCTTCTTCCACTTCTTTTGCCATCATATCAGTTGCTTCTTTGATACTCAGGCTCAGTTTTCCATCTTTCACTGCAGTTACTTTTACTTTCACCTTATCTCCAACTGCAAGAACTTCTGATGGTTTACGGATTCTCTTTTCGCAAATCTGGGAAATATGTACCAGTCCGGATACGCCGTTTCCAAGATCTACAAATGCGCCGTATGGCTGAAGGCTCTCTACAGTTCCTTCTGTTACAAAGCCTGGCTGGATATTGGAAATTTTATTCTTTCTTTCCTCTTCTGCTTTTTCCCTTAAAATTTCTTTCGCAGAAAGAATCAGTTTTTTGTCCTCTTTATTGACATCGATTACCTGAACCTGGATGTGTCTGTTCAGATATTCGTTGGTGTCTTCTACGTAATTCAAGGCCAGCTTGGAGGCCGGGATAAAGCCGCGCACACCTTCTACATAAGCAACTGCACCGCCGTTTACTACACCTTTTACCACTACATCAAGAACCTCTCCGGAGGCTTTCAGCTCTTTTAATTTGTCCCAAGCCAGGACGTCAGTAGCTTCAACTTTGGATAAAAGGATGTTGCCGTTTCCATCGTCTTTTCTTACGACTGTGGCGGAAACTTCATCTCCAGGGTGTACTTCTTCTTTAACGTTAAAGCCCGGCTCTCTACTGTAATCTTCTACCGGGATAATACCTTCTGCATAATATTTTAAATCTACAATAATTTCTTTATCATCTACACTCACAACTGTTCCTGTGAGAATGTCGCCTTCTTCAATTTTCTTAAAAGAAGCTTCAAGTTCTGCTTCGTAATCCTTCATTGTCTCTGCCATGACCTAGACTCCTTTGCCCCTGTTTTTGCTTCATTATAGCACACCGCTTATTCGTTGCAAATAAATTTTGGAATGTACATTCGAAAAAACACCGCTCTTTAAGCGTCAGAGTGTAATATCTGGCGTTTAAAGAGCGGCATATTCAGACAAATTTTCCCAAAAATTGTGACGCACATCTTGCAAAAAACCTTTTTCAAACACGCTCCAGAGCGTGCAGATTGCAGGAATACTTTTTCAAATACGCTCTAAAACGAGGAGTGCCCCGGCAGTAGCTGCCGGGGCGATTATTATGAAAAAATTTTATGTGTAATGGTGTCATTACAACGTCTTCTGTGTATGTTCTTTCGAACTGATTATATAGTATCAGATACTTATGAACAAAATACATGCAAATTGTTAACGAATAATGAACATTTGTTTTATTTGCACAATTTCTTCTTTCATTTTCCTCTTTTTTTATAAATTTACCACATTTGCATCTTTACTTTAATTTGGTAAAGTTATACATTTTGCACATTTTACGTTTCTCATTCGAATAATCCTTTTACAAATTCGATTAACTTCGACACAAGACCTTTGGCATCATCCTTTGTAACACCCATATCCTGCAGCTTACTGTATACAGAATTTACATCGCTTCTAAGAGCATCTTCGTCAATTTTTGCATCCAGAACCTTGCGTACTACAGAAACAAGGGAATCTACCTCTGAATCAGAAAGAGATACCCCAAAATGGTCTGCTGCCTGAGTTACAGCACTTCGTACCTGGTCATCTGTGATGTTCTGCTGGTCTACAAGATCCTTGGCATACATAATAATGTCTACTGCTTTTCCAGGGTCAGAAGCAAGAAAATCAATTCCACTGTCCAGAAGACTTTCTACTACTTCTGTATCACTGGATGCCATAACCGGCATCGGCATGGAACATGCAAGAACTCCTGCAAGGATAAGTGCTGCTGATTTTTTCATTTTTATCATGATAATTACCTCCTGATTGAATGTTGCTGTTCAAGACTTGCCCAGTAACGATTAAATGTCATCTGTTCAAATCTCTCCAGTAACAATTAAATAGCTGCTGTTCATGGTCTGACCAGCAATAGTTAATATTCTGTTCACAAACTGCTGGAATCTGGTCATATTTATGATCTGATTTCCTCATATCAAGTAATTTTCTTCTGAAATTTAATCAATACCGGAAATAAATCTTCCTCCAGATTCCAGCCCATTATACTACACCTTTTCCTTTTATTTGTAAAATGTATCTAAAAACTTTATAATCTTTTTATAACTAATCTCCAAAAACAGCCCATTTTTCCAGGAAGTTACAAATCTTTTCAAATTCGTTCACTAATTTTTCATAAGATAAACACGATTCTTTCAAACTTTCCCGATATACTAACATCATAAAAATAATAACAGCCAACATTATTTTTATAAAATTTCTTTTTCATATGTCAGTCACCCAAAAGTGATTGACTCTCCTTCCTTTTAAAAAATATATTTGAGACAAAATAAAAATCACCCGTCTAGCCACCGGGTGATTTTTATTTGTATAAGATTTATGCAGTAAATCATTTCCGAACATGTGAAGGATCACGGGAGCCGCAACGCTGCGAAGCAATCCGAAGATATCGAGAACGGGGCTTACGCCCCGTTCTTGATATCTATCTCAATTTATTAAATGCGTTTGCAAGATCAGCAAATTCTGCTAAAGTAAGCGCTTCGCCTCTCACATTTACCGGAATTCCGGTCTCTGCCATAGCTTTCTCAATTTCCTCTTTTGAAAAATCAAGCTCCTGGGAGTTCTTCAGTCCATTTACCAATGTTTTTCTTCTCTGATTAAAAGATGCCCGGATCAGCCTGAACATCAGCTTCTCATTGTCCACCTGCACTGGCGGCTCTTCATATCTCACAAGCTGGATAACAGCACTTCCCACCTTCGGTCTTGGCATAAAACAGTTTGGCGGAACATTCGCAATGATCTGCGGTCTGGCATAATACTGAACAGCCAGAGACAAAGCACCGTAATCCTTTGTTCCAGGACCAACCTGCATTCTGTCTGCCACTTCCTTCTGTACCATAATGGTGATTGAAGAAATGGGAACATGGTTTTCAAAAAGTCCCATGATGATTGGTGTGGTAATATAATAAGGCAGATTGGCAACCACCTTGATAGGCTTGCCCCCATTTTTCTCCTGTGCCAGCGCCGCAATATCAACTTTCAGGATATCCTCGTTGATCACAGTCACATTATCCCAGTCTTTCAAAGTATCATTTTCCAGAATCGGGATCAATGTCTTATCAATCTCTACAGCCACCACTTCTCTGGCTGCCTCAGCCAGATACTGGGTCATAGTTCCAATACCCGGTCCGATTTCCAGAACAAAATCATCCTTGGTGATCTTGGAAGCCTCGATTATTTTTTCCAGAACATGGGTATCGATAAGAAAATTCTGACCAAACCTTTTCTGGAAAGCAAAATTATACTTTTGAAGAACTTCAATGGTATATTTCGGATTTCCTAAATAAGGTCTGGTCATATTAATTTCCTCTTTCTTTTAAATTATTTAATCATTATCTGCAAATCACACAATCTGGGCAGCTGTCTGCAATTCCCCTATTACTTATTTTGCAAAATCTTTCTCATAAAGAACCGTAAATCCATCACGGTCTACTCTCTTTTTCTTATTAAACTTCAGAAGTCCGCCCTGGGATTTCGCCATTGCTGCGTCAAGCATTTCCTTAACTGCGCCAATGTTCATAGGCTGGTCTTCTTTCTGGTTCACACCGATCAGATTATACAATGCAAGCATTCCCATCTGGTCGATCTTGTAACCATTTTCCTTGGTGTAAACTCTTGCAAAGTTTACAAGTTCATCATTGGTAAATACCGGAATGTTGATCATGGATGTAAACTTCTTGGCGAATTTCGGGAATCTTGCAATCAGCTTACGCATTCCGATCTTCTCATCCTCAATGATCACAGTAAGTCCGTCTGTGCGGAACTCCATAGCCTTATCCAGAATATCTACTGTTTCCTGTGTCAGCTGGTTAGCATTCTCAATGACAAGGAAACCACCGCTAAGCTTGCCAATCACTTTCGTAATATCCATCTCGTTCAGCTGGTCGGCAAATACATAAGCCACCTTGGAAGCCGGCAGATTCAGCTCTTTACAGATTGCCGGAATCAAGCTTGCGATCAGTCTTGTCTTACCAGTTTCTTTCCCACCCATGACGATCACGTTTCCAGTCTTGGAGGTCTTATCAGCAGCCGCCATCTGCACATCGCAAAGTGCACTGATCAGCTGTTCCCGCATTCCCGGAACCTTTACAAAATATGTAAACAGCTTCTTCTCATCATCGGTGAGTGATTTCTCTCTTGGCACAATGTCAGATAGATTTCTCTTATCCTTTGGCTGAATAGAATCGATAAACTGTTCCAGTTCCTCTTCCTCGGAAAGAGATTCAGAAGACTCTTCTTCCTCTTCATCCTCATCAAAATCAAAGTTTTCGTCCTCAGAATCTTCCGGTTCTTCCTCTGCATCTTCCGTTTCAACCACATCATCTGCAGCTGGAGGCATATCCTCATCCTCTTCTTCGCCAATGCTCTCTCTGAGAAGCTTGGCAATAAATTCATCCTCAGACATGGAATCATCAGAAGGCTCTTCTTTCTCCTTATGTCCTGCCGGACCATTCATAAACTCATCCTCAGCAGCCTGAAGATCCTCTTCGGAAAGGAATTCCTCTTCCTCAAGTTCTACAACCGGCTTTTTCTGCTCTGGTTCTGGCTCGATTTCTTCCTCGTCCTCAGTGATAACTTCCTCTTCTTCCGGAATCTTCTCTACTTTTTCTTCTTTTACAGCTTTCTGAGGTTGCGTAGATATTTCTTTGGCGACTTCTACAATTTCTTTATTTTCTTCTTGAACTTTCTCTTCATCTACCTTCTCATCCGGAATTTCAATTCCCTGTGCAGAAGCAGCAGCAAGAATCGTATCCTCCAGATTGAAATTTGAAAAATCAAATGCAGGTTTCTCATCTTTCATTTTTTCCGCAGCATCAGCCTCATCACTGAAAAGGTTATTCTGTACAGGTGCCTTAGGAACCTCAATCTCTTCCGGTACCATATTCTTCATAGAATCCGGAATATTCAGTGTAGGCATTTTCAGGTTCTCAACAGGTGTTTCTGTTTCTGTGGAAAATGCGTTCTTCTCTTCTGCAGACTCTGAACGATCTGCATTCTCTAAACCTTCTGTATTCTCTTCGGAAACTGCTTCTGCTGATTCCTCCGCAGTCTCATCTGCTGTACTCACAGATTCTTCAGCAACATTCTCCTTGGTATTCTCCACTTTCACCTTGCCAGTTTCAGGCTCCAGCTCCGGTACACTTTCATATTCTTTCTCAGAAGCCGGATCACGAAGCATTTCTTCCTGAACCTCTTTCGTCTGCTCAGTGGAAACAATGCTGTCTTCCATTTCATCCATCTTACGGCTTCCAAAGATGTCACGAAGTCCTTTGGAAATTTTATCCTGAAGACTCTCTACGCCATCCAGATCCTCGCTCTTGATCTGAATACTTTCAATAGATTCGCTTCCCTGGTTCTCAGCTTTCGGTGCTTTCTCTTCTTCCTTGATGGTATCTGCTTCCTCAGGTTTCAGAAGCTTCGGTACAAACTGCTGTTCATACCGCTCTTTCTCCGCGCCAGTAAGAGCACCCATACGCTGTTTCAGGTCCATAGCCTTCATCACGTAGTTACCCTCGTTGAACCAGAGAATGATCTCGTTGCAAAGCTCCAGACATTTCTCTTTGTCACCATCCTGATAGTACAGTTTGGCAAGCTCGTAAGACCATTTTTCGGTAAATTCTTTCTCCTTATAATCCTCCAGAACCTTGATCTGCTCTGCAAGAGGAGCCTTTTTTTCTTTCAGGATCTTGTATTTCAGGATGTACTGCGTATTATCATTTGGCGCAACTTCCCTGTACTCCTGATAAAATTCCACTGCCTCGGAAACCTGTCCCAGCTTCAGGGAAACTTCTACAAGACGATAAAGAATGTTCTTACCAATGGAGGCTCTGTGATAAGCCAGCAGGAAAATTTCCTTGCTGTCCTCATAGCGTTTATTGGCAGCATAGATTTCACCAACCACACAAAGGGTACGAACATTTTTCACACGGCGCCAGTCAATGCTGTCTACAACATTCATGGCTCCCTTATAGTCTTTCTGTTCTACTAAATGGTTAATCTCTTCAAGTTTAACCCGAAATTCCTCTTTGTCCAAATTTTTCACCAACTTTCCATAGTTAATGCCAGTTTAGCATATCGCATACTACTTCGCAAGCTTATTTATCTGCAGGACCCCCCATCGGCTGATACACATGCCCTGCCACAACGTGAAACACTTTATTGATCGTAAACTGATGACTGACAAAATCATCCAGACCAGTACAGGTGATCATGGTCTGAATATCATGAATACTCTCAAGAAGATAATTCTGACGGCTGCTGTCCAGCTCCGAAAGGACATCGTCCAGAAGCAGAACTGGTTTATCATGAATGATCTTCTCCACCAGATAAATCTCCGAAAGTTTCAGGGAAAGGGCTGCTGTTCTCTGCTGCCCCTGCGAACCATATTTGCGGATATCAATTCCGTTCACAGCCACCATTAGGTCATCCCTGTGAGGTCCGGACGAAGTCATTTTCATCCGAAGATCCCGGTCTCTGTTGCGGAAAAGGCTCTCTTCCAAAGCCTCACTCTCCACGCTTGGTTCATATATCACTTCTATATTCTCAATACCGCCGGTAAGATTTCTGTGAATTTCCTTAATGATCTCATTAAGGGACTCCACAAATTCTCTTCTTTTGCCAATGATCTTACGGCCATAATTTACCAGCTGCATATCCCATACATCCAGAGTCGCTCCAAGATCCGGTCGCTTATACATATCCTTCAGCAGCTTATTTCTCTGATTCAGAACATGATTGTATCCGGCAAGATCTGTGAGGTATAGTTTATCCAGCTGACAAAGCTCCGCGTCCATGAATCTTCGTCGCTCTCCCGGACCGTTTTTGATAATATTCAGATCCTCCGGGGAAAAGAAAACCAGATTCACCACACCGAGAAGCTCTCTCGCCTTCTTTATGGGAAGCCCGTTGATTGCCACGCCCTTGGCCTTATTTTTCCGAAGGTGCATGTCAATCTTATAAGACATGGAATCTTTTCCCACCATCATGCGGATATGGGCTTCATCCTGTTCAAAGCGGATAATCTCCCGATCTTTGCTTCCTTTATGGGATTTGCTGGTTCCGCACAGATACACAGACTCCAGGATATTTGTTTTTCCCTGGGCATTATCCCCATAAAAAATATTGGTTCCTTTGTCAAAAGAAAGTTCCAGCGATTCGTAATTTCTGAAATTGCTTAATTTTATGGATTCAATATAAGCCATTTTACTCGTTTCCGGACAGAACCTTCACATCCTGGCCATTATAGGAAATAACGTCACCGCCATAAACCTTGCGGCCTCTTCTGGTATCTACTTCGCCATTTACTTTTACAAGTCCGTCGTTGATCACATATTTTGCCTCAACGCCGTCTGATACAAGGTCAGCAAGTTTCAGTGCCTGGCCAAGTTTGATAAATTCATCTCTGATTCTGATTTCCAATTTTCTGCCTCCACTCTTCTGGCATCACGACTGCAATTCGTTTTCGGACTGTCTCCAGCCATTATTTGCAGCCCGTGTTCACTTCCATTCCTCTTCCAATTGTCTGTTACGTTTCTCTCTGTGACAAGTGTCATTATCTTGCCTGGTTCTGATTTATGTTAACCGGAAGAATCAGATACGTGTAAGTTTCTTCCTCATCTCTGATAAAGCAAGGTGCTTTCGGATTCACCAGGTAAATGTCGATGGTCTCATCATCAATAACCTTCAGTGCATCGATCAGAAACTTGGGATTAAATCCGATCAGAATATCTTTACCCTCTTTCTCAATATCAATATCCTCGTTCATGGAACCCATTGCAGAATCAATCTTCAGCTCCATGCTGCCATCTGTAATGTGGATAATGATCGGTTTCTTATCTCCTTCTCTTACAAGGAGTGTGGCACGGTCGATACAATCCAGGAATTCTTTTTTGTTAATGGAAAGTTTGGTCTCATAATCGCTGGAAAGCATCTGGTCAATACGGAAATATTCCCCCTCGATCAGACGTGAAACTACCATAGTCTGGTCAAATTCAAATAAAATATGATTGTTTGTGAAGAAAATGCTGACTACATCATCCATTTCTCCGGATAAGATCTTACTGATCTCATTCAGAGTCTTGCCTGGAACTACAACCTTGCGGTCTGAATAGTCTTTCTTCAGAGGCATTTTGCGGATCGCAATACGGTGTCCATCCAGAGAGACAATTTTCAGACAATTATCCTTAATTTCAAACAGCTCACCAGTCATTAATTTGTTGTTATCGTTGACTGCAATTGAGAATATTGTCTGATAAATCATATTCTTTAATGTATATTGAGAGATAGTTAATGGTTCATCTCTTTCAATCATAGGAAGATATGCGAAATCTTCTCCTGATTTTCCAGGAATATTAAATTTTGCTTTCTCACAGGTGATAGTTGCAGCGAATTTTTCATCAGTTTTAATGGTAACATCGTTGTCTGGAAGTCTTCTGATGATCTCGTAAAAGATTTTCGCATTCAGGGCAACCATTCCTTTTTCTTCTATAGTACCTTCGACAATGGTTTCGATTCCAAGTTCCATGTCATTAGTAGTAAATTTGATCTGATTTGTTGTTGCATCAATCAGAATACATTCCAGAATTGGCATAGTTGTTTTGGATGGTACAGCTTTTAAGGAAATGCTGACGCTCTTCAACAAGTTACTTTTGGAGCAAATGATTTTCATAATGTGTATAACTTCCTTTCTGGAGAAAATGGGTTTTTCATTAAATATATTTAAGAAGATATCCGCCGTATCCGCCGTAGGGGGTGTGAATATGTGAAAAACTCACTTCCGCCCAGTGAATAAAAGGGTTTCGGGTATGGATAACTTCGTGTAAAAGCATTGGTTTAGAGTGTGAATAACCTGTGTAAAACCACATAAGCGATTTTGTCGCCAAAAGTTATTCACATTAATACACATAATGTCAACATCTTATACACATGAAATGTGGAAAAAATGTGTTAAGTTTGTGGATTAATTTTTTTCTTTAATGTATCAATGGTGTTCTGGAGCTGTTCGTTGTTCTGGAGCTCCTTTTCGATCTTTTCTACTCCGTGCATAACGGTAGTGTGGTCGCGATTTCCAAGATACTGTCCTACATTTTTCAGCGGGATCGCCAGAATTTCACGGCAAAGATACATTGCCACCTGTCTTGGCATCACGATCTTGGAACTTCTTTTATTTCCACAAAGATCGGCAGTACTTACATTAAAATGCTCTGCTACCATAGAAATAATGTAGTCTGCAGTAATCTGTTTATTTTCATTCGGTGCGACGATATCCTTCAGAGCCTGCTCGGCAAGTTCAAGGGTAACCTCTTTTTTCTCCAGTTTTGCATAAGCAACTACCTTATTGAAGGCACCTTCCAGCTCACGGATGTTGGATTTGATATTATTTGCAATATATTTGATAACATCTTCGCTTACATTGTAGCCGTCCATGTCTTCTTTTTTATGAAGAATGGCCATCCTGGTCTCGTAATCCGGCAGAGTAATATCCACGATCAGTCCCCATTCGAATCTGGAACGGAAACGCTCATCCAGAATTTCCATATCCTTCGGCGGTTTATCGGAAGATATGATAATCTGTTTGTTTGCACTGTAAAGGCTGTTGAAGGTGTGGAAAAATTCCTCCTGCGTGGATTCCTTTCCTATAATAAACTGAATATCATCAATGAGAAGGACATCAATGTTACGGTATTTCTCGCGGAATTTACTCATGGCGGTGTTATTTCCATTACGGATGGTCTCGATCAGCTCATTGGTAAATTCTTCACTTGTAACATAGAGAACCTTACTGTTATCATCATTTTCAATAATAAAGTGGGCGATGGAATGCATAAGATGGGTCTTGCCAAGTCCTGCACCACCATAGATAAACAGCGGATTGTACGTATTTCCCGGAGATTCCGCTACTGCCAGGGCTGCAGCCTGAGCCAGTTTGTTGTTGCTGCCCACGATAAAAGTATTGAATGTATATTTGGGGTTCAGATTTGCTTCTTCACATCTGGCCTTAAAACGGTTGTCCTGATCAGGTGCAGCGTCGGAAATGGATTTCTTCGCCGGGACGTCTTCTGGAAGGATAAATTTCACTTCGCAGTCGGTCATTCCGGTAACTTCGCTTATGGTAACCTGCAGAGGCAGTTTGTAATTCTTATTAATGTAGCTTAATCGCACCTGGTCGGAAGCGACGATGGTAACTACATTTCCACTGACATCATAAACCTTCAGGGGTTTCAGCCATGTGTCGAATCGAACATCGGAAAGATCGTGCTCCTTTTTCACAATTCCCAGGATTTCATCCCATTTTTCTATTACTGTGCTCATTTTTTCCTCCCGTACACATCTGATTGTTTCTTATATTAAATGATGCCGTCCGTCGGCGACATGTCCGTTTATCAAAATACCAGCTGGAAACAGGAAATTAGGGTGTGCCAGGCTAAATATACTGGAATTTTACTGGTATTTTGATAAACGGACATAAATATCCTTATATATATTATAATAAATCCTGTCTTTTCGCAACGACAAAATCTTATTTATATAGGAAATTTATGTGGAAAATTATGCACATTCGGAGAAAGAATTAAGATTGCTGTGGATTACCTAAAAGAATGAGGGGACGAGGAGGAAAATGTTGTTTTGAAGCTAAAAATAGGAAAAATAAATGGGGAAAAGTATAGAATTGTCCACAAAACATCCACAATTAAAAAAAATTGCAGTGGATAATAAAAAAATTCAAGGAAAAAAATGGGGGATATCTTGTGAATAAACTGGAAAGTTATCAACATTTTGTGTGTGGATAAATGTGGATAAATAGGTTGATAACCATTCTGGTTACCATAACATGGTTTTACGGGTTTCAATAATGAAAAATTATGTGTATAACTCTATCCACTGTCGAATCCCCTCGAAATATACTGTTTTTTGTGACATATGCGTTAAAATCAACAGTCAAAAGTGGATATTTTTGCTGATAATCCCCAGGTTATCCACAAGTTATCCACAAAATGTGGATAATGTTACGTAAACCTTTTCAAAATGACAGGTTATGCACAGTGTGGAAAACTTTGTGGATATAAAAAATTCTAGGAAAGCAAGAATTTTTACTTGACGAGAATGCCATTTATGAATATAATTGAAATGATGTTCTGATTAGGTTAATAATTTTAAATTCCATATAGATAAAGGAGGTGCTTTACCTATGAAAATGACATTTCAGCCGAAAAAAAGATCTAGAGCGAAAGTCCATGGCTTCAGAGCTCGTATGAGCACAAAAGGCGGACGTAAAGTATTAGCTGCCAGAAGATTAAAAGGAAGAAAGCAGTTATCTGCTTAAGACCGTTAAGACCGCAGTTACTGTGGTCTTTTCTTCTATACAGAAATAATTATTTCAATATCATATAAAGGAGAATCAGATGGAATACTCAGACTCCTTAAAGAAAAATAACGAATTCCAAAGGGTATACCGAAAAGGAACATCACAGGCAAATCGGTATCTGGTGATGTATGTGCTTGAGAACCATGACAGGCACATGGAGAATCGTCTGGGAATATCTGTAAGTAAAAAAGTTGGGAATAGTGTGGTACGCCACAGAGTCACCAGACTGATACGAGAGAGCTACCGCCTGAATGAAAGATCCTTCCGTCAGGGACTGGACATTGTAGTGGTCGCAAGACCAAATGCAAAGGACAAGTCCTATCAGGAGATTGAGAGTGCGCTTATGCACCTTGCAGGCAGAATGAAGATCCGCCGTGAGGCTGAGCTTCATGTGGAAGATTAAACGGTATTTGGGCAGTATTGTTGGTTCGGTAAAGGAGCGGCAATATTGAAACAGATTTGCAGGAGAAATTATCATGAGCAGATTTAGTCCAAGAAATATCATGATTCATATGATTCGTCTCTATCAGAAATATATATCGCCGATGAAGAGAACAAAATGTCCTTATATTCCCACATGTTCTCAATATGGTTTAGAAGCAATTCAAAAATATGGTGCGTTAAAGGGCGGGCTTCTTGCAGTGTGGAGAATTTTGCGCTGCAATCCTTTTTCACATGGAGGATACGATCCTGTGCCATAAACTGTACTGAAACAGATAGTGTACAATAAATGACACTTTAAACTGATTTTCAGCACAAAAACTCAAACTTTGACAATTGAATAGTTACACCGAAAAAGCCTAGGAGGAAACAAACTTGGATATGATTTTATTAACGAAGAGCAGTGTCCCGATTATTGGACAGGTTGCTTCTATTATGGGCTGGATCATGGACGGGATTTACAGAGTTCTTGATCTGGTGGGTATTCAGAACCTGGGTCTTTGTATCATTATCTTCAGTATTATTATTTATGCACTGATGACACCATTGCAGGTTAAACAGCAGAAGTTTTCTAAGTTAAGCTCTGTTATGCAGCCTGAGCTTCAGAAGATACAGAAGAAATACAAAGATAAAAAAGACCAGGCGTCCGTGCAGAAAATGCAGGAAGAAACTCAGCTTGTATATCAGAAATACGGTGTTTCACCTACCGGCAGCTGTGTGCAGCTGTTGATCCAGTTTCCTGTCCTGATGGCATTATGGCAGGTTATTTACAAAATTCCTGGTTATGTTGGCAGTGTAAAGAATGTTTTCACAGGCCTTGTTGATCAGATCACAAGCGTAAGTGGCTACACAGACCTGATCCAGAGCTTTATCACAGACAATAAGATGACTCGTGTACAGCTGGCGCTGGATAACGGAAAAGCGACCAGTAATTCTGTCATCGATTTCCTTTATGCATTATCTCCATCTCAGTGGAAAGATCTTGCATCAATGGATCAGTTTAAGGGATTTGCAGATACCATTAACACCACGTCTGCAGAAATTTCCAAAATGCAGAATTTCTGTGGATTAAACATTGCAGATCAGCCTTTGAATTACATTAAGGCTGCTTTTGAGGGAGCATCTATTGCACTGGCAATCGCTGCACTTCTGATTCCTATTCTTGCATGGGCGACTCAGGTACTGAACTATAAGCTTATGCCACAGGCTACTTCATCTGCTGAAGGAGCTGTTGATACAATGCAGGCTTCCATGAAGACTATGAATACGGTTATGCCGCTTATGTCAGCAGTATTCTGTTTCACATTCCCGGTAGGTCTTGGTATTTACTGGATCGCAAGTGCGGTTGTAAGAAGTGCTCAGCAGTGGTTTATCAATCGTCATCTTGATAAGATGGATATCAATGATCTGGTAAACGAGAACATGAAGAAGATGGAGAAACAGCGTACGAAGGAAGGACTTCCGCCGCAGAAGATCACCAATCAGGCAAATCAGTCTACTAAGAATATCAATACCAAGATTGATAAAGGTTCCAGTAACACAAACGCAGAAGAGAGAGCCAGAAAAGTAGAGGAATCCTACCAGAATGCAAGAAATGCAAAACCTGGAAGTATTACAGCAAAAGCAAATATGGTCAGGGATTTTGACGAGAGAAACAAGAAGAAGTAATTGTTGTCGGGAACGGAGGGTTTCATAGATGGAGGAGTTTATCCAGTTTTCAGCAAAAACGAAAAATGAAGCAATCACCAAGGCGTGCATCGAATTAGGTGTTTCCAGTGATCAGCTGGAAATTGAAGTGGTTTCTGAAGGTAGTTCCGGATTTTTTGGCATCGGAAGCAAACCGGCAATCATTAAAGCACGCAAGATCAATACAGTTTCTGAAGAGGATGAGATACAGGAAATCGTTGATACTGTTAAAGTGGATGCGATTAAGGAAGAGCAGAATAGAAAGCCTGCCAAACCTTTTGTAAAAGCTGAGAAACCAGCACCAAAGAGTGAGCCGGTGAAAGAAAAAGCACCTGTAAAAGAGGCGAAAGAGCCAAAGCCTTTTAAAGAGCCAAAAGAAAAACAGCCGCGCCAGCCGAAGGAGAAACCTTTTAAGGAGCGTCCTGTAAAAGAAAAACCGGCAAAAGAAAAAATGCCGAAAGAGCCAAGAGAAGAGAAGCCGAAACAGTCCAAACCTGTTGAGATCATCACAGATCCGGCAGAGATCAAAGAAGTGGAAGAGAGAGCAATTGTTTTCCTTCGCGACGTATTTGCATCTATGAATCTTGGTGAAGTGGAGATCACTTCCAAATACAACACAAATGACGGTTGTCTGGAAGTTGCTTTTGAAGGAGAGGATATGGGAATTCTCATCGGTAAGAGAGGACAGACCCTTGACTCCCTTCAGTATCTTACAAGCCTTGTTGTAAATAAGGGCAAAGCAAACTATATCAGAGTAAAGCTCGATACAGAAGATTACCGCAGACGTCGTAAAGAGACTCTGGAGAATCTTGCAAGAGGAATTGCCTACAAGGTTAAGAAGACCAGAAAGCCAGTTGTACTTGAGCCGATGAACCCATATGAGAGAAGAATCATTCACTCAGCGCTTCAGGGTAATAAGTATGTGGAGACTGTCAGCGAAGGCGAAGAGCCGTATCGTCATGTGGTTGTAAAATTAAAAAGATGGTAAATCTTGCATAAAACATCTGAATGTGTTATAAAAGATTTGCAGAATGAATAAGAGGTTATTCCAGGTGAAAGATGGAAGAACTGAAGCGTTATGCTTTTGTTTTAATATCTTTCCCTGGGGTAACTTTTTTTGTATAATAAAATAAGATGATAGGAGTGTCAAAAAGTCTTTTGCCACTCATTTGATACCCAGGATTGCGATCCAGCTACGCTGTTCCCACAATCCTCCAAATATTCGAAATCCGCTGATTTATTACGTAAATCGCTGCTTTCTCATATTTGGCGTGTCCCAGGTTCAAACGCCTCGTGCAAGCATGAACGACTTTTTGACCTTTTGACACTGGTATTATAAGATGTGTTAAGTTTATAATTTGGATTGTAATTTACATGGAGGAAATCACATGAATACAACGATTGCAGCGATATCTACTGCTGTGAGTGCTTCGGGAATCGGAATCATTCGAATCAGCGGCCCGGAAGCCATGGACGTTATATCCCGCATTTACCGTTCCAAGGGCGGGAAAAAGAAAATTAAAGAAGTGCCCACCCACACCATTCATTATGGTTATATCTATGACGGGGAAGAAATTGTGGATGAAGTTCTGGTCATGGTCATGCGCGCACCCAAAACATTCACAGGAGAAGATACCGTGGAGATTGATTGTCACGGTGGTGTCTATGCTATGAACCGGGTTCTGGAAACGGTTTTGAAAAACGGCGCCAAGATTGCTGGCCCCGGAGAGTTTACCAAGAGAGCCTTCTTAAATGGCAGGCTGGATCTTTCCCAGGCAGAGGCAGTTATGGATGTGATCCAGGCGAAAAATGAATATGCGTTGAAAAGCTCCATGAGTCAGCTGAAAGGTTCTGTACAGAAGACCATCAAGGAGATTCGAAGCGACCTGATCTACGAGATTGCTTTTATCGAGTCTGCTCTGGATGATCCGGAGCACATCAGTCTGGAGGGATATCCACAGAAATTACATGGAATTGTGGAAAAAGAGCAGAAATCCATTGAAGAGTTGTTGAAAACCTCCACAGATGGCAAGATCATCCGGGAAGGAATTGAGACGGTTATCGTGGGTAAGCCAAATGCAGGTAAGTCCTCCCTGTTAAACCTTCTTGTAGGGGAAAATAAGGCCATTGTAACGGATATTGAGGGTACTACAAGAGATATTCTGGAGGAGTATATTACTCTTCATGGAATTACGCTGAAAATTGTGGATACGGCAGGCATCCGCGAGACAGAGGATGTGGTGGAGAAAATCGGTGTTTCCAGAGCCCGGGAGGTTGCAAAAGGTGCAGATCTGGTGTTATACGTAGTAGACAGCTCTACACCGCTTGATGAAAATGATGAAGAAATCATTGAAATGCTGAAAGACAGAAAAGCAATTGTACTGTACAATAAAACAGATCTTGTTTCGGCTGTGAGTATGGAGGCATTAAAGGAGAAAATCAACCATCCTCTCATTCCGATTTCTGCGAAAGAGGAGACTGGAATTGCCCAGCTGGCGGATACCATTAAGAGTATGTTTTTTAGTGGGAAAATCTCTTTTAACGATGAGGTTTATATTACAAATGCCCGTCACAAAGAGGCACTGGAAGAGGCAGAAGAGAGTCTTGCAATGGTAAAACAGAGTATTGAGGATGGCATGCCGGAAGACTTCTTTTCCATTGATCTGATGGCTGCTTATGGAAGCCTTGGAAAGATCACAGGAGAGGAAGTTGGGGAAGATCTGGTGAATGAGATATTTAGTAAGTTTTGTATGGGTAAGTAGTGGCAGAGGGACGCGATAATATATGAATGAGTGTGTTATAGAGGAGATAAAAATGAAACATTTAGAGGAGAATTATGACATAGTAGTGGTCGGTGCTGGACATGCTGGCTGTGAGGCAGCGTTGGCTGGGGCGAGATTGGGATTGAGTACGATCATGTTTACGGTAAGTGCAGAGAGTATTGCGCTGATGCCTTGTAACCCAAATGTAGGCGGTAGTTCAAAGGGACATCTGGTCCGTGAGTTGGATGCTCTTGGCGGTGAGATGGGAAAAAATATTGACAAGACTTTTATTCAGTCAAAAATGCTGAATTGTTCCAAGGGTCCGGCGGTACATTCCCTTCGTGCTCAGGCAGATAAGCAAGCATATAGCAACGAAATGAGAAAAACACTGGAGAACCAGGAGAACCTGACTATCCGCCAGGGAGAGGTAACAAAGCTTCTGGTAGAGGATGGTAAGATCACTGGTGTAAGGACTTATTCCGGTGCTATTTATCACTGTAAGGCGGTTATTTTGTGTACAGGAACCTATCTGAAGGCACGTTGTATTTATGGGGATGTAAGCAATTATGCAGGTCCAAATGGACTGCAGGCAGCCAATTATCTGACTGATTCTCTGAAAGAACTGGGAATTGAAATGTTCCGTTTCAAGACTGGAACACCTGCTAGAATCGCAGGAAATACTATAGATTATAGTAAGATGGAAGAGCAGTTTGGTGATGAGAGAGTAGTGCCATTTTCTTTTTCCACAGATCCGGAGGATGTGCAGATCGAGCAGAAATCCTGCTGGCTGACTTATACCAATGAGACTACCCATGATATTATCCGTGCCAATCTGGATCGTTCCCCGTTGTATTCTGGTATGATCGAGGGAACTGGTCCACGTTATTGCCCGTCTATTGAGGATAAAGTAGTTCGTTTTGCAGATAAAAAAAGACATCAGGTGTTTATTGAGCCAGAGGGAATGTACACAAATGAGATGTACATTGGCGGTATGTCCAGCTCTTTGCCGGAAGATGTGCAGGAGGAAATGTACCACAGCGTACCAGGCCTTGAGCATGCAAAAATTGTGAAGAATGCTTATGCTATTGAGTACGATTGTATTAATCCAAGACAGCTTTATCCAACGCTGGAGTTTAAGAAAATTAAAGGTCTTTTCAGTGGCGGACAGTTTAATGGAAGTTCAGGTTACGAGGAGGCAGCAGCCCAGGGACTGATCGCTGGTATCAATGCAGCCATGGAAGTGCTGGGAAAAGAGCAGCTGATCCTGGATCGTTCTGAGGCTTATATCGGTGTTCTCATTGATGATCTGGTTACAAAAGAGAACCATGAGCCATACCGTATGATGACCAGCCGTGCCGAGTACCGTCTACTTCTCCGTCAGGATAATGCGGATCTGAGACTTCGTAAAAAGGGCTGGGAGGTAGGTCTTGTAGATGACGAAACCTATGCAAAAGTAGTGGAAAAAGAACGCTTGATAGCGGAAGAAATCCAGCGTGTGGAGAATACAAATGTGGGTATGACAGAGGCAGTTCAGAGCCTTCTGGAAAGCAAAGAAAGCACACCACTTAAGTCAGGAATCAGTCTTGCAGAGCTGATCCGCAGACCGGAGCTTTCCTATGCAGATGTGACTCCTATTGATAAGAACCGCCCTGAACTTGCCTGGGATGTGCAGGAGCAGGTAAACATTAATATTAAATACGACGGTTATATCCGCCGCCAGATGAAGCAGGTAGAGCAGTTTAAGAAGCTGGAAGCCAAGAAGATTCCAGAGGATCTGGACTATGAGAAAGTAAAGAGCCTGCGCATTGAGGCACGGCAGAAACTGGAACTTTACAGACCTGTTTCCATTGGACAGGCATCCCGAATTTCCGGTGTTTCACCGGCGGATATTTCGGTGCTGCTGGTTTATATGGAGCAGTATGGGAAGGAGCGTCACTAAACGGACGCGTTTCTGCAAGTAATATTCCACGCAGGTCGGTTGGGCACTAGAGCGTGTTTGAAAAAGGCTTTCTGCAAGATGTGTGTCACAATTTGTGGGAGATTTTGTTCGGATAAGGGCGCCGTAGCGGGCTACGGCAACCGAATTCGGGCAAAATCTCCCGCAAAGTGGGGCGTGCAGATTGCGGAAATGATTTTTCAAACACGCTCTACGGTGAAATAACTGGTAACTACGACTAAGACGCTTGGGAGAGACCTCTCGTCTAAGTCGACCTGACCAGTGGATTTCACCTTCGTTAAAAACGCACCTGAAATGACCTGCTAAAGAATATTACTTGCAAAAACGCTGTGTATTAGCAACTGGAAAGTAAAAAAAATAAGTAGTTTGAGGTATAAGGAGAAGTTTATGGAATATGATTTAACCCTCTTTGAGAAAGGACTTGAAGAGCTTGGAATTGCTCTGTCCCAGGAGCAGAAGAAGCAGTTTATCACTTATTATGAGTACCTTGTAGAGAAAAATAAGGTAATGAATTTAACTGCAATTACCGAGTACAACGAGGTGATTTTAAAGCATTTTCTTGACAGTTTATCTATCGTAAAAGTAGGCAGTTTTGACCAGAAAAAGCTGGCGGGAAAGTCCGTGATCGATATCGGAACCGGCGCTGGTTTCCCTGGAATCCCGCTGAAAATTGCTTTTCCGGAGCTTAAAATCACCCTTCTGGATTCTTTGAATAAAAGGGTGAATTTCCTTAATGAAGTAATCGAAATGCTTGGTTTAAAAGACGTAACAGCGCTTCACGGAAGAGCCGAAGACTACGCGAAACAGAAGGAACACAGAGAAAAATACGACTTCTGTGTCTCCCGCGCAGTAGCCAATTTAAGCACCCTTTCCGAGTATTGTATCCCCTTTGTAAAAGAAGGTGGCAGCTTTATTTCTTATAAATCCGGCAAGATTGATGAAGAGCTTGCGCAGGCAGAAAATGCTGTGAAAATCCTTGGTGGAAAAGTTCAGGATGTAGTGAAATTTCCACTTATGGACACGGATATGGATCGTTCTTTTGTGGTGATCAAGAAGATGAAACCGACCGCCAAGAAGTACCCCAGGAAGGCTGGCTTGCCGGCGAAGGAGCCGCTGGCGTAGAATATGTGTTAATATTAAGATAACTTTAGTCCTGAAAGAGGAAGAAATCCGTACTATATTTCTCTCCGATAATATCGGCGATTTTTTCTGAGATAACATAGGTTCTGTCTCAATCACTTTCAAAGGAATTGTCTTCATTGGGAATAGTTTGGTTAGTAGCTTGGTTAGTGTGATTAACCAAGCTACTAACCAAACTCTTAAACATAACCATAATATCCTCACACTTAATCGTATATTCTGGCATAGGATTTCCAGCTTCCTCGCAACTGTCTTTGATTTTTCCTATTCCACATCCCCGTGCCTTAGAGCGTGTCTGAAAAATCATTCCCGCAATCTGCACGCCCCACTTTGCGGAATGTATTTTATTTTGGGACACATTTCCAACACAAAATAATCACATATTTCTCACATAATTATCTAAATTTCCTCACAGGTTGCACATAAAATAATCATAGATAGATGCATGGGATAAGCCATGCATCTGCAACTTGAAGGAGGTAAGAAACTTGATTGAAGTAAAAAATCTGGTAAAACGCTACGGCGATCACACCGCTGTAGACCACCTTTCTTTTGAAATAGAGAAAGGCAAGATTTATGGTTTCCTGGGCCCCAACGGCGCCGGAAAATCCACAACCATGAATATGATAACCGGCTATATTGCATCTACCGAGGGAACAGTAGTCATAGACGGTCATGATATTCTGGAAGAACCTGAGGAGGCAAAAAAATGCATCGGATATCTACCCGAAATGCCGCCCCTTTATTTTGATATGACCGTTCTGGAATATCTGAAATTCGTAGCAGATCTGAAGAAAATTCCTAAAGATAAAAAAGCCACTATGATTGAAGAAATCATGGACATGGTAAAGATTACTGACATGAAAAATCGTCTGATCAAGAACCTTTCTAAAGGTTACAGACAGAGGGTTGGTATTGCGCAGGCTGTGCTTGGTTACCCGGAGGTTATTATTCTGGATGAGCCGACTGTCGGTCTTGACCCAAAACAGATCAACGAAATCCGCGATCTGATCAAAGGCCTGAAACAGAAACACACCGTTATCCTTAGCTCCCATATTTTGTCCGAAGTCAGCGCCGTTTGCGACTACGTGCTGATCATTTCCCATGGAAAACTGGTAGCCAGCGATACCCCTGAGAATCTGGGAAAACTGGCAGCAGGCTCAAACAACCTGAATCTGCTTGTAAAAGGTCAGAAAGACACTATCAGAGCCGCTCTGGAGGCCGTAGAAGGGGTAAAAGAGGTTACGGTAAAGAAAAGCCCGGAGGAAGGCGTATACGCCATTACAGTGGGAACAGAAGAGAATATGGATGTGCGTGAAAAAGTGTTCTACAGTATGGTAAATGCCAGCTGTCCGATCCTTGAAATGCAGTCTAAGAAAGTTTCTCTGGAGGAGATCTTCCTTGAACTTACAGAGAGCGAGAAAAAAGATAAAGATGCGTCAGGAAAAAAATCCGGAAAATCTTTCTTTAAGACGGCAGCAGATGCTAAGAAGTATTTGAATGAGAAAAACGAAGATACTGTCCCTGATAATGGACTTGAAGAAAAAGAGTTTGATGAATCGGGCGAAGTATCCAATGATGTGTCAGATAATGGACTGTCTGGTGATAAACAGGATAGTTTTGCCGCATCTGAGGAAGAAAAGGGGGAAGAGTAAACCATGCTTGCTATTTATAAAAGAGAGCTGAAAAGCTACCTGACCTCCATGGTCGGCTACCTGTTTATGTTTTTTGTGTTGCTGATCGCAGGTATTTACTTTTCAGCGTACCAGCTTTCAGCTGCTTATCCGAAATTTGAATATACTTTAAATGCCATGACCTTTGTGTTTCTGATTGCAGTGCCGATCCTGACCATGCGTGTACTTGCTGAGGAAAGAAAGCAGAAAACAGACCAGCTTCTGCTTACTTCTCCAGTATCTGTATCCGGCATCGTAATGGGAAAATATCTTGCACTTGTGACTATTTATGCAATCCCTATTGCAGTTCTGGCAACCTATCCGCTGATCATGTCAAAGTTCGGAACCGTTGCATTTGGCTCTGCGTACACAGCACTCCTTGGATTTTTCCTTCTGGGAAGTGCAAACATTGCGATCGGCGTATTTTTCTCAGCAATCACTGAGAGCCAGGTAATTGCAGCAGTTCTTACCTTTGTATTTTTATTTGCTTTTTATATGATGAATGGAATTTCTTCCTTTTTCTCAGAGACGGCAATGTCTACATGTGTGACATTTGGCATTCTGATCATAGCGCTTAGCCTTATGATCTACAGTATGATTAAAAATGCAGTGATCTCAGGTGTTGTCTGCGTGATTGGAGAAGTGGCACTGGTAATCGTTTACGTTGTAAAATCCAGCGTGTTTGAAGGAGGAATCCAGAAGGTTCTTGAAGTGTTTAACTTAAGTTCACACTTTGAAAACTTTACAAACAGTATTTTTGATGTGACTGGAGTTCTTTATTTCCTGTCTGTCATTGCCATTTGTATATTCCTTACCATGCAGACAATTTTGAAGAGACGTTGGAATTAAGGAGGTGGGGAAAATGTTTTTTAAGAAGAAAAATGATAACAATATTGACGATAACGATAAAAACGTAATTAATATCGAAAGCGTCGAAAATAATAACAATAATAACAAAAAAGAAAAACGAAAATTTAAAGACAGTATTAATAAAAAGTACTTGAAAAATGGAAGCTACAGTTCTGTTATGATTGTTGTTTTCGTTGCTATCATTATTGTTATAAATATGATTGTAGGAAATCTTCCTTCAAAGTATACGCAGCTGGATATCAGCTCCGAGAAAATTTACACCATCGGTGATGAGACAAAAGCGATGCTGAAAGATCTGGACAAGGATGTAACCATATATCAGATCGCCCAGAGCGGAAGTGAGGATGAGACTATCAGTAATCTGCTTCAAAGATATGCAGATGAATCTGATCATATTAAGGTGGAACAGAAAGATCCAGTGGTCAATCCTAAATTTGTCAGTGAATACACCAGTGACAACCTTTCCTCTAATAGCTTAATTGTTGTATGCGGAGACAGAAATAAGGTTGTAAATTATAACAATATTTACGAATCTACAATGGATTACAACACATACAGTTATCAGACAACAGGCTTCGACGGCGAAGGTCAGATCACAAGTGCCATTGCATATGTAACCAGTGAAAACCTGCCGGTATTGTATACATTAGAGGGACATGGAGAGCAGGAGCTTGATTCTACGATCAAGGAAGATATTGAGAAAGCAAACATGGAAATCAAATCCCTGAATCTGCTTACAGAGGGAAGCGTTCCAGAGGATGCCAGCTGTCTGCTGATTGATTCTCCTACAACAGATATCTCAGAGGATGAGAAGACTGCATTGATCGATTATCTGGAAAATGGTGGAAAAGCAATGATTTTCTCCGATTACACAGGAGAAAAAATGGAAAACTTTGATGCAGTGCTGGAAAACTACGGAGTAAGCAGAGTAGATGGCCTGGTATTTGAGGGCGATGCACAGCATTATGCCGCGCAGATGCCTTACTACCTGGTTCCAACTGTAAACAGCACAGATATTACATCTGATGTTGCTTCTTCTGGATATTACATCTTGATGCCTTATGCGCAGGGAATCCGGAAATCTGATGACGTGAGAGACACTGTAAATATTGAAAGTCTTCTTACAACTTCCGACAGCGCATATTCAAAGACAGATTTGAACAGCGGTTCTCTTGAAAAGGAAGACGGTGATGTGGATGGTCCATTTGACCTGGGTGTCAGCATTACAGAGACTGTAGATGATGATAAAGAGACTCATATTATTTATTATTCCACATCAAACCTGCTGCAGAGCCAGATCAATCAGATGGTTTCTGGTGGAAATGAGAAACTTGTGATGGCTTCTTTAAGTTCTCTGGTAGACACAGAAGACAGTACAACAGTTTCTATCCCATCAAAGAGTCTGGAAGTATCTTATCTGACTTTGACAGCATATGATGCAAGCTTCTGGAAAATCTGTACCATTGGTCTGATTCCTGGAGCATTCCTGTTGATTGGATTTATGATTTGGTTAAAGAGGAGAAAAGCCTGATGAAGAAAAAATCAGTAAATCTTATTACAGCAGTGGGCGTTTTGGTTGTCCTCAGCGGCGCATACGTAGGCGTAAAAGCCTACGTAGCCAAGCAGGAGGCCGCGGATACTGAAAGTGCGGAGGAAGAAAATCCGGAAATTATTTCCATAGCGTCTGCTGATGTGAAATCAATAAAATTTGTAATTGATAAAAAAGAAGTTACCTTTGAAAAAGATGGAGATTCCTGGGTGAAAAGTGATGAAACTGGTTTCCCGGTAGATCAGGATAAAATCGATACACTGGTCAGCTCCCTGAATTCTATAAAAGCGGAAAGAACACTGGAAAATGTGGAGGATGCATCAGAATATGAACTGGATCAGCCGGATAACACGATCACGGTTACCACAGAAGATGGGGAAACGACAGTAATCCAGCTTGGAATGGAGAATGATTCCACAAGTCAGGAATACATTGACTTGAACAAGGATTCTTCTACAGTTTATGTAGTAAGCAATTCCACGTTTTCTTCTTTTGAGGGAACTTTGTACGACTTTGCAAAAAGCGGCGTTTTCCCAACTGTGGATTCCTCTACGGTCAGCAAAATTTCTGTAGATGGAAAAGATTCTTCCTATGTTGTAGAGAAAGATGAAAATAATTTCTGGAATATTACTGGTGATGGAGAGACTGAGAAAGCAGATTCTGCGAAGGCAACTTCCTTAGCCAGTACATTATCCAGTGTGGCTTATGCAAGTTATGTAAATTATAACTGCGCAGAAGATGAGCTCTCTCAGTACGGATTAGATAAGCCGTATGCAGAGATTACAGTGGATTATCAGGAGAAAGTTGAGAAAGAGTCCTCTGATGATGAAAACGAGGCTGAAAATGGCGATGAGGAGGTCTCAGAGGCATCTGGGGATGAGAACCAGGCGGATGAAAATGCGGATTCTGAAACAGATGGAAGCGAAAGCTTGGATGAAGATGCGGATTCTGAGACAAATGGAAGCGAAAGCTCAGATGAAGATGTGGATGTGGCAGACACAGAAGATTCAGAAGCTGTAGAAAATGAGAATACAGATGAAACAGCAGATGACAACGTCGAAGCAGAAGATACAGATGTAACTGAATCAGATGACGAGGCTGGGGTGGAAACTACAGATACTGAGTCCGCAGAAAGTTCTGAAGATTCAGAACCGGAAACTGAAATGGTTGACAGAGAACTTGTAATTCAGGTTGGAGATCAATCTTCAGATGGTGGAAGATATGTTCGGGTAAATGATAGCAACGAAATTTATACAATATCCGAGGATTCTCTTGATACTTTCCTTGGAAAAACAAATGCTGATTTCTGGGATTTGACAGTAAGCTATTTATCTGCAAATAATCTGGATACTCTGGATGTGAACTACGGAGGAGAAGATTATATCGTAAATGTTTCACGTGAAACATCTGAGGATGAAAACGTAGAAACATCGAATAATGAGACGGAAGATGAAGATACAACAGATAGTACCAGCAGTGATGTTGCCGACGGCAACGATGTAGAGGGAAATGCTGCTGATGATAACACTTCATCAGGTGATTTGACCGGCGAAGATACTGAAAATACAGATGACAGTTCTTCTACTGCAAGCACCACAAGTTCAACCAGTGTAACCTTATCTTATACACTAAATGGAAAAAATCTGGACAGCACAACATTTACAACGTTCTACAATAAGCTGATCAACATGACAGCGCAGAAACGTCTGACTGATGAATTTAAGTCCAATACAGATCCGGAAATGACTGTGAAATTTACAGATATAGATGGAAATGAAATGGAAGTGGAGTATTATTCCTATGATACAAATTACTATGCCGCTGTTATAAACAAAAAAGTATATCTGGTAAATAAAATGACAGTAAAAGAACTGTTTCAGGCATTTGAATCTGTAACTGGTGAGAAAGAGGAAAACGAAAAAGCTGAGACAACAGATCCTGAAACAAATGCTTCTACAGATAATGCTGAAACAGAAACGACAGAGGCTTCAGAGGATGCTGAAGAGTAGTAGTAGCTGAAAAAATGATAAAAAAAGATCTTTGCCTGTGAAAAAAACAGGACAAGGATCTTTTTTACTATTTGAAAAAACTGTTGAATTGCCTGTTACATAAGAATTCTACTGGATATGAATATGCGCGTACATCGTTTTGCAAATAACGATATCAATCAAGCTGGATGCGTGAAGTTGAAGGTGCAGATGGAAAAAATGTGTGGCGGGCTACGCCAGAGCGTGTATGAAAAATCATTCCTGCAATCTGCACGCCTTGCTTTGCTATATATCTCGGATTCAGTCGCCGTGGTTCACTACAGCAACTGAATTTAAGTTAAAGTTCCTGTGAATTGTGACATATATTTAAAAATCATTCTTGCAATCTGCGTGCCAAATTTTGCAGTATATTTTGTCTGAATTCGGTTGTCGCAGCTCGCTACGACAACCGAATTCGGGCGAAATCTCCCATAAATTATGATGCACATCTTGCAGAAAGCCTTTTCCAAACACTCTCTGATCTGCTGACATTTCAAATGGTATGAAATATGTAATTAACGTTGGCTATTTTATCTGTTTGAATTTTTATATGCATTGTTTGTTTGAAAATGAATTTTAAAATCTTTGATTTTTACTCATATGGTTTTGCATTAGCCGACTATATAAAAAGTCCGAAAATAGAAACTTTGCTTTTGCTTTCTGAAATATTACGGTAAATATAAAATGTAATAATAACTTTTATAAAATAAAAACCTACTAAAACAAACAATAAAGTCCAATAAATGACACTTAACTACACGATAATGCAACAAAGACCTACTTAATGTACTTTGAACAACAAAACAGGCAAATGAACAGTAAAAATCCTCTGAAAAATATATTGTTATGTAAAAATATACTTTTAAACAATTCTGATTAAAACAAAAAGATTGTATAAAGATAAAATAGAACAGCGCATAATTGAAAAAATAACAAAATAATAACAAAACAATACGAAAAGAGCTCTGAGATGTATTTGAAAATCATTTCTCAATCCACACCCCCCACTTTGCAGAAAGCCTTTTTCAAACACTCTCTGGGATGTATCAAAAAAACATTTTCGCAATCCGCACACCTTACTTTGTGGTATATATTCCTGAATTTGGCTGCCATAGTTCGCTACGGCAACCTCATCCTCATCCTGGTCAAAGTCCCACAAATTGTGACGTACATCTTGTAGAAAGCTTTTTTAATATGCTCTGGAAATATAGAAAGAACAGGAAAAGCATAAAGCATAATAAATTATTATTACAAAAACAAAAAAACTTCGGGATTATATTATACAATCTCGAAGCTTTTTATTCTGCTTTGAAGGCATATCTATATCTTTATTTTAATTAAAAGAATGCACCAACCTGCTCAAGAAAAGCTTCTACATTCTCAATATGTGGAAAATGCTTGGAACATGGAATGGTTGCTGACTCAATTGCTGGATTTACTTTCTGATAAGCTTCTACAATTGCAGCACCATTTGGCTCATCTTCACCTTCTACGATATAAATGCTGTTATCAATTGATTCTACAGCATGGCGAATGTTGATATTCATATATTTAGCACTTTGGCTGGAGTATAGGCATTTTGCATAATAACCACCTTTGTGTGCAGCTTCATAATATGCATCCAGGACATCTTTGTCTACATGGAATGGATTATAATAAAGCTTATCAAGGAAGAAATCATTAATTGTTTCACGTGAAACAATTATATGGTAGATAAAGGTTCCAAATATAGGCAGTTCGATAAAAAATTTGAATAATTTATCCTTTTTTGTGGTAGTTTGGGCAAGAGAAATCATGCTTACCGGATTAATAAACATGATTTTATTAATGCTTTCTTTATCGTAAGCAGCGGCAGTAGTAACAAATGAACATGAGAAACCACTTGCAATGATGTCGGTTTTCTCTTTAATTACATTTTTTATAAAATCGCAAATGATTTGTACGAAGAGAAAATTTGTATATGTAATTCCTGCTTTTTCCGAACGTCCGCAACCTAATAGATCAAGGGTATATACGGTGTGCTCTTGAGCAAGCTGATCCTCAACACGAGACCATTCGTATCCACTGGCTCCAGGCATTGTATCATGAATAAGAAGAAGAGGAGAGCCTTTTCCCTTCTTGGTATAATAAATTTTTCCAAAACGCCAATTATAATAGTTGTGATTGGAAAAATCAAGCATTTCTTTTAACTGGGAAGAGGCAACAATCACTCTATTGGTGAGATGGATGACACCAGCGGCAATCGTAGTCAACGCGGCCAGAGTCAGAATTTTATGTTTAGTGTCTTTCATTTTATAGAGGACCTCCTTTGGGTTTGTATGTATATTATACGCCAAAGAGGCTGATTTTACAATGTTTTTTGACGTATAAATGGGAATTGACAGAATACTGGGCTACTGTTCACTTCGTTCACAGTAACACGCTTTGCGATGCACAGAAAGACGAACCTTCTTGTGACAAGCACAAGAGGTAGCGTTTGCTGCGCAAACTTAATTCTCGGGGGTTCTGTGAATTTTTTTCACAAAAAACACCTCGCGGAGCATCACTGGTGAACAGCAACAATACTGATTGCTACTCATTTCGTGACCAGTAACATGCTTCACGAAAAAAGACATATTATTTGCTTTTGATAACCTGTTTAGATATGGTTGATATTTCGCGGTTTTATTGGCTTTACCAAACCTATAACTTATTTAATGTGTTGGTCGTTATCCCGGACGCGATTTCACAATGTATATTCACCGCCGCGCGTCGCAACGTTCCGGCAAGCTAATGACTAACTGCGACTAAGACGCTCAGGAGAGCCTTCGCGCCTAAATCTCCGTAAGTCATGGATCTCACCTCCACTAAAACCGCTCCTGAAATGCGCGGCTTGCGAATATACATTGCAAAATTGCTTGATGCTGGAAAGGGAAGAAAGAAACAGTAACGATAACAACGGGAGTGGGGGAAGTAATTGGTATCCCGCAACTTTATTGTTTTTTGCGAATCTATCGTTGCCAAGAAAGTGTAGGGAAAACAATCACTCCCACTCCCCTCTTCATTAAAAGTTCTTATCAACCAGCAAGTCTCAGCCAGTACACAGCATTTGGGCAATGTGTATTACTCCAGCGAGCCATTTCAGGCGCGCTCTTAGCGTAAGCGATTAGTTTGCTGGAGCGTTGCGCCGGCGAGTGAGTAATACACATTGTCCAAATGCGTCCGTATTGAAGAACTTTTAATCAACTAAATAGCAATAGAAAATAATAATAATTTTTTATATGTTGACTTCCAACAAATACATTCCAAAAAATGTTTAAAATCCCACAGTTAGGGTTATAATTAATAAGAAGATAAAAATAGACAATATTTTTATGAAAAGAAATGCCATTTTCTATGTTTCACGTGAAACATTATGTGGCGAGATAAATTTAAAAGTGTTATAATAGCAATAGTTATATGATAAGATTGCAGAACCTGTAGGATGGTGGTGTAATCTATAAACTTTGGTTATTGTGTGCAATTAAAATTTGCAAAATGTTTCACGTGAAACATTTTTATGTAATAAGAAATTCTGCTAAAATTTTCTATTGCATAAAAAGCCCTACCAGGTAGGATTACACTGTGGCAGAAAGTTAGATGGCGCTCGAGGTGCCCCGCCGTAGGTGGAGAATCCTGCAAGCAGGCTTCTTTTTTACAATTAAACATGTTGCTTTTTATAAAAATGTTGTGTGAACAGTAACCTAAATAATATGAAAGGGAGGGTTGATATTGGGCAGAACGATTGCGGTTGCTAATCAGAAAGGCGGCGTTGGCAAATCTACCACAGCCATTAATCTTTCTGCATGCCTGGCAGAACAGGGAAAAAAGGTTCTGACAATTGACATGGATCCTCAGGGAAACACTACCAGTGGATTAGGTGTTGATAAAAATGAAGTAGAAGATACCTTGTATGAACTTCTGGTAGGACAGTCCGATGTTGAGAAGACGATTGTCAAAGATGTAGTAGAAAATGTAGATTTGATACCATCAAATGTAAATCTGTCTGGCGCAGAGATTGAGCTTGTTGGTATTGATAATAAAGAATACATATTGAAAGAGATTACTGACAAAATAAAGAATAATTATGATTATATTATTATTGATTGTCCCCCATCTCTGAATATGCTTACTATTAATGCACTTACTGCTGCGACATCTGTTTTGGTTCCGATTCAGTGTGAGTACTATGCATTGGAAGGATTATCACAGCTGATACATACTATTGATCTGGTAAAGGACAGGCTGAATAATGATCTTGAGATTGAGGGCGTTGTGTTTACTATGTATGATGCCCGTACAAATTTATCGCTGCAGGTAGTAGAGAATGTTAAGGAAAATCTTCAGCAGAATATTTACAAGACCATTATTCCGAGAAATGTCAGACTGGCAGAAGCTCCAAGTTACGGACAGCCGATTACTCTTTATGATCCGAGATCCACAGGAGCAGAAGCTTATCGCCTTCTTGCGGAAGAAGTGATAAACAGGGAGGTTGAGTAATGGCAGTTAAGAAGAAAGGTCTTGGAAGAGGTCTGGATGCTCTTTTCCCGGAGAAGTCAGTGAAGCCAGCTGAAAAAAAAACAGAGCAAAAGCCAGTTGCCACAAATGAAAGCTTACATCAGCAGGAAGAAGGTTCTTTGAATGCTTCAGCAGTGAAGAGTGCTGCAGAAACAAAAGATACAGCACAAGCTGCAGTAGTTGAAGAACCGAAGAAATCTGAAATGCTTGTAAAGATTTCAAAGGTAGAGCCAAACAGAACTCAGCCACGCAAGCAGTTTGATGAGGATGCTTTACTGGAATTATCTGAATCAATTAAGCAGTTTGGCATCTTACAGCCACTTCTGGTTTCGGATAAAGGCGATTACTATGAGATTATTGCAGGCGAGAGAAGATGGAGAGCAGCCAAACTTGCCGGATTGAAAGAAGTTCCGGTAATCATTAAGGAATTTAATGATCAGCAGGTAGTTGAGATTTCCCTGATTGAAAATATTCAGCGGGAAGACTTAAATCCAATAGAGGAAGCGATGGCCTATAAGCGCCTGATCGATGAATTTAAGCTGAAACAGGATAATATTGCAGAACGCGTTTCTAAGAGCAGAACTGCAGTGACTAATTCCCTTCGCCTTTTGAAATTGGATGAAAGAGTTCAGCAGATGCTGATTGATGAGATGATTTCAGCTGGGCATGCTCGTGCAATTCTTGCAATTACAGACAAGGATAAGCAGACAAGTGTGGCAATGAAGGTTTTTGATGAGAAATTAAGCGTTCGAGAGACTGAAAAACTGGTAAAACATATTGTGGAGCCACCGAAGAAAACTCAGAAGCCGGTAAATACAGCTGAAGATGCGATTTACGAGAGTCTCGAGGAGAAAATGAAGGGCATTATGGGAACCCGGGTTTTTATCCACAGAAAGAAAAATAATAAAGGTAAAATTGAAATTGAATATTATTCCAGAGATGAACTGGAAAGAATCATTGAGTTGTTTGAATCAATAAGATAAGGAGAGTGCATGAGCAGTATTTTTGACAGCCTGGGAATTGACCCGGGTATCATTATTATTTTACTGCTGATTCTGACCATCGTTCTGGCGGTGAATGTATTCAGCAGCAAAATGAGGCTTAGCCGTTTGGAACGTAAATACAAAATGTTCATGAAAGGCAGTGACGCACAATCTCTTGAGAAAGTTTTTGTACGAAAATTCGCCCAGATTGACCGCCTTTATGAAGCAAAAGAGGATCATGAGCACGACATCAGCTTTATCAAACATCATTTGGAATCTATGTTCAGCAAATATGGAGTTGAAAAGTATGATGCGTTCGATGATGTAGGCGGAAAACTCAGTTTTGCACTGGCTTTGTTGGATCAGGATAATTCCGGAGTAATTTTGAATGCAGTACACAGCAGAGACAATTGCTTCCTTTATCTGAAAGAAATTGTAAAGGGAGAGTCCTATGTAATGTTGAGCCAGGAAGAACTTGAAGCCCTTAGAAAAGCTGTAAATTTTGGCTTGGAAAATATCGAAAAAGATGAGTAAACTGGTTGCTGCGAATAGTTGGTAAAAAGCGAATATAATCCATAAAAAACAGCGAAAAATGACAAAATTGTTATAAAAATAAATAGTGATGACAATATTGTTATAAAACAAAACAGATACTTGCTGCAAAAAGAGATATGGAAAAATAAAACAGATATTTGCCATAAAAAATAAAGTATCAGTACAGGAGGAAGACATGTTAGACATTAAATTTGTGAGAGAGAACCCGGAAATCGTAAAGCAGAACATCCGCAATAAATTCCAGGACAGCAAACTGGAGCTGGTTGACAAGGTTCTGGAGTTGGATAAGGAAAACCGCGAGATCAAACAGGAAGTAGAAGCTCTTCGTGCAGAGAGAAATAAAATTTCCAAACAGATTGGTGCTCTTATGGGCCAGGGAAAGAAGGATGAAGCAGAGGAAGTTAAGAAACAGGTTGCAGCTTCCGGTGAGCGTATTGAGGAACTTTCCAAGAGAGAGAAAGAAGTTGAGGAAGAGCTTCTGAAGGATATGATGGTAATCCCGAATATCATTGACCCATCTGTACCGATTGGTAAAGATGACAGCGAGAACGTTGAGATTGAGAAATTTGGTGAGCCTGTTGTTCCGGATTTCGAAGTTCCGTATCATACAGAAATCATGGAAGCTTTTGACGGAATCGACCTTGATAGCGCAAGACGTGTTGCTGGTAATGGTTTCTATTATCTGATGGGTGATATCGCAAGACTTCATTCTGCTGTTATTGCATATGCACGTGATTTCATGATTAACAGAGGATTCACATACTGTGTACCGCCGTTCATGATCAGAAGTAACGTTGTTACAGGTGTTATGAGCTTCGCTGAGATGGATGCCATGATGTACAAGATCGAAGGTGAGGATCTGTACCTGATCGGAACCAGTGAGCATTCTATGATTGGTAAATTTATTGACCAGATCATTCCGGAAGAAGAGCTTCCAAAAACTCTTACAAGTTATTCTCCATGCTTCCGTAAAGAGAAAGGTGCTCATGGACTTGAAGAGAGAGGCGTTTACCGTATCCACCAGTTTGAGAAGCAGGAGATGATCGTAGTTTGCAATCCAGAGGACAGCAAGATGTGGTTTGACAAACTGTGGCAGAACACTGTTGATCTGTTTCGTTCCCTAGATATTCCGGTTCGTACACTGGAATGCTGCTCTGGTGACCTGGCAGACCTGAAAGTGAAATCCCTGGATGTTGAAGCATGGTCTCCAAGACAGAAGAAATACTTTGAGGTAGGAAGCTGCTCCAACCTTGGTGATGCACAGGCACGTCGTCTGAAAATCCGTGTAAACGGAAAAGATGGCAAGAAATATCTTGCTCATACTCTTAATAACACAGTTGTTGCTCCGCCAAGAATGCTGATCGCGTTCCTTGAGAACAACCTGAATGCAGATGGAAGCGTAAATATTCCAGTTGCCCTTCAGCCATACATGGGTGGAATGACAAAAATCGAGAAAAAGTCCAAATAATTGGACTTAAAAATGAAATAGCATAAAAATACCAAAAATTGGACTTTGAGCTGAAAATAGTAATAGATTAAAAGTAAATGATCTGAAAATAGTAATAGATCAAAAGTAAAATATCAGATGGTCCGGAGAATATCAGAATATCTGAAAAGTTGTTTGATTTGCAATAAGACTGCTTAACAGGGAGGTGATAATGTGCATAGTTATTTAAGAACTGTTGGCTTTTCAAAGGTAAAGTCACGTAAAGAAATGCAGGAAATCATTCAGGATGTGATAAATACTTACGATGAGAAAATTGCAGTGGAGAATCATCCGGATGGAGTTTTTGTACAATATTCCAAGAATTATGGCTGTGACTGTGGAATAACAGTCTGTGGACAGTATGATGAAGACAATGAGTTTCACGTAGAATATTCATTTCCGTTCTTTCGCGGCACAGGAATCACCTCTCAGGAGAGTGTAGTCGTGGAGAGACACGCAGAAAAAGAGTCTTATGCAGGGGCGTGTGATGACATGCGCCTTGGCGTGACTTTGATCTTTTATCTTCAGAATCCTGCAGAATATATGCTGGAGAAGTATAAGGGGAATGTGCGTGAAGGACAGCCACTGACGATTACAGGACTGGCAAGAGAAGGGAAGATCCTTTTTTCGGTTCAGAAAGATAAAGAAGCTGTAAAAGTAGAGCGAGAGCTGACAAAAAACCGCAATAATCTGATCGCGGCTGCCAGAAATGGTGATGAAGAAGCCATGGAAGACCTTACGATGGAAGATATGGATATGTATTCCATGATTTCTGAGCGTATTGTTACAGATGATGTGTTGACAATTGTGGATACCTGTTTTATGCCTCATGGAATTGAATGTGATCAGTATAGTGTGATGGGCGAAATCGTGGATTTTGTGAATTTTAAGAACATTCTCACTGGTGAGAAACTGTGCCAGATGACTATCGAGTGCAATGATATCCAGTTCGATGTGTGTATAAACTGTGCGGATCTGCTGGGCGAACCGGCTGTGGGACGCAGATTTAAGGGGCTGATTTGGCTGCAGGGGCAGCTGCATTTTTAGACGAATCTTTAGATTCATATTTATAGACTAATTTAAGTTAAGTTATAAAACACAATCTCAAAGTTAATAAAAAAGCTCTTGACAACTTCGAAAAAAGCTCCTATAATGCAGAACCATCAAAAAGCAAACGAAACTACAAAGGCGTAGAACACTTCAATGTGTCTGCGCCTTTTTCAGACTAAAAAACAATTTTTTTACGAGGCGGAAATTAACTATGAAAAAATTGAAAACAATTTTAATGGGACTGAGAACTAATCTTGGTGCAACACAGGTATTGGTAGATGATAAGTGAAAAATGGGACGAAAAAGTAATTGAGCTGGCAAAAAGTCTGATAAACTGTCAGAGCTATTCAGGACACGAGGATAAAGCGGCGGAAGCTTTAAAGGCGTATATGAAAGAGACCGGTGTTTTCGATGAGATAGAAACTGACTGCTACGGAAATGTGATCGGTCATATTAAAGGAAAAAATCCTGGTTCGAAAGTCCTGTTTGATGGACATATAGACACGGTTCCAGTTGGAAATTTAAAGGATTGGAAACATGATCCATTTCATGCAGTTGTTGAAGATGGAAAGCTTTATGGCAGAGGAGCTGCTGATATGAAAGGTGCGGTAGCTGCATTTACAGTTGCTGCGCATAGATATGCGGTGGAAAATGAAAAAAATTTTGCCGGAGATGTATATGTGGCAGGTGTTGTGCATGAAGAATGCTTCGAAGGTGTTGCCGCGCGAAAAATAAGTGAGAAAGTGAAAACGGATTATGTGGTAATTGGTGAAGCTTCTGAAATGAATTTGAAGGTAGGCCAGCGTGGCCGTGCGGAAATTGTGGTTGAGACCTTTGGTGTACCGGCACATTCAGCAAACCCGGAAAAGGGCGTAAATGCAGTATATAAAATGTGTGAGGCCATTCAGGCTATCCGCAAGATCGAACCGCCTGTCCAGGATAAACTGGGAAAAGGAATCCTGGAGCTGACAGACGTAAAATCTTCCCCATATCCAGGAGCCTCCGTTGTTCCGGAATACTGCCGTGCAACCTATGACCGCAGACTTCTGGTAGGTGAAACCAAGGAAAGCGTGCTTCAGCCAATCATTGAAAAAATGGAAGAGCTGAAGAAAAAGGATCCGCAGTTTTCCTATAAGGTTTCTTATGCAGTGGGAAAAGAGGAATGCTACACCGGAGAAAAAATCCAGGGAGAACGTTTTTTCCCAGGCTGGCTGTTTGGCGCAGAAGAGGAGTGGGTGGCAAAAATAAAATCCGAACTGGAAAAAGAGGGTTTTTCTCCAGAGGTAACTACCTACAATTTCTGTACAAATGGAAGTCATTATGCAGGAGAAGCAGGCATCCGTACTATTGGAATGGGACCTGCAAGGGAAAATCTGGCGCATACCATTGATGAATATGCGGAGGTGGAAGATCTGACAAATGTATTCAGATGTTATGTGGGGATTATGAAGGCGTTGTTGGGATGATGTATAGCTTTCGGTAAAGTGAAGAAATAATGTGAAAATGATAGAAAAGGCATTCTTTTTTGAGTATACTATTACTTGGAAGGGAGTGCTTTTTTATGATTATTGATAGGCTTTCGGTGTTTGTGAAATGGAAATTTTGGAAGCAGTTGAAAAAAGATAGCCTACAAAAAGAAGCAGCTAAAAAATGAAAAATAGAAAGAACAACTGGATAAAAATAGTTATCCAACTACTGTCGTTTATCTTAACCCCAGAACTGTTCGTAACAGGATTTACAGCTATTGGAGATATCTTTTCCCAGATCTATGCTGGAAGTATTTCCTGGGAGAGTGTCAGGTATTCGGTGTATGTACTAATCGCGACAGTGCCAGGAAGTGTACTGGTGGGGAGATTTTTTTGCGGATTTTTCTGCAGCTTTGGAGCTGTGCAGGATTTCTTGTGGTTTGCAGCGCGGAAGCTGGGAAAAGGCAGCTGGAGGCGGAACAGAAATCCAGAAATATACAAGAAAGCTGACAGAGTTCTGAAACTGGCAAAATATGGAGTACTTGTTTATTTTGTAATATTTATATGGAGTGGTGTTTTGACCTGGAAAAAGCAAGGTCCGTGGGAAATATTTGGCCAGTATATTGTGCCTGGACATTGGCCGGGAGTGAAGCCTTTGTGCTCGGTGGGGGGAATTTTACTCTTGGTGATTTTGACAGGATCAGTGTTGGTAAAGAGATTCTTTTGCAGATATTTCTGTCCAATGGGAGCGGTGTATGCACTGATTTCCAGAGGTGCATTTTTGAAAATCGAAAAGCTCGGACGAGAATGCAGTGCCTGTTCTTTGTGTACTGCGAAATGCAGCATGGGAATTGATTTTACGAAAAAGGAACAAGTTACAGGTGGAGAGTGCATTGCGTGCCAGCAGTGCATTAGCTGGTGCCCGAAAGGAAATGTGCATTTTGGAATTAAATATGGAATGGTGATCGGAGTATTGCTCACGTGTGTGATGATTGGGGCTTCCCAGCTCCTTACGGCGAGAAGCTATACGAAGGATAGAAATATAGCAGGCGGTGTTGTTGAAGGTTTCAGATATAAAGACGGTACTTATACTGGAACAGGTGAGGGCTATCGTGGAGCGATACGTGTCACTGTAAGTGTGGCGGACGGAAAAATAACCAGTCTTACACTGGATAGTTATGAGGATGACAAGTCTTATATGGAAAAAGCGAAAGCTGAAATCTTTTCTGCAATAATCGGACAGCAGAATACGAATGCAGATACCGTATCCGGTGCTACATATAGCAGTAAGGGGCTGATTCAGGCTGTACAGAATGCTTTGAAGGAGGCAGGAACTTCAGAGACTGCGGAGAATGGTTCTGATGATAAAGCTGCGGACAAGGCTGAATTTATTTCTGCAGGCCGCTTCCGGAACCTTGTCGATGGCGTATATACAGGATCTGCCGATGCCTTTCGTGGTGATGTAGAAGTTCAGGTTACTGTGGAAAATCAGCAGGTAACGGATATTTCCATCTTCTCATACTGTGACACAGAAGAATATTTTTTTAAAGCTGCGCCAGTTGTAATTGAAGAGATGAAAGAGGAACAAAGTCTGAACATTGATGCTGTCAGCGGAGCCACATACAGCAGCAACGGAATTATTCATGCCGTGGCAAATGCATTGGAGATTCCCGAAGATCAATATGCCGAACGTCCTGGCCGGAATCTGGCTGCCAAGAAAAAAAGCCATGGACATATTGTAAAACATGTAATAGAAAACCAGGAAGAGTATGAAAAGAAGGTTAAGGAGTATGAAAAATAGATAACAGAAATCAGAAACGGAGGATGCAGACTGGGAATCGTGAAGAATAGACATTGACATCCCTTATACAGCAGGCATATAATATATCAGATATACACAAAAAATATATGAAAAAATACAAAATATCTGGTAACTATTCAATATCTACGTTCCAAGCGTTATAATTTGGGGTATAAGTACTGGGGAAAAAATGAGACGAACGAAAGCATATCGGTTGGTTTTTGTGGGAGTAGCATCTATTTTGCTGGGAGGCTGCTCGGGGAGTTCGAAGGCAAACATGGAGGAGGCAGCAGAGCAGCACGCTGTGGTGGACTATACCTGTATTTCCAATCCGGAAAGCGATAAGAAAATATATGTTATTCTGAAAAATTATCATGGTGCTTACTGGGAGAAGGTAATAGATGGTATAACAGAAGCTGCAAAAAAACTGGATGAAGCGGTTTATCTTGGCGGAATTGATAACGAAACTGACATTTCCGGCCAGATTGACCTGATGAACCAGGCTATGGAGCAAGGCGCTGACGGAATCCTGCTGGCTCCGGCAGATTCCAATTCACTGGCAGACGGCTGTCAGAAGGTACGGGAAAAGGATATTCCGGTAGTACTTATTGATTCTTCTATTAACAGCAGCGAATTTGACGCCTGTTACATGACAGATAATATAGATGCCGGAGAAATGGCAGCGAAAGAAATGCTGGAGCTGCTGTATGATGCAGGGAATTCACCGACAGACCCACTGGAAGTGGGAATCCAGTTGTCATCGGATAGTTCACAGGCAATGGTAAATCGTGTTTCCGGATTCCTGAATTTCTGGGCGGGCAATGCACCGGAGCAGTGGGAAATCATTCAGGATATAAGAGTTAATGGCGGTGATACGAAAAAGGCACAATCGGATGCTTCTGCATTATTGAGAGAAAATGCAGATATAAAGGGCTTTTTCGGTTGTAACAACACATCTACTGTTGGCATTGTAAATACTCTTTTGAAGGAAGAAAGAACAGATGTGGTGCTGGTTGGTTTTGACCTGGCGGACGAAACGAAACAGATGCTTCAGAATCCGGAGTATCATGCAGTGACTGTGCTGCAGAAACAGGATCAGATGGGATATCTGGGAATGCTTTCCCTGAATTCTCTTATAAAGGGAGAAAAATCAGAGCAGAAGTATTTTGATACCGGAGTTATTATGGTTGATTCTGATTACCTTATGGAGAATGCTGTCTCATGAAAGATCGAAGAAAAAATAAAAGAAAAAGAAAAGTCCTGCTGGCTTTGTATCTGGTAGTCTGCCTTGTCATTATCGTGGCGGCATACTTTCACCTGAGCAGAATTGCGCGGAATTTCAATACAGAGCATCTGGAGCTGATCACAGGCCTGTACGCGGAAAAGATGAATGATTCTATGGAATATCTTCAGAACTATGTACAGGAAGATATAAAGATGATCCGGTCTATGGAAAATGCCCAACCGGAGGAAATCCTGGAACAGCTGGAGAAAAATCTTGACAAGACTGTTTTCGGTGATATTGGTTTTATTATGAATGATGGCGAAATTTATGGCAGCAGCAGCTGCGCTGTTTCCGATATCAAAAAGAAGAAGCTGGATGAGGCGGCGTTGGCTTCAGATACTTCTTTTAACTCGGATCCTTACCAGTCCAGCAGAACTGGAAATATGACCATGACTGTTTTTGTGCCAGTAGGGGATACTTCACTGGTTCATACACTTTATGTGTCGATTATGATTGAAAATCTCAGACAGTTGGGTGAGTATGAGCTGCTTCAGGGCAAGATCAGTATTCACCTGTTAAAGGCCGATTCAGAAAATTTTATTACCTGTGTCAGTGACAATTCCGGCCCGTCTGGCAGTTGGAACAATCTTTTACTTCAGCAGAAGTATTTCCAGTATGATGCAGGTTATTCCTACAACCAGTGGATAAAGGACATGCGTTCCGGAAAGAAGGATGGGAGATTTTCCGCTATTATCAGAGGAGAGGAATCTACAATTTCCTATAGGAGTATTTCTGTTATGCCAGGCTGGTATGTGATCGTTGAATTGACAAATAAGAATATTTCTGATATTACTCAGCAGTTTTCCGCCTGGGGCGGAGTATATGGAAGTGTTCTGGTAGGCTTCACGATGCTGTACATGCTGACCCTTGTGCTGCTGGAGAAAAAAGATAAGAAAATGTACATGGGATTGTCTACTACAGATCCTCTTACCGGAATTCTGAACCGCAGAGCTTTTCAGATTGCCGTGGAAGAAGAATTGCGTAAAAAAACGCCAGGCATCTTCATCTTTATTGATGTAGATAATTTTAAAATTTATAATGATACTTACGGTCATAATAATGGAGACTTCTGCCTGAAGCATTTTGCGAAAACTATGAAAAGCTGTTTCCCGGAGGATAGCATAATCGGCAGGTATGGCGGTGATGAATTTGTGGTTTACCTGAAGAATCTTACAGGGGAAATGGCGCAGACTTATATGGAAAAGTTTCAGAGGATGATTTCCCAGCTTACACTGTCTACAGGAGAGGCTGTAGAGCTTTCAGCCAGCGCAGGCGGAGCTGCATTCCCGGAACAGGGAGAAGACGTTATGTCTCTTTGTAAAAGCGCAGATATGGCTTTGTATAAGGTGAAACAGAATGGGAAAGCTGATTTTAAAATGAAAGGAATGTAAATGAAAGGATCCCTGCAAGGACGAGGCTTGTTAGCCTTCTACCTTGCGAGGGATCCTTTTTACCTGATAAATGTGTCCTGCGGAAATATCTAATTTACGTTTGCCGGATCAAGCTCTGTAATGGTTGGTGCCGTCCAGGTGTCCAGTGCATCCATATCAGGTGTATAGATACGCATATACAGGTGGAAGCCACCGTCACCCACAGGAAGCCAGTTTGTGGTATCCTCCGGTGCATCTTTAGACAGAATAACATCAACAGAGCCATCTTCATTCGCTTTCAAACCGGAACGGTCATTTATGCAGTAACGATCAATAGGATTATCGATCAGGAAATCATCATCCCCATATGCAGTCACAGACCAGAAGCCTCCTTCAAGAACCTGCGGATAGCTTTCGAAATGAAGGGTATATGACTTCTCTCCTGTCAGAAGATTTCCATCCGCATCCTGTTCTGTCTTGGCATACAATGCAACCTCAACGGTATTGGCACCAAGCCCTGCAAGTGCTACCAGCGCACGATAAGCATATTCTGTGTTACAATCTCCGATTGGTGCACCAAAATAACTCCACTGGCCAAGCTTCTTTGAGAATTTCATTCCCTCTTTAACAAGCTTTGGCCGAATTTCTGTCAGCATTGTTTTCCAGCTTTTGGCAACATCACCGGTAAGAACAGAAGCATCAAATTCCATACCAGGTCCTACATTCACAGCAGCTATTTTTTCAAGCATTTCCTTATCTGCAGCTGCCGGAGAATTCTTTACCATTAATTCATTAGCCTTATTAAAAAATGTAACCGGATCCATGGAAAGAACCTTATCAACAGGAACATAATTATTCTCTTCGCTATAGCTGCCCTTTGGAGGCTCATAAGTATCTCCAGATATATAATTGGAAAGTGGCATTAGTTTCATTTTTTCCTGAATGGCACGCACATTTGGCAAATCCTCTTCTCCTGATAAAATGGTTCTGGTGATAGACCATGCCATGGATGTGGGAACATCTATACGGGTAACGCCCTTAGGCAGTTCTCCCTCCCATGTAGAAAGAGTAATTGCATATGCACCTGCCTGATCAAGAACTGCGGCAGTGTTTGTCCAGGCATCCAGCACCTGAACCTTACAAAAACGATCTGTTTCCGGAAGCTCATAGACCATTGGTTCCTCGCTCAGATCATACCATACCTGTGAATAGATCGTATCCACATTAGGAGTTACCACATTCCTGAATTGTGCATTTGCCTGTGCAACACTGTGTATAAACTGATTTACAGGTGCTTTCCCGGTAACAGCTTCCTCTGTGTTCGTTGCTGAAATCTCAGTCGCATCCATAAGCACCAGTGGAAATGCATAAACATAAGCATCTTCCACAGTCTCCCATATATTTTCATCTGTCTCACTGTCAGCAGCTGCTGCAAATACCTGCACATTGCTGGAATAGCCTGACAGCACCAATGCTGCACTGGCTATAAGAGCTGCAAATCTTTTCATATCCATATCCTCCTGTAAGTATTTATGATTTTGTCAAGCGGATATTCCAGATCCGCTTTGCTACTTGCTCATAACCGAATAATTGCTTCGCAGTTTATCTGAAGGAGCTTGCATTTCTCCTGATACAAGCAAGTTCCCACCCACTGCTTATTGCTTTTTGCAATCGCCCCAGGGGACTTACTTGATTCGGTTAAACACTCTCTAAACATATAGGAAACCGATACGCCTGCAACAACAGGTATGTCACGCTTCCAGCACCAAATTTTATGGCTCGATAATATTAAAATATTTATACTCGGAGGTAACCGTAACTGCATCCATCAATCGTGTCAGGCAGGTCTCATCACCCTCCTGCTGGATCAAAGCTGCAATATTTTCCGTGTTTTTCTGAATAATAGACAGCAGTCCGGCACGTTTGGTAGTCCATGTCACATCCGCATCCGCATCCTGTGTATCTTTCTGATAAAGAAGTACACCATTTTTCACGCGGAGTACATAATTACCTTCCGGCAATATAAGATTTGCTGTAAACGTCAGATCCGGAACCTTCGTTGTATCTACAAGAATTCCCAGATAATCCAAAATCATTTCAGGTGTCATATGTAAAATAACATCACCGTTACCATTGCCTCGCGTTGCATCATCGGTATTTGTACCATTTCGCAGCTCCTGTGCCGCACAAAGGTAAGCACTGCGCCATGGACCGGATTCTGCCTGATACCCCAATTGCTCTAATGCATCTGCACAAAGATAACGTGCATCCATATTTTCCGGATCAGCAAAAACCAGCGTATTGGTGATCTGGGCAACCCACTGATATTCTCCCTTTGCAAAATCTTCTTTTGCTTTTTCAAGAACCGCATCTGTGTCACCGAAATATTCTACCAGCTTTTGTGCATAATCCGATGGTGTAAGTTCAGCAAGATGGACAGGATTACCGTCATACCATCCCATGTATTTCTCATATACTGCCTTCGAATTATGAGAAACTGTGCCATAATACTGACGGGTATACCAGACTTTCTCCAACTCCTTGGGAAGCTGGATCATATTAGCAATCTCTGTCTCCGTATAACCTTCATTAATGTAAAGCAATGTCTGGTCGTTAATAAACTTATACACAGCTGCAGTATTGGTCATATATTCCTGAATAATATCCTTTCCCCAATGTGGCCAGTTATGAGACTGGAATACTACATCTGCCTGATCACCATAAAGTGCCAGAGATTCCATAATGTACTCTGCCCATGCGTTTCCGTCACGTACCTGGGCTCCGCGGAGTGTATACAGGTTGTGGAGTGTTCCTGTACAGTTTTCAGCCATCCACAAAGCATTTTTCGATCCAATCCAGAAGTTCATCTCCGCCGGTGCTTCGGTACCCGGAGTAAGCTGAAATTCAAGTTCCACTCCATCAATAGTATGCTTCTCACCGGTTTGTGTGATTTCAAGTGTAGGAGAAATATAACTTGTGCTGCCCCTGGACTGCCCCATACCAATACCAATAGCAAGAGCTCCTGTTTCACTGGCCTCAAGCATGGTTCCATACTGATAGCTTGCTCTGCGTCCCATGGCAGTACCTGCATAAATATTCTCGCTGACAGCATGCTTCTCAAAGCCCTCCGGTGCAATTACCTGCACATCACCGGATTGTACATCTTCTTCTGAAATAATTCCCCTGACTCCACCGAAATGATCAACATGGGAATGGCTGTAAATCACTGCCTTTACAGGAAAAGTGCCCAGATTCTCTTCTACCAGGGAAAAAGCCGCTGCCGCACATTCCATGCTCATCAGTGGATCTACTACAATCCATCCCGTATCACCTTTTATGAAGGTGATATTTGACATATCATAGCCACGCACCTGATAGATTCCATCGGTTACTTCAAAAAGACCATAAATATGATTCAGCTGTGTATCTCTCCAAAGACTTGGATTCGCTGTATCCGGAGCATCCTGATCCAGAAAAGCATACGCTGTCTGACTCCATACAAGCTTCCCGTTCTCATCATAAATATCCAGAGTATCCGGAGACGCAATCAGACCTTTTGTAGCATTTTCAAACTCCTCAGTATCCTCGAAATCCAACAATGCATAAACTTCCTGATTTGCATCAATGGTATACTGGGTGGCTGGTTTGCTTTCCGCTGTTAATTCTGATGCGGCAATCGCGCTGGAACTACCGCAGACAGTCATAGTAAGTGCTAATGCAGCGGTAGTCAAAGTAACTGCTTTTTTTCTTTTCATGATATGTTTCCCCCCTTGTTCTGCAAAAAATTCAGATATTTTCTGCTGTGAATCTTAATTGATTGCAAAAAATAATATCTAATAAAAATATAGCATGAATATATCAGGGGAACAATCGAATTATAGCGAAATAACATTTCTATTGCGGTAAATCAACATGATAAGCGGTAAAACGACATTTGTTATTTGGAGGAATTATTTTTCATGGAAACTTCAACCAATCTGACCAGATGATTTTCTTCACTTATAGATTTCATTTTGTCTGCATTAAACAAAATGCATCCACAGTGTCCCGGAAATGTAGGAAAACATATAATTTTCAGATTCGTATCTATTTCAGGACTATAATCCATGATTTCCAGCGTTTCACCATACAAGGTGGCACGTTCATAAACATGAAGCCATTTTGCGTCCATATTGGAAAAAAGACTGGAAAAAGAACTTCCGATCATCTTGTCTAAGGGCTGCTTTTCTAGGGCAGCCAGCGCTTCGTTCCCATAGCGGAAGATCCAGTCCACTGCCTTTTTTTCTTCATTGAATACCATTTCTATATCTGTAAATGCAAAAGGAAGAGCATCACATATTTTATAATATTTGCAATATTCCTCTGCTGTCAGCGGCAGCTTTTTTTTACTGATTTTTGCGATCAGAAGCTCCTGCTTTTTCTGCCGTTCTTCTCTGAGCATCCTTTTTTTGCGTTTTGTATAGCAAATCTTCTCACCATTAGACAGTAAAATCATGTCTTGAATATCACTGATTGCAGACACAGCTACCATACAGCCGCGTTTTACCTCCATAAATTCTTCATTCAATTGTTTCTTTAATTCTTTCAGTGTCATTCGGCAACGATAAATGTTTCCATCAAACATATGAATCCTGCAATGATCATCTGACATGATTACATAGAGAATGTTTGCACATCGGATCGTGATCTTCGTGCGATTGAAGGTTACTGTAATGAATTCCTGCTGCATGGCTGAAGTCTCCTTCTGGTAATTAAAAATCTATTTGAAAAATATAACTTTTACTATTCTAGCACTGTGCCAAAGCTCTTACAAGTATACAGATGCCAACCGTATAGTGCATCAATTTATGTTTCAAAAGTGGTAACTGCTTCGTGATGCACATCTTGTAAAAAGCTTTTTGCAACATGCCCTGGCGAACAGTAACCATTGTAAGGAAGGCACAGAAGAAAAGTCTTGTAATTTGTGTGTAATTATAGTACAATTGAAGCTACAGATTTGTCCTGTCAGTTTAATGGATAGAACAAGTGCCTCCTAAGAGAAAGCCGAGGCATTCCCCAAAGGGAAAAAATGAAAAACAACTTTCAGTTCGAATCTATTCTGAAAAATGCTAATGGTGACAACAAAGCATTCCCCAATTTGGGGAACGTTCTAATGTTACCGAATCGAAAAAATCTGTAGATTGACAATTCGAAAAAGAGTTGATAATCTTATATATGGCCGAAGGGAAAAATCCCAGAAACCCAGTAAAATCAAGGGTTTGCGGCATGTGTCGTCATAGCTCAGCTGGATAGAGCACTCGCCTCCTAAGCGAGGGGTCGGAGGTTCAAATCCTCTTGGCGACGGGCTTCAAAGCGTTCGAAAATGTTAGCTGGATTAGCTGACAACGAACGCTTTTCTTATTTTCTAATCACGTTCGTGGCATGAAATTCCATTCAAAATGATCCATTTCCAGCTAACACAATCCGATTTTTGTTAGCTGACAGCTAATCAAAATCACCGGTTTGCAAACATGGTTTTTCAAGAGTCCAGCTAACATTTGGGTTCCGTTCTGTTGTCACCCCTTATTTGGGGATGTAAATCAGAGAAAAGGCAGGAAAAGAAACAATCTCTCCGAAACCTGCAAACATAAATTAGCTGAAACAGTATTCAATTCTATTAGCTACAGCTAATAGTCAAACGGCAATGTCTGTTTGGAACTTTTCTTACAACAAAAGTTCCAGGCAGGCATTTTTTATTTCCTGAATCCTGGAGGAAAGGAGTCAAGATGACTGATGCAAACAGACAATCAGGAGAAAAAGAAGAAAGAATCATAGAAATTGAGATTGAACGTCTCCGCCCTTTTAAGGAGCATCCGTTTCAGGTGAAAGATGATAAGGAAATGTTTCTTCTGCAGGAAAGCATTGAGAAGGATGGCATTTTAAATCCGCTGATCGTCAGACCGGTACTAGATGGATACTATGAGATCATATCCGGTCACAGAAGAAAACATGCTGCGGAGAAACTAGGATACCGTAAAGTACCGGTACCATGATTGGGTACAGGTTGCATTCCTGTTTTCGCTGAGTGTTATTCTGTATCTGATCCTATTTGCAGGAGTGTTCGTAGATACTGTACTGGACATGACAAGAGAACGTATTATTGATTTTATTATATCGTGAGGAGGATATGAAAATGAGCGAAAACAATGATTATATTCAGCTACCACCACTTAAAAAAGACACACCAGCCGATGTGGTAGCATTTATGTGGGAATACATGAAAGTACCGGAGGATTCAAGAGAAAAAGTTAAGAATCTGCTTAAAGATGCAAATGAAAATGGAGTAAAAATAAGTCATCAGGCACCAACACTGTATGAAGTTGGAACAAAATAAAAGAATTGTGCTATAATATTGTTCAAGAAAAAAACTCATTGACATATTTCAATCTATTTAGGAGGATAAACGATCATGTGTACAGCAGCAACTTATAAAACAAAAGATTTTTACTTTGGACGAACCCTCGATTATGAATTCTCTTATGGTGATTAGATAGTAATTACACCACGTAATTATGCGTTTAATTTTCGCCATGTTGGCGATATGAAAAATCATTATGCAATTATTGGAATGGCTCATGTTGCAGAAGATTATCCTTTGTATTATGATGCTATGAGGTAGAAAGGAAAGTTCCATGACAAAAGATGAAGTAAAAAAACTCAGGATGAACAGTCCGGAATCACTACAGTTTTTAAATAATGCTACGAAATTTTATAATTTAATGATGATGTATCGTTGTGCTATTCGGGAGATACAAACTAAACTTGAGGTTTTGGATGATGAATTTTCAGCTGAGAACAATCGAAATCCTATTTCTTTTATAAAAACAAGAATTAAGAAGCCCAATAGTATTTACAATAAACTGCAGAAGATGGGATATGAATTTACAACAGAAAATATACAGACATATCTCAATGATGTAGCAGGCGTTCGAATAGTTTGTGCGTTTATTGACGATATTTATATGATATCAGATTTGATTACCCAACAGGATGATATTAAAGTTATTGAAATAAAAGATTATATAAAAAATCCAAAATCGAATGGTTATCGAAGCTATCATATGATTGTTGAAATACCAGTATTTTTTGCTAAGGGTAAAACACCTATGCGTGTAGAATTACAGATTCGAACCAATGGTATGGATTTCTGGGCAACATTGGAACATCAACTTCGCTATAAAAAAGGAATTGAAGAAATGCCTGGCTATGATGAGATAAGTGAAGAATTACTTCATTCTGCAAGAGCTATCATTGAAGCAGATAATGAAATGCAGAGAATAAAAGACAAAATTGGTATGTTCCACGAAATTTAGGGAGAAAACTGAGCAAGTAGGAAGGCGGAATATATATGAAACAAGATACTTTAGAGGGCAAAGCAAAAACAAAAAATGGGGTAAAACGGCTGTGTTTTTCCATAGTCTGCATTCTTCTGGAAGTGATTTTTATTATTACTATCGTAACACGCTTGAATGAATATGCAGAAATTATAAATTTATTTACAAGGATTTTGAGTGGAATCTTGGTTTTGGGATTGTACGCATCAGATAAGACCTCTTCTATGAAAATGCCTTGGGTCATCTTAATTCTAATCTTCCCAATTATGGGTGTAGGCCTGTATTTGTTGATTGGTTTGAATGGTGGCACACATAAAATGCGTGAGCGATATGCAGAAATTGATAGCAAATTGTTACCAATGCTTCCGGACAGTCAGGAGTGTTTGAGCAGAATAAAAGAAACAATTCCGAAAGCAGGAAATATAGCAAGTTACATACAAAGAAATTCGCAGTATCCAATCTATCAGAATACGGATATTGTGTATTTTGATGAAGCAGTGAAAGGATTAGAGGCACAGCTTAAGGATTTGGAGAAAGCACAGAAGTTTATCTTTATGGAATATCATGCGATAGAAGACGCTGAAGCATGGCATAAGATTCAAGATGTTCTGGAAGAGCGAGTAAAAGCAGGTGTGGAAGTTAGAGTATTCTACGATGATATGGGTTCTATAGGCTTTATTAACACAGATTTTGTGAAAAAGATGGAGGCAATAGGAATTCATTGCCGTGTATTCAATCCGTTTGTGCCAGGTTTAAATCTGTTTTTGAACAATCGTGATCATAGAAAAATAACAGTTATTGATGGAAAAGTCGGATTTACAGGTGGATATAATCTAGCAAACGAATATTTTAATTACACACACCCGTATGGACAGTGGAAAGATACAGGTATTCGTTTAGAAGGAGATGCTGTTCAGTCGCTTACGGTGACATTTTTGGAAATGTGGAATGCAGTAAGTGATAAGGCTGCTAATGATTCTGATTTTAGTAAATACCTTTTCCACTATGATTATGCGGCACAGCAAACTGGGTTTGTTCAACCTTATGCAGACAGCCCTATGGATAATGAACAAGTAGGAGAAGAAGTTTATATCAGTATGATAAATAAAGCTGAAAAATATTGTTGGTTTATGACTCCATATCTAATCATAACAGATGAAATGACGCATGCGTTATGTCTGGCTGCTAAGCGAGGGGTAGACGTAAGAATTATCACACCTGGTATCCCTGATAAAAAATTCATTTATAATATAACTCGTTCTTTTTACCATGGATTAGTTAAACATGGTGTTCGTGTTTATGAGTGGACTCCTGGTTTCTGTCATGCAAAAATGAGTGTGGCAGATGACTGTATGGCAACTTGTGGAACAATTAATCTGGATTATCGAAGTTTATATCACCATTTTGAAAACGGCTGTTTTATGGCAGATTGCCAGGCAGTTGTGGAAATAAAAAATGATCTGATAAGAACGATGGGAGAATGTCGTGATGTGACAGACCAATATCAAACCGGACGAAGTGCATATTTGCGACTGGGACAATTATTTATGAGATTATTTGCTGGATTGCTATAAGAATCTGATGAAACGACCTTTCAAAAAACAGTTGATTTAGAAGTTAACTGTTTTTGAAAGGCCGTTTTTGCTATATCTAACAGTCTGTTGTACAAAGAAGATTTTGCATGGATGAAAAAAACAAACCTTGTTGAGGTTAAATTGAGATTGACTTTGTATTGTATAAGTATGAAATAAAAAGGAATCAGGTGATGTACAATGAAAAAGCATAAAATATGTAAAATCCTTCTTGTTATACTGGCAATTTTTTTATGTGTGGCTTTTTATGAATTGCTCGGAATCTGCGTTGCATATAAAAAGCAGCCGGAAGTGTCCAATACAACCAAAAAAGAAACAAAAAATGAGTCATGGAACGAATGCAGTGAAAATACAGAACGGGCAGTAATCATAGAAAAGAATCCAGAAGCGCTTTTACAAAGAGTGCGTTTGATCAAGAATGCAAAAAAGGAAATTATTCTTTCTACTTTTGCATTTCAATCCGATGAAAGTGGAAAATTGATTTTAGGAGCACTGCATGATGCGGCAGACAGAGGGGTACATATTCGTCTGTTAGTAGATGGAATGGAGAGCTGGATTGATATGGAAGGAAATCCGTATTTCTATGGATTATCTTCCCATGAGAATGTTGAAATTAAACTGTATAATAAGGCCAATCCGTTGAAACCGTGGAAAATGATGGGTAGAATGCATGATAAATATTTGATTGCAGATGGAAAGAGATATATTCTTGGGGGAAGAAATACATACAATTATTTCCTGGGTGATTTTCCGGGACATAAGAACTATGACAGAGACGTGTTAGTGGTTTGCGATGAACCTGAGAAAGAAAATTCAGTTAACCAGTTGTCAGAGTATTTTGAAACCATATGGAATCAGGAAGACAGTGGTTATTTTCATAACAATAAAAAACTGGCAAATAGAAAATCTGTAAAGAACGCAGTTTTAGAGCTGCAGAACAGCTATCAGAAATATTTTGAAGAGAATAAGGAAAGAATCTGCGAGACCGATTATACGGACGAAACTTTTGAGACAGAAAAGATTACATTAGTGTCAAATCCTATTCACACAGGTTCCAAAGAACCAGTAGTGTGGTATCAGTTGGGAGAATTGATGAAAAATGCAAAAAATCGTGTGAAGATCCACACGCCATATATTATCTGCAATGATATGATGTATAATACATGGGAGGAGATTGCAGAGAACGTTTCAGATTTTTCTATCATGACAAATTCAGTTGCGAATAATGGGAATCCATTTGGGGCTGCCGATTATGCGAAAAACAGAAATAGAATATTAAGTACAGGAATTAATATCTGGGAATATGAAGGCGGTTATTCATACCACGGAAAAAGTATTCTGATTGACGATGATCTGTCTGTAATCGGTTCCTTTAATATGGACATGAGAAGTGCATATCTGGATACGGAACTGATGCTTGTAATTCGCAGTAAAGATATTAATAAACAGTTGGAAGAGGGCATGATGGAATATGAAAAAGTGTCCCGCCAGATATTAGAAGGCGGAACTTATAATGATCCATATCATGTAGAGCCAATCGAATTAACAAAGAAACGTCAGAGAAAAATATTTTTGGTACAGCATCTGCTTGGATGGGCAAGGTATCTGTTTTAATAAGGAGGAAGGAAAACGTGTTTCAAATATTGATTGTAGAAGATGATAAAGAATTAAGCCAGCTATTCCAAAAAGTGCTTGAGAAGAATGGATATCAAGTCAAAAGTGCATCGGATGGAGCACAGGCATTAGAAGTATTGGATAAGGCATATATTGATCTGATCATTTCTGATATTATGATGCCGGTTATGGATGGCTATGAACTGGTGTCAGAACTCCGTTCAGCAGGATATCAGATACCAGTGCTTATGATCACTGCGAAAGGTTCCTTTGATGATATGCGCCAGGGATTTCTTTCGGGAAGTGACGATTATATGGTAAAACCGGTAAATGTGAATGAAATGGTTTTAAGAGTCGGAGCATTGCTTCGCCGTGCACAGATACTGAATGAACACAAAATTGTGATCGGTTCAACAGAGTTTGATTATGATGCAATGACGGTTACAACTGATAAGGAAAGTCTTGTTTTGCCTAAAAAAGAATTCCTGCTTTTATATAAGCTTGCAGCTTCGCCAGGCAGAACATTTACAAAACAACAGTTGATGGATGAAGTATGGGGATACGAGACGGAGGCAGACCCACATACGATAGAGGTACATATAGGAAGAATCAGAGAGCGTTTTAAAGATAACCCTGATTTTGAAATCGTAACAATGCGTGGAATTGGATACAAGGTGGTGAAAAAATAATGGAACAAAAGAAAGAAAAAGGATTGCGGATCCGATCCTGTCTGACTGGTGCAATCTGGCTGGCACTTGTATTTTCAACAGTCATATCTGCTTTATTATTTGCTTTTTTGAATCATTTTTTTAATCTGCCGGGCAGCATACCTGTGCTTGGCTGGCTTTTGATTTTCAATACATTGATTGCAGGGCTGATCACTTCCTTTATCAATGCAAAGTTACTGGAACCAATTACTAGGCTTAGTAAAGCAATGAAGGAAGTTTCTCAGGGAGATTTTGAACAGCATTTGGAAACGAACAGCCGTATAGCAGAAGTTGGAGAATCTTATCAAAGTTTTAACGTTATGACAAAAGAACTTCGTGCAACAGAGGTGCTGCAGATGGATTTTGTATCTAATGTTTCTCATGAGTTTAAGACCCCGATTAATGCCATTGAAGGATATACAATGCTGCTTCAGGGAGAAGAACTGTCTTCGGATCAAGAGGAATATGTAGAAAAAATCTTATTTAACACCCAAAGGCTTTCCGGATTGGTTGGTAATATTTTGCTGTTATCCAAGTTAGAGAATCAGAATATACCAATGAAAAAAACAGAATATCGTCTGGATGAACAGATCCGCCAGGCATTTCTTTCATTGGAAACAAAATGGACAGAAAAAGAAATTGGTTTTCAGGTAGAATTGGAGGAAGTTAAATATACTGGGAATGAAGGACTTTTTATGCATATCTGGATAAATCTTTTAGATAATGCGATTAAGTTCAGCCCTTCAAAGGGGACAATTACGATGTTTCTGAAACAAGAACAGGATTCTGTTAAGTTCATTCTGGAAGATGAAGGACCAGGAATAGAGGATGATGTAAAAACCAGAATATTTGACAAGTTCTATCAGGTAGATGGATCTCATAAAGCAGAAGGAAATGGCCTAGGTCTTGCACTTGTAAAACGGATTGTAGATAGTGCCGGAGGAACAATCAAAGCAGAAAACCGTGAATATGGTGGATGCAGATTTGTTATAGAGCTGCCAAAGCAGAAAGATGAGATTATATAGTTTTAAGATAAATTAGAAGATGGGAGGATTTATATGACATTTTATCAGGAGTTGCAGTTAAATCAGGCAGGTTCTAAAAACCTGTTGAAAAAGAGTGAAACACTAAAAGAAAAATTATATCATATGTGGGTATATCTGGTGAAGATAGCTCTTACATTGGCATTTTGTTTTTTCTTTGTTAGTATTTTCAGCATCCTATTTGGAAATGAGAACAGCATTGTAGGTGTAGTAGTCTTATTATGTCTCATGGTGTTTAGAAATGCGGATCTGGGGATCCACACCGGACAATCTACGATGCTTTTGGCTTTGTTCTTTGTAATTATGACTGTATGTCCGCATTTAGCAAATCAGTTTTCACCGGTATTGGGAATGCTGTTAAATATTGCGGCACTGGCTGTGTTGATTCTGTTCGGATGCCATAATCCATTCATGTTTAATCAATCTACATTGGTTCTTGGGTATCTGCTGCTATATGGTTATGATGTTACGGGAAAAAGCTATCAGATGCGATTAGTCGGGATGGCTTTAGGTGCAGCACTTACCTGCTTCGTATTTTATCGAAATCATAAAAACAGAACTTATAAAAGAAATCTGAAAGATCTGATACAAGAATTTGATATCACTTCTTCCAGAACAAAATGGCAGATATGTCAGATTTTATGCGTACCGATTGTCCTTTGCATTGCAGAACTTTGTAATATGCCACGTGCAATGTGGGCTGGTATTGCGGCCATGTCCGCGATTTTGCCGTTTATGGAAGATATGCACTACAGAGTCCGTAAAAGGATTGTCGGAAATATTGCAGGTGTTATATGTTTTACAGTATTATATTTTCTGCTTCCTTCGTCAATCTATACATATATAGGAATTCTTGGTGGAATCGGTGTAGGATTTTCAGCACAATATGGCTGGCAGGCAGTATTTAACACATTTGGTGCTTTAGCCATTGCTGCAGAGACTTATGGACTACAAGGAGCGGTTAGTCTTAGAGTGATTCAAAATGTTTTTGGTGTTGTGTTTGCTTTAGCATTTTGTGTTATATTTTATTGGTTTATGTCTAAAAAAAAGGAAAGTGAGGTGACCGTACATGCAGAGTGAAGTGAATCAGGAAGAAAATTTGAATAGAATTATTACGGTTCCTAATCTTCTTTCTTTTTTTCGGCTTTGTCTGATTCCGGTAATTATATGGAGTTATTGTGTAAAGAAAAATCCTCTGTTAGCTGGTGAAATCTTATTGCTGTCTGGTCTTACGGATCTTGCTGATGGATATATCGCAAGAAGATTCCATAGGATTAGTAATTTAGGAAAAATACTTGATCCGGTGGCTGATAAGCTGACACAGGCAGCGATGTTAATCTGTCTGTTTACTCGTTTTCCGCATGTGCTTCTTTTAATCGTAATAATGGCAGGTAAGGAGCTGTATATGGTAGTCAGTGGATGTCTTGTGATACGAAAGACAGGAAAAGTACATGGTGCAGACTGGCATGGAAAGATAGTAACCTTTTTATTATATGGAACTGCAGCGGTGCATATTATATGGTTCCACATTACACCGATGGTATCAGATCTGTTGATTGGTTTGTGCGCTATAATGATGGTCATATCGGTCGCTCTGTATATTATCCAGAATACCAGGACTCTTAAGGAAGAGACTGTATAAGCAATTTTATATTGCAATGACTAGAAAAATATTTAGGAGAAGATAGATATAAACAGTAAGTCAAACACACAAACTATGGAGTCTTTAGTCGGTTTAATAAAATTTTAGATAGAAAATAAATCATTATAAAAAGATCCTGTTCATACTATGATATATAGAACAGGATCTTTATTTACTTTATTTCGCCAGGAAATTGCTCTGAATCTCCATCGGCATATGATAAGCCTGGCCTCGTTTTGTCAGGCTGTATAATTTAAAGCTCATTAGTTCCGGAGTCGCATTCAATGAACTGCAGAGTCCGAAATAATCCAGGTCCTCGTTCTGAACCATCAGCCTTTTAAAATTAGCCAACTACTTTTCCAAAAGTTTTTAAGATGGATCCGGAAGTGACTTGGATAGGGGCATATTTTTTATTTAGAGAAATAAGCTGAATACCGGAATCGGATTGATGATATTTCTTTACATAAGCATCACCATCAAGGAAGAAGACACCGATTTCTCCTTCTTCAAGTGTTTCTTGTTTATGAATCCAGATGATCTGTCCATCCAGATAGAGAGGCTCCATGCTGTCACCACATACCCGGACACCGAAGTCAGCACTGGAAGATACTTCATCACCAACTTCAATTTCGGAAAAACGGTCGGAATCAAGGAATTGTCCTGTTCCAGCTGAAACCGGGAGATCATAGAGACTGAGAGTTCTTCGTGGAAATTGATAAATGATTGGTTCTTCTCGAATGTATTCCCCACTTTTCATTAATAGGTTCATGTAGTCAAGAACTTTGGCTTGTCCTTCGTCATTTAATTTGGAGAAAAGTTTCTCATCCGTTCCAATCTGGAATGTTCTATTTATATCGGAAATCTCAAGAATCTCACAGAGGGCAAAAAATTGTAAAACATTTGGCAGGTTTACATTTTTTTCCCATTTACTGATAGAATGAGCTTTTACATCTAAGCCTCTTTCACACAGAAGAGCTGCCAGTTGTGGTTGAGACAGTTTTCGGTCTTTTCTTTTATTAGCAATAATGGATCCAAAATCTTTCTTTATCATCATACACCTCCATATGCAGGTATTTATTCCCTATATATACTATAACCCATAACAGATAAAAAATCAACAATAATAGCGTTAAAATCCATAAAAATGACATATTTGCCACTTTATAAAGATTTAAAAGCGATATATAATGCCTATATAGAAAAGAACACACGTTCTAAAAAGGAAAGGTGAAAATGTGGAAAGAGTAATATTGCACAGTGATGCCAATTGTTTTGTGTGACTTGAAAGTCACTACATTTATTGTCTTACCGTAAGGTGTAAGACCTGCTGTTCCGTCAGTTGAGTCTAATATCTACAAAGTAGCGGGTAACTGCTATGAGGAAACGAGATATGAAAAATCATCTTTACAGAGATGTAGAACTGATTCCGTGAGGATAAGAACAAGTAAGAGCAACACTGACTTGAGATGATGACTGGGATAGAATGGCTAAGATATCTGAATCACTGGTAAATGCCGTTATGCGCGAACAGGCCAAAGGTTGCTGGGCCTGGCCCAAAATGGGAATGCGGTTTGGTTGGGGGTTGAAACAGCCACCACACGGACTATAGAACCGTCGGCAGAAAGGTGGAGCCTAATCTACCAGCATAAATGTAGTGGAACAAGGTAAGCCCGTATATCTCCATAAAGATACGGAAAGTAACCCGTAAGGGAAACCGATAGATGTGCGGGTAAGGAGGACGGAGAAAGCGAATGCCTTCTTGTAATGAGAAGGATAGAGAATATACTCACCCGAAAGGGGGCAGACTTCCGTCTGGTCTTATGTTGCAAGAGAATTAGCAGAATTTCTGAAAGGAGAAATGCAAATGTACGAGAAATCGTGTGCATCTTCAAATCACATTAAGAGCTGGAAGGATATTGATTTTGGAACAGCTGAATATGAGGTTAAGAAACTGCAGATGCGTATTGCAAAGGCTGTAAAGGAGAACAGAGTAGGAAAAATCAAATCCTTACAATGGACTCTGACTCATTCGTTTTATGCAAAAGCAATTGCTGTAAAAAGAGTAACAGAAAACAAGGGTAAAAGAACACCTGGAGTAGATGGCGTGTGTTGGATAAGTAATGAGGACAAATTTAACGCCATATTCACACTTCAGAGAAGAGGATACCAACCTCAACCGCTCAGACGAATCTACATTCCAAAGAAAAATGGAAAAAAGAGACCACTGAGTATTCCTACAATGAAAGATAGGGCAATGCAAACATTACACAAAATGGCACTGGAACCAGTCACAGAAACTCTGGCAGACGGCACTTCATACGGATTCAGACCCAACAGATGTGTTCAAGACGCTATAGAGCAATGTTTTGTCGACTTGGCTCGAAAAACAGCACCAGAATGGGTGTTGGAAGGTGACATAAAAGGATGTTTCGATAACATAAATCATGAATGGATGCAAAAGAATATCCCTATGGACAAAGAAATTTTGCACAAATTTCTTAAAGCTGGATTTGTGGAAAAGGGAAAACTCAATGCTACTGACCAAGGAACACCACAGGGAGGTACTATTTCACCGACGCTGTGTAATTATGTATTGGACGGATTAGAAAGATTATTGAAGAATAAGTTCAAACGGTATTGGTCGAAAGGTAGACAGATAAATCCAAAAGTAAATCTGGTGCGCTATGCAGATGATTTCATTATTACAGGAGCATCAGAGGAACTATTAAGAAACGAGGTACTACCTTTAGTAAAAGAGTTCATGCATGAAAGAGGATTAGAATTATCGGATGAAAAGACAGTTATTACGAACATACACGATGGATTTGACTTTTTGGGTTGTAATATTCGTAAATATGGGGATAAATTACTTACCAAACCATCAAAACAGAATGTTAAATCAATTATGCGTAAAATTCGTGGAACAATTAAGAAGTTCCGAACGGGCAAGCAATCCGATCTGATCAAATGCCTGAATCCTATTATCAGAGGATGGGTGAACTTTCAGAAGTATAACGTATCTTCGGTTGCATTTAGATATGTGGACTGGCAGACATTCAAGGCGCTATGGAGATGGTGCCGACGTAGACATAAAAACAAACCAGCCGCATGGATAAGAGATAAATATTTCCACAGAATCGGAAACCGTAGCTGGACTTTCTCTGAAAAGCTGACGGAGGATAATTATCTCGCATTAGTATATGCAACCGACACAAACATTACCCGTTTTACACGTATTAAAGCGGAAGCGAATCCCTACGATGAAATTTGGATGGAATACTTCGCTGAACGCAAAAATAAATCCTACAGCAATTTCAAATTTGTATACGAATGATATACAACCGGCTTATTGTGGCAGCAATAGGCTTTATAAGGCTTGAGCCGTATGATGGGAAACTATCACGTACGGTTCTTAGGGGAGGGAAGGACAGTAATGCTCTTCTCTTACCCGACTATGCTAGTGTGGAAATGCTTTATCATCCAGAATATGTTGGTAAGCCATTAGCTGTAGGAGGAGATTCTGAAGCGAGGCATGGAATTGTATTGACGGCGAATTATATTGCGAAGAGAAGCGGCGTTAAGACTGGCATGGCATTGTGGCAGGCAAAGCAGGTTTGCCCGGATTTGATATTTGTGCCTCCGAGGATGGATTTATATTTGAAATTTTCCTCAATGTTGCGAGAAATATATTCGGAATATACGAATCAAGTTGAACCGTATGGATGTGATGAAGCTTGGCTTGATGTAACTGATAGTTTTTCACTGAAAGGTGACGGAAGAAAAATTGCAGAAGAAATTAACAGAAGGGTAAAGAAAGAACTGGGTATTACGGTAAGCATTGGAATTTCCTGGAATAAAATTTTTGCAAAACTTGGAAGCGATTATAAAAAGCCTGATGGAATTACAGAATTTAATCGGACGAATTATCGTGAACTAATCTGGAAACTTCCGGTATCAGATCTTCTATATGTAGGAAGATCAACGAATAGAACTTTACAGAAATATGGTATTCGCACAATCGGAGAACTGGCAAGAACAGATCCAAGTTTTCTGGAACGGCAGCTTGGGAAAATGGGACTTGTCATTTATTCATTTGCGAATGGCTGGGATGATTCGCCAGTTTCAGTAGAAGGATATCAGGCACCGATAAAGTCTATTGGCAACAGTACAACGACACCCAGAGATCTGGAAAATGAGCAGGATGTACAGATTATTCTGATGGCATTAGCAGAAAGTGTCGCAGCCAGACTACGGAAACATGGTTTTAAATGTAATGTAGTGTCAATTTCGATTCGTGATAATGGGTTATTTCATTTCACCAGGCAGAGAAAGTTGCAGGAGCCGACAGACATTACAGATGAGATAATGAGTGCAGCATACCGGCTTTTTAGAGAGAACTATCATTGGCCTCGTCCAATCAGAAGTCTTGGAATCCGTGCAGATGATCTGGTTATGGGGCAGGTTCCGGTGCAGTTAGATTTATTTATGAATGAGCAGCGCCGGGAAAAACAGGAGAAGTTAGACAGGGCAGTAGATGATATCAGGCGACGGTTTGGATATCACAGTGTCCAGAGAGCATTTATGTATCAGGATAAAATATTATCCAGCCTGGATGCACAGGGATCCCACATCGTTCATCCAGTCGGATATTTCAATGGGAGGTAAGTGCTTTGAATGACAACAAAGTTTATGTAGAAGTCATTGTAAAATTCAGCACAGAAGGCACAATGATGCCAATAGAATTTATTTGGGAAGATGGAACTAAATATGTAATTGATAAAGTAAAATCGAAAGAACGTTGTGCCAGCCGGAAAGCGGGTGGTACAGGAATTATGTATACTGTAATGGTAGATGGTAAGGATTGCCATTTATATTATGAATTTGATAAATGGTTTATGGAGCGCAAGAGTGCGTAAAGATTTAAGAAAGAAAATGGGATCTGCGGAAGAGCTGACCTTTCCCTTTTGCTCTTTTCAGATTGACATATAAGGGCATTACATCTATGTTCATGAAACAATATACCCACTATATTGTCTATGCAGATGTGGCTCTGCTCAAGAATAATTCTTATTGAGCTTCCGTCAAAATCACAGGGATGGGAGTGTAGAACGTCAGAGAAAGACGATTCAATACGAAAAAAGGAGATTTTGATAATGACAGAGAGAGATTATGCGATTAGATCGTTTAAGGAAATTACATTAAATGCAGCACAACATACAGAAGAGAGAATGGATCTGTACTATGAAAAGATTAAAGCACTGATGAACAATTATCAGGATTTGATTTTGGAAAATCAGATGGTTTTGGATGAATTAGAGCAAGAGTGTCAGGAAAAGATCAATGAGAATATGGCCTATGCCCTTCAGTATATGGATGCCTATGATTACCGCATGAATTTAGGAAAACTGAAAAAAGAAGTAAACAATATCATTCTAATCTATGGACTTTGTGATATGGTCAACCGGGCAATGACACTGGTAAAATATTTTACACCGAATTTTGGAACCGAATATTATGATGTGCTTTATAGCTGCTTCTGCAGGCACAGAAAAATGGTGGACATGGAAATTATGCTTGAACTGGGGATGAGCCGGGCAAGTTTTTACCGGAAGAAAAAAGTAGTTCTCCGGTATCTGGGATATTATTTTTTTGAAATCGTAGTGCCACAATCTGCAAACAAACGATATAAGCCGTCTTTTCCAGAAACGGAAGAGTAGATCTGAAAGAGCCTGATGGAATCTCCCCTTTCCATCAGGCTCGTATATAATGGAATACTCCCCTATTCCCCTTATTATTCCGCAGCTTCTTCAGCTACGATTTCTTTCGTTTTTCCGGATTTGCCAGAAATCATTTTATGACCTGAGTAAATGGCCATAGCCATACAGATTAGTGAACTGAATGCAAAATATTTATGAGCTGATTTCATATCCTTATAGCCAGTGTAGCAAGTTCCGATCATGGAAACCAGCGCACCGATGGACCAGTATTTATGTGCTTTCATTTGAACCTCCTGAGCTTTTTTATATCATACATCTTTTTAAGAAATATGCAAACTGGAATTTATCAGTATCTCTTTTTGCATGTTTTGGGTATCGTTGCTTCATAACTCATATCAAGCAACATTTTGATTTTGTCATCTGATACGCTGCACATCCAGTGCAACAGTAATCCAGCTATCCTTGCTCATGTGATACGCCGGGAAGAAGCCGGGTTCCTCTCGTAGTGTGCCAATCAGAATTGGGTCACATTTGAAATCGACCACTTCCAGCATTTCTTCGCCTTGCAGCCCCAGCTTGTTCTTTGGTACATCCATAATCAGAGCAAACCACTTCCGATTATTACAATGCCGGAACACCTCATAATTCGGATATTTGAGCCACGGATAATCTGTCTCGGCGTTATATGTCTGATTCTAATTCTGCGCGTTTCATAACCTCACCTCTACAACTTCTAGCTTTCTGCATGTTACTATATAGTTTTGATTACCTGTTCTTCTGCATTTTGGCCGAGGGATAATCTCTTCGTTGAAAAAATAATTGACCACGATAGGCGGATCGTTGAACGGGCGTTTGATGGAATCATCATCCTGGACATACAGTAGCCCTTCCTCTTGGCAAAACTGCCGCATCTGCGCATCCAGCATTGACCAGTAGCTGTATCGTACAGCGGCAGCAGGTCTGGATGTTTTTCCGTTATATAGTCAAAAATCGTTTTCTTATAACCGCCCCGCAAGTTTAGGTTTTCCAGCCAGACCAAATTACATTGATTCTTCGCCCGGTGGATGATGGAGGGCAGGTCGGTGAGGCCGGGGAAAATCGGCGAGATAAAGCAGGTGGTGCGCACACCAGCATCATGGAATGCTTTCATAGCGGCCAGCCGCCGCCCAATGCTCACTGCATTGTCCATATCAGCGCGAAAATCTTCGTCCAGTGTGTTTGATCGACCAGGATACCCGCGCATTGGGGAATGTTTTAATGAGGTCAAGGTCACGCAGCACCAGGTCAGACTTGGTAGCAATACTGAGGCTACATTCACTGCCCTGCATCTGCTCCAAAATGGCGCGGGTGCGGCAGGCGGTTTCCTCCAGCGGCTGATATGGGTCGGTCACGTAACAGAGAAACAGTTCTTTCCCTGCATACCGCTCCGGGTGTTTGATTTCCGGCCAAAATTTAACGTCTATGAACTCTCCCCAGGGCTCCGGGTGATTGGTAAAACGCTTCATAAAAGATGCGTAGCAATATTTGCAGCCGTGGCCACAGCCCACATAAGGATTGACCGAATAATCACTCACAGGCAAATTGGATTTTGTGAGGACGCTTTTTACTTCAACGTTTCAGATGATTGGCTCCATTGTATGTATGCTCCTTTGATTTTGCTTATTTTTCACGGGACAGTTTCATCATATCCTTCATATCGGCAAAACCGATTGTTTGATACAGCGGCCTGCCTTTGTTTGAGGTTTCAAGATAAATTTTTGAAATATGCCGCTGACGAGCCTGCTCTACAAGCCACCTGACGATTCTGTTCCCTATGCCGTGTCCGCGAAACTGCGGCCGGGTATAAATGTTCATCAGGTAGGCACATTTCCCGTTTAGATTGTCCGGTGAGGGCATCTCATGATAGAGGCATATCCCGCCGCAGCCGACGATTTCCTCCCCTACGTAGGCAAAGCAGGCAATATGTCCGCCCTGCGGCAGTTCTGTTTGATAGTAGCGGCGATTTTCCGATTCCAGCTCTGTTACAGACCGCTCCGAGGGGATGGAGAATACCTCATGCAAGACTTCCATTCGCCATTGCATCAATACATTCAGGTCCTGGATCGTGGCCTGCCGGATCTGAATCTCCATTATAATGCCCCCGCTTTCATTACCACCGGCAGTTTCGACACATCCGGCTTACCGTTGACATTCAAAGGAATCTGCTTCATCTTCACAAAGAACTCTGGGATCATAAAGGAAGTCAAATTTTCAGACAGTTCTTTTTTTACTTCCGAGACTTTCAGCTTATTGTCGGAAGGCACCACATAGGCGGTCATATAGGACAGTCCATCCTCGTCTGTAAAAGCCCGGACAATAGCCTGCTGCACATCCTTGCACCGATAGAGCCGGGACTCCACCTCGGCAAGTTCCACCCGCTTGCCGTAAATCATGATCTGGTCGTCCTTGCGGTGCAGGAATGCAATGTTGCCATCCGGCAGGATATAGCCCAAATCGCCGCTGCGGTACATGGTGCTACCGTCCGGCTGCCGCTCAAAAGCTCTGTTTTCCTCGGCATGGTCGCCAATGTAGCCCAGAGATACACCGCCGCCATAAATGCAAATCTCACCCGTCTGCCCTTTGGCAACCTCGTTGCCAGACTGATCCAGAATCCTGATTTGCGCACCTAGTACAGGATGACCGATGGGATAGGTACCGTCCTCCAGCACAGTTCCACTATTACAACGGTAATAGGAGGCGCAGACCGTTGTCTCGGAGGGGCCGTAGGTGTTGTAAACCTCTGCTTTGTTCAGCAGGTGATCCACATAAACGCCCCGCAACACATCGCCGCCGCTGATAAGCAGCCGCAGAGAGGACGGAATGACAGACAGGTGGTTCATTTCTGCCAGCAGATACGGAAAGCCGCTGATCATAGTCACATGGTGGCGTTCCACAAAAGCCATCAATGCATGGATGTCGGCCTTATCCTCGTCAGCGGGGATGGCCAGAGCGGCACCATTCAGCAGACTGGTGAACACTTCCTCCACAAAGATGTCAAAAGAACAGACGGAATATTGCAGCATGACATCACCGGGGCCGGGATGGAACTCGTTGGCAAAGGCACGGACATAATGGCAAACATTGCGGTTGGTGACACAGACACCTTTGGGCCGCCCGGTGGTACCTGACGTATACAGCACATAGGCGGGGCGTTCCGGGTCTTCGATGGCGTTGCGCTTCCAGGAGGGCGTCTCCACGCCGCAGATCTCACAATCTGTATAGCGGATGGGGAAACTGCTCAGTTTGGGCGCAAAGGCGTGTTCCGTCAGCACAAAATCCACCTGTGCCTCGGTCATCATGTCATGGATGCGCCCGGTGGGAAAATCCGGCTCGGCTGGGACATATCGGCCGCCGCATTTGAGTACCGCCAGAATCGAGGCAATCATCTCGGTTCGGTGACGCATGACGATCCCGATGCTGTGTACTTCCTGCGGAAAGCTGCACGTGATCATATCCACCATGTTGGACAGCTCTCCAAAAGTCATGGCGCGGTCGTTTTCAATGATAGCCGGGGCATTTTCATGTTCTTTAACTACTTTCTGAAAAAGCGAATAAATCGTATCCATCGTTTTATCTCCTTGTCGGTTTATCTATTTAATATCCAGTGAATGCCAGCCGCTGTGCGCTTGTTGCACGCCTGATAGTGGCTGCCACTGTTCAGTACGAAGGTGGTTTCGATGCCTTTCCCGTGGCACAGTGTTTCTATCTCCTGCGTATTCTGCTGCACAACGTTCAAAATCGGATTATCGGTGGAGCTCTCCTTGTCTCCGAGAGAAAAATACAGACAGTCAGGTTTGCGCTTCATCTCATGGGAGCACACATATTCCATGATGCCCTCAAACCAGAAGGAACCTGACATACTCGCTGCGCGGGCAAACACATCCGTTTGGTAGAGAGCGTAGAGGGCGAACAGCCCGGCCAGCGAGTAACCGGCGAGGCCCCGCCAGGCGGGCGCACCGGGAAGGAGCGCTTCCGCTTCCGGCATAATTTCATCCAGAAGCAGTTTCAGGTAATCATCCGCACCCCCGGTGCAGGGCGTATCGTGTTTAGAGATCGGCCCCATATACCACGGTGTCATGTCATGATCCCATTTCAGCTTACTGACCGCCACCAGACAGAAATCTGGGCAGCCGAGCGCCATCAGGTTTTTATACACACTGTTGACGGCATTGGAAAAGGTGTTGAGATAGATAACTGGGCTGCCCGGCTTTGCGCTTGGGTATATGTCCACTCTTTTTTGTTCTATGGTTAAAGAAGTCACCTTGTTGCCTCCTCTCTTGACGATTCATTGTATAAATATTGTACGGTATCCGAAAACGAAAGCAAGTACGCAGAAAGTTCGTACATATATTCATAATTATCCTTATATTCTTTATATTTCATCTCGATTTTTTCATCTCCTAATACGATACATTTAAATTTTCTGTTCCCTATAAAATTAATCTATCGGGCTTTACTAAATCGCCAAACAACGATTTATCTTTGCCTTATGTTATCATAATTCGGTTTAAATTGCTATAAATAGCCTTATCTCAATAATAGAAAATCCCAGAAATCATTAAGATTCCGAGGCCTTATGTTTGAACATATTTACCTTTTAATTTATGTAACAAATAAAATTTTGATTGACCTTTTGTTAATATGAATCAATCATCTGCATTAGCTTCTTATAAAATTCATTTCTATCGTTGTAAATTTTTTCCAATTCTTTTTCTGTAAACAGTGCATAGGCTCTATCAGGAACAGCTGTCAAGCCATCGCAGCTAAATGGTATGCGCCGCCCACCCCTGAAAATGGCTGCTTCCCAGTATTTTTTTCTAAAATATTTAATTATTCCCATATAGTATCACCTCTTTCCCATATTTGTTATATACGTTCTGGCAAGTAAAATACTTCTGTTCTTACTATATTATCATCAAAATCCATTTCTACATAATAGTCTCGGACAAAATATGCTCTCCAGTAATCTTGTAGTGAGTAAATTTCCAATGTCTTGAAATCAACTATGCACAATGGAATAGCTTCTTTATTTTCTCCGTCCGTCTTTCTGTATTCTAATGAAGCTGCAACTTTACTTAGGCAATTCTGGCATAAATGGTTTTCTAGCATGTTAGTATCAATTTCATAATTTTCCGGCAACGTCACATCTATGCTTGCCATACCACGGCTTGGAGTTCCGTCTGAAGAATAAGATATTTCACCTGTATTCCCAGAGAGGAATGAAGTTGAAGTAGCACTTTCTACCTCATTTCCATTTTCATCGTAATTTTTCAGTGGAAAATCAATCACATACCAGTCATTCAGCGAGATCAATCCAATAGTGTCAAAGTTTCTAAAGTAGCTCATCAGGCTTTCTTCCGCATTTCCGCATAGATAACATTCTGATGTGTTTTCCAGGGATGAGCGCAGATCGTCAAAAGTTACATCAATGTCAGCACGGTGTTTAGTAGATACTGGTTGGGAAGATGTCTGCTCATGGGCAGAGGCATAATATGCGATGATTATGGAGATAACAATTATGACTGCCAGTATGGAAAGCCAGAAATAATCTATTCGGATTTGATAATATCGCTTTTCTTTCTTCATATTTTTGATGCTCTCCCCTAATAATAAAATATAGTGTACTTAAAACAAGTTCATTTAAACCATTTTACCATGTTTTGTACTTAAAATGTACTCGTATTATGAACTTATTTTGTACTTATCAAATGGAGAGGAAGCCATATGGAAAAAGATAAACATCTTGGTCTTCGGATTGATTCTGAGACGCACGGAAAACTGAAAAGTCTTGCTGAATTTGAGGGGCGTTCTATCAATGGAGAAGTGCTGTATCTGATTCGTCAGGCGATTGCTCAACATGAGAAAGATCATGGCACATTAAATAAATAGGAAGATCATACATCGGGCTGGTGAGTTCCGGTGTATTTTTATGTCAATTTAAAAAGTATCAAATGATGATACTTTTATAGGAATCAGTGATACTTTACGGCAGGTATTTGAGATACCCCTGATACTTTGAACTGTTATACTGATTATGCTGGAAATAAAAGAACAGCAGGAAAACTTCATATGATTATTAGAAAAGCTCTTTCGGGTTAGCACCCCGGAGGGGCTTTTTTTGTTGCCCTGAAATTTTGATTTCCGGCCAATAAGCCACAGGTCTGCCTGATCTGGTGGCCTGAAAGGAAATCAGTACGCATGATCAGAGGCATCAGAAGGAGCCGGTCCCCTCCGCTCTTGAATTTGGAACACGAAACAGATTTCAAATTCAGGAGGAACGGACGATGTATGTAGAGCATCCATATAAATTCAATGACAAATTTTATGCAAAAGTTGATGGGAAATTTTATGAAATAACCAGAGAGGTAGCCAAGGCAATGCTTTCCGCTTACCGTAATGAAGTTTACAGAAGTAAAAAGTGGCAGCCGGAAGACCCAGAAACCATGACAAGAAAAACAAAGTGGACAGAGCTTCTGGACTGTGTTTTCAGTGAGAATACAGATGGAATCGGAGTGCAGGATTTACCGGATGAGTGCCAGCGGAGCGTAGAAGATCTGGTAATTCTGCAGGCTGAATCTGCAGAATTGCATCAGAATATCGCAAAGCTGTCAGAACATGAACAGTTTATTATCAAGTCCATCTACTTTGATGGTATGAAGCAGGTAGAACTGGCGAAAAAACTGGGAATTTCAAAGGTTAGTATGTCTCAGAAGGTCAGTGCAATCTTAAAGAAAATGCGGAAAATGTATGAAATAGGTTAAAGAGTGAGAACGGAACTCTTAACTTTTTCATGATTTTTGTATTTAGAAATAAAATCAAAACAGATTGAAAGAGAGTGAAAATATGGCAGAAAAAAGATGTTATACGGTGAAGGATTTACAGGAAATGCTGGATGTCAGCAGATCAACGGTCTATAAGCTGTTGAGACAAAATGAGTTCCGCTGGATTCAGTTAGAAGGCGGTGGCTACCGCATTTCCAAGAAGAGTTTTGACGAGTGGTTGGATAAGGGAAATGCTTCTGTGACATCCTAAATTTTTTGCGAATTGTGAGATATGATTTAAGAAAAATAAATGGAAGGAGAGTGAAACAAGGCAGTGATACAAAGAGTTGGATCGTCGGCAAAACCCCGAAAGTGGATGAGTGTCCACGAGATGGGGGATATGCTGGGATTAAAGAAGACGGATCGTTACTGGCTGGTTCATAAAAACTATTTTCGGACAGAAACATTGCTTGGAAAGATGAGGGTTGAAATTGCCAGTTTTGAAAAGTGGTATGCCAATCAGGACTGGTATCATAAAGTCAATGGAGAAGCACCGGGAAAGGAGTTGAGGCTCAGATCTTATTCCCCAAAAGAAATACAGGAAATGCTGGGGACGGACAACGCAACGGTATATGAGATATTGAAGAAAAACAATATTGAGACAGTTACCGTGAATGAAAGAATGCGAGTGCCGACGGATGCCTTCTGGGACTGGTATTACAGCCAGTCCAGATACCGTACACAGGAAGATCGTAAGAAAGATGCAGCTGCAGAGGCAGCCAGTCTCAGTATGCCGGAAATGGCCCGGCTGCTTGACGTTCCAAGAAGTACCGTATATGGAATCCTGAGCAGTAAAAAATATGCCCCATTGCTGGACGTTATTGTAATTGCCGGACGGAGAAGGGTGACAAAGGAGAGCTTTGAGCGATTCTTGCAGGCACAGGATACCTATGAGCTGTTTAATTTTGAATATGAAGAATTGGAGTTGAAAGAAAAACGGGAATATGAGAATTATAAGCGAAGATGCCTTGCAGAAGCAGATCACAGCCAGGAAAAAAAATGTCTGGAGTATCTGACAGTGCCGGAAGCGGCAGAACTGGCAGGAGTTGAGCCTGCAACCATAGCTTATTGGTACACCACAGGAAAAATCTCGGTCAGAAAAACAGGAAAGATTATTCGTATTCCAAGAGAAGCATTTGAACAGTGGTTATTGAAGCGGAAGGAAAAGGGGGTGGTATAGCATGGCTTCGATACAGAAGAAAAATAACAAATATTGTGTCGTATATTACTGTAAAGATACAGATGGAAAGCGGAAACAGAAGTGGGAAACGTATGATACAAAGAACGCAGCTAAAATCAGAAAAGCAGAAATCGAACTGAAAGAGAAAAAAGGCGGTATTATCGTATCGAACTGTAAGACGTTGGAGGATCTGATAAATGAGTATGTAGAACTGTATGGAAAAGACAGGTGGGCATTGTCTACCTATGACGGGAATATGTCATTGCTGAAGAATTATATATTGCCTATCATTGGGAAAACTCCACTGACGGATATCAATACCAGATTCCTGGAGATTTACTATAAGACGCTGACAAAGACGCCATCCGTTCCAGACTTGAACGGAAATGTCAGAAGCGAGTTCGTATCTACCAGTGTAATCCGTGATGTACATAAGCTGCTGAAGAGTTGTTTTAATCAGGCTGTGAAGTGGGACATCATGGAGAAGAATCCAGCATTTAAAGCGACGGTACCAAAGCATAAATCAGAGAAACGGGCAATATGGGATGCAGAGACCTTTGCATATGCTCTGGATGTGTGTGAAAATGAGTGCCTGAAATTGTGTATGAACCTTGCCTTTGCCGGTTCTCTTCGAATAGGAGAACTACTGGGGCTTACCTGGGACTGCGTAGATATATCAGAAGAAGCGATCAAAGAAAACCGGGCGTATCTTTATGTAAATAAGGAAGTACAGAGAGTCAGCAAAAAAGCGTTAGAGGAATTAGACCAGAAAGATGTGATCGTCATATTTCCAGAGGAGCGGAAAACGAATAAGACGGTACGCATTATGAAAACACCAAAAACAGAAAGCAGCGTGCGGAAAGTGTTTTTACCCAGGAGCGTAGCTGAAGAACTGATTGCATGGAAAGCACAGCAGGAGGAGATAAAGGATATTTTGCAGGAAGAATACCAGGACTATGGCCTTATCCTTGCTACTGAATATGGACTTCCAAGGGGCGGTGCGTATATCAGAGATTCCCTGAATAAGCTGATCAAACAACATGATTTACCACAGATTGTGTTTCACAGTTTCCGGCATATGAGTGTTACCTATAAGCTTAAGTTGAACGGCGGTGATATAAAGGCGGTACAGGGAGATTCTGGTCATGCACAGGCAGATATGGTTACAGAAGTGTATTCGCATATCATAGATGAAGACAGACGGCGCAATGCGACACTGTTGGAAGATTCCTTTTATAACAGGAAGAATCTGAATCCGCAGATCCATGATACAGAAAAGAGGACGATGATGGAAGTTCCAGAAGGAGTGGACGCAGAGTTACTTGCAAAAGTTCTCAGCAATCCGGAAATGGCTGTGTTGCTGACATCATTAGCAAAATCAATGCAAGGGGAACATAATTAGGATAAAAGTAGACCGGTGGAGAGCAAAATCTCTGCCGGTTTTATTTATGAGATCAAATCAGAGCATGTGAGAAAAAAGAGGTAAAATAGTGGTCAAAGCATCTTGCGTAAATGGCGGTATCTGATGTATAATTTAGAAGAAATCTGACAAAGAAAATAGTGTATCACACATTTCATTTCCCGCTTTTAAATGGGCAGGATAGTTGGATTTTATGATTTGAAAAATTATAGATGGAGTTGGCGCTTTATATTAGAAGCGTACAATCATTTTCTCAGAAAATGTAAAAATCCGGAATAATTTTCAATGATCTTATATGAACAGAAATAGTCCGGGAAGGCGCTTTTTTACTGGACTTATAAATGAATAGGTTGTCTCTGTTGGACTAGTCTGAACCTGCATAAAAGTTGCTCCTAAGCACTAGATGTGGGTTCGATTCCCGCACGGGACGTCCTATCAAAAGCGGAATGTATTAGAAAAATTTCTAATATAATTTCCGCTTTTTTGTTTTTTCAGAGGGAAAATGGAATGGAATATCAGCTAATACGGAAAGAATCCTATTAGCCGCTGTCTAATAAAACGCATTGCTGGTATAATAGCTGGAAATAAATCGAAATTCTAATAAAAGAGAAAAGCCAGCTGTTTATTTGAGAAAGTGGATGTAAATTCAAGCTCAGATAAGAAAAAAGAGGAAGGGAAATATCCGGCGGTAAGTTATTAGGTGTGAATACAATAAAATCTTTGCTTAGTGAAAACTAAGGTCAACAGTAAGCCTGTTTGGATCAGATTTCAAAAAGAAATCTATCTGGACAGGCTTTTTCTGTTACAGATAAGAAATGGAGGAAAGATATCAGGAAAGAGAAGAGGCACAGCAGTTGGCAGATATGCAGGAGCTTCAGAGCCAGTTACCGGATGTTGAATTGCCAGAAGATGCAGAAACGGAAGAACCATTATTTCCTGATCAGCAGGCAATGACAAACGAATTGCCTGCTCAAGAGGATTCAGAAATATCAGAACCAATACAGGTGGTTAATTTTCACATTACAGACGATGCTCTTGGGCGGGGGACTGCAAAAGAAAAATTCCGTGCAAACATCATGGCTATTCAGTTGCTTAAAAAATGCGAAAGTGAAAACCGTCATGCAACAGCAGAAGAACAGGAGATTTTATCCCGGTATGTTGGTTGGGGCGGATTGTCAGATGCTTTTGACGAAAGCAAGCCTGCCTGGGAAACCGAATATCTGGAACTGAAGACAGTACTAACCCCGGAAGAATATGCCGCCGCAAGAGCATCTACCCTGAATGCCCATTATACACAGCCCATTGTCATTGAGAGTATGTATCAGGCATTGGAAAATATGGGATTTGAAAAGGGAAATATTTTAGAGCCTGCAATGGGAGTTGGAAATTTCTTTGGTATGCTTCCGGAGAAAATGGAAGATTCAAAGTTGTATGGTGTAGAACTGGACAGCATCAGCGGAAGAATCGCCAGTCTGTTATATCCAGATGCAAATATCCAGATAAAAGGCTTTGAGAAGACGGATTATCCGAATGATTTTTTTGATGTAGTAATCGGTAACGTACCGTTTGGAGCTTATAAAGTAAATGACAGACAGTATGAAAAATATAATTTCTTTATCCATGATTACTTCCTCGCAAAATCCATAGATCAACTTCGACCGGGTGGTGTAGCTGCACTGATTACTACAAAAGGAACAATGGACAAAGTATCACCGGAAGTGAGAAGATACCTTGCTGAGCGGGCAGAACTGCTTGGGGCAATCAGACTTCCCAATACCGCATTTTCAGCCAATGCAGGAACAGAAGTAACGGCGGACATCCTGTTTTTTCAGAAGAGAGAAAGTATTTCCCATGAAGAGCCGGAATGGGTTCAGCTTGGTAGTGACGCAAACGGAATAAAGGTAAATCAATATTTTGCAGAGCATCCGGAAATGATTCTTGGAAAAATGGAAGAGGTTTCAGGTCCATATGGTATAGAAACAACCTGTTCACCGATAGAAGAAGCAGATCTGGAAATTCAGCTGTCAGAAGCAATCAAACATATTCAGGGAACTATGACACCTGCACTTGACCGGGAATCGGAACTGGATGAAATGATAGAAAGTATCCCGGCTGATCCGAACGTAAGAAATTACAGCTTTACAGTGGTTGATGATCAGATCTATTATCGGATCAATTCCCTTATGAATCCGGTTAAAATGCCGGCAATGACAGCAGAGCGTGTAAAAGGAATGATTGGTGTCAGAGATACCATAAGAGAATTGATTGCCCTGCAGATGGATGAATATTCCAGTGATGAGGATATTGCTGCTCTTCAGAAACGTTTAAATGAAGTTTATGATGCTTATACGGCAAAGTATGGTGTCATTGGAAGTAATGCCAACAAAAGGGCATTTTCGGACGATTCATCTTACTGTCTGCTGGTTCTCATACCGATAGATCATATTGACAATTTTTTGTAACAAAATTTCTTCCGTATATGGTTCAAAATGGATCTTTTTATTTTCTGCAGAGACACAGGGATAATAAATTCCAATGGCTCCATGATGCGGATTTTCCCCATTACATTTTTTTCTCAGAAGCTTCCCAAGCTCCGGCGTCGTTTCTTTCAATACATGAGCCGTTCCCTGAAGCTGCTCCGAAAGCAGCTCGGCATTCAGAGGGTAACAGCCGTCCCATTTTTTTGTCAGATAGACGATCGGCAGCTGAAAGTGCTCTTTTCCAAGGAGTACCCTTTCTGCCAGTTCTTTTTCTCCGATTCCCAAAGATACGGGCTTCCCTGTAACAGGCAGCCTCCCATCCATTCCAGCGTACCCCTTCCGTATCACCAGTCTGATAAAATATGGGGGAGAAAAACGGTAAAAAAATGAGCTTGTCTGTTCTGTCACTTCCTGATCCAGCCTGACAGAAAGTCTCTTTTCTTCCAGATTCAGGACAAGATCAGACGTCCAGATCATTCCATAACTGTCTGTTTTCTGAAATCTTGCCGCGATTATCCGCTTTTCCGGAAGGTCTTCCACTGCCAGCAGTCTTTGTTCCTCCTGCCAGCGCACTCCCTTCATCCTGTCATGCGGACTTCCCTGATTCCACTCCAAGAGCAGCCGCACAAATTCTTTCTTTGAAAATGTTTCCTTCACCGGAATCATTGCAGAATAAATCTGCATAGAATCCCCCCTTTTTCTACTTTTCCTGCTAAAAATAAATACATAGAAATACCCCTTTCTTAAAAAATGGTGTAACGATTCATTTGAATGTGTGGTATTGTTTGGATTATAAAGATATAAAGATGATATAGATGAATAAAAAAGATAAGTAAAGATTGACTTTGAAATGATAGTCTATATTACCATGTATTGCGAGATTTTGCAAGTATTTAAAATCAAATCCAAATATCTTTATGAACCATTTATGATAATGTCCTAATATACCACAAAGGAAAATGTCCCAATG
>NZ_JAJCIA010000128.1 GCF_020554845.1 Blautia faecis | reverse complement strand
AAAAAATCCCCTGCCCCACATGGTGGAACCGGGAACGGGGGCTTCGCAATACCCGAACCAAATGGGAAAAGAAAGACCCGGAAAACGGACGGTATATGTGGGACTTCTCCGTTATCAAAGACCTTTTGATGAATCCCGTTTACACCGGGGCGATTGCTTCCCAGAAAAAAGACTACCGTTTCAAAATCGGCACGATTGGGGAAAAGAAGCCGGAGGACTGGATTG
>NZ_JAJCIA010000127.1 GCF_020554845.1 Blautia faecis | reverse complement strand
ATTCACGTTCCACAAAGTACCAGCGGTCTTCGTACAAAATTCCTGTCTCATCCGGCACGGCGTATTTTTCGATTTCTTCCAGTTTATCCCGGCTTTTTGGAATCTCTTCCAGCGTAACGGGTTTTCCCATATAGGTACAGAATCTTGCCGGAACCGCACCGGAAAGACACTTTCTCCATTCCTCCAGCTTTTCTTCATCCCCTGCATTTCGGATCACGTTCCGCAGTACA
>NZ_JAJCIA010000126.1 GCF_020554845.1 Blautia faecis | reverse complement strand
AAATACTGAAAAATAAAATAGTTTTCAGAAAATTCAAATTAACTGTTGACAAATGACTGAACTTATGATAAAGTAATCGAGTTGTTTGGACAGAACGACAGAAACAAACAACTTTAGACAGGATCTTGAAAATCTCAAAAACTTTTGAAAAAAGTGCTTGACAGGATTTGGAAGATATGATAGAGTAAATAAGCTGTCGCAAAGAGATGACAGACAAACAACCTTGATAACTAAACAGTGAAACACA
>NZ_JAJCIA010000125.1 GCF_020554845.1 Blautia faecis | reverse complement strand
AGAAAATAACGGAACCGATAATGCAAATTATACGGTTGTATTTACGCCTTCTGAAGCCAACATTTATCTTCCTGTAGAATTTGACCTTCCAGTAAGAACACAGATTGGTGTCCGCGTAAGCTGTAAAGCCAACAGCCGTGATTACGAAAAAGGTAATGTTACCACCACCGGAACCTATGAACTGACACGTGCCGGCGATGGTATGAAACTGGAAAATCTGGAACTGACAGACGGTGTCTTTAAGTTTG
>NZ_JAJCIA010000124.1 GCF_020554845.1 Blautia faecis | reverse complement strand
ACCGCTGAGAATAACTATACTGTAAATGGTGTAACATATGACAGCAAGACAGTTAACGTGAAAGTAACCGTAACCTACAACAAGGAGACCGGCGAGCTGAAAGCGGAACTGGCAAAGGACAGCGAAGCAATTGCATTCCAGAACAGCTATGAAACAAAAACCAGCATCGGACTGGAAGGAACCAAGAGCCTGAGCGGAAGAACCCTGAAGGATGGCGAGTTTACATTTGAAGTAAAAGACAAGGCCGGAA
>NZ_JAJCIA010000123.1 GCF_020554845.1 Blautia faecis | reverse complement strand
ACCATGAACGCCATGCAGCCGCCCCAGAGCATTGAGGAAATCAAGGCGGGGCTGGAAACCACCGAGAAAGGCGGTGTCCGTCAGAGCATCCGGAACTGCCTGACCGTATTCCAGCGTGACCCTCTGCTTTCCGGGGCTATCGCATACAACATCCTAACTGACCGCAAGGACATCATAAAGCCCATCGGCTTCCACAGAGAAAGCACCGCCCTGAACGATACGGACATGAAGTATCTGCTTCTCTATCTGGAAG
>NZ_JAJCIA010000122.1 GCF_020554845.1 Blautia faecis | reverse complement strand
ACCATGAACGCCATGCAGCCGCCCCAGAGCATTGAGGAAATCAAGGCGGGGCTGGGAACTACCGAGAAAGGCGGTGTCCGTCAGAGCATACGGAACTGCCTGACCGTATTCCAGCGTGACCCGCTGCTTTCCGGGGCTATCGCATACAACATCCTGACCGACCGCAAGGACATCATAAAGCCCATCGGCTTCCACAGGGAAAGCACCGCCCTGAACGATACGGACATGAAGTATCTGCTTCTCTATCTGGAAG
>NZ_JAJCIA010000121.1 GCF_020554845.1 Blautia faecis | reverse complement strand
CGACACCGGGGAGAACTGGCGAACTGACACCGAAATGATACCGAAACACGACAATCTGATAGGGGGATAGCCTACCCTATCGCTGATACTTCGGGAGATTTTAGGCGGCTCTATGGCTGTAATTTTGCCGAAAATCGCCCCGAAACCATACACTAAAACGGGAGGAAACACAATATGCCGAGAATGAGTAAAAAGAGGAAATATGAGCTTTCCTTTTACCTCAATGACCGGGGGCGTGTCACTTACAACGAATTATG
>NZ_JAJCIA010000120.1 GCF_020554845.1 Blautia faecis | reverse complement strand
GCTGCTTGGAACAGACCATGCTCCCGGTGTACTTATCAAGATACGCCTGTATCATTCCGGCTTTGGTGTCCTCCGGCATAAAATCCCGCTGGTGTTCTTTGAGATACCGTTGCATGGTGGGGCTGAAAGCCAGCTTGAACCTGCCGCTTCGGTAAATCTCCATAGCTTCTGCCCACATCTGCTCGATATAGGCTCTGGAAGCAGCTTCGTCCTCCAAAATGTGAACCTCGGCTTGCTCCGGGTACACCATGACGGGGA
>NZ_JAJCIA010000119.1 GCF_020554845.1 Blautia faecis | reverse complement strand
CATGATTTCTGTGCATCGCGAAGCGCGTTACTGTGAACGGAGTGAACAGTAACCAGCAATCTTGTTATAGTATAAAGTATGCGACAAATTTTTACAATTATTGACTTTCTATAGAAAGTGCGATATGATTTTTACAGTATTCCCATAGAGCATTTTCAATACGCTCTGGAACCCGTTTAAAAAAGGTTCTGAAGGGATTGTTAGTTCCTGTTCACTGGTAACGTTCCGCGAGGTGTTTTTTGTGAACAAAGTTCACAGAAAA
>NZ_JAJCIA010000012.1 GCF_020554845.1 Blautia faecis | reverse complement strand
ATGATTTCTGTGCATCGCGAAGCGCGTTACTGTGAACGGAGTGAACAGTAACACATTACCAATGAACATCTTTAACGATCTTTTACGGCAATATCAGCTCCTCTACAGTCACGAATTCATATTCTTCTGCCATCAGAAGATCCACAATCTGAAGCGCTGCATCTACTGAGCTTTGGTAAGCATCATGCATCAAGATCACTGCCCCGTCTGACACTTCCGACCGCACAATTTTCATAATCGAATCTACATTTTTACTCTTCCAGTCCAAAGTATCCACATCCCAGAGTACAGGAAACATCTCCACATAAAAATCCAGATTTTTTCGCCACTCCCCATAGGGCGGTCTTAACCATGCCGGGTACACACCTGTGATTTCAAAGATTTTCTGGTTGGTTGTCTCAATTTCTTCTTTTGCTGCCTGCTTTGAAATCTTATCCAGCTGTACATGATTGTATGTATGATTCCCGATCAGATGACCTTCCTCCTGTATTTGCTTCACCAAGGCCTCTTTTCCCTCAATATTCTTCCCCATGAGAAAAAAAGTAGCATGAACCCCTCTCTCCTTCAGCCCTTTCAGAAGCAGCGGCGTATATTTACTGTTAGGACCGTCATCAAAAGTCAGAGCTGCTTTTTTCTTTTCCGTCACATTCTTTTCCAAAGTATCTTCCAGCTTCTTTTCTGACCTTCTATTCCTAGCCCCTATCACTTTGTCACTGACAGTTTTTTCCTCTCTTTTTCCGTTCCCCTTCTGCGCACCTTCCTGTTCCCGCCCGGCACAGGTATATTCCTGCACTTCTTTTGCATTCTCCCGGATTCTCACAGTTTCCAGCCTTGCCAGCAGCACCGCCAACGCGATAACTTCTACCCACATCACCAGATGTCTTTTTTCCTTCATATCCCGCCGCCTGACATCTGTCTTTCCTGATAATATATGTTTATGAAATGTAAAAAAGAATCCTGCTTGCAGGATTCTCCGCCTGCGGTGGGTCGCCTCGAGCGACAACTACCTTTCCGCCGCAGTGCGATCCTGCCCGGTAGGGCTTTTAATGTAACAGGAAATCCAAACGGAATTTCCTGTTACATTAAAAAGCACTGGCAATCTCTTTCAAAATCACCAGTGCTCTTTCTTTTGTTTTCCCATCATATGCTTCTATGTGGCAAAGCCTGTTATTTTTTCAGCAGCTTCAGCTGATTTTCAATTTCTTCGATGCATTTCTCATATCCAAGCTTACTGCTATCCAGGCACAGATCATACTGAGTGGCATCCTTCCATTCCTCACCTGTAAATCTGCGGTAATACTCATCCTTACGCTTGTCATCCTTCTGAAGGAATTTTTCGATCTCCTTCTGGCTCATACTCAGCTTCTCAGCAGCCTTTTCCATTCGGAAATCCCAATCAGCGTGGATAAATACACGAAGCACATTTGGATAATCCTTCAAAATATAGTTGGAGCATCTTCCGATGATCACGCAGGACTCCTTCTCAGCCAGTTCACGGATGATCTTTGCCTGATAATTAAACAGGTTCTCATCAGAGGTGAAGTCCTTACTCTGAGGCGAGATCAGCTCACCGCTGTAAATTCCATTCTTCCCGAAAAGCGGTTTTTTTGCGCTGGAATACTCATCTACTCTTCCAAAAAGAGTTTCATGAATTCCGCTGTCCTCAGATGCCATGCGGATAATATCCTTGTCGTAATATCCAATCCCTAATTTCTTCGCAAGCATTTCACCAACGGTACGTCCACCGCTTCCGTACTGTCTTGCAATTGTAACTACGAAATTGTCCATTTCTCTCCTCCTTATTACACTGGCCAGCTTTCTAAAGCGTTGTTTTTTCCATTCTTTCCGGCAACAATAAAAATCACCTGGCCAGATTATTTTCCCAAAGACCTTACTGTTCACGACCTGTCCAGTAACCGCTTCGTGATGCACCAGATTCCCGAAAGTTCTGTAAACTTTGTTCACAAAACGGACATGTCGCCTATCAGCTGTCAGATCTGCAAATTTTATTCACCCAGATAAGCCTTCTGTACCGCTTCATCATTCAGCAGGTCGCTTGCTTTTCCACTCATTGTGATCTTGCCAGTCTCAAGAACGTATGCACGATCTGCGATAGAGAGGGCCTTCTTCGCATTCTGCTCTACAAGAAGTACCGTAGTACCACTTTCGCTTACCACACGGATAATATCGAAGATCTCATTTACAAAGATTGGGGAAAGTCCCATGGATGGCTCATCCATTACGATCAGTCTGGGTTTACTCATAAGGGCACGACCCATGGCAAGCATCTGCTGCTCACCACCAGAAAGTGTACCGGCACGCTGTCCTTTACGCTCTTCCAGACGCGGAAACCTTTTATAGACTCCTGCAAGGCTTTCCTGGATCTCAGCTTTATCTTTTCTCGTATAAGCACCCATGATCAGGTTCTCATATACACTTAAATCTGAAAAAACACGACGTCCCTCCGGAACGTGTGCAATTCCCATTTCAACAATCTTATGGGCTGGAACCCTGGTAATATCTTTTCCTTCAAAAACAACGGAACCTTCTTTTGCTGAAAGAAGACCTGTAAGTGTCTGCAGTGTAGTGGTTTTTCCTGCACCATTGGCACCGATCAAAGCAATAACCTCGCCCTGGTTTACCTCAAAGGAGATTCCTTTTAATGCCTGGATTACACCATAATATACGTGTAAATCTTTTACTTCCAACATTGCCATTTCTTTTTCCTCCTTATTCGCCCAGATATGCAGTAACAACAGCAGGATCTTTCAGAACCTTTGCTGTCTCACCCTGACAGAGAACCTGTCCGAAGTTTAATACAGTCAGTTCCTCACAGATACCGCCAACCAGCTTCATATCGTGTTCAATCAGAAGGATCGTCATATTAAAATGATCTCTTACAAACCGAATGGTATCCATCAGCTCCTGAGTCTCATTGGGGTTCATACCGGCAGCCGGCTCATCCAGAAGGAGAAGCTTGGGATCTGTGGCAAGCGCTCTGGCAATTTCCAGCTTACGCTGTTTACCATAAGGAAGGTTTCCCGCAAGAATACCAGCCTCCTGATCCAGATTAAACACTTTCAGGATCTCCATAGCGCGCTCGTTCATCTCTTTTTCTACTTTAAAATACTTGGGAAGTCTTAAGATTCCGGTTAAAGTAGAATATTTATAATGATTATGCAGACCAGCCTTTACATTGTCCAGTACGGTCATATCTTTAAAAAGTCGAATATTCTGGAATGTTCGTGCAATTCCAGCTTTATTAATATCGATAATACTTTTTCCGGTGATATCCTGCCCATCCAGCTTGATAATTCCCTCTGTTGGCTTATAAACACCTGTAAGAAGATTAAATACGGTTGTTTTTCCAGCACCGTTTGGTCCGATCAGGCCGTAAAGCTCGCCTTTTTCGATTTTCAGTTGAAAATTATCTACAGCATGAAGGCCGCCAAACTGTATGGAAAGATTATTTACCTCTAACATTGCCATAATTAAGCTGCCTCCTTTTCTTTCACGTGACCTTTGATTTTTTCAATAATACGGCTTCTGAAATCTCTTGCTGCAGGAGCCCAGTTGAAAAGCATCATTGCGATCATTACGATTGCATAGATCAGCATACGGTAGGTGGAGAATCCACGAAGCAGCTCGGGAAGTGCATAAAGCACAATCGTTGCCAGAATACTTCCGCGAAGATTTCCCATACCACCAAGAATTACATATACCAGAATAGTGATGGACATGTTGTAGTCAAAAATAGAAACCTTCAGCATGGAAAGGTTGTGGGCATAAAGTACACCTGCTACACCGGCAATTGCAGCGGAAATAGTAAATGCAAGCAGCTTATTCTTTGTTACATTGATACCGATGGACTCAGCTGCAATACGGTTATCACGGGTAGATGTAATGGCACGTCCGCTTCTGGAGTTTACCAGATTCTGGATAACAAACAGAACAACCAGAATCAGAATCACACCGATCAGGAAGAAATAATCCTTAATATCTTTATATAAGGTTGCAGTACCGGAAACACCGAGAGCACCCTTGATGATCTGTTTTCCGCCTGGATCCAGCTTCAGATTGGCTGCGCTTGTTGCAACGTGAAGCCCTTTATCATCCACACCAACATACAGAATATTGATCAGGTTCTTGATGATCTCACCAAATGCCAGGGTTACGATCGCCAGATAGTCTCCCCGAAGTCTCAGTACCGGGATACCGATCAGCACACCGAAGACAGCAGCCACGGCAGCACCTACCAGCAATGCAAGAATCAATCTTGGAACAGACGGAAGCACATCACTGGTAACATGGGAAAACAGAGCACTGGAATAGGCTCCAACGCACATAAATCCTGCGTGTCCAAGACTCAGCTCTCCGGAATAACCGACTACCAGATTCAGGGAAAGAGATGCGATAATGTACACACAGATGGGTACCAGAAGGCCGGTAAGCAGTCTGGACAGGTTTCCTGTGGAGGAAAGGATCTGTACCACAACGAAGATTGCGATTACCATGCCATATGTAATAAAATTGTTTTTTGTTGTTTTGTTCATATTTTTTTTCATATCGGCCACCTCATACTTTCTCCTGGATGTTCTTGCCGAACAGACCAGATGGTTTTACAAGCAGCACGATGATCAAAACTGCAAATACAATTGCATCTGCAACCTGAGAGGAAATATAGGCCTTACTGAAAATCTCAATAACACCAAGGAGAATTCCTCCAACCATTGCTCCTGGGATAGAACCTATTCCACCGAATACTGCCGCTACGAAAGCCTTGATACCAGGCATTGCGCCTGTATAAGGAGTCAGTGTAGGATATGCGGAGCAAAGAAGAAGTCCTGCAATTGCAGCAAGTCCGGAACCGATTGCAAAGGTAAGGGAAATGGTTGCATTTACGTTGACACCCATCAGCTGTGCGGCGTCACGGTCCTCGGAAACAGCCTGCATGGCACGCCCCGGTTTTGTTTTCTTTACAAAAAGCTGAAGACCAACCATAATCACAATACAGGCAAGGATTGTTACGATCGTAACACCTTTAATCGTAAGCTGTCCGCCAAACAGCTCCAGAGACGGAACATTGATAACCGGAACAAAGCTCTTTGCATCTGCGCCAAAAATTAAAAGCGCCAGGTTCTGAAGCAGATAGCTGACACCGATTGCAGTGATCAGAACTGCCAGATTCGATGAAGCCTTACGAAGAGGTCTGTATGCAACTGCCTCAATGACAACACCGGCAACAGTACAGATCACAACAGAAAGAATGATTGCCAGGATTGGTGACATACTGGCTTTGGTAACTGCGGTAAGAATTACAAATGCTCCAACCATGATAACATCACCATGTGCAAAGTTCAGCATTTTTGCAATACCATATACCATTGTATAGCCGAGAGCGATGATCGCATAAATACTGCCCAGGCTGATACCATCTTTTAAATAGGATATAAAACTCATAATGCACCTCTTAACTGGATTTATTACTGTAGATAGTAACTGATTTTTCTTTTTCACGAGCGTGTTTGAAAATTCATTCCCGGCTTTTCCCACTGTAAAGCTTCCTGTCACTTTCTGACACGAAAAAGCGGAAGTAAATTTTCAGACACGCTCCAGTTATTTACTATGAATGTCCCGGACGGCAGCTGACTTTCCTATATCATGATGTCGCCGACAGGCCACCTGTCCGTTTGTTGTCTCAGACTGAAACAACAATCATTTTTGTAATTGCAAAGAAGGAGACGGACCCACAGGTAACCGTCTCCCCCTTGCTAACGGCCATCCCCTGCGCAATCAGGGAAATGGTTAAAGCCTCTGCCGTATGACCGGCACAATGGCTCTATTCTTATAATTACTCCATAGAAGCGTAAACGCCATCTTTGATCACATAAGCCTTAGGTGCTTTATCGCACTCACCGTCTTCTGTCCATTTAGCTTCTCCTGTAAGACCATCAAGAGTAATATTCAGCATGGAAGCAGACATTGCTGCACTGATGTCTTCATTTGACATATCTGGTGTGATGCCAGCATCATTTGCTGCTGCCTGCATAGCGTAAAGTACATCATATGTATCTGCAGCAAACTGATTTGGTGTCTCACCATTGTTTGCATCGCCATATGCTTTAACAAATTTTACAGTTGCCTCATCATCGCCTGTAGCAGAGAATGGTGTCAGAAGCATAACGCCTTCTGCAAGAGATTTATCAAAGTTCTCAACATTCAGGATTCCATCCATACCATCAACACCAAAAATCTTCATGTCAAGACCAAGGTCATGAGCCTGCTGAAGAATCAGAGCGTTGTCAGAATAGTAGTTCGGAAGGAACAGGAGCTCAGCGCCACTGTCTTTGATCTTTCCAAGCTGTACGGAAAAGTCTGTGTTGTTATCTGTTGTGTATGCTTCATCAGCTACAACCTCAAGGCCGTAATCAGCGCAGGCTGCAACGAATGCATCATGTACACCTGAGTTGTAATCAGCCATGGAATCGTAGAGGGTAGCTACCTTCGTAGCAAGACCTTTCTCAGAAATATACTCAGCAGATTTTGTTCCCTGCATTGGGTCTGTAAAGCACATACGGAACTCATTGTCACCAGCGGTAATGCTGTCTACTGCTGTTGCAGACGGTGTGAAGAGGAATGTACTATCAGCTGCCTCTGCACCTACTGCGATACAAGCACCGGAGGTAACAGTACCGCAAAGCATCTGCATTCCTTTGTCAAGAAGGTCATTGTAAGCGTTAACTGCTTTCTCCGGATCTCCCTGATCGTCACCAGCGTCAAGGATTTCTACCTGATATCCATTGAATCCGCCGTTTGCATTGATCTCATCTGCTGCGATCTTAGCTGCATTATATACACCATTACCATACTGTGCATAATCTCCTGTCATAGGTCCGATGACACCAATCTTGAAGGTTTCCTCGCTCTCTGCAAATACAGATACAGGTGTTACTGTGGATACTGCCATTGCTGCAGCTGCAGTAATGCTGAGTACTTTTTTCAGATTTCTCATAATAAATCTCCTCCTTAATTTATGTAAGAGCGTCTGTCATCTCGCCTCTCATGGTGCCCAAGGCATATCCGAAAAACATGGCATGCAGATTGCAGGAATGATTTTTGGAACAGGTTCTGCAACACTGAGATAGTATAAAAGCCCACTGGTGGTTTCCCAGCCGGCTTTGGCTTCCATAACTTCTTCTCTTTACTACTTTAATGTTATGATTATAGCATTCTGTTTTTTTGATTGCAATAGAAAATTTTATAGTTTTTTTAGAATTGCAAAAGAAATTTCCGTTACAATGACCAATTTTTTCTGTTTATGTTGTTTCTGTGACGTACAAACGTACGTTGCAGGGCATACTTTCATGCTGATTTCATATTTTGTATTATACTCATATTGGAATGTGTTTAAAATCAATTCGGTCAAAATTAACTGCAAGGTGAGGCGTTCAGATTGCAAGAATGATTTTTTGCAGGCTCTGGGATAAAAAAAAGGAGATGGTCACCCATCTCCCATTCAAATATCCTATTTATTTCAATTAAGCAATTGCTTTCTTAGCGATCTCAGCAAGTGCTGCGAATCCCTGAGCATCATTTACAGCCATCTCAGCAAGCATCTTTCTGTTAATGTCGATGTTTGCAACTTTAAGGCCGTGCATCATTTTGCTGTAGGATAATCCGTTCATTCTTGCAGCAGCGTTGATACGTGCGATCCAGAGCTGTCTGAACTGACGTTTCTTCTGCTTTCTTCCAGCGTAGGAGCTGGTAAGTGCACGCATAACAGACTGTTTTGCTACTCTATACTGTTTGGAACGAGCTCCTCTGTAGCCCTTTGCCAGTTTTAATACACGATTATGTTTCTTCTTTGCGTTTAATCCGCCTTTAATTCTTGCCATTTCTTATTTTCCTCCTGTTCGTCTTCTTCTATGCTATATCTTATAAATACGGTAATGCTTTCTTCATGCTCTTAACATTAGTAGAATCAACAACAGTAGCTTTTCTGAGATTTCTCTTTCTCTTCTGAGATTTCTTTGTTAAGATATGGCTCTTGTAAGCTTTATTTCTTACTAATTTTCCTGTTCCTGTTTTTTTGAAGCGCTTTGCTGCTGCTCTACAAGTTTTAATTTTTGGCATTGTAATTTCCTCCTTAATATCGTATCTATTTAATGTCCCTCATCCAGCCTGACACCCTCAGGGTGTCTCTCCAAATGAATGCAACATCCTAGTGTTTCTGTGCTAAAAACATTGTCATGCTTCTGCCTTCTACCTTAGGTGCCTTCTCAACTACAGCAATGTCCTTCAGCATATCGGCAAAATCATCCAGAACGTGCTTGCTGCTTGACATGTGTGCCATCTCTCTTCCGCGGAAACGAAGAGTAACCTTCACTCTGTCGCCCTTGGTAAGGAATTTGCGCGCTGCCCCAGCCTTTGTATTCAGGTCATTGGTATCAATATTTGGTGAAAGACGCACTTCTTTGACATCGATGGTCTTCTGCTTTTTCTTGGCTTCTTTCTCTTTTCTGGCAAGTTCGTAGCGATATTTACCATAATCAATGATCTTACATACCGGCGGCTTTGCCTGTGGGGCAATCTTTACTAAATCAAGCTCTGCCTCCTGAGCTTTGGCCATTGCTTCTCTTGCGGACATAATTCCGAGCTGCTCTCCGTCCGGTCCGATTAAGCGTACCTCTTTGTCTCTGATTTGTTCGTTAATCATTAAATTGCTAATTGTCGTGCACCTCCATACCTGATAGATGATCTGTTCTGATCCAGTTTTTAACTTCTGGACTCTCATTCCCCTTCGCAGGAAGAAATTCCTGCCTGATACCTGACGCCGCAAATATAAAAAAAGTGCGGACAGAATCCACACTTCTCCTATTACACTCGCGAACTAAGTCACGCGCTGCTGTGCAATATGAACCCGAGCCGCATCTAAGTATGCGCTGAGGTGAGAGTGAACTCTGCTTTCTTTTCATCACGTACTGTCGTATAATATCATGCCTTATTGTGAAAGTCAAGATGTTTTTTTATTTTTTCTAATAATTTTTTTAGATGAAATTATATATGTCTTTTTGACTATCTTTTTATATCTTCTTAAATGTCCGCAAAGCCTTATTTTATAGGCTCTACGGGCATTTTGCTTTTGTGGTAAACCTCACATATCTAGGTCTATCTTCTTATATTTTCGCTATCAAGCGTGGTTAAAATCGTGGTAAATACTTCATGCGATTAGACGCTGAACCTCTGATTTTGCGGTATCTATGGACGCATGAGCGTACCAGTTCATTGTGATACTGATATTTGAATGTCCCATGATATACTGTAAATCTTTTGGGTTCATGTTCTTGCTTGCCAGCCTTGTGCAGAATGTATGGCGTAGCGTATGCGGTGTGATATGTGGCAAGGGATTGTCCTTGTGGTGCTTGTTGTATTTCTTTATCATACGGACAAATAAGGCGTTGTAATCAATCGCAACTTTGGGCTTGCCTTTATGATTGACAAATAGGAAATTGCTCCGTCCGTCTATCACAAATGGTTCTGCCTTTGGGTGTTTCTTCATAACCCGTTGAAATGCCTGTATTGTTTCTCTGCTTAATGGCACTTGCCTTATTCCGCTCTTTGTTTTAGGCGTTTCAATATAATAGCCCTGTTCCTTGCTCTTTAGTAACTGGTGGTCGATAATCACAACTTCATTCTTAAAATCAATATCGGCTACTGTCAGTCCGCACAGTTCCGAGATACGAAGTCCTGTCTTTAACAGTATCAGCACATCATCATAATACTTGTGATACACATTGTCCGTCTTGATGAATGAGAGTAAGGCTTGTTCCTGTTCCTCTGTCAATGCGACTTTCTCTTTGGTATCATTTTCTAGGACTTCACTTAACTTGAAATCAAAAGGGTTTTTCCTTACACAATCGTCTTGTATGGCGATATAGAATGACGCTTTTAACGAGCGTTTATGGTTGTTAATGGTGTTATAGGAAAAGCCTTTGTCTTTCATGCGTAACGCCCATTCCTTAGCGTCAGAGGGTTTTATCGTATCAATGCTCCTAGCACCTAACTTATCCTCTTTCAATAACCGCATGAGTTGTTCCCGTTGTTTCATTGTGCTTTTCTTCACATTTGCCCTTTGTGCGTTCTGTTTGGCATAGAGTTGACAAAGTGTCATTTTCTTGCCTGTGCTGTCGATACCGTCCTCAATATCCCGTCTTATCTGCTGTTCCAGTTCACGAAGTGAGAGTTTTTCCCGTTTTCCCTTTGGTGTCGGGTCTGTGGGTGTCAATCTCCAAGCATACACATATTTTGTGTTTCCAAATGCGTCCACATATTTATATAAGTATTTTCCGTCTGTTCGTTGGCTCTCTCCAGTATGCAGGATACGTCCTTTGTTATCCCGTCTTTTTTCTTTCATGGTGTCTGCTCCTTTCCTTGTTGGAAAGAACCTTGATATGACTTGTGTTCATCATAACACATACAAGGCTCATTTGCATTAGATTGCGTCCAATTTATCAATAACCTGTTCAAACTGTCGGCGTTTAATCTGTATGCGGTTGCCATTCATAATGAGCCAGCCAGCGTCCTTGTTTTCCTCTGCCAATCGTCTTAACTTGTTTTCTCCGATACGGAAATACTTTGACGCTTCTTCAATGGTAAGGGTGTATTTTTCCCATACGGGAATATCGTTGTTATTCATCAGATACCCCCTTTCCCATGTTTCGTGTCATACTGGATATAGGGGATAAGGTCGGTGCGGTTTATCCTCTGTAAATGGGCGGTTAATTTACTGGAAAGGGAATTGCTGTATCTTGCCTTATCAAGCATAGTTCCCACTTTTTCCAGTCCACCTAATGCGTCATGTTCTTCCAAGAAGTAAAAACTTTTGACAGCGGAAATCACGCCACCCTCTGTGAGCCATTGCTGTGTTTCCTCAAGGGAATTTTGCTGTTTTGGTACTTGCAGTTTCAAGACTTCCACAGCCCCTAAAAAGCGTTCCCAAAATCGACACGTTTTCCACCTGCTTTTATTACTTTCGTTTCTGTTTGGCACGACAAAGCGTAGGTTGTTTGCCAGTAGCCCGAAAGCCAGTTCCCCAAGTTCCAGCGGTCTGTCCTTGAATGTCATGGCAAAAGCATGAGCCTTATCATCACGCAGTTGCATTTCTGTCCGTTTCCAACTGCCGACTTCCTCAAGCGTCTTATTATGTTTTGAACAGACTTCTTTATCCTTATCATAAAAGCGGTAGGATAATCCAGATTTTCCAGCACCGATATAAACAGTCTTTGCGGTGTCGAAATCGTCAAACTTGCTTTCATCAAAGTGGTAGCCCTCACTGTTTGAGATAAATTCCTCTTTTTCGCATTTCTTCTTTATCTGCTCAATGGTAAAGAATGGCTTTTCGTTCTTATCGTCAATGGCAATATCAAGTCTTGTGAAATGGAAATTATCCAGTCCGTATCTTCGCTCACAGCGTCGGAACATATCCCCAAAAGTATAATTCCTACTGTCGAGAATACGGAAAATATCATCACAACCTCTGCCAGTCATAACAAGATAACAGCCTAGCCCCTGTGGGTTGTCCTCTGTCTTTCTTGCGTCCCCCGATACATAAATATCTCCAATCTGCCAGCGTGCTTGATACGTCTTGAATTTAACGCTTGCCGGATAGACATTAAAAATATCAGTTGGTAAACCTAAAATGTGCATGATTACATCTTCAGCGGTTACAGTATCAAATACAATGCTGATGTAATCAATCTTAACGGATAAATTTTTGTGTGTAGTTATAGTGCATTTCTCCTTTCGTATGCCCCGTTTTTTTTGCGGGGTAAAAATTGTGTTTTTTCCTTTATTTATCACAGTTTCTAGGTACTATGACATGTATACGCAGGGCGGTGTTACATATACGCCCCTTACGAACGCCGAAAGGCGTTCCCTTTCTTCCTGTGTCTGATCCGTTCTTAACGCTCACGAGCCTTGTAAGGCTCGTGGCTAAACGGAACAGCCCCAGTCAGAAACCCGATTTTCAGTCTGATAGTCCATGCCTATTCATGCTATCAAAGTGAAAATATATCTTTTATATGCTTACTCAAGCGTGTGATTGACCCTATCGTGCTTAATCACTTTATCTGATACGATAATAACGCCATTAGAATTACTTGTCAAGAAGTTTTTGTTGACTTTTTAATATATATTAAGTATGATATGCTTATAAATACCATAAAAAGCAACGAAAGGAGCGGTTATACTAAGTTATGGAGGGTTATATAAAGAAAATCAGTTTCTTAGGAGAGAACATACAAACCATAAGAAAACACAGAAAAATGAAACAACAGGAGCTTGCGGACAAAATCGGTATCAATATGCAGAGCCTTTCCAAGATTGAACGTGGCGTGAATTATCCTACCTTTGATACGCTGGAAAAGATAATGGACGTGCTGGGTGTAACGCCGAATGAATTATTGTCGGGAGAATGGAAGTATATCGACCACACCGAGCCATATATCATGGACGTTATCAAACGTGAACAGGATTTCAATGTTTCCTTAGATTATCTGTCTGAAAATGAATTTTTCAATGACGAAAGAGAATGTAGATTTTACATGGAATATAAACTCATACAGTATATTCATAACTACATTACCAATGAGGTTACGGAGTTGGAAGAACTTATGGAAATCAAGCAGTTGATACAGCGTCAGAAATTAGAACGCATGATGAAAGTGCATAAGGAAATGCGAGGGTTAGACCGATACAGAGAACAGCCCAAAGAGTATAAATACCATGACCCTTATGATGATTGGATATTCCGTCAGCTTGCGGATATTGACAACAGAAATAATATTCCTAATACTTCTCCACAAGTAGACTTTAACGAGGGAGATTATGAAGATTATCTAAAGGCGAAATGGAACAGAGGTCTTTAATTTCCTCTTGCATGGAAGATACAGCAAACAAAAAGCCCAGTAAAGAGTGCAAAGCACCACCAATGGTGGCAAGGCTCTTGACAGGGCTTTTTCTTTTCTGCGGTAGGTAATCAAGAGGAAGAAAGAAAAAGTGTGTTTGTTCAATGCAGAAAATATTCAAAGGGTATGCTGATTTTTATTGTGGCGGATATATGGAACTGTTATAATATGGTATGAAGAAACGGACAAATAATAAGGTGTAAAGGAGTAGTGCTATGAAAGATAAAAACATTTTAAGTTGTGTGGGAATAATTATTTATATTGCTATGTCTGGAATTGATAGATTTGTTTATCATATACCTAATATTATTTATATACCAGTTGCAATTCTTGGTATTGCTTTAATTTTAATTGGCTTTTTCAAAGATAAATTTAAACAAGAAAATTTCGATTTATAGAACTGAAAATTAAAGATTTAGAAAAGGTGGTAAATATGATAGGGCTAATACTTGGTATTATAATGGTGGTTTTAGGTGTATTCAGTATTATTAAAGGTAAATTGCCCCTTATCAAAAGGTATAATGGGGTAAAAAATATAAAGCTACATTCAAGAATTGAGGGAACAGCTACATTGTTAGTAGGAATTATGCTGATTTTTCAATGTTTTATATCACTAGGAAATGTTGAAATTGTTATCATTATTTTATCAATTTGTATTTTTTCGTTGATACTAGAAATTGCATTAAAAGTAATATAAAAAACCCATTTTGACAATTTCATATCCATACACACAAAGCAGTTAGTCTTAGGATTGACTGCTTTTTAATAAAAGACACCGCTTAGGTGTTAAGGGTGTCTTTTTAGTGCTATTTTATTGTCATATCAAGGCTCACTCAATCGTGGTAAATTCGTGGTAAATTGAATAATTTTCTATACTTCAAATTGCTTGAAAGTATAGTGTTTATGCGAATAATCGAAAATTATATATAAAATTTCTTATAAATTTGTGCATATTTTTTGCAGGCACAGGAAAAACTAAGACTGCTGCAGCGGTTTAGTGCCCTCATGAAATACGGTCTGCTGAACAACTGCAAATGTTTGCAAAATCAAGCATACAAAATCAGGAGGTAAAAAACATGACAATTTTAAAATGTTCCGCAACAACCTGTGCTTACAATGAAGATATGCTTTGTTCCAGAGGGGAAATCAACGTCATGGGTGACAGTGCAAAAAGTTCTGAAGAAACATCCTGCGGAAGCTTCCGGGAAAAGAGCCAGGGTGCCATGAACAGTGCCAAAAACAGCTGTGGATGTGAGACCATCCAGATTGACTGCAAAGCCCACAACTGTACCTATAACGAAAACTGTAAATGTACCGCAGCTGCTATTGATGTAGCCGGAAGCGGTGCAAAAGTATGTTCTGAAACAAAATGCGATACCTTTGAATGCCAGTGCTAGAGCGTGTTTGAAAGAGGCTTTCTGCAAAAATTTTTCAAACAGGTTCCAGAAAATAGCCGCAAATTCAAAAACAGCCCCCGCACAAATGTGCGAGGGCCTTTTAATTTCCATTCATTATCTGTTTCTTAAGAAATCCGGGATCTGGATATCTTTCTTCTGAACAGTGCTGGATGGTGTCTTCGCTGTGAATGGTGTAGCATTCATAGTCGGCATGCTGAAAGACGGCATGTTCAGATTCACACCAGCAGACGCTGTAGTGGAAGCAGGTCTCTTATTGGCAAATACAGAGTTGCTTGCCTTATTTCCAAATGGATTGGATGCCTGTGCATTATCAGAAAGGCCTGTAGCAATAACAGTGATTCTCGCATAATCAGCAACAGAATCATCATACATAGCACCAAAGATGATATTTGCATCTTCACCTGTAAGCTCCTGTACATAGCTTGCAGCATCATTTGCGTCCATAAGGGAAATATCACCGGAAATGTTGATGATAACGTGTGTAGCACCCTTGATGGTAGTCTCAAGAAGCGGAGAGGATACAGCCTGCTGTACAGCCTCCATAGCCTTGTCATCGCCTCTTGCCTCACCGATACCAATGTGTGCAATACCTTTATCTGTCATAACAGTCTGAACATCAGCAAAGTCAAGGTTGATAAGAGCCGGCAGATTAATCAGATCTGTGATGCCCTGAACTGCCTGCTGCAGAACCTCGTCTGCTTTACGAAGTGCTTCCGGCATAGTTGTGCGGCGATCTACAATCTCCAGTAATTTGTCATTCGGAATTACAATTAATGTATCAACAGCCTTCTTCAGGTTCTCAATACCTGCAAGTGCGTTGTTCATACGTGTCTTAGCTTCAAAACGGAAAGGTTTGGTCACAACACCTACAGTGAGGATCCCCATTTCCTTAGCTGCTGCTGCGATAACCGGTGCAGCACCTGTACCAGTTCCACCGCCCATACCGCAGGTAACAAATACCATGTCAGCACCTTCGATGATCTGTTTTACTTCCTCAATGCTCTCTTCTGCTGCTTTCTGTCCAACCTCAGGCTGTGCTCCTGCACCAAGACCTTTGGTAATTTTCTCACCGATCTGAAGTACAGTTGGAGCTTTACACAGAGTCAGAGCCTGCTTATCTGTATTCACTCCTACAAACTCTACCCCGCCGATGGCTTCTTCAACCATTCTGTTAACTGCGTTATTTCCGGCGCCGCCTACTCCGATTACAATAATCTTAGCAGAGGATTCCGCCTCATTTGACATTATCTCTAACAATGTACTTCCTCCTTTATTTCTACCTTATATCCTTTATCTTTAATTTCAGCAAATATATATACCAAGCTGCATATAGCTATATCATATATTTTTTTTGTGAATTTATCAACCACTAATTTTGTTTTTTTATACTTTTTTCGCGAAATACGCGATATTTTCCTCAGAGTGTGTTTGAAAAAGGCTTTCTGCAAAATGTGCATCACATTTACAGGAGATTTTCAGACACTCTCTAATATTCCTCATCGTACCCGTCATAACCGCTGTTATTATAGTCTTCGCTGTAGTCCTCACTGTAATCTTCAAGCTCCTCTTCGCTTCCATCTTCACTGGTTTCATTGGGATTGGGACCTACATAATTTCCATCTTTATCCAGCTGCCCATAACCGGTATAGCTTCCATCTTCCATATATCCGCCAAGCCAGCTGCCATTTGCAGCAATACTCTCCTCAGTAGGTCTGGAGCCTACATAGTTTCCGTTCTGGTCATATTCCCCTTCACCGGTATAGTCACCCTCCAGGTCATATCCTCCATGCCAGTTAGCCACTGCATTCTCGTAAGCAACCGCAGTATCCACATCCTCAATCACGCCATCCTCGCCCAGATCCTGCTCGAAGGTAATCGTCTTGGAATTGTCATTTACATTTTCCAGATGAAGGATTCCCTTTTTGCCGGAAAGCTTGGGCAAAATTGCGCTGACACGTGTCATCTTGTCCTCAAGATACTCGTCCTTTCCCAGCATCACCCGGATATCTCCATAAGTCAAGGTAATCTGATAACTAGTGTCAAATTCAATATGATCCGGTATGGCATCGTTCTTCTGGAAAATAGTTGACAGCGCCACCGCAGTGGTAAGCACCGAGCTTCCCTTAATTGGAAGCTTCTCCCCTTCGATCACATGGCTTACTTCAATGCCGTCAAAAAAAGGCACCAGTTCATCCCTTGTATGGGAACTTTCAATAAAAATACCGTTTCTGTCAAAATAAATATAGCTATCCAGATAAGGAATGCAGCCTACCGCCTTCTTTTCCCGGACACTGATGCAGATACTGTTATGAGAAAGCCTGGTAATATAAAAGCCTTCCACAAAAGGCACACCCTCTACGTCCACCCTGGAATGGAGCAAAACTGCAAGAACGGAATTATCCGTAAAAGCCCCCTGCAAAGCCATCTCCTTCACCTGTTCATCCGTGTAACGGGAGGTTCCCATTACCTCCACCTTTGTCACATGAAAATAGGAAAAGAAAAAGACAAGTCCTGCCAGCAGAACTGCCCCCAGGGTACCCAGAATCGCTTTCTTATGTTTTCTATAGATCAGCTTCATTTTCAGTGATTTCATATATTGTTATTCCTGTATCCTTTTTACTGCTGCTCCCAGCGCATTAAGATCCTGGCAAATATGCTCATACCCCCGCTGTACAAAAGAATATCCTTCCAGTACGGTAACTCCCTTAGCCCCAAGTGCTGCCAGGATCAGGGACGCACCGCCTCTTAATTCCTGCGCCTGCACAGCTGCTCCATGTAAAGTCTTTACACCGCAGATTACAGCCTCATTTCCCTGTACGCGGATCCTGGCTCCCATTTTCCGCAACTGGTCAGCTGCTTTATAACGGTCTTCAAAAACCATTTCACGAATGCAACTTTCCCCCTCTATGGTGGAAAGAACTGCCATTACGGGAGACTGCAGATCTGTTGGAAATCCTGGATAAACACCCGTTTCCAGCAGTTTAACAGGACTTTGAACATTTTTTCCATTGACTAATAGTTTACCACTGTTACCTTTATATTGTCCACCCATTTTCCTATATACTTCCAGAAAGGCCTTCAGTTCTCCTTCCGGAGGGTTTTCAAGAACGATCTGGCTTCTGGTTATAGCTGCCGCACAGATATAGGTTCCTGACACAATGCGGTCTGGCGGCACCTGAATGCACCCGGCACTTAGGCTTTTAACTCCCTGGATTCTTATTTCAGAAGTTCCATCCCCCTGTATTTTTGCTCCCATGGAACGCATATACCTGCAAAGCCACTGTATTTCCGGCTCACAGGCACAATTTTCCAATACAGTCTCTCCCTCTGCAAGCACGGCTCCTAAAATGCCCTGCTGGGTAGCTCCCACACTTCTTTTTGAAAAAGAAACCAATGCCCCTTGCAGATGAGGTGCTTCTGCCATCAAAACTCCCTGTTCCTCTGTGACCACTGCGCCAAGCTTCCGAAGCACAAAAAGATGCATATCAATAGGTCTTTTCCCGATCACGCACCCACCTGGATAGCCAAGGCTTCCTTTCCCATTTCTTGCGAGAAGCGCTCCAAGAAGAATCACGGAAGACCTCATCCTCCCTGTAAATTCAAAAGGAACTGACCATTTACCGGCATTTTCGCAGTCCATATACAGATCATGGTCTTCCCACCAGGTCACTGCCCCAAGCTTCTGAAGAATTTCCTCCATACAAAAAACATCCGCGATCCGCGGACAGCCTTTGAGCACACTGACTCCCCGATGTAAAAGAGACGCCGCCATCATAGGAAGCGCTGCATTTTTTGAGCCCTGTATCCGAATACTTCCCTTCAGCTGGTGTCCTCCCTCAATGTAAATCCGGTCATTCAAGCCATTCACTCCTAAAGGGCCTCTTACCTTTTATTGTATGCGAATATTTCTGACTGGTGATAAAATTTCATTTTCTGCTTACGCTCAAAGCCAGCCCCATCTCGCCCAGAAGAAACACCACTGAGGTTCCGCCATAGCTGATAAAGGGAAGCGTGATTCCTGTATTTGGAATGGTGTTTGTCACCACCGCAATATTCAGGATCACCTGAATGGCCATATGGCTCATAATGCCAACGCATAAAAGTGTTCCCTGCAGTTCCCGGCAGTGAAGGGCAATCACCATCAGTCTCCACATAAGAAGCCCAAATATGCCAATGAGAAAAAAAGCTCCGGTCAGTCCCAGTTCTTCGCAGATAATGGAAAAGATCATATCATTCTGGGCTTCCGGCACAAATCCCAGTTTCTGCAGGCTGCTGCCAAATCCTCTTCCGAAAAGCCCGCCGCTTCCAATAGCATAAAGTCCCTGAATGGTCTGAAAACCCTTTTCATACTTCTCCGGATTCCGCCATATGGCAAGCCTTTCCAGACGGTAGCTCTCTGCTGCCAGAAACACTGCGATCACTGCTGCACCAGTCACTCCCATTCCAACAAATCTGGCATATCCCGGATCTGATATAAAAATCAGGATTACACCGATTCCAAGGATTATGATTGCCGTACTTAGGTTATTGGAGCCTACCAGTCCTACAATTGGAAGAAGTGTCAGCATTGTCCTGCACATAAACCAGAAGCCAGCTGTAGTCTTTTTGCTTCCCTGGATCTGCCAGGTGAGAAAAAGGATCACTGCTGCTTTTGCAAATTCCGAAGGTTGAAAAGACAACGGTCCAAAATTCAGCCACCTTCTGGAGCCATTGATTTCCTGTCCTACAAATAAAACTGCTGTAGAAAGTCCCATAGATAAGAGATAAGCAGCCGGTGCCAGCCGAACAAAGAATCTGTAATCTGTCTCTGCTACTATGTACATGGTCATAAGGCCCAGAGCTGTTGCAAAAAGCTGCTTTTTAAAATAATAGGCAGAGTCGCCGAAACGTACTCTGCCATTATATTCACTGATGGAAAACAGCATGACCAGTCCGAATACTGCCAGAAGCAGCACAAGGATCAGTAAGACCGTGTCTGTTTTCGTTTCTTTCTTTCGCTCCCGGATCATAGAGATCTGCTCCTGACGTCCCATGCCTTGGTTAAAGCATATGCCAGATCCGGGTATTCTATGAAATAAATCATAAGTTTCTGTACCTGCCGCCAATCACATTCTGTGGCTACGACAACCGAGTTCGAGTGAAATATACTGCAAAACGGAACGTGCAGATTACAGGAATGATTTTTCAAACAAGCTCCAGAGCATGCCTCCAAAAGGCTTTCTTCAAGATGTACGCTGCAATTTGCGGTATATTACAGTGCTCTCACATACTCCTTAAACATCTGGCCTCTCTGCTCATAATTGTCAAACTGACCCCAGCTTGCGCATGCAGGAGATAAAAGGACCGCGTCCCCGGCGTTTGCCTTATCCGCACACACCTGCACAGCTTCTTTCAGATCCTCACAGAGAATAACATCATGAAAGCCATTCTTCTCAGCCGCAGCCTTAATTTTCTCTTTCGTCTGACCAATAAGTACCAGATACCTTACTTTGCCGTCAAATGCCTGGATCCACTCATCATAGCTGGATTCCTTATCATATCCGCCGCCGATCAGAAGAGTCGGACGGTTCATTGCCTGGATTCCCTTAATAGCCGCATCCGGGTTGGTTCCCTTTGAATCGTTATAATATGCCACACCGTTTTTCTCAGTTACATACTCAATTCTGTGCTCCACGGCTGTAAACTCACAGATACTCCTACGGATGCTATCCATATCAACACCTGCGTAGTAAGCCATGGCCACTGCTGCCATTACATTCTCAAAATTGTGCGTACCAAGAAGCTTCAGTTCCCCTGTTCTCACAACCGGAATCTCCTCTTTCTCTGTACGAAGAATAATCTGGTCTCCTCTCAGGAAAATACCCTGTTCAAGTTCTCTTGCACTGGAAAAATATACAGCCTTTGGCACAATGCTTTTGCCAAATTCACGAAGGATTTCATCCTCATAATTCAGCACACATACATCCTCCGGACCCTGGTTGCTTGTGATCAGCTCTTTCACGCGGATATACTCAGCCATTGTATGATGACGGTTCAGATGATCCTCTGTGATATTCAAAATGGCGCTTACCCTTGGAGCAAATTTCCAGATAGTCTCAAGCTGGAAGCTGCTGATCTCTGCAACCGTGACCGTCTCATCTGTCATCTCCAGTGACTTGGAAGTATACGGAGTTCCAATATTTCCAACAACAAATACAGATGGGCGTGCATCTGACATGATTTTCCCAAGAAGGGCTGTTGTTGTAGTTTTTCCGTTTGTTCCGGTAATTGCAAGAACTTCACCCTTTCCAGTCTGATAAGCCAGTTCAACCTCGCCCCACACAGGAAGTCCCTGATCATAAAAACCTTTTACAATTGGAAGATCTGTGGGAACTCCAGGACTTAATACCACAAGATCCAGGCTTTCCTGAACTTCCTTCGGCAGCTCTCCTGCATAGATGGGAAGTTCATAATTTCCACTGATTTTATGTAATACGCTTTCTTTATCCAGATCTGCTTTTCCATCGTAGAGAACCGGGCAGGCACCAACTGCATTCAGAAGATCAGCTGCGCCGATACCGCTTTTTCCGGCTCCGAAAACCAGAACTTTTTTTCCTTTTAATTCCATGATTTATTTCCTCCTTAATGCCTTGCAATGGATGCCCCGGAATTCTCCCTTTTCAGGCAGCTCTTACAGGGCTAAAAGTCCGATCAGGCACATAATTGCAGTCACAATAGTAAACACTGCAACTACTCTGGCTTCTGACCATCCGCAAAGCTCAAAATGATGATGGATAGGCGCCATTTTGAAAATACGTTTGCCATGTGTTGCTTTGAAATAGGTTACCTGGATCATAACGGACAATACCTCAACCAGATAGATCAGTCCCACGATCAGTATAAACAGAGGCATCTGCAGCATATAAGCCACACCTGCCACAAATCCACCAAGCGCCAGAGATCCTGTATCTCCCATGAACACACTTGCCGGGTATACATTGTAAAGTAAAAATCCCATCAGTCCGCCGATAACAGCACAGGTGACAGGCTCGATACCTGACTGGGTTCCAATGGATACAACCGTGAAAAATACGGCTACGATCAGGGTAACGCTGGTAGCAAGACCATCTACACCGTCAGTAAAGTTTACGCCATTTACCGTTCCGATCACTGCAAAGAACAGCACCGGTACAGCCAGCCAGCCAAGATTCAGATAATGTCCCCCCCAGAATGGAATACGCATGGTCAGAGACACATCTGTATACCGCAGCAGGTAGAAAGTAAAAATACCTGTTACCACTACCTGAAGCAGAAATTTCTGCCATGGAAGAAGTCCGTCAGATCTTCTAAGGACTACCTTCAGATAATCATCCAGAAAACCGATCAGTCCGAATCCCAGAGTCAGGAACAGAACCGGGATAATCTTGGGATAATCTTTTACATAAAACAATGAAGTAATAATCGTGGATATCAGAAAGATCACGCCGCCCATAGTCGGGGTTCCGGCCTTTTTCAGATGCGACTGTACGCCCTCTGTTCTCTCTGTCTGTCCCATTTTCAGCTTACGCAGAAAAGGAATAATAACAGGTCCTAATACTGCACTGATTGCGAAGGAAATCAGTACCGGGATCACAATATGAAATTCCATCCTCACACCTCTTTAATTCTTTCGTTTTTTTCGTTCCAGAGTCTGTTTAAAAAAGCATTCCGCAATCTTCCTCAAATTGTGACACACATCTTGCAGAAACCATTTTCAAACACGCTCTAAACTTTTTAAAGCATCTTATAGTATAAAGCTTTTCCCCTTATTTATCAACCCATAGCTTGGTTTTTGCAAGATAATATCCCCACATTGTTTACTGCTTACTTCGTGACCGGTAACATACTTCTCCTTGCTCACAGCCTGACCGATCACCGAAGCTTATCTTTCTTTTTTCTGATTTAGAGCGTGTTTGAAAAAGACTTTCTGCAAGATGTGCGTCACAATTTGTGGGAGATTTTGCCCGGATGAGGGCGCCGTAGCGGGCTACGGCAACCCAATTCGGGTGAAATCTCCCGCAAAGTGGGGCGTGCAGATTGCGGGAATGATTTTTCAAACACGCTCTAGCACCGCCTCAAAAATATTCTTTATCACAGGTGCCGCAATGGTTCCTCCGTAATACACGCCCTGCGGGTCATGTATAATGCAAAGCCCCAGGATCTGTGGATCTTCCGCAGGCATAAAACCAAGAAAGGAAGAAATATACCGGTTGGCACTTCTTGGCAAAGTCTGGGAAGTAGCCGTCTTGCCCCCCACTGTGCATCCCTCGATCCGGGCATTTCTTCCGGAACCTTCTGACACTACTTTCTCCAGAATTCCTCTTACTGTCTCTGATGTTTTTTCCGAAATAATCCCCGTTTCCACCGGATATTCCAGCTTTCTTCCGCTGGTGCCATCTGAGCTCAGAACGGATACCCCAAAATGAGGTGTGATCCGCCTCCCCCCATTGATCAGAGAACTGACTGTGGTCGCCAGCTGAATTGGCGTAATCTGAAAAGACTGGCCAAAAGCAACTGTTGCCAGCTCCACATTCCCCATATTTTCCATTTTATGCATGATCGTTCCAGCCTCTCCCGGCAGATCTACACCTGTCTTCTTCAAAAGTCCAAACTCCTTGAAATAATGATAATAGTTTTCCACCCCAAGTCTCAGACCCACTTCAATAAAAACCGGATTGCAGGAATTCTGGGCACCTTCCACAAAGCTCTGGGAACCGTGTCCTGTTCTCCTTGCACAGTGAATCCGCCTGTCATCCACCAGCTTATACCCCGGACAGAAAAATCTGTCATTTACGGAAACCACGCCAGCCTCCAGACCTGCAGACATGGTAATGATCTTAAAGGTAGAACCGGGCTCATATGTATCGTTCAGGCAGGGATTTCTCCACATCTGGTTCAGAAGATCCTGTTTTTCCTGTTCATTCAGTCCTGAAGTGTCCACGTCCGTATTCAATATAAAAGGATCGTTCAGATCAAATTCCGGCACATTAACACATACATAAATTTCTCCGTTCTGCGGATTCATAAGAAGTATGGAAACACGCGCAGCCTGTTTTTCTTCCATTACTTTCAGGGCCGCCTGCTGAGCATACTGCTGCAGATCCACATCCAGACTGATTTTCAGGTTTTCCCCTGCCACCGGATCTTCCCTGCTTTCTCCGATCTGGTCGATTTCCACGCCTCTGGCATCTGTTGTGGTCAGGATTTTTCCCGCCTGTCCCTTTAAAATTTCCTCATATTTCACTTCCAGGCCAATTATCCCCTGATTGTCACCGCCTGTAAATCCCAGAACCTTGGAAGCCAGAGATCCGTAAGGATAATACCGCTTATAATCCTCATCCACTTTCACACCATCCAGTTCATACCCACGTATCACATCTCCCACAGATTTTTCCACATTTGTCTTAATTCGTTCAATTGAAGATATTTTTTCAACTTTTTTACGCACTGTGTCAGTATCTATTTCCAACTCTTTTGACAAGACCTCAATAACCTTCTGTGGGTCCTTAATCTGACTGTGAATAACGGAAATAGTACATACAGTTTTATTATCTGCCAGAATCCTCCCTTTTGCATCCAGTATCTGTCCTCTTGCAGCCTTAATGACTCGTTCTCTTTCATGAAGTTCTTCCGCTTTCTGGTAATAGTAATCCGACCGAACCCCCATCAGGTAAACAAGCCTTCCCACAAGTCCCAGAAGCATAAGTGCACATACAAGAAAAACCATCCATATTTTTTTCCTGTGAAAGGTCATGGTTTTTTTCATAAAAAAATCCCCATCTGAAATCATCATAACTAATATATGCTAATTTCAGATGGAGGTATGTGTTGTATTATGGTGAACAGTCCGTTTTTTATTTCCTGCCAATACTATGCCACCTATGGACAGTATTTCTAATCCAGTCCGGCTTCCTCGTTAGTCAGGCCTTCACTCTCCATATTGTTATCCTCAATGGGATCCGTGTTATCTTCCGGAGGTCCCGGAACATTGGTATCAGAAACAGCCTCCGGCAGAGTTTCCCCGGCTGAACCAGTGTAGGAATCGCTGATTCCATCAAGGTTAGCAGATTTTATATACTCTCCGTTTGCATTGATCTGATAACTTCCGTCACTATTCAGCAGGTAACCATTTTCGTCAATCCGATTGCCATCCCAGTCAATGAGGTTGCCCTCTTCATCCACCAGATTTCCATTTTCATCAATCTGACTGTCAGATATAGTATTTACATGACCATTAAATTTCTCCCAAAGCTCTGTCTCCGGAACAGTTCCGTCTGTAGACTGATCGGGCTGAATATTCATGTATGGCAGAAGCTCGGAAAGAATTGCCTGTGCCACATACTGTGGATAAATACTGCTGGCCTGATCCTCTACATTTGGCTCGTCAATTACCACATAAATCAGAACCTGCGGGTCATCAACCGGGGCAAATCCGATAAAGGAAACCACGTATTTACCATTTCCACGGGGGAATTTCTCCGCAGTTCCTGTTTTACCGCCTGAGCTGTAACCCTGTACCTTTGACGTCATACTGGTACCCTGCTCTACACTGGCCTGCATATAGCTTCTGATATCAGCGGAAATGCTGGAAGAAATAGTCTGCTTCTGAAGAAGCGGGCTGATTGTCTTCACAGTTGCACCGCTGGCGTCTTTGACTTTTGTCACAAGATGTGGCTGATAATAGTAGCCGCCATTGATGACCGAACACATTGCATTGATTTCCTGGATCATAGTACAGCTGAATCCCTGACCAAATGCAGAACACGCAAGCTCTGTCTCATGCATGGTATCAACAGTATGCATAATACCATATCCCTCATTTGGAAGATCGATTCCTGTCCGGCTTCCGAAATTGAAAGTACTCTGTGCTTTCAGAAAATTTTCAACTCCCATCTTTGCACCAATCTGCATCATGGCATCGTTACAGGAATTTGCGATTACTTCCGCAAGGGTTTCCATTCCGTGTCCGTAAATATTTGCACATTTGATGGTGGTCATATTTCCTGGCACACCAAAATTCTGGTAACCATCACAATAGAAGGTATCACTGGTGGATATTTTTCCCTGTTCCAGAGCAGCTGCCATAACAATGGGCTTCACAACAGAACCAGGTTCGTAAATGTCGGTTACACAAAAGTTATTCCACATGGCGCTTAGAGCATCCATGGTCTCACTGTCATTCATAGCAGCAATCTCATCTGCTGAATATAAGGAAGACAGATTACGTGGATCATTAAGATCATATCGGTCGCCCCCATCCATGGCAAGGATTTCACCACTTGAAGGGTCTTCCACGATCACTCCTATATTTTTGGCGCCAGTAGATTTCTTAAAGGCATTTACCCATTTTTCCACAATCTGCTGTGTTCCAAGATCAAGGCTAAGCTCCAGACTGTTTCCGTCAGAAGCTTCGATAATGGTTTGCTCCACATTAGAATCATCACTGAAATATCCGTACTGTCGGCCATCAATTCCTGTCAGGCTGCTATTGTAGTAGCCCTCAATTCCATAGTCCGCAGTATCTCGGGAAAAAGTAAATCCCAACGTATCACAGGCCAGCTCATTATATGGATAGACTCTCAGGTAATCTTCTTCAAACCATACACCCTGGATATTGTTTTTCTCCTGAATTTCTTCCCTGGTCATTTCCGTATCATCTGGTATGCTGCAGTAATCCTCGAATGCTTTCTTATCATCCATGGAGACCTGCTTTTTCACGATCTGATACTGACTCTCCCTGGTCTTATCAGAAGTAAGCCTGGTACGGAGTTCTCCTTCATCAAGGCCAAATATGGTAACCAGAGCATTCACCGTAGGATCCAGATAATCCTCATCTGAATTTACAGCTTTACAGTCCAGTACAACATTATACACCTTGTTGCTCGTTGCCAGAATGTTGCCATTTCGATCATAGATTGTCCCTCGTTTCGCTGGCATTGTGCGATTCTGGTATTTTTGCTGAGCCTGACTCAGCACCTGTTTCTTATACTTGTCACCACTTTGAAAATTAATATAAGTGATAACTCCCAATAAAACGATTAAAGCTCCCAATACGCAAAAGAGCAGTATTGACAGCTTTTTTTTCATACTGTGATTTATTTTTTTTATAGGTTTTCTTTTTGTTTTTCTTCTCAGAGTAGTCAATCAAACACCTGCCTTCATTCCCATTACTTCCCGGTCACGTCCTGATACTGTCTTACGTAGCTGCCGCCTTCAGTCGCATAGGTTTCTGTCTGCTGGTTGCTTGGATATTTCATGCCCAGACGTCCGATGGCGATTTTCCGGATTCTTTCAAGGTCAACACTTGAAGTCACCTGGCTCTCATATGCATCGTTGTCTTCTTTCAGCTCGGCCAGTTGGGATTCAAGAGTGGCCAGCTGGCTTCTTTTACTGGTGCATTCTGTTTTCAATTTCAGATAATTAATACTGCAAAACACAATAAGGATACCAAGTGCAGCCAGAAATATGGCAAAATTACGGTTCATATTATTGGCTTTCGCACGGTTTCTCCTGGCTGCCTTACTAAGCGGCTTGTTCCCCCGGACCTGCTGCTCTGGTGTGGTCAGCTCTGGTTTTGCCTTATTTTTACGAACAGAATGCTCTGGCTGACGGTACTCTCTCCGCTCAGGAACTTCCTGGACTTTTCGGACAGTGTTGCCATCAACATACACATTTTGTGGACGTCTTTTACCTGACACAGTATTCGTATGTCTGCCTGTCTCCGCCATTTTTTACCCTTCTTTTAAACTTTTTTTTCAAAAATTCTAAGCTTAGCACTCTTAGAACGCGGGTTTTCTTCCATTTCTTCATCACTTGGAAGAATTGGCTTCCTTGTGATAACTCTCCCCTTGGATTTCTTTCCGCACACACATACCGGAAAATCCGGTGGACAGGTACACGGGTTCTCATTTTTTCGAAAAATTGTTTTTACAATTCTGTCTTCCAGTGAATGGAACGTAATAATGCAAAGCCTTCCGCCATCATCCAGAAGATCAATCATCCCATCAAGTGAATCACGAAGAACATCCAGTTCCTTATTCAGCTCAATTCTGATTGCCTGGAACGTACGCTTAGCCGGATGGCCTCCTGCTGCCTGTATCTTCATAGGTATGGATTCCCGGATGATCTGTGTAAGCTGGCCCGTTGTCATAATGGGGCTCTGCTGTCTTGCTGCTACTATATGTTTCGCGATATTTTTCGCAAATTTATCTTCACCGTAATCGCGGATAATGCGATACAGTTCTCTTTCTTCATAACCGTTAACAATGTCACTGGCAGTCTGTGTCTGTCTCTGATCCATGCGCATGTCAAGAGGTGCATCTACCCGATAGGTAAATCCACGTTCCTCATTGTCCAGCTGATAGGAGGATACTCCCAAATCCAGAACAATACCATCAACCTTGTGAATTCCCCTTGCGGCAAGCTCCTGTACCATGTAACAATAATTGCTGCGAATGATTGTCACCTGGTCAAAGGCGGCAAGCCGTTCACTCGCAGCAATTATCGCATCCTGGTCTTGATCTATACCAATAAATCTCCCCTTGGCAGAAAGTTTCCTGCATACCTCAATGGCATGTCCTGCGCCGCCCAAAGTGCCATCCACATAGATTCCATCCGGCTTAATATTCAGCCCGCCAACGGTCTCGTCCAGTAATACAGATTTGTGTTTAAATTCCATTTCCGTCTCCTGTTGGATTTCTCGCTTATTTTATGCTCAGATGACGATTCCCATGTTCTCCATGTCGGCAGCAATGCTGTCCATATCGTCATAATTGCAATTCTCGCTCCATTTCTCCTTGCTCCAGACTTCTACTCTGCTTAAGTTTCCAGCCAGAATAACATCTTTCTCCAGACCAGCGAACTCACGTAACGTCTGTGGTACGAGAATTCTCCCCTGCTTGTCCAGTTCACATGTTGTTGCACCTGCAACAAAGAAGCGCGAAAAGGCTCTAGCGTCTTTATTTGTAAGTGGTAATGCACGGAGTTTCTCTTCAAAGGCTTCCCATTCATCCATAGGATAAATATAAAGACAACCATCAAGTCCTCTGGTAAGAACAAATTCCTCACCTAAAGGTTCCCGAAATTTCGCCGGGATGATCAAACGCCCCTTCGCGTCGATTGTGTGATTGTACTCGCCCATGAACATAAAAACTCACCTACTCTCGTGAAATACGAGTCTCCCCCTCGTATCTCATGACGGGAAACAAATGGAAGTTCTGCCACTTCGTCCCCATTTGTCACCACTTTTCTCCACTTCCTACCACTTATGAACCCATTCTAACCCATTTGCCCCTAAATTACAAGTGGGAAATTATGAAATCTATTACATAATTCTGTTACAAAGTCCTTACAAACAGCGAAAATGCAGTCAAAAAATTTTTATATACAAATAAATCCTGCCCTGCAGGACTTTTTATATTGCCGGAAATTCCAGCGAAATTACCTATTACACACAAAAAAACGCCACTTCAGTGGGATTCGCTCCCACCAAAATAACGTTTTGTTTAGTCCAGATTCAGGTATCTGACAATCATATGATCAATCTTTCTGCTCATGGGCAGGTTTTTTCGCAAATCTGCGCGGCTGGCTATACAACCATTCATCTTCTTCTGAAGCTGTCGGACCCTTCGCAGCAACAGTTTCTTCTTCAGAAATCCCGGCATTTTCTTCCACATAATTTTCTGTACCGGAAGCTTTTGGAAAGGCTTCCTCCTCAGAAATTTCTTCTGTATCTTTCTCTGAGTCCTTCTCATAGAAATCCTCAGCAACTGAATTTTCCTCTTCCACGATTTTCTCTGTGTTCTTTTCATCCTGAGGATCTTCTTCCGGATGCTCTTCTTCCACAGACGAAGTTTCTTCTGATTCTTCGGAATCATGTTCATAAGCAGATGCTGTTCCGTTATAGACTTCCGGAACACCTGCGGCATCTCCATCTGCAAAAGCTCTCTCCAGTCTGAGCCGGTCTCTGTATTCTTCTGCTTCAGCTTCTCTGGCTGCTCTTTCCTGCGCTTCATAGTCCTGTTCTCTCCTGCGTCTGCGCCTTGCCGCCCTCTTTTTCGCCATGGTTTCTTCCACAACTGCGATCATAGCACAGATTACAAACAGTGCTGCTGAGATCAGCTGGGAAATTCCAACAGAAGTTCCCGGAATCATAAGCTTGTCTGTTCGAAGAAGTTCTATGCAAAATCGTCCGAGACCATATCCTGCCAGATATTTCAGAAATACTTCTCCGTGGAAATGTTTTTTGCGCTTCCACACAAGCATCAGGAGAAACAAAAGCAGACACCAAAGACTCTCGTATAAGAAAACCGGATGTACTTGAATATAAGAAGTTCCACCTATTGTCTCCAGGTTTTCCCTCATTGCAGATGTCACTTCGCTGGAACGCACAGCAGATAAAGGGAGCTGCATTGCAAATATGCTGTTGGTATACTCACCGAAAGATTCCCTGTTAAAGAAATCTCCCCACCTTCCTATTATCTGCGCAATAACGATTCCCATGCTGGCAGTATCTGCCATCTGCATAAAAGATTTTCTGCGCACGCCGCAGTAAATGGCAGCTCCCAGCATTCCTCCAAACAGACCGCCGTAGAATGTAAGTCCGCCATTTCTCACATTAAAGATCTCAATAATATTGCCCTTATAAAGATTCCAGGAACATAAAACATAAAGCATTCTGGATCCGACCACACCCAGAAGCAGGGATATGATCATCATTTCCAGATAATCGTCTTTATTCTCGCCGCAGCGCTTCGCTTCCAGAATCACAATTCCCATTCCCAGAAGCATTCCCAGAGCTATTACAAGGCCAAAAAATGTAATCTCAAATCCAAATATTTGAATGGATTTCCCCACATAATCCAGGTTTATTCCCAGATTCGGAAACTGAATTGACATTTATGCTATCCCTCTGTTTCTATTACTTATCAGACATTGAAACGGAATAAGATCACATCGCCATCCTGTACTACGTAATCCTTACCTTCCATTCTTACAAGACCTTTTTCTCTTGCACCTGCATAGGAGCCACAGTCAAGAAGATCCTGATAGTTTACTACCTCAGCTTTAATGAATCCACGTTCAAAATCAGAATGAATCTTACCTGCAGCCTGCGGAGCCTTGGTTCCAATCTTTATGGTCCATGCTCTGGTCTCATCTTCTCCTGAGGTCAGGAAGCTCATAAGTCCAAGAAGATGATAACTTGCCTTAACCAGCTTCTCAAGTCCTGATTCCTTAAGTCCAAGATCCTCCAGGAACATTTTTCTTTCATCCTCATCCAGCTCGGAAATTTCTTCCTCGATCTGGGCACAGATTACGAAAATCTCACTGTTCTGCTCTGCAGCATATTTTCTTACAGCCTGTACATGCGCATTGTCAGCACCATCATTTGCAAGATCGTCCTCTGCCACATTTGCAGCGTAAATAACCGGTTTCTGAGTGAGCAGATTGTAAGTTCCCATCCATGCTTCCTCATCCTCATTCTCCAGTTCCATAGTGATGGCCATCTTGCCGTCTTCCAGCCACTTCTTGATCTTCTGAAGGAAATCAAGCTCTTTAGCAGCTTCTTTGTCCATGCGGGCAGTCTTGGTAACCTTTGCAATTCTTCTCTCCAGGATCTCAAGATCAGAGAAAATAAGCTCCAGGTTGATAGTCTCAATATCACGGATCGGATCAATGCTTCCATCTACGTGAATTACATTGGTATCCTCAAAACAGCGTACTACATGAACGATTGCATCAACTTCACGGATGTTTGCAAGGAACTGGTTTCCAAGACCTTCTCCCTTAGAAGCGCCCTTTACAAGTCCTGCAATGTCAACAAATTCTATAACGGCCGGTGTCACTTTCTTGGAATGATAAAAATCACCAAGCAGTGCAAGTCTTTCATCCGGCACAGTAACAACTCCCACATTCGGGTCAATGGTACAGAATGGATAGTTCGCAGATTCTGCACCAGCCTTTGTCAGGGAATTAAAAAGTGTACTTTTTCCTACATTTGGAAGTCCAACGATACCTAATTTCATTTTATCCTATTTCTCCTTATTTTTAGGGGCGTTTGACATTTCTTTACGCCATTCTTTTGTTATTATACCACAAACAATAAAAATATGATATATTTCCGGCCCCATATTGTCTTCTCTATACATCTTTTTATTTTAGCATACCCAACTCTTTCCATCAAGACAAAAGCTCTGGACAATCTGATAAATTTGAAAAAACACCTCATATTTCCAATTGAATATGAAGTGTTTCTCTTTTGTAATACATCATTTATTTCAAATCTCTGGACATGATCATAAGAAGACTGCCTTTTTCGTAGAGTACCTTGGCCTTTTCTTCCTGGATCTCGTTGCTAACGGTGCGGCCACAGTTATCTGTAGTAAGGCGGTAATGATCCAATGGGTATTTAAACCCCTTCAAAGTAAGACCTTCAACCGTTTCACCGGCTGCGAAAAAGGAAACATATTTTCCGAATTGACTGTCTTTTCGAATAATATGGCCATTTTCCACAAGACAGATGTAATTCTGAGCATCTGCCAGGATCACATTGACACCCTTTTGTCTGCCATATCCCAAAAGTCCCATGTTTCCAATAAAATGATCCAGTCTTCCACCAGTTGCGCCAAGAATAAGAATATTCTTTGCCCCTCTTCTTATTGCCAGATTTAAAGTAGACTGGGTATCTGTATCATCCTTTTCAGGATTCAGTCTGACAATTTCTGTATGGTCAAGACTCTCCAGATATGCCTTTCCAGCACCTGATAAACTGTCAAAATCACCGTCCACAATATCCGGGACAAGACCTGTTTCCAGAAAGAAATCCAGTCCTCTGTCAGCCGCCAGCAAAAGCAGCTTCTTTCCTTTTCGCTCTTCTTCTATTTTTCTTATAAAATCGAGGGCAAAATCTTTCTGGATCATGCCCCCGCTTACGATTACTGTATCTATCATTCTATCTCTCACTCAATCCTGTCACCAATCTCTTCGATCTGTTTCTGAATATGGCGGACATTCTGGGCAATATCACCGCCGAATACCCAGGATCCGGCAACAAAGATATTGGCACCAGCTTTCATAACAGTCTCTATGGTACCTTCATTGATTCCACCGTCAACCTCAATATCCACATTCAGATTCTCTTTGTCGATCAGTTCTCTCAGTTCCTGAATCTTCTCTGTACACTCGTCCATATATTTCTGTCCGCCAAAGCCAGGCTGAACAGTCATTACCAAAACCATATCCACATCCTCAAGCATATGGCTGATATCATTTACCGGAGTTGCAGGCTTGATGGAAACACCAACTTTCACTCCTGCATCCTTGATACGCTCTATAGTACGTTCCAGATCCTCACATGCCTCAGCATGAACGGTGATGGAATCCGCACCACAATTTACAAAATCCTGAATGTATCTTTCCGGCTCTGTCACCATAAGATGAACATCAAAAAACATCTTGGATTCTTTACGGATGGATTTGATCACCGGCATACCAAAGGAAATGCTCGGTACAAAATCTCCATCCATAACATCAATATGGAGCCATTCAACTCCTTCGTTTTCAAGAATTTTAATCTGTTCGCCCAGACGGTTAAAATCCGCTGATAAAATGGAAGGGCATAGCTGATACATAGTTTTAGTATCTCCTTTTCTCTTTTAATTCCTCATATAAAGCCAGATAGTTGTCATACCGCTGCTGACTAATTTTACCTTCAGACAGAGCTTTCTTCACTGCACAGCCCGGTTCATGAATGTGCATACACCCCTGAAACCGGCATTGCGGCTCATACATTACAAATTCCGGGAAGTAATCCCGAAGCTCCTCTTCCTTCATATCGGTAAGATACAAAGAAGAAAATCCCGGAGTATCCACCAGGAAAGTATTCTTCTCCACCGGGATTACCTGGGAATGTCTGGTGGTATGCTTGCCGCGCTTCAGTTTTTTGCTGATCTCGCCAGTCTCCATCTGCACTTCACCCTGCATACAGTTGGTAATGGAAGATTTCCCCACACCGGAAGGTCCTGCAACTACTGTTGTTTTTCCCTTCAGTATCTCGCGGATCTCGTCCATTCCCTCTCCCTCATAGGTACTGGAAAGCACTACACAATATCCACATCCAGTGTATATTTCGTAAAGCTTTTCCATTTCTTTCTTCTCTCCCACATCTTTCTTATTGAAGCAGATAACCACGGGAATTTTCTGCTGCTCCATCATGATCAGAAAGCGGTCCAGAAGAAGGAAATTAGGCTTTGGATTCTCCATGGCAAAAATCAAAAACGCCTGATCTACATTGGCTACAGCAGGACGGATAAGCGAATTGCGGCGGGGAAGAATGGAAGTTACACTGCCTTCCTTCTCCTCCTCATTCAAAACGGTAATCTCCACATTATCACCTACCAGAGGCTTGAAATTATCCTTTCGAAAAATTCCTTTTGCCTTACATTCGTAAATATTGCCGTCTTCCGCATAGATATAATAGAAACCTGCAATTCCTTTAATGATCTTTCCCTGCATGGATTACTCAACCTTCTCAAAAGTAAGAGGATAATGGCCAAGTTCCTGATAGCTTCCATCAGATTGCTGCTCAGACAGATATAAAGTACCCTCAGCAACTCCTGGTGCACCTGTAATATCCAGCTGATATGGGAAAGTAAGCTGCTGTCCTTCTACCACAGAGCTTGCTTTTGGAGCGCCGCCTACATTCTGAACAAGCTCCAGTCTGATCAGACCTCCATTATATCCGATAGGCGTCTTCAGTTTCTGTGTACATTTCCATACTTCGCCATTTGCTACTGCTGCAGTAGTATCAGAGGAACTCTGATCCTCAGTATTCTGTGAAGAAGTATCCTGACTTCCACTGCTTACAATAAGAGTGATCGTATCGTTATCCGGATCTGCATATACCGGGTTGTCATCTGTATATCCTATAGGATCCTGAGAGATAACAGTTCCCTCTGCAACGTCTGTGCTCATCTGCATTTCCACATTAATATTAATGAATTTGCCAAGCTTGGCAATTGCATCATTCTTCTCCATTCCGGTTACATCTGGCACCTGTACACTGTCACCATAATTAATACCACGGCTGATGGTAAGAGTAACTGTATCGCCTGCCTTGACAGTAGTTCCTGCTGCAGGCTCAGTATCAAGGACACATCCAATGTCTACCATAGAAGACTGACTTTCATCCGGGTAAATCTTATTGATCTGAACCGTTAAGCCCTGGCTTTCCAGAGTTTCCTGCGCCAAAGCGCCATTCTGACCGAACATATCTGTAAGGGTAACGGACTCAGAACCTTTACTTAAATAATAGTTAACAGTTGAATTTTTAGCTACCTTTGTTCCCTGTACAGGATCCTGTGAAGAAATCTTGCCTTTTTCCTGTGTGGAAGCCTCTTCACCTTTGTAGGTCATTCCGATATTTACAGAAGCGCAAAGTTCCTGTGCCTCAGCCTCTGTCTTACCGATAAGATCAGGTACTGGTACCATACCATCATCTTCGTCAGCAGCCTGGGTAACCTGTGCCTGCTGATTCTGCTGATCCAAAGAAGAATCCTTGCTGTCTCCGATCAGACCTGCTGCCTTTCCCACAACAAGAATTACCGCGATCAGAACTGCGGCACCTATGATCAAAGCAATAATACTTCCAGCTACACTGACGCCTCTTTTCTGCTTTTTGATACGTCTTTCTCTCTCTTCCCGCTCTCTGCTTCGTTCACGATCCCGGTTCTTTCTGGAGCCTTTCGAGCTCTCTTCCTTATTATCATACTCGAAATCGTCATCATCATCGTAGTTTGTCTCATTCAGTTCTTTTTCCAGAGTTTCTATATCCGGCTTAAGAGTCTGCTTCGGAGTATGCTTGATCTCTCCAAGCTCTTCATCAGAAATTACAACCGTCTTAGCATCTGTATCTACAGATGTAAGCTTCACAAAATCTCCCTGCGGGTCAATAAGAGAATGCTTCAGATCCTCGATCACATCCTCCATCTTATTATATCTGCGATCCACACTCTTCTGGGTACATTTCATAATGATCTGTTCCAGACTGTACGGCAGATCCGGGGAATAAACACTTGGCGGTACCATCTCTTCCTGAAGATGTTTGATTGCAATGGCAACTGTAGTATCTCCGTCAAAAGGGACACGTCCTGTTACCATTTCATATAAGGTGATACCAAGTGAGTAGATATCACTCTTCTCATCGCTGTAGCCGCCTCGTACCTGCTCCGGTGAGCTGTAATGTACAGACCCCATAACATTGGAGCTGATGGTATTGGAAGAAGCAGCTCTTGCAATTCCAAAGTCTGTTACCTTTACTTTGCCGTCTGTGGAAATAATAATATTCTGAGGCTTCACATCACGATGTACAATGCCGTGGCTGTGTGCTGCCTCAAGTCCCATAGATACCTGAATGGCAATACTGGTAGCTTCCTTTACCGAAAGCTTACCTTTCTTGGAAATATACTCCTTAAGAGTGATTCCCTCGATCAGCTCCATTACGATATAATAAACACCCTCATCATCGCCTACATCAAATACATTTACTATGTTTGGATGGGTAAGACCTGCTGCTGCCTGCGCTTCACTTCTGAATTTCTTTACAAAAGTTGCATCTTCCCTGAATTCCGGCTTCAGAACCTTAACTGCCACAAAACGGTTCAGTTTATGGTCCATTGCCTTATATACGTCCGCCATTCCGCCGGTACCGATTTTACTTACAATTTCATAGCGTTCTGCTATAATCATACCTGTCTTTAACATGTTTCCACCTCATTCGTGAATGGTTCTATCAATATGATTGCAATGTTATCCTTGCCGCCGTTGTTGTTGGCTTCCTGGATAAGAGTATTTCCCTTCCAGGTGATATCCTCATCAGAATTCAATATGATTTCTTCCATTTTTTTGTCTTCCACCATATTGCTGAGACCATCGGAACACATCAGGATCGTACTTCCCGGTTCCAGACGCATATCAAAGAAATCCACGTCTACAGTTTTTTCTGCTCCCAGAGCTCTGGTGATAATGTTTTTATCCGGATGATTTCTTGCCTCCTCAGCAGTGATTTCACCCATTCTTACCATTTCCTGAACCAGTGAATGATCCCTGGTAATCTGCCTCAGCTGTTTATCCACCACATATAGTCTGCTGTCTCCCACATTGGCAACATAAGCATACTGACCTACAATGGTGGCTACTACCATAGTAGTTCCCATTCCACGAAGCTTCTCATCCTTCTGCGCCTGTTCTATAATTTCTGTGTTCGCAGTCTCAATGGCATGACGGATTACCTTTACAGGATTATAATCCGTATCCTCCCTGATTTCATCTACCAGTATCCTGACCGCGTGAGAGGACGCATAATCACCTGCATTGTGTCCTCCCATTCCATCAGCAACAGCAAAGAGGTTCGGGAGATTTCCAACTGTGTCCTGGGAAGCGAACACATAATCCTGGTTCATCTTCCGCTTCATTCCTATATTCGTAGCTGAATATACCCTCATGTCACTTCTCGCTTTCTGTCCTTTTCGTACTGTTGTTCAACATAGAAACACCAGTTTTTCGTTACTGCGGATCGTAACTTTTTTCTATATAACTTTTTCGTAATTGTCCACAGGCACCGTCTATGTCACTGCCCATTTCCCTTCTAATAGTAACATTAATTCCGCATTTTTCAAGTTTTATTTTAAAATTCTCTACAGCCTGATGCGTAGAACGCCTGTAAGAACGCTCCTTAATAGGGTTTACCGGAATTAGATTTACATGACAGTTAATATCATGGATTCTGCTGCTCAGCTCTCTTGCATCTTCGTCACTGTCATTAACACCAGCCACAAGACTGTATTCAAAAGTAATTCTCCTGCCAGTCTCCTGAAAATAATTGCGGCATGCATCCAGGACTTCGTCCATACTGTACCGCTGTGCAATAGGCATAAGTTCCTGTCTTTTTTCATCATTTGGTGCATGCAGAGACAGGGCAAGGGTAATCTGCAGTTTTTCCTTTGCAAGCTCATAAATTTTTGGAACAATTCCGCAGGTCGATACGGTGATATTCCTCTGGCTGATGTTAAGACCATTTTCATCGGAAAGCAGATGTACAAAGCGTACAATATGATCATAATTATCCATAGGTTCGCCAGTTCCCATTACTACTACATTAGATACCCGCTCTCCCGTTATGCTCTGGATCCTGTAAATCTGATCCAGCATTTCCGAAGGAAGAAGGTTTCTTGTCCAGCCTCCAATAGTGGAAGCACAAAAACGGCACCCCATTTTACAGCCTACCTGTGACGAAATACATACGGAATTTCCATGCTTATAACGCATAAGAACACTCTCGATCACATTTCCATCAGAAAGGCGGAACAGATACTTTCTTGTGCCGTCAATGGCAGAAACCTGTTCATCCACCATTTCCAATGCCGCTATGGGATAGTCTTTCAGTTTTTCTTTTAATTTTCCTGGTATGTTTCCCATCTCATCATAAGAGGTTACCAGATGTTCATGTAACCAGCTGTAGATCTGCTTTGCCCGAAAGGGTTTCTCTCCCAGTTCGGTCATCAGATTTTTCAGTTCGTCTTTCGTCATCGACTTAATGTCTGTCATATTTATATTCCTATTTTCTTCTGAATTTCGCAATAAAGAAGCCGTCTGTCTTATGTACTCCAGGAAGCAGCTGCAGATATCCAAGTGCAGTTGTCTCTGAGTGCAGCTCCTCTGGAAGATAAGGATCCAGGCTCTCCAGCTTAAATGGATAATTATTCAAAAACCACATCATGTTCTCTTCGTTTTCTTCTTTTGCAATGGTACAGGTACTGAAGATCAGCTCTCCTCTTGGCTTCACATAGTTTGCTGCGCGATCCAGAATGGTTCTCTGCAGAATCACTATTTCATCCTGTTTCTGTGGCGTAACACGGTATTTGATTTCCGGCTTCTTGCCGATCACTCCATACCCGGAACAAGGTACATCTGCAATTACAACATCTGCAAGCAGTTCTGAATCCTGATCAAAAATAGTAGCATCCTGCACTCTTGCCTGTACATTAATAGAATTGGTACGTTGGATATTTTCCTCGATCAGATTGACTTTATACTGGCTTACATCTCTTGCATCTACCGTTCCATATCCCTCCATCTTGTCTCCCATATGAAGACTCTTTCCACCTGGCGCAGCACACACGTCAATAACGTAATCGCCCTTCTTCGGATCTGCAACCTCCGCAACCAGCATGGAACTTACATCCTGCACGACGATTTTACCCTTGATAAAAGCATCCAGTGCAAGAATATGGTTAAATTCAGAAATGCTGTATGCATAAGGCAGATATGGAGCAGGCGCTACATGAACGCCCTGACTTTCCAGGCTTTTTATAACCTCTTCCTTGGAATTCAGATAAGTCCGGCATCTGATGGTAAGAGGATGTTCCATAAGAAAATCCGCCAGTATCTTCTCTGTTGTTTCTTCTCCATAGGCTTCCAGCCACCTGGTTACCAGCACCTCTGGCATGGAATACTTTACAGAAAGATATTTCAACAGATCATCTTCTTTTTGAGGGAACCGGACCTGATCCATTTCCCGGGCTATGGTACGAAGAACACCATTTACAAAAGGCTTCAGATTATAAAAACCTTTTCTTTGCGCCAGCTTCACAGCCTCATTGCACACTGCGCTGTCTGGCACACTATCCATGTATTTCAGCTGATATACTGCACTTCTTAAAATTTCCCGGATTGCAGGCTTCATCTTATCAACTGTCACCTTGGAAAAAGAATTGATAATGTAATCAATCTGAATCCGGTATTCCAGCGTTCCTTCACAGACACGGGTAATAAATGCCCGGTCCTGTTTGGGAAGGAACTGATATTTGGAAAGGGCATTCCGAATTGCCACGTGGCTATGCTCGCCCTCTTCGATTTCAAGTAAAATTTCCAGGATCATCTCCCTGGAATTGATTCCGTTAATCATCCCGTCTTCTACCTCCGGAAAGTATGAGCAGTCTCAGAAGCTGTAAAATGGAAGAAGCAAGAGCTGCTACATAAGTAAGGGCTGCCGCTGTAAGAACCTTCTTCGCACCTTTGTTTTCCTCACGGCTTAAAATTCCTGTGCTTTCCAGCATTTTTAAAGCTCTTGAGGAAGCATTGAATTCTACCGGAAGTGTTACAAGCTGAAACAGTACCGCCAGTGAAAACAGCACAATTCCTACAGTTGTAAGTGCCGGTATGGAAAAGATCAGTCCCAGAAGAAAAATCGGCCAGGAAAGGGAAGATCCGATATTTGCCACCGGAACAATAGCTGAACGGATATTCAGCGGTGCATAATTTATATTGTGCTGAATGGCATGACCACACTCATGGGCAGCGACACATACAGCTGCCACAGAAGTTCTTCCATATACGTCCTGTGAAAGTGCCAGCCTCTTTGTTCTCGGATCATAATGATCTGTAAGGCTTCCGGAAATTGGAACAATCGTTACGTCGTAAATTCCGGCTGCATTTAAAATCCTCTGGGCAGTCTGAGCTCCTGTAAGACCTGAATGGCTGCGCACCTGCTGATAACGTGCAAAAGTGCTTTTCATCTTTCCAGATGCAGCCAGTGCCAGCACCATTCCAATGATCAGCAATACATAAGTAGGATCAACATAAAATCCATAAGGATATCCATATCCGTACATAAGATCACTCCTTTTTATCTGTGAATCTGCTTCCGGTTTCTATATGACATCCTCGAAGGAATGCATCCGCATCCATTCTCTTTTTTCCTTCTAACTGTACCTGTGAAAGTACCAGAACATCCTCACCGCAAGCCACGTAAATTCCTTTTTTGTCCGTTTTTACTACTGTTCCAGGTTCTGGCTTTTCTGTGCCAGCTTCTTCACTTTTTACTACAAAGCTTTCCCATACCTTCAAAGTTTTTCCATTCCAGAAGGTAAATGCGCTTGGCCACGGGTTTAAACCTCGCACCAGTCTTTCCAGTTCCGCGGCTGATTTCCCAAAATTGATCAATCCCATCTGTTTGGTGATCATACCGGCATATGGAGTAGGGCTTTCCTCCGGCTGTTTCTCGTAAACAGCTGTGCCATCAAAAATGTGAGGCAATGTCTCAACAAGAAGCTTCGCTCCTGCTTCTGCAAGCTTATCAAACAGAGTTCCGCCCGTCTCATCTTTTGCAATCGGCACTACGATCCTTGAGATCATATCTCCTGTATCAAGACCTGTTCCCATTCTCATGATCGTAACACCTGACTCCTTTTCCCCATCAATAACTGCCTGCTGAATAGGAGCTGCACCGCGGTATTTCGGAAGCAGGGATGCATGGATGTTAATACATCCGTATTTCGGAAGCTCCAGAATGCTTTTGGGAATGATCTGTCCAAAGGCAGCTACCACAATAATATCGGGATCCAGTTTCTCAAGAACCTGTAAAAATTCCGGATCGCGTACCTTCACAGGCTGGTAAACCGGGAACCCATGTTTCAATGCCTCTTCCTTTACAGGAGTGGGAAGCATGCTCTTTCCCCTTCCCTTCGGCTTATCCGGCTGGGTCACAACACCTGTCACCTCATAGCCAGCTTCAGCCAGTGCATGAAGGGGATTAACTGCAAAATCCGGCGTTCCCATATAAACAATTTTCATTTATTCCTCTTCCTCCTCATTGTCATAACTTACATGATGTAATTCACCTTCAACCAGACGTGTGTACATTTTTCCGTCAAGATGATCCAGCTCATGACAAAATGCACGGGCAAGGAGTCCTTCTCCTTCATATATCTGCTCATTCATATCCATATCAAGAGCTTTTACCTTCACATAATTTGGGCGGGTAACCTGACCGGACATTCCCGGAACACTTAAACATCCCTCCTCGCCTGTCTGCTCACCGGATGTCATAAGAATTTCCGGATTGATAAGAATAATTGGACCATCTCCAATATCGATCACTACGATTCTCTTTAATATACCCACCTGGGGAGCTGCAAGGCCAACACCGCATGCGTCATACATGGTTTCCAGCATGTCTCCTACCAGATCCTTTGTACGTTTGTCGATTTTCTCTACTGGTCTGCAGATTTTTTCCAAAACGGAATCTCCCTCTGTTCTGATTGTTCTAAGTGCCATCTCTGTGTTATCTCCTTTATCTTTGAATTTGGAAATACCCGTTGTTTCAAAGCCCTGCACCTTAACGCAGCCCTTTATTTCCGGTATTTCGCCTTATGAAAAATCAAATTGTATATTAACTTTTCTGAAGCCGGAATTGATTTCTATATATTCCTCCAGCCTGTCCTTTATTCGGACAAGCAGATCATAATTCTCATGTTTCAGATAAAGTACTCTTCTGTATACATCCTTTACTTTCCCTACAGACGCAGGGGCGGGACCGATCACATGAAGATCTTTTCCCGCATATATTTTTCCTGTAAACAGACCAAGATAGTGCATGGCTGTCTCAAGAAGCTTCTCATCCTCCGAAGAACCAAGCACTGCCATCATATGGGCAGCCGGGGGATAATCCATAAGAAGACGGTATCCCATCTCTTCCTGGTAAAATTCTTCGTAATCCTGCTTTGCAGCTGTCTGTATGCTGTAATGATCCGGACTATAAGTCTGGATCAAGGCATGGCCTTCTTTCCTTCCTCTTCCTGCTCGTCCCACCGCCTGGGTAAGAAGCTGAAAAGTGCGCTCACCACTGCGATAATCATCAGCATTCAGGGATAAATCTGCAGCAAGGATCCCCACAAGAGTAACATCCGGGAAATCATGTCCCTTGACGATCATCTGGGTTCCAATCAAAATATCGGCCTCATGCCTGGAAAAAGCAGACAGAATTTTTTCATAGCTTCCCTTAGCTCTTGTAGTGTCGTAATCCATTCGAAGAACTCTTGCCTCTGGAAATTCTTTTTCTACCACCTGCTGGATCTGCTGGGTTCCCGCTTTAAAACCGCCTATATATGGGGAAGAACAGACTGGACATTTGTCCGGTTTCACAGTTTCATAACCACAATAATGACAGATCAGCTTTCTGCCATTATGCTCACTTAAGGAAACGTCACAGTGAGGACATTTCATTACATGACCGCAGGAACGGCATGAAACAAACCCTGCGTAGCCACGGCGGTTGAGAAACAACATGGCCTGCTCCCCTTTTTTCAGGCACTGGCTCAGGTCTTCTCTCAGTTCCAGACTGAGGGCAAGGCGGTTTCCTTTTTTTAGTTGTTCCCTCATGTCAATAATTGATACCCTGGGAAGAGGTCTTTCTTCAAATCTGGCTTCCAGCTTTACAAGGACATATTCTCCTTCTTTCGCCCTGTAATACGCTTCCATAGATGGAGTTGCAGAACCAAGAATTACTCTTGCGCCTTCCAGCTTTGCTCTGTGGATAGCCGTTTCCCGGGCGTGATACCTTGGACTGTTTTCACTTTTATAAGAAGATTCATGCTCCTCATCAATAATGATCAGCCTCAGCTTTCCAAAAGGAGTAAAAAGTGCTGAACGGGGTCCCACCATAACCTGCAGTTCTCCCTGTTTGGCTCTTTTAAACTGGTCATAACGCTCTCCCAGGGAAAGTCTGGAGTTAATTACCGACACCTTATCACCAAAACGACCATAAAATCGCCGTACAGTCTGATAAGTCAGCGCAATTTCCGGAATCAGCACGATTGCCTGACCGCCTTCCTTTATCACCTTATCGATCAGCTCCATATATACTTCCGTTTTTCCACTGCCGGTAACTCCGTGAAGAAGAACCGGTCTCGGATCCGGGTGTTCCCATTCTGATAAGATCTGATTCACAGCCATTTGCTGGGATATACTTAATACTGCTGGTGCCACATGCGGAATATTCTCTGCATCTGCAACTGCATTTCTATACACTTCATCTGACTCCACAGAAGCAATCCCCTGTTCTTCAAAATATCTCAGGACAGAAGCCGTAGTGCCAAGCTCCTTTGAAGCCCAGGCAGTCTCAATTTTCCCATTTTCATTCTGCAAGAGTGCTTCCAGAAGGCGGATACGTGCTTTAAATCTGGTCATGCTAAGCTCTTCCAGAAGCTTTTCCCCATCTTCTCTGGAAATCAGAAGGGTTATCCACCTTTTTTCCTGGGCTTTCATCTTTTTCTGAATAGGAAGAACTGTTTTCAGAGCCTGGATCATGGTAGAGCCGTAATTTTCTTTCATCCACCCTGCCAGCGCGATCAGCCTGGATTCTGTGGTTTCCTGATCATTTTCAATACCGGCAACAGATTTGAGCTGGATTCCCTTTACTTTAGGCTCACCAGAAATCCCCACTACATATCCCTTGCGCACATGATTTCCTCTTCCAAATGGAATGGAAACCACCATTCCCACCTGTATCTCTTCCTTCAGTTTCTCCGGAACCAGATATTGAAAGCTTTTATCCAGCTTCTCATGGGAAATGTCTACAATAATATCTGCATATGTCATGTTTTACTTTCCAGCAAGAATATCAGCGATCAACACACGCTCATCCATAGGATATTTTTTGCCTTTGATTTCCTGGTAATCTTCATGACCTTTACCAGCCAGCACCACAATATCCCCTGGTTCTCCGTGATGGATGGCATAAGCGATTGCTTCCTTGCGGTCTGGAATCTCCACATATTTACCTTCTGTCTTCGCCATGCCAACCTTGATGTCATCAATAATAGCCTGAGGCTCCTCATCTCGCGGATTATCAGAAGTAATGATGGTCAGATCTGCCAGACGACCGGAAACTTCTCCCATCTCATAACGGCGAAGCCTGGAGCGGTTTCCGCCACAACCAAACAGGCAGACCAGTCTGTGTGGATGATACTCACGCAATGTAGTAAGAAGACTTTCCAAAGCCATTGCATTATGTGCATAATCAATCATCAGAGTAAATTCATCAGATACTTTCACCATCTCAATACGGCCTTTTACTTTTGCTACCTTCAGAGCCTTCAGGATATTTTCCTGGGAAACCTTAAAATGACGGCAGATTGCAATAGCGGTAAGAGAGTTGTAAATACTGAATTTACCTGGGATGTCGATTTCAACAGGGAAATCCATAAGCCCCTTCAGCTGATAGGAAATTCCAAGATAACCTTTTCCGCCAATCAGTCTGGCATCCTCAGCGCGAAGGTCTGCTTCTTTTGAAAAGCCATAGGTTTCCAGAGTACAGGTATGTCCCTCTACAATTCTGTCAAAATGCTCATCATCACGGTTTACAATTCCTACGCGGCACTGCTTGAGAAGCATAGCTTTACAAGACAGATAATGGTCAAAGTCCTTGTGCTCGTTTGGACCAATATGATCTGGTTCAATATTTGTAAAAATTCCAAAATCAAACACAAATCCCTGAGTACGATGCAGCATCAGCCCCTGTGAGGAAACTTCCATAACCACACAATCACAGCCAGCTTCCACCATTTCGTGAAAATACTCCTGAACTACATAGGATTCTGGTGTGGTATTAGAAGCAGGTATTATCTTATTTCCGATAATTGCCTCAATAGTACCGATCAGACCAACCTTGTATCCAGCATTTTCCAGAATGGATTTTACCATATAGGTAGTGGTAGTTTTTCCCTTAGTTCCGGTAATTCCGATTGTTTTCAGCTTCTCTGCCGGATGTCCGAACCAGGCTGCTGAAATAAATGCCATAGCATATCTGGTGTCTGTCACCTGGATAACCGTAACATCCGACGGTGCAGAAACCTCCTCTTCTACTACCAGAACTTTAGCCCCTTTTGCTGTCACATCCGGGATAAATTTATGTCCATCTACAACAGCACCTCTGATACAGATAAACAGAGAGCCGTCTGTTACCTTTCTGGAATCATAAACAACACCAGTGACTTCCTGCTCTGTGCTCCCCTGCACGCAGGTGTATTCTAACTTCTCTAATAAGGATGATAATTTCATAATATATGCCTCCCTATATTGACGTTGCTTTAAAATCACGCCAGAGCTTGTTTGAAAAAGACTTTCTGCAAGATTTGTGTCACAATTTGCGGGAATGATTTTTCAAACACGCTCTAATCTAATGACATCATACAGCAACGCATACTCTTTTATAGAATATCACACACAGAATTTGTTTTCAATCTTTCCTGTTAAAAAACAGTAACCGTTCACCTCACATTATAGTTTCCATTCACGGGTCATCTGTGAGCATTGTCTCCAAACATTCTTCTGGCGGCTACAGCGGAAAAAAGAAACGAAAGCAGAATCAGTACCTGAAACAGCTCTTTGTGGGAAGTATCCCCTGTTTTTGGAGAGGTGGACGCAGCCATTGTGCTGCCATCATTATTCCCACTGCCTATGCCAGTTCCATCTCCATTTCCACCCCCATTTCCGTTTCCGCTTCCATTTCCATCCTTCTCCTTATCTTCCACACGGATGGTTGCCTGATCCCGCACTGCGCTTTCCTCACCAGTCTCGTCAGTAACTACAATAATCTGATTCATCAGATTCTGGTCTTTCAGATCTTTTGGAAGTACAACTTTTGCCTTTAAATTCACACAGCCACCAGGTGCGATTTCCTGGATTTTCGCCTGAGTCCTGCTTTTATTCAGGGTTATACCTCTCTGTTCCTGAAAAGTAGCTGTTACTCCGGCAAGCCCGAAACGTTCTGTAGTAACTACGGAATGCAGAGTCACCTCCCCGGTATTGTGAATACTGATCTGATAAGTCACAGTCTCCCCAGGGCTGGCGTTGTCGCAGTCAGCTGTTTTCTTTACCGTAAAAGAGGCTTTTCCCTGCTGTAATGTTAACTGTTTTTCTGCTGCTTTCTCCAACGAAACCGGATTTTCTGTTTTTGCAAAAAGCTCCAGCTCCAGATTACTTTTCTGATCCATGTCCGGATCTATATAAAAAGACAGGATTCGTGTTTCCCCTGCGGAAAGGCTTTCCAGCACTGCACCACTTTCCGAAACTTCAAGGCCAGGCTCCTTTTCCCACACAGGTACCAGTTCCTGTTCTTTTACTTTGGCCTGAAGGGAAATTTTATAAAAAGGTACCTGACCATTATTTGTCAGATTCACTGCCATATGAATGCGTTTTCCAGTATAAAGCGCCTTTTCCTTGGCTTCCATCTCCACTGAAAAATCCATGTGTGCAGCTGGTATCTCCAAACTCTTAGATAAGGCTTTACACAAAATGTTTTTTTCATTTTCCACTTTTTTTACAATGTAAACTCCGCCTCCATTTTCTTCTCCGCTTATAGCACCATTTGCATGCAAAATATCCTGACAGGTAGGAACTGTATGTTTTTCTGCTGGAAAACGATATTCATCCCGCAAGGTAACCGGAATTTTCAGCTGTTTGCCCTGTTCTCCCGAATTTATTTTCCAGCGGAATCCGGTTATACTGCTGGATCTTCCGTCAGCAGTCTCGATAGGAAGCTCCTCTTTCAGGCAGCCTTCAGGTGCCATAAACGAAGCATCTGGCTGAAAATATTCAGAAAGCCAGACTACCAGTTCGTAAGATGTTGGATGAGATATTGTTTCATCCGAAAAATCATATTGATCATTTTCCAGGCTCCCGTCCTGATTTCCACTGCTGAATAAATTTTCATCGCCACTTTCATATTCCTGGTTTTCATTTTCCCACGTAAGTGACGCCAGCCCATCTGCCTTTACAGAAATCACCGCCTGAAATTTCTGTAAATCTGTCCATGCCGCATCTTGGACAACAGATAACCCGCCTTCCATTTCTGCTCCATATGTCACTGCCGGCTGCGCCGTGCATCCAACCAGCATCCCAGCTTCTGCAAGCAGACTTACTCCCACTGCCAGTATCTTTTTCCATATTCTGTTTTTCATTATAACTTCTCCTTTTCTACCCCTATTTTTCACTAATCTCTGTTATTAAACTACTATTTTACAAAACGGACTTGCCGCCTACTGGCGACATCACCATATAAATGAGTCACTGACAGCACATGGGAATCACACCTTTCTCACTTAAACAGATCCTATTCACAGCATTCCGAAGCAAATTTGCCTTGCCATTGTATGCATCCATTTTCAAAAAAGCGTATAAAACGCCCAGGTTAACAGGTTTCCTTCAAAAAACGGGTTATCTTGCGCCGAACCGGCGCGGTAGAAATTCTTTTCTGCAGAATGCAGAAACAAGATAGGTTTACTTTACCACACTTGGTCTTTAAATGCAATAAAGGGTCGGATTTTATTTTCATTTCATATTTTTTCGATTTCTTTTAGATTTGAGACACATTTTCCTCACAAATTGCCGATATAATGAATTTCGGATAGATGAAAAACCACTCTCTATCTCCCCCCTCAAAAATATAGGAAATGAGCCATCTGCCTGATGCGGATGGCTTTTCCTGTTTCAAGGACTTTTCTATTGCAATTCCCACCCTTAGCTTTTATAATGGAAGATATTACACAAGGATGTCCGGAGAAATCATTCATGTTGCTGTGAATACTTTCACAGTAATCCACTTAACTCTGATATCCGCATTATATTCTTGACAGAAACGAGGTATCTCCTATGAGTGAAAAAATCGTAGTAGTTGCATTAGGTCACAGAGCTCTCGGCACCACACTTCCAGAGCAGAAAGTAGCCACCAAAGCCGCAGCAAAAGCAATCGCAGATCTTGTTGAAGAGGGTGCCAAGGTGGTAATCTCCCACAGCAATGGCCCACAGATTGGCATGATCCACACTGCAATGAATGAATTTGGAAAGACACACCCGGATTATACATTCGCTCCTATGTCAGTCTGCTCCGCAATGAGCCAGGGCTACATTGGATATGACCTTCAGAATGCGATCCGCTCTGAATTTATCAGCCGCGGAATTTACAAACCTGTTGCTACCATTCTTACCCAGACTGTTATTGATCCATATGACGACGCTTTTGCAGATCCGGAGAAAATTATCGGACGTGTTCTCACTGAGGAAGAAGCTGAAGCAGAGGAAGAAAAAGGAAACTTTGTCACCAGACTTGCTGATGGCGGATACAGACGAATCGTAGCAGCTCCGAAGCCACAGAGAATCGTAGAGCTTGAGACTATACGAGCACTTCTCAATGCAGACCAGGTTGTTATCGCAGCCGGCGGCGGTGGAATTCCAGTGCTTGAGCAGGGCATCAACCTTCACGGTGCCAGTGCCATCATTGAGAAAGATCTTGCCGCAGGACTTCTTGCAGAAGAATTAAATGCCGATACTCTTCTGATTCTCACAAGTGTAGAGAACGTAAGTCTGAACCACGGTCAGGTAAATGAGCAGAAGCTTGGCAGCATCACTGTAGCGGACGCTAAGAAATACATTGAAGAGAACCAGTTTGCTTCCGGTTCCATGCTTCCCAAAATCGAAGCAGGTATTTCCTTTATTGAGAAAGGGGAAGGCCGGAGCACTGTGATTACCGATATGGCTCATGCCAAAGAGGGCTATGAAGGAAAAACAGGAACTACCATCCGCTAGAGAGTGTTTGAAAAAGGCTTTCTGCAAGATGTGCGTCACAATTTGCGGGAATGATTTTTCAAATACGCTCTAAACATACAAAAAGAAACCTCCGACGAAATAAGTACTCATCTGACGAGGTTCCTTTTTTTACTATTTTTTACTATTATTTCCCCAATCTTAACGAGCAGTAAGCATCAATGCGGAATCTTCTGACTCTGTATTTATGATTCCGATCAGATCTCCCTCTTTCAGGGTAATCTTACGCTCCACGCCATCTGTCACTGTCATGCTTCCGTTTTCACCCTCTTCTCCCATGATCATAAAACTTACAAAACCATTTGAACAGGAAGCAATGTAATATCCTGGGACAATGCCTCCATCCACATTTTCTCCAACCTCCAGCACATCTCCTGCCATCAGTTTATAAGAGGCTGAATCAGCCCCAGAACTGAACATATCTCCAAATTCTTCTTCAAGTATCGGAGCAAGGCTGTCCTTCAGGGAATCCCGGATTTCCGGTAAGCTTGCGCAGATGATCACCAGGACCATGAGCCATCCAAGAAGGGATCCTTTTTTCTTTTTTACCGGTTTCTGGGTGTAAACACTGCTTTTTTTAGCTGCAGCGCTGTAAGTTCCAGCTGTACTTTGTCTGCTCTTGGAATTATAACTCCCAGCAGGGACAGAGACCTTATTTCCATTCTTATCAGCACCAGTGCCTCCTCCATATATACTTCCTGCTTTCACATTTCCCTTATTATAAGAATTCCCTGTGCCTGCACCAGCCAGTGACTTAGAGCTTCGTGTTCCCGTTTTCTGATCATGTTTATTTCCGGCTCCTGCCACGCCTGTTCCGGTCCCGGTCTTATATGCAGCACTTCCAGCCTTCTTATCTCCCAGCGGGATTTCCTCCTGGCGCATGATTGCCCGCGCCCGGCTGGTAGCATGACGGTAATGGTCACTTCTGTTCTCATTCAGATGATACAAAGTCTCATCATTTCTATAAGGCATTCCACACAGCTTACATCTGCCATTTACAACAGGCCCATCGCAGACCTGGCACCTTTTTTTCTCCATAGACATCCTCCCGGTTCTCTGGTTATTCTGTTTCACCACAACCTGTAATTCCTGTTTTTGCTCCAACAGGGAAAAATCATCACATTCTTTGTCTTTTATTGTATCTTTTTTGCATATTTCTTGCAAGGTCTAAATTGCCAAGCGGGAAAATACCTGTTATAATAAACCGAGATTGTTCCTGTTCACGTTTTAGTAACCACAGAACATTATCGTGAACAGAAAACAGAGATTAACACAATCAACAAGGAGGATTCCCATGGAACAATTAAAAATTCCTATGGGCTATCATGCAGACCTTAATCTTCATGATACTCAGGTAGCAATTAAAACTGTGAAAGATTTTTTCCAGCAGACACTTGCACAGAAGCTGAACCTTCTGCGTGTCTCCGCACCTATATTTGTAGATCCAAGTTCCGGCCTCAATGATAACCTGAACGGCGTGGAGCGTCCGGTAAGCTTTGACATCAAAGGCATGGACTGCAACGCTGAAATCGTACATTCTCTTGCAAAATGGAAGCGTTATGCACTGAAGAAATATGGTTTCTCTGTAGGTGAGGGCTTATACACCGATATGGTTGCCATCCGCCGTGATGAGGATGTTGACAACATCCATTCCATCTATGTAGACCAGTGGGACTGGGAGAAGATCATCACCAAAGAAGAGAGAAATGTAGAAACTCTCATTAACACTGTCCGTACTATCTACAGCGTACTCCGCAAGACAGAGAAATACATGGCAGTACAGTATGACTACATAGAAGAAATTCTTCCAAGAGAGATTGCATTTGTCTCCACAGAAGAGCTTGTAGACATGTATCCGGATCTTACCCCTAAGGAAAGAGAATACAAGATCGTCAAAGAAAAAGGCGCTGTTTTCCTTATGCAGGTAGGTAAGAAACTGACAAATGGCGAGCGCCACGACGGACGTGCTCCAGACTATGATGACTGGGAATTAAACGGCGATATTCTGGTATACTATCCTGTACTGGACATTGCCCTTGAACTTTCTTCCATGGGTATCCGTGTAGACGAGACAGCACTTGACAAACAGCTTACAGAAGCCGGCTGTGACGACCGCAGAGAGCTCCCGTTCCAGAAGGCCATTCTGAATAAAGAACTTCCATACACAATCGGCGGCGGTATCGGTCAATCCCGTATCTGTATGTTCTTCCTGCGCAAGGCTCATATTGGAGAAGTACATGTTTCCCTGTGGCCTAAGGAAATGCAGGAAGAAGCTGCTAAAGGCGGTATTCCACTTCTGTAAAATAGAATCGAGGGATCAAATTGAATATACTTTTTTTCTTAACACCGAAAAGTGATATTGCCTACATTTTCGAGAATGAAACTTTGAGGCAGACTCTTGAGAAAATGGAACACCGGAAATTTTCCTGTATTCCTATTCTGAATCCAGATGGAAAATACGTAGGTACTATTTCTGAGGGTGATCTTCTCTGGGGAATGAAAAATCTGAACATCACGGATATGAAAACAGCCGAGGAAGTACCAGTTATGGCTATCTCCAGAAGAGCCACCTACAAACCGGTACACGTTGACTGCGACATGGAGGATCTCCTGGACCGCGCAATCAACCAGAACTTTGTGCCGGTTATAGATGATCAGGATCACTTTATCGGAATTGTCACAAGGAAAGAAATCATCAAATATTGTTATAAAGAAATGAAGAAAAACGCATAGGATTTTAAATCACCGCGTTTTTTCACACAAAAAAAAGACAACCTCAGTCCCATTTAAACCAATGGAAAAGGTTGTCTTTTTTCTTTTTACAGAACCTTAGACAAAAATTCCTTCAATCGCGGATTCTGCGGATTTTCAAAAAACTCCTTCGGCGCATTCTGTTCCTGAATTTTGCCGTCATCAATAAATAAAACTCTTGTTGCAACCTCTCTTGCAAATCCCATCTCGTGAGTAACTACAACCATAGTCATGCCGCTCTTTGCAAGCTCTTTCATCAGCTCCAGAACCTCTCCAACCATCTCCGGATCCAGTGCAGAAGTAGGCTCGTCAAAAAGCATAACATCCGGATTCATGGCAAGGGATCTTGCAATGGCAATACGCTGCTTCTGACCACCGGAAAGCATATCCGGATAAGCATTTGCCTTATCTGGAAGTCCCACACGAGCAAGAAGCTCGTCCGCACGTCTGGAAGCCTCTTCCTTTGTCATCAGTTTCAGGGCAACCGGTGCCATCATAATATTCTGCTTTACCGTCTTGTGTGGAAACAGATTAAACTGCTGGAAAACCATTCCGATCTTCTGACGATGTCGATTTATGTCAACCTTGGGATCTGTGATATCTGTTCCTTCAAACAGGATTTTACCTCCTGTAGGCTCCTCCAGAAGGTTGAGAGAACGAAGGAAAGTGGATTTACCAGAGCCAGATGGTCCAATAATGGCAACAACCTCGCCCTGACAGATATCTGTGGAAATTCCATCCAGAACCTGATTGGATCCAAACGCTTTTTTCAGATCCTGTACCTGGATCAAAACTTTACTCTTATCAACGCTCACTGGTTCTCAGTCTCCTCTCCAGTTTATTCATAAAGAAGGTCAATACCATGACCACGATCAGATAAATTGCAGCTGCTGCCAGAAGAGGCATAAAAGCATTGTAGGTACGGCTCTGGATCAGCATTGCACCCTTGGTCAGGTCCATCATTCCGATGTAACCGATAATAGAAGTTTCCTTGATCAGCACGATAAACTCATTTACCAGTGCAGGAAGCACATTCTTAAACGCCTGTGGAATGATAATAAGACGCATGGTCTGGGTAAAATTAAGTCCCAGGCTACGTCCTGCCTCTGTCTGTCCCTGATCAATTGACATGATTCCGGAACGGACGATCTCCGCAACGTAGGCACCTGAATTGATACCAAATGCCAGACTTCCTACCAGAATCTCATTGACACTTACAGAACCAAAAACTACAAAGTTCATGATCAGAAGCTGGATCACAGTAGGTGTTCCACGGATCACAGTCAGATAAACTCTGCAGATGGAGTTGGCAATTTTAAAATTCCCGGATTTATCGTGGGAAGAACGGATAATTGCCACCAGAAAACCGATACAGATACCGATCAACAGGGCGAAAACAGTGATGATCATGGTATTTTTCAAACCATCCAGCAGCCAGGTGTATCTGTCATCTTTTATAAAATTGATATAAAAATCGTGTCCAAATTTTTCAAACATATTATTTCCCTTTTTATTTGCTTATCTAATGGTGCAGTGCCTGCTTCTCTTTCGGCACCATTCCATATAGGAAAAGCTGCCAGAACTGTATGCTGGCTGTTTTCATTCTTTCAGTCAGTAACATTAGTAGGAGTCACCTTGATCTGCCTGTATCCAAAGCTTATACATTCCAAGCTTTTCCCAAACAGCATTCATCTAGGTGACTCACACTTCTCTGACAGCTTATGCTGTATTATTTCTATCAGTCAGCTTTTACAATGATAACCTGGCTTGCATTTGCATAGGTGTCTGTGAAATCAACGCTCTCCAGACGATCCTCTGTAACGGTCATTCCGGCAGCACCGAAATCAGCTTTTCCAGACTGCACTGCAGCAAGGATTGCATCAAACTCCATATCGTCGATCTCAAGCTCATATCCAAGCTTATCGCAGATTGCCTGTGCAATATCAGCGTCGATACCAACAATCTCATCACCGTCACGGTACTCATATGGCTCGAACTCAGCGTTTGTTGCCATTACAAGAGTTCCGTTGGAACGGTCTACATCTTCCGGAGACTCATATGGTGTCTCGCCAATGTTATCACCGATGTAGTTGTTCATAATATCATCAACAGTTCCGTCCTCTTTCAGTTCTTTTAATGCGCCGTTAATCTTGTCAAGAAGCTCATCATTGCCTTTCTTCAGGCAGATTGCATACTCTTCTTCAACGAATGGCTCGTCCAGGATCTTCAGTCCGTCTGCATTCTCAACAAATTTCTGAGCTGGCTGTGAGTCGATGATCACACAGTCAATCTGACCGGCCATAAGTGCCTGGATTGCTTCGCTTCCTTTGCTGTAACGCTTAACAGTTGCTCCGTCAGCCTCATATTCACTAGCTTCAATATCACCGGTTGTACCAAGCTGTACACCGATTGTTGCATTCTTAAGATCATCCTTTGACTCAACAGTTGCAGCAGATACGCCAGCAGTCATGGAAACTGCCATTACTGTGCCAAGTGCAAGAGCTACTAATTTTTTCATATTCTTTTCCTCCTCTTAATCTCATATACAGAACCAGTTCCTTATATCTTCATCCACATAGTAAGCTGTTGCTATTTATTTCTTCCACAACAACCGACTTCACAAGATGGGGACATAATTATTCATGCTTTCTGCATATTCATTCATCTATCTTTTCCTCATTTTATCAGCTTTTGGGAAAAATGCAAGAGTTTCCATAAATTTCCCCAACTTCTTTGTCATTATTTGGAAAAATTCACTTTTTGATAACAGATCTGTGTTATGATATGATTCGTGTGGAGTAATTAAATAATTGAATGACCAAGGCGTTAACCGCCTAAACAGGAGGTATTTGTTATGAAATTTACAAAAATGCATGGTATCGGCAACGATTATGTATATGTGAACTGTTTTAAAGAAACTGTGAAAGATCCATCAGCAGTTGCCAAATTTGTGAGTGACAGACATTTTGGAATTGGCTCAGACGGACTGATTCTGATTAAGCCGTCTGACATTGCAGACTGTGAGATGGATATGTACAACCTGGATGGTTCCCAGGGTGCTATGTGCGGCAATGGCATCCGCTGTGTAGCCAAGTATGCTTACGATTACGGCATTGTAAACAAGACCAGTATCAGCGTAGCGACCAAAAGCGGCGTGAAATATCTGGATCTTTCTATCCGTGACGGAAAAGTCAGTATGGTAAAGGTCAATATGGGCGCCCCTATTCTTCAGGCTTCTCTGATTCCAGTTGTATCTGAGTCTGAGCAGGTCGTAAATGCCCCTATTGAAGTAGACGGACAGATTTATCACTTTACAGCTGTTTCCATGGGAAATCCTCACGCCATCGTATACATGAATGACGTAGACGGGCTGGAAATCGAAAAGATCGGTCCATCTTTTGAAAACCATATAAATTTCCCTGACCGCGTCAATACCGAATTCGTAAAAGTCATCGACCGACACACTGTCCAGATGAGAGTCTGGGAGCGCGGTTCCGGTGAGACTCTGGCTTGTGGAACAGGTGCCTGCGCAGTTGCAGTTGCTTCTATTTTGAACGGGCTGGTTGACCGTGATCAGCCGGTTACCGTGAAGCTTCTTGGTGGCGATCTTAATATTTTCTGGGACGAAAATGACGATCAGGTTTATATGACTGGTCCGGCGACTACTGTATTTGATGGGGAAATTGATCTGGGATTTCTTGGAGAATGACTCAATAAAAAGGCCCTTGCGGACTGTAGGCATTTTGTAATGCTTACACCGCAAAGGCCATTATTCTTTCTACAATAAATACTGCACCACAGGCAAGAAGCGCCACAGTCAGCAGACTCTTCTCTTTGTACGCTGCAATCAGCGCCACTACAAATCCCACTACAGCTGAAATTACACTTGCCGTTGCCGACAAAATCGCCGGAAACGTCATAGCTGCCAGACAGGCATAGGGCACATAAAACAGAAATGATTTTATAAAAGGATTGGTAATCTCCTTCTTCGCCAGTGCCAATGGCAGCATACGGATCAAATATGTAACGCCAGCCATAACCAGGATATAAATATAAACATTAGGCTTCATGAGCTTCCTCCTTGGCATTTTCTTCATCAACCGGGCAAAGCCATGCTGCCAGTCCGGCTACCAGAATTGTAGTAATAATAATCACAAATCCGGATGAGACTTTCGATAATACAGGAACCCAGGCAAATAATGCGCTCACTGCCATTGCTCCAAGAACAACCAGAAGCACTGCTTTGTTTTTCTTGGATGGCGGAATAATGACAGCCAAAAACATTCCATAAATGGCAACTCCAAGTGCACTCATAATAAAATTAGGAAGAATACTTCCTGAAATAGCTCCAAGCAGGGTTCCAATGGTCCATCCCGGGATTGCTACACTCATTACACCATAATTATAAAACGCACTGACTTTCCCCGGTTTACTGGCACTGACTCCGAATATCTCATCTGTTACGCCAAATGCAACTCCGTAACGATGCCCCCAAGTTTCATCACGTCTTAGCTTCTGTGAAAGGGAAAACGACATCAGACAGTATCTCAGATTGATAATCAGCTGAGTAAGTGCCATTTCCCATAAGGAACCTCCTGCTATGATAATATCAAGACCTGCAAATTGTCCCGCTGACGTAAGATTCGTCAAAGAAATCAAGACCGCCTGCCAGATAGACAGTCCGCCCTGCACCGCCATCATACCAAACGTAAAGGAAACAGCCAGATACCCCAGGGCAATGGGGATTCCATCTGTAATTCCTTGTTTAAAGCTCTCTTTTTTCATGAGAGATTTCCTCCGGTTTCTTCTGTAGTCACGCAAAGAGCCTGGGAAACAGTTTTGGCCTCCCAGGCTCTCTCATTGTAGCACTTTACACTAATAAATTCAACTATTATCCCTTGTATTCTCACTTTCTCTCTACAATCTTGTAATAAACCTTCGCTGTCAGCCCATAAATCACGCCATAAACCAAAGCAAATACCAATAATGTCACCACCGTGCATCTGGCAAACAAACCGCTGTTTGTCATGCTAAACAGCGCCAGCAGTCTCTTTACCATAGGAAATGCCATAGCAATATGCAGTGCTGCCATTCCAAGAGGAAGGAAAAATACCATAAGGATCTGTCTGTGAATGGAAGATTTCACCTCTTTATGAGTCATGCCCACCTTCTGCATGATCTCGAACCGTTCCTTATCCTCATAGCCCTCTGAAACCTGCTTGTAGTAAATGATCATAGCCGCCCCCATCAGAAACAGCAGTCCAAGGAAAATTCCAAGGAACAAAATTCCACCGAACATACTGTAAAAACTGTTATACAGTTCCTGTTTTATAGTACTGTAGTTCATTCCCACTTCTATAGTTCCAGCTGCTTTTTCGGAATCCAGAAGCTCCGATGCAAGATCGCTTACTTTGATGGCAGATGCATATTTTTCTTCTTCACTTCCAGACAGATACACATCCGTTTCCAGTTCCATCAGAGACATTGCACTTTGATAAACTTCCTCCTGCTGCAAAAACAAAGCAAAAAAGTCTTCGTCATTTACAACCAGCTTCAAAGAATCCATAGAAGAAAAATTATCTCCCACATACTGATAATTTTTCAGCCATTCTTTCACCTGGTAAACCTTGTTATGAATCTCCAGAGTCTCACCGTCTGTTTTTCCATTGTGGTAAGCAAGAACTTCACCTGGCGCAAGGGAAATCTCTTCTCCCGTAACCCTGGCATACTCTTCCTGTGGAACCACGGTAAGGGTTTCCAATGAGGCTGGCATTGCCATAAGGGAACTCCCATCAACATTTGCAAATTTCCAGCTCCCATCTTCGCTTCCCACAAGCGTAGAGGAAAAAGCAATTTCGGTGTTAATTTTCTCATAAGAAACCTGGTTTTCAATTTTTCCCAGTAATTTCTCTCTCATTTTTTCCAGATCTTCATAAGAATTTCCCCGGTACAGCACATTCACATCCGCCGGACAGCGTTTGTTCATAATATCATCCAGTCCGGAATTCAGGCACACCGTAGAAGAGATCATCAGAAGTACGCCTGTGCTCAGAATGCAGATACTTGCAAGTCCAACTGCATTTTGTTTCATGCGGTACAGCATACCGGAAACAGCAGTAAAATTCTTGGTTTTATAATAAAATTTCTTATTCCAGCGCAGAACTTTGAGCACCACAATGCTTCCTGCTGTAAAAAGAAGATACGTTCCTGCCATTACCAGAACCACTGCCACAAAGAACAGCGCCAGCGCCGAAAGAGGTGACTCTGTGGTAATGGCAATATAATATCCGATAAACAGACAGATAAAACCAGCAACCGCCATCAGCCATTTTGCTTTTGGTTCCTTTTCCCCTGCATTTTGTGCCTGAAGAAGCTGAATCGGGTTTGTTTTGTAAACCTTCCTGATATTTACCAGAAGGATCAAAACAAAAATAGCTCCAAACACTTCCAGGCATATTCTGATTGCCGGAACGCTGACTTCGAACCCAAAGGACGCCGGAACCTTGATCAGTTTCAAGAGCAGCAGAAGCGCCAGCTTGCTTCCCAGAATTCCCACAAGGATTCCGCCAACAAAACTGATCAAGGCACTAAACAGATTCTCCAGCATCATAACCCTGCTGATATGCTTCTTTTCCAAACCGAGAATGTTGTAAAGTCCCAGTTCCTTTTGTCTTCTTTTCATGAGGAAACTGTTGCTGTACAACAGGAAAATAAAGGAGAAAATAACAATAACGCCAACTCCCATAGTCGTGATCATCAACACGTCACCACTGTGACGGATCGTTTTCATTCCTGCATTATGATTGATAAAAAGCATCATATACAGCATTGCCACATTGAACAGACACGCCAGAATATAGGTCACATAGATCTGTTTGTTTTTTCGGATGTTTACAACTGCCAGCCTGGCAAAAAATCCCTTACGCATGATACTCACCGCCCGTCATCAAAATAGTTAAGGTATCGGAAATCATCTGATACATCTCCTCTTTTGTTTTCTCGCCGCGATAGATCTGGTGGAAAACTTCACCATCTTTTATGAACAGAACCCTGGATGCCCGGCTAGCTGCCTGGGCGCTGTGAGTAACCATGAGAATGGTCTGTCCCTGTCTGTTTATCTCTCCGAAAACGTCCAGAAGAGCATTTGCAGCCTTGGAATCGAGAGCCCCTGTGGGTTCATCCGCAAGGACCAGGCGCGGCTGTGTAATCAGAGCCCTGGCAACTGCACATCTTTGTTTCTGTCCTCCAGAGACCTCATAAGGATATTTTTCCAGCAGCTCATAAATATGAAGAGCCTGTGCAATAGGGCGGATTTTCTGCCCCATTTCCCGGTAATCTTCACCAGCCAGCACCAGCGGCAGATAAATATTATCCCTCAGGCTGAAGGTATCAAGAAGATTAAAATCCTGGAACACAAAGCCCAGATTTTTTCTTCGAAATGTAGAAATCTCCTTATCAGAAAGGTGTCCCAGGCTTTTTCCATCCAGAAGTACGTCTCCGGAAGTAGGTTTATCCAGTGTTGCAAGAATATTCAGAAGTGTAGTTTTTCCGGAACCGCTTTCTCCCATAATTGCAACAAATTCACCTTTTTCCACAGAAAAATTCACATTGTTCAATGCCTGCACCTTATTTCCGCCAAAACGAGTGGTATATATTTTTTTCAGATTTGTAACTTCAAGTAATGACATTTTTTACTCCTCTCCTTTATCAATGAGCTTTTTCATACGCTTCCTTGCAAAAAACAGTATACTTAAAAAAGTCACTTGCTGCCATCGAATCAGATTACAAAATGCAGGCAGAATCTTACAATGTTGTAAGGTTGTCACATAAAGTTTGCAAGAAAAAAATTTCATCTGGCAAAACTCTTTATGATATAGAAGATTTGGTCAGTATTTTTTGCAATATAAAAAGGCCGCTGACATATACGACCTTTTTTATATTATAATCCCCTATTGGGCATATATCTTCTCTGGCGTCATTCCGGCAGCCAATGTAAGATAATACACCGCGTCCGCCGCCACACACACTACGTTTTCCTCATGCATGAACTCTGTGATTTCCGAATCAAAAAGCATGTTTGCCTGTGCTTCAAATTCCTCATCCTTATCCCAGAACAAAACTGCAATATTCAAAAAAGGAAATACCGGAAGCACATACCCCACATCTCCCTGAGGAAGCAAAGTTCCCCCAAGAACCTCACAGGCTTTTCTTAATTCTTCTGTTTTCCCGGCGAAAAGCTCCTGCAGCCTGGAAATAATCGTCCTTCTGTAAGCAGCCTCAAAAGGATACACTCTCTTCACCTGGCGAAAAGCCACCAGATTGCCCGATGCCACAGGATGAGCTGCTGAATAGTAAAACGTATTATAAATATTCATCACCGTATCAAATCCAGGGCTTTTCCCATCTTCTGTAATGAATCCGTTTTTTCGGTCAATTCGAAATCTTTTTGAAAAGTAGATGATATAAAGAAACTCCTCATCAGCTTCCAGCTGAAATTTGCGAATCAGTTCCTCCTGATCCATTTCCAGGAATTTCAATCTCCAGTTCTCGATTACCTGGTCATAATTAGACTGCCTGTTTTCTGGCATAATACATTCTCCTCTTATCCGCTATTTACCTTTAGCTATGCCATATAACTTGAAAGCTTCCTGTTTCAAGTATTTTTACCAGCTGCTCCACTTCATCGGAGTTCCAGTTTTGCGCAGTCTGTGCTTCCCCTGTGAATTTCACGCAGGTTCCGCAGGAAGAGCTTAAATTCCTTGGCACCGGCATGATCGTAGCCGGATATCCCTCTTTCTCACATTTTTTCTTGAAAGACATAGCTCCAAAATGGGAAAAAAATGTGGCTATGTAATCTCCCATTATTTCTCAAGAGTGAGGACAAAGTCTTCCCCATCCTCTTTTACAGACACCTTATATCCCTGATGCAGGGCGAAACGGGATACGTTTTCTTTGGCTGTTACGTTATCTACCATTACCGTATATGCCTTCTCACCGGATGCCAGCGCATTCTTAGTACGGATCACAGGTTCCGGGCAGGAAAGCCCTCTTGCATCTATTGTTTTCATACACTTAATCTCCTTAGATTTTTCATTATTTCAACTAAACGGAATTGTCTGTTTACACAGATATACTATAAATGAGCGTCCTTAATCAACTTCACGCTTCATTCTTACGCATGGAATTTACTGTCGCAATCACGATCAGAACCACAAAACCGATCACAACAGCGATCTTGCCATTTGCAGTCGGGCCTTCTCCAGAAGATGCCAGTCCGAAATTATGTGCTACAGCTGCACCAGCCATCAGACCAAATACTGTGATGGCGGAGTCTGTGTTTCCTTCACCAGCCAGAACCAGCTGACGAAGCGGGCAGCCTCCAAGAAGGACACAGCCAAATCCTGCAAGCGCCATTCCAAGTGCATTCCAAAGACCATCTGTATGTGCGACAGGTTGTCCTGCAAATCCTGGATTAAAATATCCCAGGATCATGTTTCCGATCAACGCACTTACCAGAATTGCAATAAATCCAAGAAGCAGCTTCCACTCTCCAAACAGTACCACGTCACGGATTCCTCCAACCATACACAGGCGGGTTCTCTGTGCAAGTGCACCTACCAGAAGCCCTGCGATCAGGGAGATTGCAATTGCAGCATGCTTTGCTCCAGGACCACCGTCAGCTTCTGTGAAGTGGATGAATGCAGGTGCTGCAATGAGAAGCAGAAGAATTCCGATTTCCACTACTGGGAAAATGCCGCCTTCAACCGGCTGCATTTTATAGGAACGTTTCAGAGTATAGCCTTTTTTCAGGAAAAATACTCCGGCAAGGATTCCAGCAATAAATCCGATCAAACCAAAGATGGCGTTGAAATCGCCGCCAGCCAGACGAAGGATCATGCGGAATGGGCAGCCAAGGAACATCAGGCAGCCGATCATAACGAACATTCCGATCACAAAACGGGTAACAGGTGCGGAGCCGCCTCTTGGCTTAAATTCTTTGGTTGCAAGAGCAAGAATGCAGGAGCCAAGTACCAGTCCTACAATTTCCGGGCGGATGTACTGAACCGCAGCTGCACTGTGGAATCCCAGTGCTCCTGAAGTATCACGCAGGAAGCAGGCAATGCAGAAGCCCATATTTGCAGGGTTTCCGAAATATACCAGAGCCACTGCAATGATTCCGATGATGACACCGGCTCCGATGATTATGGGTGTTTCTTTCTTTGACAATGTTTCTTTCATACTCTTTCCTCCTTAGATAACTGTCAAATCTTTCCTCTATTTTAGCATTTTTTGTCAGAAAACTCTAATTGATTATGTGGGATTATTTTAAGTATTTATAGATATTGTCGATAAATCGTGGTATTATAGATATATTAAATAACCATTTTCCAAGCGAAAGGATATAATCATGAACCGAATTTACCTCGACCAGGCCAGCACCTCTTTTCCAAAGGCTCCAGGTGTGGCACAAGCTATGATGGATTACCTGACTATGAACGGAGTTAACGTGAACCGCGGCTGCTACTCCAGTGCTTACTCAGCAGAAGAAGTTATTTATGAGACACGCCAGCTGCTGGCAGAACTTTTCCACTTTTCCAAATGCAAAAATGTAATTTTTACACCGAATGTCACCACCAGTCTCAATTTTATTTTAAAAGGATTCTTAAAACCAGGAGACCATATTCTGGTATCCGCCATGGAGCACAATGCAGTTATGAGACCTGTAGTACAGCTGGCTTCCTCAGGGATTTCCTTTGACCGGATTCCTTGCAGAACGGACGGCTCTATGATTCTGGAAAAAGTAGAAGAACTGATCCGCCCTGAGACGAAAGCTATTGTCACTTTACATGCTTCCAATGTATGCGGAACCAGGATGCCCCTTGATGCCCTTGGGGAAATCTGTCAGAGGCACCAGCTTTATTTTGTTGTGGATTCTGCACAGACGGCTGGGATCGTACCAATTAATATGGACAAAATGCATATTGACGCGTTAGCTTTTACCGGACATAAAGGACTTCGGGGACCACAAGGGACAGGTGGTTTCCTGGTTTCCCAGGAATTGGCAGAACAAATGGAACCACTGATTTCCGGCGGTACCGGAAGTGTATCTCATACGGAAGAAATTCCGGATTTTATGCCGGATCGCTTTGAATCCGGGACACCTAATCTGCCTGGAATTTATGGACTGCATGAAGCACTTTTGTACTTGAAAACGCATTCTTTGCAGGCGATAAATGAAAAAGAATTGTCTCTCACTGGTTATTTTCTGGAACAGCTGCAGGCACTGGACGATACTGGCAGACATATCCGTATTATTGGAAAAAAAGATCTCACTGACCGAAATGCAGTTGTTTCGATCCAGACACCAGAAATCGACATGTCACAGGTGGCGTGGCAGCTGGACAATGAGTATGGTGTTATGACCAGAGTCGGACTCCACTGCGCTCCAAACGCCCACAAGACGCTTGGTACTTATCCTGCCGGAACTATCCGGTTCTCCTTTGGACCGGAAAATACAAAGAATGAGCTGGATTTTGCCATCCAGGGATTAAAGAAAATTTTAGACTTATAAATTCAGCATTAGTAACACTTAATTAGTCTTTGAGAAAGGAACCAGTATTTTTATCCTATGGAATTTAAACAATTAGAGGCCTTCGTAGCCGTAGTCGAAAATAAAAGCTTCTCCGAAGCCGCCCGCCAGCTGAACCTGACCCAGCCCACCATCAGTGCCCACATCAATTCTCTGGAACAGGAATTGAACTCGCGGCTGCTGATCCGCACCACCAAGAAGCTGAACATCACCCAGCGCGGTCTTCTGCTCTATGACTGCGCCTCCAATATGCTGAACATGCGCAGCAACATTATAGAAGAGTTCACCGGACAAAATAAAAAGATCATTGACCTGGCTGTTTCCACCATTCCTTCCTCCTACCTTCTGCCAGGTATTCTCAGTGCCTTCACCTGCCAGATTCCAGACGTATATTTTCACTCCTGGCAATCCGACAGTCTCGGCGCTGTGGCAAGAGTTCTAGATGGCAGCGTGGATCTGGCTCTGGTGGGAAATACCTTTGACGAACCAGACTGCTGTTTTATTCCTTTTTGCAAAGATAAACTTGTAATTGCCACCCCGGTCAACCAGCATTACCTGCAATATCAGCAAAAAATGGATTCCGGTACCCTTGATTTCTCTGATTTTCTAAGAGAACCCTTTATTATGCGCGAAACTGGTTCTGGAACCAAAAAGGAAATTGACCGCTATCTGGAAAAACGAAATATCCCGGCTTCTTCCCTGCACATTGTAGCCCGCATGAACGATCTGGAGGCCATCCGCAAGTCTGTAGCCGGCGGCCTTGGAATCTCCATCCTCTCTGCCTGCTCTGCCAAAGATCTGGCCGACACCCACCAGATTCTCATGTTTCCCCTGAATCACGAATCCGCCATGCGAACCTTCTACATTGTGTACAGTAAGAACCGGATTCTGAAGCCACATGTGAAGCAGTTTTTAAAATTCGTAACAAATTTTTATTAGAGCGTGTTTAAAAAAGGCTTTCTGCACGATGTGCGTCACAATTTATGGGAGATTTTTCAAACACACTCTAATAACCGCCTTTTAGAAATACCAGACAAAAGGAAGCTGCCCACCAATTTCCCAGTGAACAGCTTCCCATTTCATTCCCACATATTCAAAATTCAATTTCAGCAACTGCCGCCAGCTTATTTCTCCTCAGCAGTCTCTTCAGCCTCTGTCTCAGTCTCCGGAACTACGTTGTGAACTGGTGTTACAGTTGCGACAACTGCTTCCGGATCAGTTGTGATGTGGATATTCTTATTCTTGGCGATTTCAAGGTCTTTCACACGAAGCGTATCACCAATCTTCATACCAGCCACATCAACCTTGATCTTGTCAACCAGATCTGCCGGAAGTGCTTTGTATGCAACCTCTTTCAACTCATCCTGCAGAACACCGGACATAACCTTCTCTTCATTTTCCAGAATGATCTCAGCAGTGGAATGAACCATCTCATTGCTTACCAGTGCCTGGAAATCAACTTCCTCTACTGTATGTGCAAGTGGATTATAATCAACTTCCTTGATCAGCGCATCATAGGTTTTACCATCCAGTTCCAGCATTACCTGGCTTCCTTTATTGTTGTTCTTCAACAGAACTTCAATTTCTTTCTTAGTAAACTTAAGGGGAATGGAACCTTCAATTTCTCTGCCGAACAGGTTACCTGTTACAAATCCTTCTCTTCTTAATTTCTTTGCTTTGACATCCATGCTTCTTTTTTCAGCTTTTAAAGTATTCATTTATCTTTTCCTCCAAAATTCTGAAACGCTTAGCAGCCTTCAACAAAGAGGTTTTGTTAAGTACTTCTTTTTTCTTTTTACGTCCCTTATTATAGTCACCTGTTCCGATTATGATTAACCAAATAAAATTTTTTTTGACGGATTTTTTTGTGAAATTTTTTCCTAAAAATCACAGATTACTTTCCTTCCGGTTCACATTCTTCCGCATATAATTTCCAATATTTGTCAGGCACAATAAGGTCACAATCAAGAAGGCTCCCGGAATCACAATGATCCACCAGGAATTTGTCATCAACGCCTTTTCGGAAAGTGACAGCATACTTCCCCAGGAAATCACCTCAACCGGAAGACCAATTCCCATAAAGCTCAAAGTAGACTCTGAAATGATTGCACTTCGCACATTCATAATTACCATGAACATAATGGTCGATATGAAATTTGGTGCCAGATGTTTCCACAAAATATGAAAAAAGCCGCCTCCCATACATCTGGATGCAATTACATATTCACTGTTTCGAATCTGCCGCACCTCTGTACGCACCACCTTGGCAATACTGGTCCAGCTAGTCAGTCCGATTACCAGCGAAAGACTTAGAACATTGGCTTTTCCCAGAATTGCCTGTAACAGAACAACCAGCAGCAAAGAAGGAATACTGAGAAAAATTTCTGTAAAGCGCATAAGCAGATTATCCAGCCACTGTGGGGATAAGCCGCTAAATGCCCCTAACAGAATTGCTATAAAAACAGAAATAACCGTTGACAGCACACCAATGATCAGCGAAATTCTGCCGCCGTACCAGATCATGGAAAAAATATCTCTTCCCATAGTATCTGTTCCAAACAGGAATTCCCCATCAGGTGCCTTATTATAATTCAGAAGGTCCATATAAGTCGGATCCTTTGTCATGATCCATTTTGCACACAAACAGCCCAGAAGAATCCCGCCCAAAATAATTACAGATAAAACTGGTTTTCCCTCAAACATTTTTTTGAAAGCAGACTTTTTAGGCAGAGCATTCTGTTCTTCATTCTTACACGCCCCTACAATTTCAAAAGAACGATCTGTCATGATTCTGTCACCTCCGACATTTCTGTTACCTCATTTGCCTTCATCCGCGGATCAATATGCTCATTTATGATCTGGCTGAGCATATTGCAGAAAATCACCAGAATACCGGACATAATACATAACAGCATCAGCAGGTTATAATCATGATATCTTGCACTCTCATAGGACAAAGCGCCAATTCCAGGATAAGAGAATACACTTTCCACTACAAAAGTACCTCCCAGGACATGAGGAACTGCAATTGCCATAATACTCAGATAGGCAGGCATCACATTCCGCAGACAATGCTTAAAAAGTATATTTTTCTTCTTTACTCCTTTTGATTTCGCCAGAAGCACATACTCTGCCCTTACTTCTTCCAGGAGCTTGTTGCGTATCATGTAGGCATAGTACCAGAGATGTTCCAGTATAACAATGGTAAGCGGCAGAATCAGATGACGGATTCTATCCCAGATGTCTCCCGCTTTTCCTGTGGAGTAGGCTCCGCTGCTTGGCAGAATCCGCAAGGTTACTGCAAAAATCAGAATCAATACAATTGAAAACCAGAATTCCGGGATACAGCTGGATATGGTTCCAAGCTTACACAAGATCCGGTCAATCCATCGCTCTTCATTCCATGCACAAAAAATTCCAACCAGAAGAGAACCGACAAAAATAAATAGAAATCCGATTCCCCCAAGCAGCAAAGTATTTACGATTCGTCCACTGATCACCTCCAGGACATCCTGCTTATACTTGAAAGAAATCCCGAAATTTCCATGAAAAGCATTTCCCAGCCACTTTACATATTGCACATGAATCGGCTCGTTCAGTCCCAGCTTTTCCATGGCCCACTCCCGTTCCTTTGGACTCATCTTTTCCGTCCGGTCTCCATAATAGGAAATCAACGGATCCCCAGGTGCAAGGCGCGCCACATAAAACACTACAATGGACAAAATCAGGACACTCAGCAAAAAAACAGCTGTTTTTTTCCCGAAATACAGAAACGGATTACGTTTTCTCATCTTCACAGCTCCTTCCATACAAAATGTCCAGGAGAGATTTCCTGTAAACTTCCGTTCTTAACATCGTTCTCCTGATAGATCTGTATTTTCCTCTTTCTTTCCCGAACAGGATCCGGGATAGGAATTGCAGACAGAAGAGCTTTGGTATATCCATGCTGGGGATTTGCAAAAACCTCCTTAACTGGTCCAAGCTCTACAATTTTTCCATGATACATCACTCCAACCCTGTCACACAGAAATTCCACCATAGCCAGATCATGCGCGATAAATAAAAAGGTAAAACCATGTTCCTTCTGTAAATGCCGGAAAAGATTAATCACCTGAGCCTGAATAGAAACATCAAGAGAAGCCACCGGCTCATCTGCCACCAGAAATTCCGGTTCCATGCTAAGAGCTCTTGCAATGGCAACCCTTTGCCTTTGTCCTCCTGATAATTCAGAAGGATAACGGTCCAGGAAGCTCTTATCCAGACCTACATACCGCATCTGAAATTCAGCCTCCTGCCTCCCAGTCCCCCTGGGCGGCACAATATGATTGATTTTCATAGGTTCCTGAATAATATCCACGACCTTCATTCTCTGATTCAGACTGGAAGCAGAATCCTGGAAAATCATCTGCCGTTTTGTCTGAAGCAGCTTCCGGTTCGCCTTAAATTCTTTTTTATCACAGATATTTATTCCCCGATACCTTATTTCTCCTTCAGAAGGCTGATAAATATTCATAAGACATCTTGCCGCCGTTGATTTTCCTGATCCGGATTCTCCCACCAGTCCGAACACTTCCCCTTTATAAATCTGGAAAGAAATATCATCTACTGCCCGGATAACCGCTTTTTTTGTCAGATGAAAGCGATGTGTCAGATGCTTTACCTCAACTAAAACTTCCTCATTCAACTTTTTTTCCTCCTACAGGCGGGATAATCTGTGGTGCCCTTTTATCTAACAGCCAGGTAGCTGCATAATGAGTATCCGTAATCTGAAACATAGGCGGCATTTCCTCATAATCAATTCCAAGGGCATATTCATTTCTGCAGGCATAGGCATCGCCCTTAGGTGGGTTTACCAAAGATGGCGGCATTCCGGGAATAGTATAAAGATTTTCTTTCCCCCGGGAAAAATAGGGCAGAGACTGCATAAGTCCCCAGGTATAAGGATGCCTCGGATCATAATAAATTTCTTCTGCTGTTCCGATTTCTACGATTTTCCCCGCATACATGACCGCCACCCGGTCTGCAGTCCTTGCAACTACTCCAAGATCATGGGATACCAAAATGGTAGACGTTCCCATTTTCTTCTGTATTTCTCCAAGAAGATCCAGAATCTGTGCCTGAATCGTCACATCCAGCGCCGTTGTAGGCTCATCTGCAAATAAAATATCCGGATCAGAAGCCAGTGCAATTGCCATAACACTTCTCTGTCTCATTCCTCCGGAAAAATTGTAGGGATAAGAATGATAGCGCTCCTGTGCATGTTCGATTCCAACCAGCTCCATCAATTCCAATACTTTTTTATAAACCTGTTCTTTTGTTTTTCTTTTATCGTGAATCAGAATTGCCTCTGCAATCTGCTGACCTATTTTCATAGTGGGATTTAAAGATGTCATAGGATCCTGGAAAATCATGGAAAAAATTTTTCCACGGATTTTCTGCATCTCTTTCTCTTTGTATCCGGTAATGTCTGTTCCCATAACCCGGATACTGCCCTCTTTTATTCTGGCAGTTTTGGGGAGCAGCTTCATAATGCTCTTGCACAGAACACTTTTTCCACAGCCGGATTCTCCTACAACTGCCAGAACTTCTCCTTTGTGTAAAGAAAAAGAAACATCCCTGACTGCCTGTACTTCTCCTTTTGGACTGTCAAAACTAACTGACAGATTTCGGACTTCTAATACGTTTTCCATTTTGTTCCTCTTTACGCTGAAAGAAAGGGGCAGCAAATTTTCTTTTGCTACTGCCCCTTTCCTCATAAATTCTTTCGCTTTTCAACCAATTGCAGATTAGTCTGTGATTGTCCAGTCCGCCACATTCCAGAAGATTCCAACACCATGATGTCCCATAATGGTATCTGGATCAATTCCCTGAATATCTGCTTCCGCTACATAGTTCGCATCAATATAGCAGATAAACGCAAATGCAGGATCCTTTGCCAGCTCTTCCTGGAACTTGTCATAAGCTTCTGCACGTACTTCCGGATCATCAGACTGACGTGCTTCTGTCAGGTACTTATCCACAAGCTCATTGGAATATCCGGAATAGTTTGCACCTTTATCTGTGCCAAATACCTTGTAAGTGTGATCATCTGCATCAAACGGGCTTCCCCATCCGATCAGATATGCCATCTGTCCGCCCCAGTCAACCTGTGCCGGAATTTCAACAGTCACATCCATACCGATCTGCTGAAGCTGCTGTGCTGCGATCTGTGCAATATCTACACGAACCTGGTCTCCTGCACCAACACTGATCACGAATCCAACTTTTTCCCCATCACGATAATAGAATCCGTCATCTCCCATTTCACAGCCAGCCTCTTCCAGAACGGATTTTGCTTTTTCCGGATCATAATCGTAATGTTCTACATTTTCATCATTGTAAATATTACGCTGAAGTGGTCCATATGCAGTCATTCCCTGTCCAAGAAGAACCGCATCTACAATCGCCTGTCTGTCAATTCCATAGCACACAGCCGGAATCAGGTCTTTATTTTTCTGCCAGTACTCGTTCCAGAAATTAAACAGAATTCCTCTGTAATCGGATGTTTTCATATCATAGCAGGTATATGCCTCATCATCTGCAAAAGTAGCAGCATCCTTTGGTGTCAGCAAGGCCAGATCCAGCTCGCCGGATTTCAGCTGCAATGCTTTTGCATTGTCATCTGTCACGATTTTGAACACTACTGTATCAATATTAGGCTCACCTTTAAAATAATCTTCATTCTTTACCAAAGTGATCGCCTGTCCTTCTTCCCAGCTTTCCAGCTTATATGGACCGGTACCTACCGGATTACGGAAGAAATCAGAAGTCTGCATGTCTTCCCCTTCCAGAAGATGCTTTGGAAGCACAGCCATGGTCATGTAGTCAAGAAATGCAACATTCGGCGCATCCAGTTTAAAAGATACTGTATGATCGTCAACAACTGTAATTTCTTCTACATCTTCGTAGTTTGGCGCATTTTCAGAACCATTCTCCGGATCCATGATCGCTTCAATGGTAAATTTTACATCATCAGCAGTAAATGGTTCCCCATCATGCCATTTTACACCTTCTTCAAGATGGAAAGTATAAGTACAGGTTTCTTCGTCATAGTCCCAGCTCTTAGCCAGTCCCGGAACCACCTGATTGTCTCCGTCATGCGCTGTCAATCCGTTAAAAATCATAATATTGATCTCGCCATGTTCATCCATGGCCGGATTGATTCTGGTATAATCTCCGCTTCCGTATACCAGTGTTTCATTGTTCTCTTCTGCAAATGCAGCGGTGGTTGGAGTAATGAGCATTGTTCCGATCAACAACAGCCCAATGATTCCTTTTCTTTTCATAGTCGTCTACCTCTCCTTTTTTGGTTGTTGCAGAATATACTTGCAGCCCCAAACGCTTTTCCCTACCTTCTCAGTAACCTCTGTCTTACTGTCCACTTTTTGTTCCGTAACAAATCCTTTCCACCTAGATGCCTCATTTTTACCTAAAAGAAAAGCAGTCATAAGTGACAAGACTTACAACTGTTTTCCAAAGAAAATCTTACATGTAATAATTAGTGGAGGTCTTACATGTAACTATGTATAAGAATTCGCATTTCTGGCTTTCTTTGCCTTTCTGCTAAACTTATTTTAACAGATATAAGATTTGCCACAAGCTCCCAGGGGGGATATTTACCCATTCTCATTTTGCATGTAAAATCACTATATTGGAATACCATTTTCCACTTTCAAATTCGTCCACTCTTGTTAAAAGATTTTTAAACGCACTCTGTATCATGGAAAATAAATAAATTTTAAAATACAGCTTCTACCAGCATCCTGGTATAGGGATCCTTCGGATGGTTAATAATGTCATCCGGTGTTCCGCTTTCCACTACTTTTCCTTCACTTAAAACCAGCACCTTATCACAGAACATCTGAACCAGTGCCAGGTTATGACAGATGAAAATAAAAGACAAGCCATGCTTTTCTTTCAATTCTACCAGCAGCTCCATAATCTGCTTCTGTATGGTAACATCCAGAGCACTTGTGGCTTCGTCACAGATCAGAATCTGAGGCTGCACAGCCAGAGCCCGGGCAATCGCTGCACGCTGACACTGTCCACCACTTACCTCATGTGGATACCGCTTTGCAAATGCTCTGTCCAGGCCGCACTGTTCCAACAGCTCTCCTACTCTTTTTTCTATCTCAGCTTTTTTCATTCCACGGTTTCTCAGACTCTCTCCAATTCCGTCCTCCAGAGTTTTTCTTGGATCAAAAGAACCTGTGGGATTCTGAAATACCATCTGGATTTTCCCATATATAGGTTTTAACTCTTTTGGTTTCAGCTTCGTGATATTTTTGCCCTCAAATTTTAAGGTTCCACTGTTGATATCCGTCAAACGTGTAAGCATTTTTGCCAGCGTACTTTTCCCAGAGCCAGACTCTCCTACGATTCCCAGTGTTTCTCCACTTGCAAGAGTGAAACTCACATCAGAAACCGCCTGAAATGGTTCTTTGCCTTTTTGTAAAAATATTTTTGTCAAATGCTCCGCTTCTAAAAGAACACTCATATCCGTTCTCCTCTTTGCAGTTTTGGTACTGCTGCAAGCAGCTTCTTTGTATATGGTTTCTGCGGATTTTCAAGAATTTCACGGGCAGCTCCATATTCCTGTACTTCACCATTTTTCAAAACCAGCACGGTATCTGCCATTGCACTGACCACTCCGATATCATGGGTTACAATCACGATTGCAGTTCCGAAAAGGTCTCTTAAATGGAGCATTTCATTTACTACCTGCCTTTGCACTGCTACATCCAGGGCACTGGTAGGTTCATCCGCAAACAATATGGGAGGATTCATCAGCATGGCAATGGCAATTCCTGCCCTCTGATTCATTCCCCCGGACAATTCAAAGGGATAACTGTCCCAGACTCTCTCACTGTCTTTGAAATTTAATTTTTCAAATAACTCCATTGCCTGTTCTTTGGCTTCTGCCCGGGTAACCTTTTTATGGGCACGTATGCTTTCATAAATCTGTTCTCCAATTGTACGGATCGGACAAAGGGAAGCCCCGGCATCCTGAAAGATCATTCCAATTTCAGCTCCCCGGATATTTCTTTTTTCCTTTTCCGGAATATCCAAGATATTCTGTCCTTTATAGCAGATATCACCTCTTGTCACAAGTCCGTCTGCTCCAAGAAGTCCCATGGCAGCCTTGATCAATGTACTTTTTCCACTGCCAGACTCTCCTACAAGCCCCAGAATCTCACCTGGTTTCAAGGAGAAACTCACATCATGAACCACTGCTTTTCCACCAAATGATATTTCCACAGAATCGTAGGTCAGTATTTCGTTTTCATTCACTTTAAAGTCTTCTCCTTTTTCTGTCATGCTATTAATTCTTGTCTACTCTGAAAATCCGCTCCGTTTATTTTTTTTAATAGCTGCTTACTGATTTATCCTTTTAGTTAATATCAAGATCTGCTGTCAGCTCATAGTAATCACATGGATGTGCAACCAATCCGGTTACATTAGACTGAGAAATCATACTCATTCTCAGGTGAGAGCAGAATACATATGCGTTGTCATCCAGAACGGTCTGCTGCATCTGGATTCCAAGCTCTGCACGTTTGTCCACATCAAATTCTGTCTCTATTTCAGCTGCCAGTTCTTCCAGCTTATCGCTATGATAATGTCCGTTATTGGAAACAGACTCGTCCAGCGCACAGGAAGTAAAGAAGTACTGTGGATCTCCTGTAGGTGCTGTTACCATGGCACTTGCATATACATCCCATAAAGTAGGATCTTTACGGATGGTATTGTTATCAGAAGTACAATTTACCTGTACATCCATACCAATGTCTTTCAGTGTTGCCTGTGCAGCTTCCGCAAGAAGAGGAAGCTCCTGACGGCTTGGATAGGTAAGCCAGCGGATCACAAGCTTCTGACCATCTTTTTCACGGATTCCGTCACCATCGGAATCTACCCAGCCTGCATCCTCTAATACCTTTTTCGCTCCATCCGGATCATAGCTTTCCGTAGTCAGATTCTGGCCACCGAAAGAGAAGGTATCCGGGAAGGCTCCTACAGCCGGATATCCATAGCCATTTAAAAGTACAGATACGAAACTGTCTTTGTCGATTCCCATTGCAATTGCCTTACGAACAGCCGGATCAGAGGTTACCGGGCTTTCAAAGTTCATCCATGCATAAAATGCACGGCTGGTTGCAGTACTGGAAAATGTATAATCATCATTTTCAAACAGTGGATAGCTTGCATATGCCATACCATAAGCAGCATTGATCTCACCTGCCTGAAGGGCAAATGCCAGTGTATCTCCATCAGAAATGGTACGAACTGTAATCTCATCAATATTTACATCACCATTCCAGTAATTCTCATTCTTTACAAGGGTAAGATGATCATCCGTCACCAGATCCGTTGCTACATAAGGGCCTGTACCAATTACAATTCCATTGTCTGTGATTCCTGCCTGCACATCAATGATACATCCGTAAGGATCACTTAAATAATTGATCAGCGCCGGTTTCGGTTCTGTAGTCTTAATGATAATGGTATTTCCATCTGCTTCAATGGTGTCAATGCAAAGGTCACCAGCTGCACGCTCATGGTTTGCAATCAGGGATTCCAGACATTCCTTTACGGCCTCTCCATCACAGGCACGTCCATTGGAAAATACAACACCGTCATTTAAGGTGATTTTCCAGGTCAGGTCATCAATATTTTCATATTCCTTGGCAATCCATGGCTCGATTTCCATAGTATCAGAATAACGGAATAATGTCTCTCCAATACCATAACGGATACATGCCCATCCAGCATAGGTATTCTGTGGATTGATATCTGCTTCCTCATTTTCCGCATTAAATGTGGTATCTCCAAATACAAATGTTTTCTTGTCCTCTGCCAGTGTAGGCATTGCTGTCAGGCTTACACTTAAGCCAAGAGTCAATAATGCTGCAAAAATTTTCTTCGTTTTCATGTTTGTCCTCCTCATTTTGTATTAATTTATTAGAAAATATTTTTTCTCTTAGAGCGTGTTTGAAAAAGGCTTTCTGCAAGATGTGCGTCACAATTTGTGGGAGATTTTGTCCGATTGAGGGCGGCGTAGCGGGCTACGCCAACCGAAAGAGGGCAGAATATACCGCAAAGTGGGGCGTGCAGATTGCAGGAATGATTTTTCAAACAGGCTCTTAGTGACTATTCTTCGGATCCAGATAATCCCGGACGGTATCTCCTAACAGGTTAAAAATAACAACTGAAATAAAAATGGCAATTCCCGGTGACAATACAACCCACGGATAGGTCTGGATCATACTTCTGCCGCTGCTCATCATACTTCCCCACTCAGCTGTAGGAATCTGGGCTCCCAGTCCCAGAAAGGAAAGTCCTGCCAGCTCCATCATCATGGTTCCGATATCCAGCATGGCAGTTACCAGAACAGGCCCCATCATATTGGGAAGAATATGTCTTAGCATAATCTGCCAGGAACTATCGCCGGCAAGGATTGCCGCATGAATATAGGGTTCATTCTTCAGCGCCAGTGTCTGGCTTCTTGCAATACGGGAATATTTCGGCCAGCTGATCACCGCCAGCGCAATAATCGCATTCTGAATTCCCCCGCCAAGGATAGCAGCGATTGCCATGGCAAATACCAGACCAGGAAATGCAAGACAGACGTCTGAAATCCGCATCATTACGGAATCAATAATTCCACCATAAAATCCACAGCATACACCTACTGCCGTTCCAAATATGGAAATCACAGCTACCAGTATAAATGTGGAAAAAATACTTGCCCTCGCTCCACTGATCACACGCGAAAGCATATCCCTTCCATATGTATCTGTTCCCATTGGATGGGCCATACTTGGAGGCTGAAGGGCACTGGACAAATCCTGGGCGTATGGATCATATGGACAGAGACGTTCTGAAAAAAGCGCCACGATTACAAGTCCGATTGCCAATATAAGGAAAAAAATCAGCTTCTGTTTTATATGGTTTTTCTTTATCTTCTGAACACGTACAGTTACTGACTTTTCCCCATTTTTATTCTGCGCATTCTTCCCTTCAGCATTCTTGCTCTGTTCATTTTTTGTGGAAGCTTCTCCACTACATACTTTAATCTGCATTTTATCCTTCATCTCACTCACTGCTTCACACCTCCCAGACGAATTCTCGGATCCAGGAACCGGTAAGACAGATCTGTAAGCAGGTTTACAACTACATAAATAATTGCCATCCACATTACATAGGCCTGTATAATTGGATAATCTCTCATGGAAATAGCATCTACAGCCATCTTTCCAACACCGTCCCACATGAAAATAGATTCCACGATTGCGGTTCCTCCCAGGAGATTTCCAACAGACAGCATTAACAGTGTGAGTATTGTAACCAGGGAAGCTTTCATAATGCTTTTCCACAATGTAACAGAAAATTTCACACCTCTTGCCTTTGCTCCTGCCACGTAATCTTTGCTCAATTCATCCAACACAGTTGCCCGCACCTGTCTGAGATATTTTGCAGACATGGCAATCGCCAATGTGATTGCAGGCATTGCCACACTTTTCAGACTGACATCTTTGGCTATAACCGGAAAAATCCTTACCTTTATAGCGAGAAAATACATCAGCAAAAGGGATACAAAAAAGTTGGGAAGGCTGTTTCCAATGAAACTGCATACCCGGATCAGATAATCCACAATCGTATTTTGTTTTACAGCTGCCAGTATTCCAAGCGGAATGGAAATAACGATGGTAAGTACTATGGAGGTTAATGTCAAAAGCAATGTAGCCGGCAGTTTCGATATAAAGGTATCAAAAACAGGGAATCCGGATACATAACTGTTTCCCATGTTTCCCCGGAGCAGTTTACCAAGCCAAACAAAATACTGGGTCAAAAAAGGCTTATCCAGTCCCAGCTGCTCCCTGGCGGCATCCAATGTGGCTTCTGATACCACAGCTCCTGTATTTTCCATTTTTTGCGTAACCACATCACTACCCGCAATTCGCATCATTCCATAGGATAAAAAGGTAATGGCAAACAGAATCGGGATCAGCTGAAGCAGACGCCTGATTGCATATTTCTTCATATCATCTACGCTTTGCTCCTTTTCAAAAATGATTGTACCCTTCATGCAGCAGGGAATTCCGACGAAATTTCCTATTGCGTTAAAAACACCTGCCTGCGCAGGTGTCTATCGTTAATCTTTGCATGGTTTTGCAAGAAAGAGTCCTGCCTTACAAATACTACCATTCATTTGTAAATAGCAACATGCAAACCTCTTTGCCTGGGAATTTTGTTTAGTTTAGCAAAAAAAAGAACAGCCCACAACCCACCCGGGGGGTTATGAGCTATTCCGATTTTGCATGGTTTTCATTGATTTTGGAATATCAGTATTAATTAGCGTATTCCCTTTTCCTTTATTTTGCTTATTAATATCAATTTCATCCATCTTTTACTTAAAGCTTTCATTTTCATTATCCATCTTCAGCTTTTCATTTAGAAATTCCAGGAATTCGTCTATCATTTCATTCGGTTCATCATTTTTCCTTCTTACATATCCAAAATAGATTTTATTCTTTTTAAATTCCAACGGGATTCCTTTATTTACTGCTTTCTTATCCTCTGAAAGATAACTTCCGCTGATATTGGAAAGGTCTGTTTCTCTTAACATTTTTTCCATAATATAGTCACTGTTTGTAATAACGGATACATCCAGGTCTTCCCAACTAAACACACCCTTTTTTTCCCTGTCTCCCAGTTCCAGGAATTCATCACGGTAATTCTGGATAAAGCGCTGGGATTTCAGTTCTTTCAGACTCACGTTGTCCTTTGTTTTCGGATTTCCCTGATATAACTGATTCAATCTTCCAGGATAAAAAGTTGCCACACTCTCCTGCATATTACTAAACACCAGACGGTTTTTCGATAATTCATATTGAAATTCTTTCATCTGCTGTTCCATTACATATACAAAGCCAATATCAGACAGATAATCCCTCACACGTTCCATTACATTCCGTACTCCGGCTGTATAAATTTCAAAATGATAATCTTTTTCGTAATTCTTTTTATAAAATTCAACAAACTGATTCGTAAACCAGGAACTGGGATTCAATGAAATCCGCAGATATTTTGCCATATTCCCATGGCTCATCTCTTCCAGTATCCGGGAATCATTTATGATCCTGCACGCATATCGGTATGCCTCCCGGCCTTTCACCGTAAGCGCAATTCCCCTTGGCATACGCTCAAACAATACAATCCCCATTTCTTCCTCCAGCGCTTTGATTGCCTTGCTCACACTGGGCTGGGTTGTATAAAGAAGCTTGGCAGCTTCGCTGATAGAGCCTGTTTCAGCACACACTATAAAATATTTCAATTGTTTCAGATCAAACATATCTTTTCCCTCTCTGGCGAAAACTTCATTACGAAAGATACGGCAGCTATTTTTGCGGAGTAATAGCTGCCGTCCTTTGTCTCACAGACAGTCCGGAACTGTCTGCAGACCTTCTGTGTAACTTTAAACGCGGAGATAAGTCACACAATTGCTTAACAGAATTAACACTTTTTCTGTGTCCCGTTTAGAATACCATATTTATAAATTCCCGCAAGCCTCCCAGGGGGATAAAATTTCCTGTCTTTCCCCACCTACTTTCATTCATTTTATTCAAGCCAGTTTTCTTCAATTTCTCTTTTCAGCTCTATAAACATGTCATAAAATTTTTCTTTTGCATTTTTTACAATTCCTAATGCTATATTTTGATTATAAGAATGTGTCACATTGTTTCTTGCCTGAAGTCCCTGAAGCCACAATTCCTCATCCTTGATCATTCCAGCCTTATATGCTGTTTTTAATATTATTTTCGGAGATCCGGTTGCCCCTTCTTCATATCCATGTAATTCCAATATCTCTTTCATCATTTTCCAGGACTGCTCAAAACATATTTCATATAAACCTACCAATCCAGTCAAAACTACATTATCATATGGCTCCATATAATTATAAATTTCCTTCATATTCCTTAATGAAGCACAAAAATTCTCATATTTTTTCATATAATATCCTTCCCTCTTTACGAATCGACTCTAAAAGTTCTTCTTGTACATTTCCATCTAAATCCACTATATCAAACTCTAACAAAGTCTGCGTTTCCTCATCTACATCCAATGCAAATCTGCAAAAATCCCCTCCACTGACTGCAAGATCAATATCACTCGTCCTTTTGAAATCTCCACGAGCCCTTGACCCAAAGAGAATTACTTTCTTGATATTATATTTTTCAGCTAGTGTATAAATTTCCTGTATTACTTCATCTCTGATTCCGGTATTTTCCATCAAGCCTCACTCCCACCAAACTTCTTTCTTCCACTTTACCATATCTTCCTATTAAGTCAAGCCGTGTACTCTCAATTTAGACAGATTATAGTCATTACCTATAGCCAGCTATCTTTATTCCATATTAGACAACGCCAGATTTCTATGCTATTATTCAATCCATATTAATCCTAGTTACTAAATAGGAAACACATCGGAGGAGGATAAAATTATGAAAAAAAGCATCTTGACTTTAGGAATTGCAGCAGTATTAACAGGAGTTCTGGCAACATGCAGTATGGCTTATGCAGCTGATGACGAGCTTGCACAGATTCAGGAATCAGGAAAACTGAAAGTCGGTGTGGAAGGAACCTATCCTCCATACACCTATCATGACGACAACGGAGAGCTTACCGGATTTGACGTGGAGGTAGCAAAGGCAATTGCAGACAAGCTTGGTGTGGAAGCAGATTTCACAGAATCTGACTGGGATTCCCTTCTTGCAGGAATCGACAGCGGACGTCTGGACACAGTAATTAATGCAGTAAGTATCACCCCTGAGCGTGAAGAGAAATACGATTTCGCAGGACCATATTTCTACATCACACAGCAGATCGTAGTAGCCAAGGACAATGATGATATCGTAGATATGGCTTCCCTGGATGGCAAAAAAGTAGCAAACACTGCTACAACCGCTTACCTTGATATTCTGGAGGATGCCGGTGCATCTCTGGTTCAGATCAGTACAGCAGACGAAGCAGTTTCCCTGATTGAATCCGGACGCGCTGATTTCACAACCTTTAACTCTGTTGTATTCAATGAATACCTTCAGCAGCACCCGGATGCAAATCTGAAAGTTGCTTTCGTAATTCCGGACGTTGTAGATACCTACGCTGTCCCGATCAAGAAAGGGGAAACAGCTTTATATGATGCAGTTCAGAACGCTATTGACGAACTGAAAGAAGACGGAACTTTAAGCAAGCTTTCTGAGGATTACTTCGGCACAGACTTCACGCAGCCGCAGGATGAAAATGCAGACAATACAGACACCGCTTCTGAGGATGCATCAGCCGAAAGCACTGATGAGAATTAATTACTTTGCCACAGCTGTTGTCCAGAACAACAGACAATCATCCAACAATTGAAAGTAAAAGGAAACAATTATGAGTGAACGATTAGCAGGGATTCTGGTATCTTCCTTTACCAGAATCCTCATACCCGGAATAAAAGTTACAATCCCCCTTACCTTATTATCCTTTGTTTTTGGCTGCATCATCGCCCTTTTTCTAGCCCTGGTACAGATTGCCAATGTAAAAGGACTGAAGCAGTTCGCAAGATTTTACATATGGGTCTTCCGCGGAACCCCACTTATTGTACAGCTGTTCATCATTTTCTTTGGCCTGCCGTCTGTAGGAATTATCCTGGACGCTTTTCCATCCGCTGTGATTGCATTTGCCCTGAACCTTGGCGCTTACAACGCTGAGATTTTCCGATCTGCGATCCAGGCGGTACCAGAAGGACAGACAGAAGCTGCTTATATGGTGGGTCTGAGTTACCGCCAGACCATGACCAGGATTGTAATGCCCCAGGCATTCCGAATCGCTTTTCCACCACTGTTTAACTCACTGATCGGACTTACCAAGGACACTTCCCTTGCCTCCAGTATCACAGTTGTGGAGCTGTTCACCACCGCACAGCAGATTGCCGCCAGAACCTACGAGCCCTTCGCCCTGTACTGCGAGGCTGCTGTTATTTACCTTATAATCTGTACCGTCCTTACATGGGTACAAAACTATTTTGAGAAAAAGCTGGTATGGAATGCTCCTACGCCAGTGAAAGGAGAATAATTATGTCTTATATTTCAAAAATCGACCCGGAAACAGCAGGGGAAAAAGAGAAAGAAGTAATCAGAAACCATCTTGCACAGGGCTATAGGCTCACTAATGAAAAGCTTACTCTTCTCCATAATGCAGAAGCTTTCAAAGCCATCGAAGACAGCTCCTACACCCTTGACCGGGAGCTGCAGAGACTGATTGGAAAAAGAGCCGGTGACTTCTTTGAATATGCAATTTCCGAAGAAAATGACTGCCTGGTATGCAGTACTTATTTCAGAAAGCTTCTGAAAGATAATGGTATTGATTTCGACAATTTTCAATTTACAAAGAAGGAAGAATTACTTATTTCTTTTGGCCGCGCTCTTGCAAAAGATCCGAAAAACATTCCGGATGAAATCTATACTGAATTAAAAGAAGAGTTTACAGAAGAAGAAATCGTAGTTATCACAGCTATGGGTGTACTGATGGTTGCCAATAACTACTTTAATGATATTTTAAAGGTCGAAGTATAATTAATGTCGCCTTCGGCAGCATCACCATATGTGAACAACTCGTATTTTATATCATTTGCTACAGAAGAAAGACTTTTAAGTTTCTTCATAATACCCTGTTATCAATTACCAAATTTCTATATAAGAATGTGAGAAAAAAATATGCTGGAAGTAAAAAATATCCATAAAAAATTCGGATCAAACGAAGTATTAAAAGGTGTTGATTTCAAAGTTGAAAAAGGTTCTGTGATCGCAGTTCTGGGAAACAGCGGTTCTGGAAAGACAACCCTTCTCCGCTGTATCAGCTTTCTGGAGCAGGCAGATAAAGGAGAAATCACCTTCGATGATTTCCACAAAGATATCACTGCTGTTACCAGGAAAGAGATCCGGCAGTTACGAATGAAAATGGGCTTTGTCTTCCAGGGATACAATCTTTTCCGCAACAAAACAGCACTTGACAATGTACTGGAGGGTCTTACCATTGCCCGTAAGAATTCTCCTGAAGAAGCGAAGAAAAAAGCTATGGAAATGCTGGAAAAAGTAGGCATGGCAAACCGCGCCAACTTCTATCCGGACCAGCTTTCCGGTGGGCAGCAACAGCGTGTAGCTATCGCAAGAGCCATCGCCTACAATCCGGAAGTAGTTCTCTTCGACGAACCAACCTCCGCCCTTGACCCAAGACTTACCGGCGAGGTTCTGGATGTTATGAGAAAGCTTGCCGACGAAGGAACCACCATGGTCGTAGTCACCCACGAAATGGATTTTGCCAGAAAAGTTGCCAACTGGGTAGTCTACATGGAGGACGGTGTTATCGTAGAAGAGGGACCATCCAAAGAGTTCTTCTCACAGCCCAAGAGTGAGAAAACAATGGCATTCCTCCATATGACAAGTTCGGATTATGTGATTTGAATTTCCTGTAATTCTTTTATAAGTTTTCATCAAAGAAATCTCTTGCTATTTATAAATAGTATGAGATTTCTTTTGTTTATCACAAAAATACATTTGTATTCACTCTGCTCGCCAACCATCATCCAGATAACATTTATAATGCAAGCTATTATCATATATTATTTTAGGATACTCATATAGTCCAAAATCATCCATAATTTGCTTCACATACTCCTCTGCAATATTGGGATTCATATAAACAATTGAACTTCCACATTTCTTAATTTCAACTCTGCCTCTTGGATAAAAGTTGTATGAAACTTTTGAATTAGAAATCTCTTTCCACAATTATTTGTGAACATATGTATCGCCCGATTTTGAAACTGAGGATTGATATCTGTTTTTCTCGAAAGGAAAAGTAAGCAATTTATCCTCAATAAGCCAAAATACTCCCTTATGCGCCTGTACTTTATTACCAGTTTCAGACAAAAAACGGTTCATAAAACGTTTCTCCTGTATCAATACAATACGCACATAATGCATGTCCGGTAACACATCCGCAGTCAATATCAATCAAATTATTTCTTCTATATATTTTTCCAGATTCTGCTCCTGGAATTTTGAAAGTAGGAGTATGTCCAATAATATAGATATCCTCCTGATTCCACGATGCTGTAAAATCAGGTCTTCCAAATATAATTTCTTCAATCTGATAATTTAAATCATTTCCATTCTGTAAATTATCTGGCAAAGAATGAACAAGTATATAGTTTTGGTTATTTACTGTTATCCTTTCATAAACAGACAAGTCATTCAAATAATCTAATAAAAATTCCTGTTCTTCTTTTGGGAGCTTTTTAAATCCATTTATAGTAGTGGCACCACCATCTTCTATCCATAAATTATATTTATGCAAAAATTCTTCTGTAAGAGTAGATTCAATATTATCCTCGCTAATTTCCTGCATTAACTTTTGAAGAATACTCATCATAATAAATTCATGATTTCCTGCAAGTGGATAGATGTTCGGATAAGAAGCCATCAATCTCAGTACTCCGATTGGATCTGGTCCGCGATCTACCATATCTCCTAGAACAAATAATGTATCTGCTGAAGAAAACCCTATGTTCTTTAAAAGTGTCTTAAACTCCTTGTAACATCCATGGATATCTGATATCACATAATTCATGTAGTTTTATCCTTTTCAAATAAAAATTTAATAGTAAACAAATTTATCCACACAAACGGGATTTTCTTTTTTTAATCTTGCACCAAATACTTCCTCCATGTTCATTTCTTCAAACAATTTATCAGCCCCTATTCTTGCCGAAGGGTGTGTAATATTAATGAAACAATACTTCGCATGCTGTATGTCTTTGGCATTGAACCCAAGCCCAAGATTTTTAATTAGATTTTCGAAATAATATCTGCTACCACACACAAAAACTTTAATATGTTTCTGCTCACCTCCAAGCAATTCAATTTCTTTCAAGATATAATTTCTATAATAATATGCATAATTCAATAAAGTCCGTTCATCTGTACGACTTTCCCCACCTCGTTTATTTATATTCATATAAGCAGCATATTTCAAAAAATTATTATGTATCTCATCCTGAGTTGTTCCAGTCAAATATTTAGAAAGCGCTTTAGGTAATTTACGCGGAATTCCGCTTTTAAAAGTTTTATCTTTCCATTCATAAATCCATGGATTTACATTTCCCTTTTCCAACTCACTTGCAAAACATGGATAGCTATCTTTACTATTTGAACTTATTTTATCTGAATCATTTGCTTCCTTAAAAAGGAAAATATTTTGATAATCTCCGGGTTCAGGTTCAAAATTTTTCTTTCCACCATCTAGATTAAAAGCATTTTTCAAAACATATTCCCAATTCTCTGCTTTAGGAACATTCCCCATATCAACATCTTTTATAAACCATTCAGAAAAACATCCAGGAATCCCAAACTCCTTTAAAAGCTTAGTAAGTTTTCTTGGTGAAGGACAACTATATTCTCTTTCTTTTAATTTATTTACTTCTATACGTAATTCATTAACATCTTCTTCGTGTCTTTCATGCCACTCAATAAATAAATCTTTCAAATTCTTACACTTATCTTCATCCAACTTTTTTATTTCCATATTCTATTTTCCCCTTCCTATGTATCGCAGATATAAAAATGCTCTTATTTAAATATTCCTATATCTGCCACCTGATCTTTCCCAAAGTTCGTTTGAAGCTCCATCAATTTCTTTTCGAAGCTATTTTTAAATATAAGCATACTGTATGCATTAAGCAAGAATTCTATATTATATTCTCCTCTTAGAGTCCCACTTATCAATGCCAATACATCGTTTGTTCCGCTTAGAGACAAACTATAATACTCCAATTCTAAATAACTACGCATTGGCAGAATTTCTTTCCATACAGATATCCCCACGCATTCATCCATTGAAATACCATAACCACGGCACTCCATATCACTTGTATCTCCATCTTTATAAATTCTTTTCTGAATTTCCCCACGCATTGAAAGATATCTTTCCGTATACTCTGTCTTGGGCAACTCTTGTTTTATTCTGCTCGCATTCCATGTACAAATTCCAGTCAGTACATATGGTTCTGCCTGTTTATAATGAGAGCACACTATATCTCCAGCATGAAACGGTGTTGGAAAATCAAACCACATTCCATCAAATGCAGCATTTATCTTTCTCTCCTGATCATTTTTAACCATACAATCCATACTCAACACAGCTCCAGAAGAGTTAATATAGCATTTTTCGTCTTGCCGTTCCCCTTCTTTGCACCCCCATTTGTGTTTGGTAATAACAGCTCTATCACACAATTCAGAATCAAATTCTTTTATACCATAAGCAACGCATTCATCATACTGATTAAATACTTTATGCTCATAATGAATACCAGTATATTTTCTTTGATACATTTCGCAAGAATATATACTTTTTTCTGCTGTCTTAAACTTATTCAACAACTTTTTTTGCAACTTTATATAATCTATTAGAAATTTATGGAAATCTGGGATAGCCTCCATGTCAATTCGTTCCTGCATAGAGCAATTCGGCATAGTATTAATAATTTCTTCCCATGCCCCAAATTTTTCTTCTAAAGTTGCTGTTTCACAATACCAAACCAAAAATGCTGCTTCCTGCGTACTGAACTTATAATTTATTCTTTTCAAATAATTTCGAATAGAATTTGAAACTACAAATTTATAAATATCCATCAAGCTTCCCGGCTTTCCTGCATATCCCTATACGCTTCCCACAATCTTTTCATATCGTTCTTCATCTTCTCCCTCAATCGTTCTGGTTGAAGAATAATCACATCCGGGCCGTAGCTTTTGGCGAATTGCTCAGCAGCGCGTTCATTTACTTTTACACTTACTGACACATGAGTGTCTGTTTCGTCAGAAAAGACAACTTCTTTTCCAAACATATCGATCACATCAGAAAGCATTACCCTCGCAATTCGGAATTTTACAAACGAATTCTCGCCTGAATACATATAGATATGTTCTTTCATATAGTCTGCAAGATTCAAACGCTGATGTCCTGACTGTGTCAGGGATTCGAAGGGCTTACATTTCTCATCCAAAAGCTGAATATTTCGGATTCTGTCAATGCGATAATTGGAAATATCGTCATACTTATCATAGTTGCAGATCAAATAATATTTGCCTTGCTGTGCTGCCATCTGATATGGATTTACAATATATATTCTAATCGTTCCATCCTCTCTCTTTCTGGAATAAAGTTTCTTATCTGTGTGATATTCCACATATTCAAAAGAAACTTTCTGATTCTTACGAATAGCCTCATCCAATACACCAATATTATAGAACAGCTGCTTATTATCTGTGCGGTTCTCAGAAGGAGGATAAATGTACTGGGACTGGGATTTGAAATATACATTTGATAAAGATTCCAGCTTCTCAACCAGATCCTTTACCTGACGGTACGGTATGTGCCTGGAAAATAGCACACTATCAATCAGCAATCTCAGTTCTTCATCTGTAAATTTATGTTTCAGATAGAAATCTGTCCAAATCGCTTCTTCCTCTTCACATTCTCCTAAATAAGAAGAATCACTTCTATCAGTTTTTTTCCTGAGCACTTCCCTGCACTCAATCTCACAGTCATACTCCATCAGATTCAGAAGATTTCTTCGCACAGTTTTCCGATCAACTATCATTTCATATTCTTTGCGCAGAATTTCCAGTATCTCCTTTTGGCTTAGCCTGTGTTCTTCATCTGTATACTTCTGCAAAATATCCAGAATATAAAGAACTAATAATTTCTTGGAATATGCTGTACCCATTTTTCTCCTCCAATCAGCTCCAGAGCATGCCTTCAGTAAGCTCTATTATTAGTTAAATTATAATTATCGCCCAGAGCGAAAGCAAGCCTTATCTCATTAACACGCAAAGCCAATCACTCTTCTTTCTTCCCTTTCCATAAGGGGGATTTCAATATCTTCTGCCGTTATTGTAAAGAGTTCCGTATCCGTAATAGTAGAAATATCTTTTTTTAATAACCTTTCCGCCTGATTCATCTGCGCCTGCTCCAGCATGCTTCGTACATATCGCCCATTTCCGAAGTCATCTTTCTTTCCCATATATCTAAATACAGTCCGTAGTTTTCCCATAGCTTCCTGAGTAAACTCGATTCCCTTTTCTTTTCCCATAAGCTGTGCAATCTGACAAAGCTCCAATTCATTATAATCAGGAAACGAAACATGAAATGCTATTCTTGATCTGAGTCCTGGATTTTTCTGAATAAATTCTTCCATTTTTTCAGGATATCCAGCAAATATAACCACCAGTTCCTCTCGATGATTCTCCATCTCCTGTACAATTGTATTGATTGCTTCATCTCCATAGGAACCTGCCCGATTATCCAGAAGCGAATAAGCTTCATCAATAAATAATACACCACCTTTCGCTTCTTTAAATTTTTCTTTTACACATTTTGCTGTCCATCCTACATATTTTCCCACCAGATCAGATCTTCCAACTTCCACCAGATGTCCTCTGGAAAGTAAACCGTTATCCTGCATAATCTGAGCCAGCAGCCTTGCCACTGTAGTTTTCGCAGTTCCTGGATTTCCGGTAAATACCATATGCATAACAGGACGTCCTGTTTTTATTCCTTTTTCTCTATATATCTTCTGAAGTTTATTATAATTAAGAGCTTTCTCTATTACCGCTTTAATTTGGGTAATTCCCACCATTTTCTGCAATCTTTCATAGGCAGTGCCTTTCGGTATCGCCTTTATTTCCTCTGCCTTTATAGTTAAAACATCTTGGTACTGAGGATAAATCTCTGTTTTCAGCTTCTGGTCATACCAGGAATCAAAAATTCCTCTAAGCTCTGGTACCAAGTATCCTTTTCCTTCCTGTATCTTATTGGCAAGCTTTGCATCAGCAGATATTTGCTTTTCTTCTGCCAGATTCTCAAGAAACCGTTCAGCCTCTTTTTCTTTCACAAATTTCTCCTTTAATTCCACAATAGATACATTTGACAATTCTTCATAGAACAGTTCCTTCAACCGCTGGCATTCTCTTGGCAGGCAGATAATCGTCAGTACCTGATTACGATATTTTTTAAGCATTTTACAAATAAGCTGTATCTGCTCATTTAACTCTGTAGCATAGTCTGTTTCCTCACTATCCTCCATAAGAACCTTCACCACAACACTTCCACCGAAAGAAGCTTTATACAACAATTCATATGTCCCATCATTTAAAGTTCGGCTTGTTTCAACTTCAATACAACTAAATCTCCCACTTCTAATTCTCATTTGAGTATACAGGCTTCGCAGCAGATAAATCTGCATAATTCGCCTAGTACTCTCATCATCAGTTTCAATGATATAGTGAACAGGATGTCCCAATGCCGATTCATGGCCGCTTCCTGCAAATATTCTCTGTAATTCCAAATGGAAGGTATCACTCATCCAATATTTAGCCTCATTGCATCGCAGCAGATTGGCAGTGCCCTTCTTTACAATATATTCTTTATATTCCAAATACCGGACATAATCCCCCACAATCTCATCAAGCCCAAATTCCTCCAGAATTTCATTTGTATCCTGGATAAAATTCTGACTTTCAGCCTTACTTAGAAGTCCGTATAATTTCTTTAATGTTACTTCTGATATGACAATATCTGTCATTTGTATTCCCATATGCTGAGCATAGGAATCTACAATAGCCGATATTTTCTGCAAATCCGTCACAAACGCTCCCAACGTAATACTTCCTTCTGAAGTATCTGCAATAAATATATACGCATTTTTACCAAATCTGTTGTTAAATACCTCACTTCTATTTGCATACTTATGTTTCATCTCCGCAACAGCATTTCTATCATTCTCATCTTTGCACAGACTCTCCCCAATAATTCCCTCAATTCTATACGCTAACATAAGTATTCCTCCTATAGCTCCTTCACTTTTGCTTCTGTCCCATAGTATAACTCATGGCATGGGGCAAAAAAGGGACATGCCATTAAAATTTTTCCCAATCCCCTTATTTCTGAAATTTAATATGTTTCCGTTCTTCCATAAAGAGCATAAAAAATGTGCCTGAATAATATTTTTCAAGCACATTTTCGTTTATATTATTTAAAATTTTATGAATTGCTCTGTTTTCTCGCCGCAATAGCAAACATCGGCGTCGGATTATAAAATTCATCTCTTTCTTTATATACCCTTTTGCTAAGTCCAAGGTCAATGGAAATCTGTTCCATATCATTTTTCCCAAGCTCTTCCACATCCCAGGCGGGGCGGAGGTAGGAGCTGATTGGAAGCTGGCGTTTGATGTCTTCGCATTCCTGCATCAGGGAATTTCCAAGCTGGTTGTGGGCATGGTTTTCCGGGAGATCGGAGGTTTCGGCGAAGTTTGTGGCGCCGTAGTTGGCATCAAAATTCAGGAGAAGTCCGCCTGGTTTTAATACTCTGGACCACTCTTTGTAAGCCTGGGCTGCTTCTGGTAAGGTCCAGGTCAGGTTTCGAGAAATGACTACGTCGAAGCTCTCGTCCTGGAAAGTTAAATGCTCCGCATCCATCACCTGGAAGTCGCATGTTACCTGCTCTTCTTTGGCAAGGATCCGGGAGTTTGTGATCATATCCGGAGTAAGGTCGGTGCCTGTTACCTGGTGTCCCTGTTTTGCAAGAAGGATTGTAAAGAAACCGGTTCCACAGCCCACATCCAGGATTTTAAGTTTACCATTACCAGTCTCTTTTTCCTTAATTTTTGCAACTGCATCTTTTCTTTCCTTGCTTTCATCCTCAATTTTTTTTTCAGGACTTAATGCCTTTTTAGGTAGGTATTTCTCAATTTCTTCCAGCCATCTCTTTGCCAGCGGACTATGTAACTCTGCCCTTCTCTGCTCCAGAAAGCTGTCGCTTCGCTTGGTCCAGTAGGCCGCAATCTTCTCTTTTCGGTCGTCTTCCTCATAACTGATCCGGCCATAAGCTACCATCGGACCATCCTTAATCACCTGTAGGGAACCAGTCTGATACAGGATTACTCCGTCCCCATAGGAGGTACAGGTTTCCAGAATATTATCCTCGTAATCCTTTACATAGCCAAGAATTTCTCCTTCTGTAAACAGGTCTCCTGCCTTCTTCTGGGGATACCAGAGTCCCGTATAAGAGGCGGATTGATACTGCACATCCGTTACGTTTAATGGATAATATTTCCGCATACTTCTATGTCCGTCATAAATACCGAGGAACCGTAAAATACTGCGTACATCACGCTTCATAGAACGCACTTCCTCTGTCTCCCAGGCTCCCATTCCGCCCCGTTCCAGAAGCACGGAAGGGATGCCGCAGGATGCTGCATAATTATAGCTTCCACCCGATGATACCTCCGATTTTACCATGTAAGGAACATCCACCTGTTCTGCCATCTGACGGGAAATTTTCATCACTTCCGGGGCTGCTTTACCTGCATAATACACATAGGGAGTCAGCTTCTCATAGTCATCACCACTGTGAAGATCAATATAAAAATCTGCCACCTTCTGTAACTCTTCAACTACTGCATACGCCAGTTTTTCGTATGTAGTACCTTCTTTTTTTCCTGGAAAAAGGCGGTTCAGATTCTCACCTGTCGCCCTGCAAAGAGAACCGTGCCGATTTTCAAATTCTTCTTTCGCCACTACCTTTACAATAATTACCGTTCCTGTCATTTTCTCAATTTTCAGGTCTCTTCCAAGCTCTACTGCACTCTGTATTCCCACATATTCACCAGCGTGGATACCAGCTGTAATGAGAGCTGTTTTACCTGGTTTTTCGCCCCTGACAATTGTTGCGGGAAGAGAAAATTCTCCATTTCCAATGGAAATAAAACCATGGACACGCTGCCCTGGTGCCGCACTTAAGCCACCTATATTTATTATTTCACTCATTATTTTCTACCTTTTCCAATAATATCTTTACAAATAATTTTCCTTACGATTCAATAAAAACTTATCCTATTTTTTAAATACTCTAATACTTCATTCTTACAACCAACACCGCTTTACTTATCTTTAAATTCGTACAAATTTCTGTATATCACTGATAATATCTTTTTCTATTTTACAGCCTCCACCATAAACATGGGTGTAGATCCATAATTCAGCTTCTCTTCCTCGCTCCATACCTGCTGCCAGATGTCCTCATTCACCTGAATCTGCGCTGCTCCAAGCGCTTCCAGTACCTTCACATCCCATCCCGGACGCTTGGTCTCCGACAACGGAACCTGCAGCGCAATTTTCTCCATTCGGTCAATATCTGTGCACAGATAATGGTCATCCAGGCTTCCTTTTTCCACATTTTTGCGGTCGTTCTCGTAAGCCTCACGCTTCTTATCATCATAGAGATATCCATACCAGTTGGCATCAAAATTCAAAAGCTTTCCACCTTTTTTCAGAACCCGAAGCCACTCTTTATAAGCCATTTCCGGATGGGGCAGATTCCAGGTCAGGTTTCTGGAAATGATCACGTCAAAGCTCTCATCTTCAAACTCCAATGCCTGGGCATCCATTCTTTTAAATTCAATATTCCGGCTCTTTTCTCCGATAAATTTCGCTGCATTTTCTGCAGCCTTTTCCAACATTCCCGGAGTGTAATCTATGGCTGTTACATGATATCCTGCTTCCGCAAGGATCATAGGGAAAAAGCCTGGGCCAGTACCGATATCCAGAATTCTCAGGTGGTCCTTATATTTGTCTGTATGTTGTTTTTCAGAAAATTCTTCTTCTAAAACTTCTTTTTCCACAGAATTGTTTTCTGAATCCTCATTTTTCCCAGACCTTTTTCCAAAAAATCCGCGTTCCAGAGTCTCCAGCCATGCCTTTTTCTGCATTCCCTTCAATTCTTTTTCATTCACCTCAGAATACCCTTCCGTCCGGGTGCTCCAATAACTCTCTATTTCATCCAGTAATTTATCCAATTTCAAATCCTCCGCATTAAACTCCAATGTTAAAATATTATCAAAACCAGTTTTCTTCCGCAAGCCCCCCGGGGGGATGGAACTCTATATAAAAAAAGCAGACAAATCTGTATCTCTACAAACTCGCCTGCTCTCTTTTCTTTTTTCCTAAAAGGGAATTTCAACTATTACAAGTGCTTCTCCAACAATACCAGCTGCACATCCGGTATCCCGTTAAATTCTGTAGGCACAATCCCGATTCCCTTATATCCAAGCTTTTTATACAGCCCTCTTGCAGCGGCATTTCTTGCGTTAGAGCGTGTTTGAAAAAGGCTTTCTGCAAGATGTGCGTCACAATTTGTGGGAGATTTTGTCCTGATGAGGGCGTCGTAGCGGGCTACGACAACCGAATTCGGGCAAAATATACCGCAAAGTGAGGCGTGCAGATTGCGGGAATGATTTTTCAAACACGCTCTAGTATCCATCCGAAGTTCCGGACAGCCGTGGCTTAAAACGTAATCCTCATAGAACTTTACCAACTTCTTTCCATAGCCTTTTCCAGAAGCGGAGGGGGAAACTACCAGAGTGTGAAGACGCAAACCTCCTCATCCCTGGCTGCGAATTCCCAATCGCCTTCTGCATAAGAATCCACCTGCGCTTTATTGATTCTGGCCGCTCCCAGGAGCTTACCTGCATCCTCCAGAACAAACAAGTCCTTGGCATCTAATGCGGCCTGTGCCGTAGCTCTTGTAGGATACACACCACGGATCCAGCCAATGGTCTGATGACCTGTTTCTTCTGCCGTATGAATGTCATTGTAAAGCTGTTCCACTGACACAAGGTCAGCCTGTGTTCCCTTTCGAATTATCATTTTCTGTCCCTCTCCTTATGCAAAATATAATTGTTTTTCTTCGTCTCGTAAAAAGCCCTATCTGCTTCTTTGTAATACTGTTCATAACTGTCAGGCTTCTGGATATATCTGGGATTTCATGCTTGTTATCTAATACATCGAATATTAAGTAACCACCATATTGACTTGTCTGCATATTGGTATCGTTATTTACGAAACGATGTACTGGCTGTATTTTCAGCCGCAATTTCATCAATTCTCACAAGCTCTTCCTCCGTAAATGGTGCACAGTGGATTGCTTTTATGTTATCAAGAATCTGCTGTGGTCGTGATGCTCCAATGAGTACACTGGTCACCTCCTGCTGTGCAAGCAACCAGCCAAGAGCCATCTCCGAAAGCTTCTCGCCACGCTCTGCAGCCATATCATTCAGCTCCCGGATCTGCTGCAAACGCTCTGGCGTCAGATTGCTTTCCTTCAAAAATCTGCCATCTGTACGGATACGGCTGTCTTCCGGAATACCATTAAGGTAGCGATCTGTAAGCTGTCCCTGCGCAAGAGGACTGAAGGTGATCAGACCTTTTTTCAGAATTCCAGTGGTCTTTTTTAGTCCATTTTTCTCCACAGTTCTGTCAAAAATAGAATAACGGTTCTGATTAATCACAAAAGGACAATACATTTCCTGCAAAATCGACGCCGCCTGTGAAAGTGTTTTTCCATCGTAATTAGAAAGTCCCACATACAGGGCTTTTCCGCTCTGCACTGCACTGGCCAGCGCTCCCATGGTCTCTTCCAGAGGGGTCTCCGGATCCATTCTATGATGGTAAAAAATATCCACATATTCCAGTCCCATACGCTTCAGGCTCTGGTCAAGACTTGCCAGAAGATACTTGCGGCTGCCCCAGTTTCCATAAGGACCATCCCACATTTCATATCCTGCCTTGGTAGTAATGATCAGTTCGTCCCTGTATTTTCCCAGGTCTTCTTTCAGAATCCTGCCGAAATTAATCTCTGCACTCCCCGGCTCCGGTCCATAATTATTCGCCAGATCGAACTGTGTGATTCCGTTGTCAAAAGCTGTAAAACACAGCTGTCTCATATTCTCAAATTTAGACGTATCTCCAAAATTATGCCATAGTCCAAGTGACACCTTCGGCAGCATAAGTCCGCTGTCACCACAACGGTTGTATTCCATTGTGGTGTAACGTTCCTTTGAAGCAATGTACATAATAAAAACCTCCCTGAAAACGATAATTAGTTTTAATATACTACCCGGAAAATGATTTGTCATTGGAAAATATGACTGTTTATGCCTTTTTTTCCAAACGGGCATTATCCTATTCTGGATCCACAGCCTACCAATTACATTTCCCAGAGCTTTTCTCAAAAAATAATATTAATCCCATTTGGCTCCATTATTTTCCCTACTAACGCTTCACTTGGCATGGATATGCTCACATTAATATCAAAATCATACGCCGTTGTTCCCATAACAACTATATTTCCAGAGGTTCCTTGAGATATAATATTTATCATCTCATTTTCAGATATTTCTATTTGCTCCTGAAACATATGCTGAACCACTTTAGGAGTACTAAACAATATAATCTTTGCCCCTCTGTTCTGTACGTTTGTTCTTTTTACTGCGGAATCAATTTTTGATGCTGCACCTTTATCATCTGTCAGTACACATATTTTCCCATCTACGATTCCAGGAAGATGTGACAGTATATGTACACATATCGCAATAAGTTCTTCCCCTAAATTATCCGCATGTTCTTTGTTTTCTCTCACTGTGGCAAAAAATCTACGATATATATCAGACTGTCTTAAATTTTTCCATTCAAGCACTTCTGCTGTAAGTTTCTCGTCATTTTTCAACATTTCTGTTATTGTACTAACCGGAGATTTTACCATTCTCACAGCCCAGGATAAATACTCATTTATTCTTTCATTTGTAGAAAAGCATTCTGAAAGAATGTCATATGTATATTCTTCATTAAATATCACAACCTTAATTTCTGCCTCAGCCATTTTTTTAATGAATGCAATATATTCTTCTGCTAAACTATGCCTGTCTGATGCAAGCTCCATCAAAATGCATTTCGTGATAAATACCACTGTTCCATGTATTTTATAATAATTCATCAATACTTTTATCTCTTTATCCGGCAAATGAGAATGCCTTTGAAACGAGCATGCATCATAAAAAATAACTCTTTGAGCCAGATAGAAAATTTTCTTTATGCCATTAATCTCTTTTTCAACAAAAGTACCTATCTCATTAAAATTATCGGGAGTTTCCGTATATGTAGTTGGCATATCTTACTCCCTCCTTATTTTCTGGTATAGTTCACGCATATTATGAAGAACTTTATCTAATGTACGCTCATTTATATATCCATCCTCGACATATTTTTTTCCAAACTTCTTAACTATAGCTTCTACGTGCAGATAATCATCTTTTTTTGATGGTTCCATTATGGCCTCGTCCAACCAAAGATCAGCTAATTTTTGTTTAATCTGGGTACGATCATGATTAAGTAATCCTTCTGTAACTGCATTTCCAGCTATCAATCTCAATTCAAGGCATCTAATCAAAACTGCCATAAATGGAACTTCATAATATGCCATTAATCGGATAATTGTATCTACTTCATTACTGTCAGATTCTTCTTTAAATTTCAAATACATTCTTCTAAAACTTATCTCTGGCATTAATAACATCCCAGCAAAAAGATTTGCAGCATATTCTTCCTCATGTTCATAATAATGATCGTCTGAAAATTCTACCTTTGAAACAAATTCATTTTCGCCCCAGAAAACATGATAAATTTCATGTGCTATAGCAAAATTCGTATTCACCTTAGGTAAAGAGGTGTTAATTACAACATACCCTAATCCATCACCTTTATAACACAAAGCGCCTATTTCATCATCGGCAAAAGGTATTTCCAAAACCAGAAATCCTTTTTTCTGAAAAGAGGACCGCACAATTTGCAGAACATTAAGAAGATCACTATCATATTCAATCCCGGCAAATGAACAGAATCTTTTTATCATAGAGTAGATTTCGTCATGATTTTTATCACTATATGCAATGATTTTTCGTAAACGCTCTATATTCATCACTTAACTCCTCGCTATATTTTCAAAACGACTGTTTGCACTGATTACTTCATCAATATTTTCCATTAATTCCACTAACTGCTTGGCGATCTGCTCTTGTTTCTTGGAAGGTTCTCCAGCATAAAATGCAATTTTATTCATTGAAGAACTTCCGACCTGTGAAATGCTCATAGATTCTTTCAAAAAAAATCCAATACTTTTCCCAAGTCCACGTGCAATCTTCTCCATATCTGTACCGCTTTCTTCTTGTGAACCAGTCAATAAACGCGACATTTTATTCTTATCTATACCTGTAACCATGCTTAGATAAGATTGCTTAATCTTCATTTCTGATAAATATTTATTCACGTTGCTTATAAACTTCGTCATGGCTCTCAACTCCTTGGCTCTCTTTTTACCTTTTAATATTTTATTCTATGTACCTAATATTATACTTCTCTCTTTATATAATGCAACCATTTCATCTCAAATTTTAAGATTTTTATTTGTTGCATTTTAGATATAGCATTTATTTCTTCCATAATTTCATTCTTATTTTCTCAAATTTTGATATTTGCTATATATTGTAAAAATCATATCTGTTCTCTTCATAAACAATAAACAGATCTGAACTACGCTTTTTCTTCTGCAAAAAATAATGTCAAGCGTTTTTGAAAATGTCCTAAAATAATTGAAGTATTAGCCCCGGCTTTT
>NZ_JAJCIA010000118.1 GCF_020554845.1 Blautia faecis | reverse complement strand
ACTGCTTCCTAGCCTCCCACCTATCCTGTACATGCAATACCGGACCCCAGTACCAAACTGGAGTAAAGCTCCATGGGGTCTTTCCGTCCTGGCGCAGGTAACCAGCATCTTCACTGGTACTTCAATTTCACCGGATGCATTGTCGAGACAGCGCTCAAATCATTACGCCTTTCGTGCGGGTCGGAACTTACCCGACAAGGAATTTCGCTACCTTAGGACCGTTATAGTTACGGCCGCCGTTTACTGGGGCTTAAATTCAAAGCTTCGC
>NZ_JAJCIA010000117.1 GCF_020554845.1 Blautia faecis | reverse complement strand
TTTTCCGAATATGGCAGACAAAAGGGCTGGGAGCGTGAAAACCCGGCAACGGACTCCGGCAACCCGTCTGAAAAAACGATGGATGGTTTTGTGGAGGTCACAGAACAGATGGAGCTTCCATTCTGAAAATGACCGCCCGTTGCACCCCCTGTTGCTATCCCGTTGCCGAGCCGGTTGCCGGGGAAAACCCCTTATTTCCGGGCTTTTCTCCCTTATAACAACCAAAACAACAGAAAAATAAAAGAAAAGTATAAATAGTAACCATCGCCAGA
>NZ_JAJCIA010000116.1 GCF_020554845.1 Blautia faecis | reverse complement strand
CCGATAACCTGCTGATTACAAATCAGCTGCTCTGCCAATTGAGCCACATCGGCACAATACTTATAAACTGTATTATACACCAAATGTCAGAGTAAAGCCACACCAAATTGCCATTTTATTTAATTTTCTCAGTGACTCCAAGGGGATTTGAACCCCTGTTACCGCCGTGAAAGGGCGGTGTCTTGACCGCTTGACCATGGAGCCTAACATTTCCATAAAAAACTCCCCCTGTTGGACTCGAACCAACGACACTTCGGTTAACAGCCGAATGCTC
>NZ_JAJCIA010000115.1 GCF_020554845.1 Blautia faecis | reverse complement strand
CGAACTAACTGCTAACTGCGACTAAATCGTTCAGGAGAGCCTTCACGATTAAGTCGACCTAAGCAGTGGATTTCGCCTACGCTAAAACCGCGCCTGAAATGGCTCGCTGGAGCAATCACCATTGCCCGAATGCTGTGTACTGGCTGGACTTATTTGTACATAGTAACTTTCAACAGGTGGGGTGGGTGAGTGATTGGTTTCCCTATACTGTATCGGAAACGAAAGTTTATGGGAATCTTGCCGGAAATTAGCGGCTTTTATAATTTCTATGAAGTATTTGCACATTCTTAGG
>NZ_JAJCIA010000114.1 GCF_020554845.1 Blautia faecis | reverse complement strand
GGTACATATCGATAATCTCGTCGTCAGATGTCTCCATTTCGCTGGTTAAGAGCATGTAGTAACCATCCAGTGATTCTTCCTCCCGGATTTTGTCCTCATCAATGTCCAGCCCAGAAGAGGCGGTAAGGATTTCTCCGGTTTCTTTGTCATAGTCTATTTTTTGACATATTTTGCAGCACCATAAGACGTGGCTCTTATATAATTCCCTGGATTTTTTGCCAGGTCTCTTGCTTTTGTCAGTGCAGCTTCACGCTCTGCTTTTGCTCGTTTGGCATATTTTTCACTCCAGAAG
>NZ_JAJCIA010000113.1 GCF_020554845.1 Blautia faecis | reverse complement strand
TGTCGCAAGGAATTGCTTCTGAAATACTGAAAAATAAAATAGTTTTCAGAAAATTTAAATTAACTGTTGACAATCGACTGAACTTATGGTAAAGTAATCAAGTCGCTTGAACAGAACGACAGAAACAAACAACTTTATACAGCTTCTTGAGGGTCTGAAAAACTTTTGAAAAAAGTGCTTGACAAGATCTGAAAGATATGATAAAGTGAACAAGCTGTCGAAAAGAGATGACAGACAAACAACCTTGATAATTAAACAGTGAAACACATACGATTCTCGAAAATTCTTAACGAATCATCATTCAAAA
>NZ_JAJCIA010000112.1 GCF_020554845.1 Blautia faecis | reverse complement strand
TATCCAGCAGGAAAATATTGAGGGCAGTTTCACTGGCACCGATGGCTACACTTCCATGGGATAATCCGGAGCTGTCTGCCAGCTCCTCTTCTGCTGCCTGAAACTGCTCCATTGCACTTAGCACATGGGTATAAAGCCGTTCTCCTTCCGGAGTGAGCTGTACGCCGCGGTTGGTACGGATAAATAAAGTGGTATTCAGCTGTTGTTCCAGACAATTCATGGCCCGGGTAATATTCGGCTGGCTGTTGTTTAACGTCTGGGCCGCCTTGGTAAAGTTGTGGTATTTTGCCACATAATAAAAGATCTTATAA
>NZ_JAJCIA010000111.1 GCF_020554845.1 Blautia faecis | reverse complement strand
TATGAATATTCTTCTGAAGAACAAACGTTATTCGGATGCAGAGAAGGCCTCTGAGAATGAAGAGTATCGTGAGGAGCTTTATAAAGAATATAAAATATAAGCATATTCAGAAATGCATCGGTAGAAATTGTATGTACTGTAAAAAATAATAAAATATAAAAAGGCAGGTCTGTTTTAGGCTTGTCTTTTATAAATGGAAACTCAAAAGATTATTCAAAAATTAATATACATATAATATAAATGAAAAGCCTAATCCCCCAGCTATGCTCAACATCATAAACTTAAGATTAGATATTACACATTTATATTATCCTGCTAAAA
>NZ_JAJCIA010000110.1 GCF_020554845.1 Blautia faecis | reverse complement strand
AAGCTCAGTAAATATGGTAATGCCGGGATTACCAGCTGTGCAGCAAGAATCGTCATTACTGCTCCAATCGGTTCAACCACTCCTGAAAGTACACCTCCCAGAAATGCCTTTCTTTTACTTTCACCCTCTGCCCTAAGCGGCATGGATATAATCGCTCCTTCCGGAAAATTCTGGATAGCAATTCCAAGTGATAAAGCAAGTGCACTTGTTGCTGTAATCTGTGCATTTTCAGCAAGAAATCCTGCATACATTACACCAACTGCCATACCTTCAGGGATGTTATGCAATGTAACTGCCAACACCATCATCGTAGTACGGCCAAGTTTGCTTTTCGGTCCCTCTG
>NZ_JAJCIA010000011.1 GCF_020554845.1 Blautia faecis | reverse complement strand
CAGTTAGCGATTAGTTCGCTGGAGCGTTGCGCCGGCGAGTGAGTAATACACATTGCCCAAATGCGTCCCTCCTGAAAAACTTTTTACCCTCCCAACACATTAAATAGCAAGTATGATTAATAAATAGTTTAACACAAGTTCAAGCCCCGGTAAACACCCGTTCGTGTTTTAGAGAAAAAAACAGCATACCATATTCGGGTATTCCAATATGGTATGCAGGTTTTATTATTTTCCAATAAAGGGTGTATCAGATTCCATTATTTCTTGTAGATGCGTTTGTCCTTAATCTCAATTTTACCTTCTTTCAGAAGGTGTCCCACAGCACGTTTAAAGGCATTCTTGCTGAGACCGAATTCGCGTTTGATCACTTCTGGTGAGGCTTTGTCATCGAAGGGGAGGACGCCGGCGAATTCTTCGATTATGCTAAGGACGCTCTCGGCATCTTCGTTAATCTGGATGTAGGCTTTCTGACGGTCTGTGACGTTCATCTTGCCATCCTCTTTCACCTCGGAAACGCGAAGGTCGAGGACTTCGCCCGGGCGGTATTTGCCGCTGGCTTCTCTGGCTGGGATCAGGGCGGAATATTTGTCATCAACAGCTACAAAAACACCGAAACGATCGCTGATCTCGTAGACACGCCCTTTTACGGAATCACCTGTTACATATGGGGTTCTGGTAGAAAGGTAATGGTATACCTTCATGGTGGCGCAGAGACGGCTGCTCTTATCTACATAAAGGGCTACCAGGCACTCCTGTCCTTCCCGCACACGGCTGGTCTGCTCATGGTATGGAAGGAGCAGGTCTTTCTCTAAGCCCCAATCCAGGAATGCACCGATCTTGGTTACCTGAAGCACTTTCAGAACAGCAGTCTGTCCAACCTGAAGAAGTGGTTCTCTGGTGGTTGCAATAAGACGGTCCCTGGAATCCTTGTAAATAAATGCATCCAGTGCATCGCCCTCTCTGGTTCCTTCCGGAACCTGTTTGGCTGGAAGAAGTACTCTGTCTTCCTGGCCTGCATTTTTATCTTCTGCAAGGTAAACACCGAAATCTACGGTCTTTGCCACAATAAGCTTCTGTTTTTTTCCTATTTCAATCATGGATTCTCCTTAATTCAATTACGGTTAAATATAAAATTTCTCAGTAGCTTCCCAATCTATTGTCCAGTATAGCACACATTTACCGCCACTGTGAACATTAACTTATTGAAGTAAGGATAAAAAATGCAGAATCCCCATCTGCAAAGCGACTTTCCGGCTCATGCATTGCGGAAGCGGCTCAGGAAAGCTTTTGTCAGCGGGTCTTTCGGATTCTCAAACAGTTCCTTCGGCGGTCTGTCTTCTACGATAACACCATTTGCCATGAAGATTACACGCTTGGAAACGTCACGGGCAAATGCCATCTCATGGGTGACGATGATCATGGTCAGGCTTTCGTGTGCAAGGTCTCTCATAACCTCCAGAACCTCGCCTACCATCTGGGGATCCAGCGCGGAGGTTGGCTCGTCGAAAAGAAGAATTTCCGGTTCCATGGCAAGGGCTCTTGCGATTGCCACACGCTGTTTCTGACCTCCGGAAAGCTGTTTGGGTTTGGCGTTGATGTACGGCGCCATACCTACTTTTTCCAGATAATACAAAGCTTTTTTCTCTGCCTCTTCTTTGCTCTTTTTCAAAACCTTTACCTGACCTACGGTGCAGTTTTTCAGAGCAGTCATGTTGTTAAAAAGGTTAAAATTCTGGAACACCATACCTACCTTTGAACGGTATTCCGGAACGTTTACGTTCTTACTGGTGATGTCAGTTCCATGATAATTGATTTCTCCGGTGGATGGAGTTTCCAGCATATTCAGGCAGCGAAGAAGCGTGGATTTACCAGAACCGGACGGTCCGATAATGCACGTCACATCTCCCGGACTTACGGAAAAATCAATATCTCTCAGTACCTGATTGCTGCCAAATGCTTTTCCCAGATGCTTGACTTCAAGGATTTTTTCACTCATGATCATTTCTCCTCCTTCTTCTTAGGGTAGGAATACAGACCACTTGTGTGAGCCAGTGTATCCGTTGTGGCAAGGTCATAATTCTGCGGACCTTCCATCTTGTGTTCCAGCAGGCGGAGCAGTCTGGAGCATACAAAAGTAAGGATAAAGTACATTACCATAGCGATGGTAAAGGATTCAAAGTAAGTATAATAGGCTCCGGCTACGCCTTTTGTTGTGTAGAAAAGTTCTACAATTCCAATAATGGAAAGAACGCAGGTATCCTTGATATTGATGATCAGGTTGTTGCCAATCTGAGGCATGATGTTGCGCAATGCCTGTGGAAGGATTACGTTCATCATAGTCTGTACATGCGTCATTCCGATTGCTTTTGCAGCTTCTGTCTGACCTTCGTCAACAGAAAGGATTCCGCCTCGGACGGTTTCTGCCATGTAGGCTCCGGTATTGATAGATACTACGAAAAATGCCGCAAACCACATGGACATGTTGATATTGAACAGGTAAGCACTTCCGTAATAGATAAACATGGCCTGTACCATCATTGGGGTGCCGCGGAAAAATTCCACGTAGCATGCCATAATAAATTTGAGAAATCCAACCAGTGTCTTTTTAACGGCGGAGTCCCTTTTATCTACAGGAATTGTTTGAATAATTCCAACTATAAAGCCAATAAGGCACCCTAAAAAGGTGCCTACAATGGCTATGATCATTGTATTTCCGGCTCCTGATAAAAAGGAGGCGCCGTATTGCTGGAGCAGATACTGGATCCGGCCCCAGAAGGTTTCAGGAAGCATATTTTTCTCTCCTATCTCTCTCGACTTTATTTACAAAGACCGTCTGCGAAATATCCTGCAAAGTGAATCTTACAAAATGCAGGAATGATTTTTCAAACAGACTCAAATGCAGCGAAATCACTGTAACCCTTACTCTGACAGCGGCTGTACGGAAATTGCTTTGTCCATCATTTCTTTGTAATCATCCTCTGTCATTTTATCCAGTACGCTGTTCAGGGCATCCAGAAGCTCTGTATTGCCTTTCTGTACGGAAATACCAATGTTGATATCCTCATCTGATACCTCAAAATCTCCGTCTGTGCCAGAGAAATCAAGAAGTTTGAAATCCGGGTAAGCTACGCAGGCAGCCATTCCGGTAGGCATATCAGTTACAACAGCGTCACATTTTCCAGATTCCAGGGCAACCAGCATGGCAGGCGCACTTTCCTGTGCAGGAAGAATGTTTGCGTCCTCAATCTGCGGCAGGCAGGAATCATACCAGATAGTGTTCTGCTGGGAAGTACAGGTAACGCCCTTCAGATCTGCCACACTTTTTGCATCTGCATAATCGCCGTCGCTTTTTACCAGGGTAATAATGGATGCATAGTAGTATGGCTCTGTGAAATCTACCATCTGCTGACGTTCGGATGTAATGGACTGACCTGCGATTACGCAGTCAACTTTTCCAGACTGGACAGCCGGTACCAGGGAATCCCAGTCCAGTTTCACGATTTCCAGATCGTATCCCAGCTCGTCACAGATTTTTTTCGCCATCATAACGTCGTATCCATATGCGTAATCAGAGCTTCCGGAAATGGGAACAGCTCCGTTGGAATCATCTGGCTGTGTCCAGTTGTATGGTGCATAGCTGCACTCCATTGCTACCTTTAATGTTTTCTTCTCTTCTGCCTGTACCATTGTAAGTCCAAGTCCCGGCATTGCTGTCACGGTAACAGCTGCTGCCATAAGACCACTTGTCATTTTTCTCCATAAATAGCTCTTCTTCATTTTTCTTTCCTCCTCTTTGTAAAAAACTCATTAATCACAGCACCACCGATATTTTATCGGTGTGTTTCCTCATTTCGAGGTTGTTTCCCCATTTCCGGGTAAAAAAAATGCAATGGCGGCGTTATCACACTAACGCGCCATTGCGTTGTAGTTCATATTACTCTTGTTTGTGGGAGAAGTCAAGAGGGGGGAGTTGCAGAATTCATGGTTTTTCTCCATATTTCTCTGGCTCACAGATTCTTTTCATCCTTCAACGCACATATTTTTTAACCGTTAAACCAGAAATATCTGCAATTTCCTCAATCGTATACTTGCCCACTTGCAACATTTTGACGGCTGTAGCCATTTGATTTTCCAGTCTTCCAAGCTCAAGTCCTTGCTCAATCAGTTTATCCGACTCTAATTCCAGCACTTTTCCGCCCATAATTTCACCAATTCCTTTCTTTCAGCCTAATCACCCGGAACACCTGCTCTACAGCACTTTCCATATTTTTCTGTGCAGTCTGCGGATCCATGGCTTCTTCCAGAGTGGTCACCTGACGGAGGATTGGGAAAAAAGCGTCGATTCCAGCTTCATTACAAGAGGCAGCATCTTCAGTGACCGAGCCAGAAAAGGCAAGCACTGGCTTTCCATATTTCTTTGCAAGTCTGGCAATTCCGATGGGCGCTTTTCCCATAACGGTCTGGCCATCCAGACGACCTTCACCAGTGATTACGATGTCTGCATTTTTTATCTGATTTTCTATGCCGATTTCTTCCAGGACAATGCTTATACCTGGTTCCAGTTTTCCATGAAGAAAAGTACGGAAGGCAAAGCCAAGGCCTCCGGCTGCTCCGCAGCCTGGGTAGTTTGGATCATAATTAAATTTTCCCAATTGGGTTTTGGAATCTGCAAAATATTCTTCTGTTATCTTTGCATAGTTTTCCATCCACCCGTCCATCAGCTCCACCATCTCCGGTGTTGCGCCTTTCTGGGGGCCGAAGATATAGCTGCAGCCTTTTTCCCCATATAAAGGGTTGTCCACGTCACAGGCAATGCGGAAGCTGCATTCTTTTAATTCCGGAAGCAAATTTTTGCAACTGATGGAGGCAAGCTTTTCCACACCTTCTGCTCCAAATGGCACCTGTTTTCCACTTTTATCCAGAAGCTCTCCTCCCAAAGCCTGAAGCATACCGATTCCACCATCATTCGTTGCACTGCCTCCGATTCCGATGATAAAATTTCGGCAGCCTTTGGAAATGGCGTCTTTTATGACCTCTCCAACACCATAGGTTGTAGTGTTTATAGGATTCAGAAGTTCAGGTGGAACCAAAGTGATCCCGGCTGCACCAGCAATTTCTATAATGGCAGTCTTTCCGCACTTTTTCTCATTCTTGTAGCCACGTTTACTTTCTATTATAGAAGTATTTTCTACTACGGAAGCATTCTCTGAAACAGCCATCATCTCTTTTCCCACAAAATCAATTCTACCTGAACCGCCTATATTACGTTTCTCCCAAATTGCATATTCGCAGACAACCGGGGCTCCAAGTGGTCCAGTAACTGTCACATTCTCCAAGCTTCCCCCAAGTCCCTGGGCCAGTGCCCGCACTGTCCCTTCCCCGCCATCTGCCAGCGGATAAACCTTGGTCTTGGCTTCCGAATATACTTTCCGAATGCCTGCTGCGGCAGCTTCACCCGCTTCTATAGAACTCATGCTCCCTTTGAATGAATCAATTGCAATTACTACTTTCATGTTCTTTTCTCCCGTTTTTTCAAATACGATCTACCCTTCTATTTTTTCACTCCACAAATCCATTCCAATTGCAGAACTTCCTTCTTTTATCGTAATTTTATAATCAGAATCCACCTGAATATCATAGCCATATATGCTTTCTTTTCCCGCTTCTGCGTCTTTTTGATCTGCATAATAGGAAAAACCTACACGGTAGATATCCGGATGCAGGTCAATCTGAACATAACTATATCCCCGTATCCAGTCTTCTTCAAGATTTTTTTCATTGAGCAACAGCTGTGTTGCGTACTGTTCTGCCACATCCCCCTTGCTGGTTCCCATGGCATTTTCTATGGACCTGGCAGCAAAGCCATGTAAAGTCCACGCCGTTATCAAAATCTCCAGAACCACCACAACAGCAATAAGTACCGGGTTCTTTTTTTCCTTGCACATTCTCTTTACTGCAAATCCAAATGCGTATATCACAATCGCCAGATTCACCAGACATGTGATGAGACTTGCTTCCTGTCTATGTTGTTCCCAGAATCCGTCAGGAACCAGGAAAGAACATATTGTGAAAAATATGCCGGTCAGAGTGATTGTAAAAAATCCATAAATTCTTTTGCTTTCCTTATCTTCCCGATTCACCCACAGATAATATCCACTCACAGCAGCTCCCGCGCCAAGAAGCCCGGCAAATAACGCACCGCCAAGGTTTGCATGACCAGAGAATTTAAACACAGCCACAATGAGCAGAATTACCGGTATCGCAAGATAGCCTGCGATTTTATCCTGATGCTGTTGCTGTTTTCGTATTTCTTCCATTGATTGCATCATCTCAGTCACCTCTGCAGACGTGTATTTTTTCTCTGCTTTCTCTCTCTTTTCTGCCATCCCGTTTTTTTCTGCTGCTTCATTCATTTCTACTGTCCCATCTTTTTCTGCTGCCTCATCTTTTTTCACGTTAGCCCCTTCGGTTGTCTGCATTTCTGATCGCATCAGCTCCAAAAGTGATACATCCAGTGCCTCAGCCAATGGTTCCATTGTATTAATATCCGGAAATCCAAGTCCCCGCTCCCAACGGCTGACCGCCTTATCCGTCACTCCGACTTTTCCGGCAAGATCGGCCTGTGTCATATGATGCTCTTTTCTTCTTTCCGAAATAAATGCCCCAAACCTTTTTGCGTCCACTATATGATATCCTCCATAATTCTTTTGCGTTACTCTCTTATATACACTAAAATGTGGATTTTCGTCAATCGACGATTTGTTTACCTGGAAAAAAACGAAAAATTTTCTATAACTCTCTTGTATGTATTGACATTTTGATATCTGAATGATATCATATTTATATCTCGTAAAAGATAATTTTCATTATCAGGAGGATTGCTATGAAAGAAAAAGTTTTGGACAACAAGAAAAATGGTATGGGAATGATGGTGCTGTTTATTCTGCTCTATGCCGTGGCCGCAGCCGCTGTAATATTCGGCGCAGCCTTCGAACAGCTTCCCCTTATGGTCATCGGTATCATCTGGGCTTCACTTGGATGGATCCCGTTCCTTGGCCTTAAAGTGCTGAAGCCGCAGGAAGCCCTTGTACTCACCTTATTCGGCAAATATGTGGGAACCTTGAAGAACGACGGCTTCTACTGGGTAAATCCATTTTGCACCGCTGTAAACCCCGCTGCGAAGACGAAATTGAACCAGAGCGGCGACGTAGACGGTGGAAATGCTGCCAAGTCCGTTTTCACGCTTGCAGCCACAGGAACAGCCACTTCTGCCAGTTCTACTTATGTAAACAAAAAGATTTCCCTGAAGATCATGACTCTGAATAACAACCGTCAGAAGATCAACGACTGCCTGGGTAATCCTGTAGAGATCGGAATCGCAGTTATGTGGCGCGTTACTGATACAGCGAAAGCAGTTTTCAATGTAGACAATTATAAGGAATATCTTTCTTTACAGTGTGACAGTGCCCTTCGAAATATTGTCCGCATCTATCCTTATGATGTAGCGCCAAATGTGGACACTACAGGTGACGGAGTTGCAGATGAGGGAAGCCTTCGCGGTTCCAGTGAAATCGTAGCCGGACGTATCCGCGATGAAATTCAGCAGAAGGTTGCTGAGGCTGGTCTGGAGATTATCGAAGCACGTATTACTTATCTTGCTTATGCACCTGAAATCGCAGCGGTTATGCTGCAGAGACAGCAGGCTTCCGCTATCATCGACGCAAGAAAGATGATCGTAGACGGTGCTGTTGGTATGGTAGAAATGGCATTAGAGCGATTGAATGAAAACAATGTGGTAGAACTTGACGAGGAGCGGAAGGCTGCCATGGTTTCCAATCTTCTCGTAGTGCTGTGCGGCAATCACGATGCCCAGCCGGTGGTTAATTCCGGCAGTCTGTACTAATGGCTGAGACAAAAGACACCCGGCCCAAGAAACAGATTCCGCTCAGGCTTTCCGCCAAGCTTTATGACCAGATTGCCGCCTGGGCAGAAGATGATTTCCGCTCCGTCAACGGTCAGATCGAATATCTGCTTACTGAATGCGTCCGACAGCGTAAGAAGAATGGGAAATATGTTTCCGACACTATGGATGAGCCGCCAGAACTGGATATTGAGTGAATTATAAAATAAGTAGTAAGCAGAGGGGCTGGTCTAAATGACCAGCCCCTCTGCTTACTACTTATTATGCCTCTTTTCCGTAAATAGAATGCTCCAAACGGAAGTTTTCTTTCTGACTTGGATATCTGTAACGTTTGATGTCCTGATCTGATGGATAGTTGAACTGTCCAGCGCAACGCATAATAACAGTTTTGCACTCTGGGCAGCAATCTGCACACAGGTCCTCGAACTGTCTTACCAGCATATCCGGATCTGAAGAAGAGTTTGCCCAGTTCTCCCAATGATCTGGGATAAGGACCTTTGCTTTTAATGCTTTTCCAAGTCTCGCACCATCATAAGGTGTCATCTTATCAAATGCACCCGGCTCGTTCCAACCGATATCAAAAATAGCAACATCAATATCATACTTCTGGCCAATTGCAACATATCCATCATTATACCAGGTATCTCCCAAGAATAAGATATTTCCAGCAGATGTTTTGAACAGGAAGGAAGTTGCAACCTCATCGTATGGCTGTGCAGGACCATCTCCAGTTTTTGTTGCGCAATCATCATAGTTTTTCAGGAATACAATTTCTGCTCCTGCCATTTTAATGCTTTCGCCTACATGCGCAGTAATAATTCTGTCATCCGGAACCTCAAATTCTTTTAATCTCTTTACAGTTTCTGGCGGAGCTACATATTTAGCATCTGTTGTCTGCATAGTTCCTTTAACAGTATAAATATCACAATGATCATTATGTACATGTGTACAGAAAACTCCATCTACTCTATTAAATGAAAATGGATCAATTACCTGTGGATTCAGGCGAAGCCAGTTCATACTTGCTGCACCGTTCTGCTTACACACACCACAATAATCAATTGTCGTATAGTGAGATGGTCCACACCACTGGTCAATAAGGAAAATACCTCCTTCATCTGTCTTCAGAACCCATGAAGGACCACCACACCACCAAAGAGCAACTTCTCCCTTTGGCACTTCATAGTTCTCAATATGCTGATTTAAAAATGTTCCCCACTCTGGAAAAGACTCAAGAATCCAACGCTCTCTTGTCATCTCTCTGTTTGTTCTGATCCATTTTCCAGATACTAAACCTCTTCCATCTGTTTTTTCCACTTCATTACCCATATTTTTTTCTCCTTTACGCTTTCATTTATTTTAAGTTATTTGTTATTATCATTCTGCACAGTAAACAGTGTAACGGTCTGTCTGTCTGTTTGCCGCACAGATAAGATCTCCTTGTTTATGAGGTATTACAGTTACATTTGCCGGTCCAAGATTAGCATCAATCAAATGATCTTCAATCTTTTCTTCATTTTGCTCAACCAAAATAAGCTCTTTTCCCGCATCTCGGAATCCCACAATAAATGCCGGCTTGCCATTAAAAATACCGCCCCAAATGGCATGTCCAAATTTATGAGTTCCCGGAAGTGTATAAATTTTCTTAAATTTCCCATCTATTTTTTTATAAATATTAAAATCTTCGCCATGGAATGGAGTGATTGTGCCATACTCAAATTCCCCATCTCCATCGATATCTACTGCGACACAATCACTTGTGGGGTCTGTGATTTCTTCAATAATTTCCCACTCATCATTCTCTACTGCCGGTGGCACTAAACGGTGTACTCCATTCTTTCCAGCAATAAGGATTCCTCCTTGATTTTCAAGTTTAGTCAAACCATGATTCTGGAAAATATCAGTATAAACAACCTGCAATTCACCTATTGAACGTTCCTCATAATTAATTTTACCAACATAAACACTTCCTGAATAACTCCAGTCATCAATATATTCCTTTGTTTTGCACAATGTTGCACACATGAGGTAATCCTCATTTCGAATCTGAACCACTTCGATTCTGTGCAAAAATGGAAGCTGCAATACCTCTTTTGTATGATAGCCGTTTTCATCCTCATAGCCCCAAACTACATCTGCACCTTCAGACTTAAACACAGGAAAAAACTTCTGAATACAAAGGAACTCCCCATTTTCCTTCAATGGCACAATATTCATTCCCCCGCCAGGTGCTGTACTGGCACAGACAGTTTCAAAAGTATCCGGATCAACTAGATCAATAACTCCAGTCCCTTCCAATTCTGATACAAATGCAATCCATTCTTTCTGATTCCGAACAACTTTTCCTGCCCCATAAACTCCTGGACAATATTTTTCATGAACTATTTTAAAATTCATACTATTCACCAGCTTTCTTATACATCTTTTGTATTATTCCTGGAATAAGCAATCAGCAGCACAATCAGAACGATTCCGTTTACCATAGTACGAATTGCTTCATTTACATTAAGAATGGTAAGGAAATCTGTCAATATCGTCATAATCAAGACACCTGCGATAGTTCCAACATAGCTTCCACGTCCCCCTGTAACTGCTGTACCCCCAAGAATAACTGCAGCAATATTAGATGGATCATAACTGTCACCGACCTCCAAATAGGTCGTTCCAGTATAGCCAACCAACATAAATCCTACGAATGCACACACGATCGGAGATACTATATATACCAGTGCCCTGATTTTCTTTGTATGAACACCTGAAAATCTTGCTCCAGTTGAATTAGCTCCCAACGCATATACATAACGGCCAAATTTCGTATATTTCATAACAATAATAAATATAGCCGATACAATTACCCAAATAATAATAATTCCAGAAATTCCACCAATGGTATTCATTGAGGTAAGCTTAGTAAGCATTGGCGAAGAAGAACCTTTCGGAGCTCCTCCTGTCGTTACCATCGCAACACCTTCAACAATAATTCCCATTCCCAATGTCATGATAAATGCATTTATCTTAAAGTAATTAATTCCAATACTTTCAATAATACCTATAATTGCACCAGCTAAAATAACTGCAACCAGCGCTTTTCCAATATTAGAATCCTGACCCTTAAGAATCTCCGCACCAATAACATTACCAATCATAATGACATAGGGAACACCCATATCAATACCGCCAATTAAAATTACAAGATTTTGTCCAATACATACAATTCCAAGAAATGCTGCAATTCTCAGCATACTCAGTAAGTGTTTTCCCTTCAGATATCCTGGCGACACAATATTGGCTATAATCAGCATAATAATCAGAATCACATACACTAGTACTTGCGGACGCATTAACATCTGTATGAAATTATTTTTTTTCACAGCATTTGCCTCACCCATTTATGTCACCTCACTCTTCACGATTCCGTATTGAACTAATTGCCAGCGCTACAATCAAAATGAAGCCTTTGATCAAGAACTGATAGTTAGTTGAAATACCATTCAGATTCAGTAGGTTACTGATTAAAGTAAAAATGAACACTCCAAACATAGTTCCAATCAGATCACCATTCGCTCCTACCATAGATACACCACCAATTACAGATGCGGAAATAGCATTCATCTGCATTCCAGTTCCAATTGTAGGATCTCCCGAATTAATATATACCGCCATATAAATTCCACCAAGTCCACACAGTAATCCAGATAAACCAAATGCAAGTATTTCTGTTTTCTTAATATTAATTCCAGCCGAATACGCAGACTGAACATTTCCTCCCATTGCACGGACAGCTTTTCCAAACGCAGTTCTGTTTGTAATTGTTCTTACAATTACCAGAATAATAAAAATTAGAATAATACTGTTCGGGATTACATCAAAAAATTTAAATTTAATAAATTTATAGAACCCCATATGCATCATACCGCCAGGAACAGGCATAATAAATAGTGCCAAACCAGCATACACAATTGACATGGATATGGTTACAATCAGTGCTGGAATATGGAATTGCTGTGTAATAAATCCATTTAACGCCCCACACAGAAATCCACAAACTATTGCTGCTAAAATTCCAGGTATCCATCCAAATTCAGAATCAACATTAATGAATGTAATACAGACAACATTTGTCAAAGAAACAATAGACCCCAAAGAAATATCAATTCCTCCAATCAAAAGACAAATTGTCTGTCCAAAAGCAACCATCATTAACGGAAATGCTGCTTCAATCAATCGGTTAACATTTCTTAGTGACAGAAACGTAGAATTCATAGCAATCGCCAGAATATTAAATGCCAAAAGGAACAATCCCGCAAAAATCACACTTGCATAACGGTGCATAAAATCTTGATCTTTCAGCAAATCTTTCACCTTATTTATCACTTTCTGCCACCTCCTCTACAATTCCCATTGACTTCTTCATTATTAATTCTTCGCTTAATTCATCTTTCTGAAGCTCACCAGTAATTCTGCCCTCATACATTACAAGTACGCGGTCACTCATGCCAATAATTTCCATCATGTCACTGGAACACAAAACTACACCGATTCCTTCAGTAGCCTGTTTTCTCATAATGTTATAGAAATCACTCTTAGCTTCAACATCAATTCCTCTTGTTGGATCATTGAATAGCATTATTTTAGGATCTGTTCCAAGTTCTTTTCCAAGAACAATCTTCTGCTGATTTCCTCCACTAAGGCTGGAAACTGGATCATTAAGATTATGAAGTTTGATTTTTAGGCTTTTACGGGTTTCTTCTGCAAATTTCTGCTCTTCTTTTAGGTTAATGAAACCTGCTTTTGAGCGCTTATCTAATGAACAGAGTGCTAAATTCTGCTGGATTGGAAGAATCAACATCAAACCTTCGTTTTTACGATCGCAGGGAACCAGGGCAATTCCATTATCCAATGCTTGTTTTGCATTTTTAATTTTTGCCTCTTTTCCATTAACTTTAATAGTTCCTTGTGTAAGCTTATGCACACCGCTAATTGCATCCAGCAATTCTGTCTGTCCATGACCTTGAAGACCAGCAATCCCCAGGATTTCTCCTTTATGAAGCTGGAAGGAAACATCATTTAATTTCTCTGATTTCAGATTTTTAACCTCAAGTAAAACTGTGTCCTCTACCATTTCTGATTTCTTAGGGTAGATCTGAGTCAATGGTCTTCCAACCATCATCTTAATCAGTTCATCAACATCAATTTCAGAAATCTTACGAGTTCCAACAAAGGTTCCATCCTTGAATACAGTTACATAATCTCCGATTTCAAAAACTTCTTCCATTCTATGTGAAATAAAAATGATTGTTTTCTCTTTTTTTACTAAATTTCGTACAATATTAAATAACTTAACCACTTCTTCACTTTGCAGGGAAGATGTTGGCTCGTCTAAAATAATAATCTGAGGATTTTTTAATAAGACTTTCAGAATTTCAGCCATTTGCTGTTCTGCAACAGATAATCTGCCAGCAATTGCCTTTGGATTGATATGAATGTCATATTCATCCATCAAGGCAAAAATACGTTTTCTTACTTCTTTTCTGTCAATTAAACCGAATTTATTCTTTGGCTCTATAGAAAGGAAAAGATTTTCTTCAACGGTCAGCTCGCTTACCAGCGTAAGCTCTTGATATACCATGGCTATTCCAAGATCCTGTGCCTGTCTTGGATTCGCAGCAACGATTTTGTTGCCCTCCAAGTAAATTTCTCCGGAATCTGCATGGTAATTTCCACATAAAATTTTTAAAACGGTGCTCTTTCCAGCTCCATTCTCTCCTGCCAACACATGTACAGTTCCCTTTTTTACGGAAAAGCTTACATCTTTCAGTGCCCGGTTACCGCCAAAGGATTTTTCTATATGCTCCAGTGTTAAATATTCACGATCCATATATGTACTCCTTTTCTAAGACAGCAGGTGGGCTTTTAAACCCATCCTGCTGTGATTTGTTTTAAATCCGCCTTATTCTGCTGCGCCTGAGCCATACATTTCCTGCAATGTATCTTCATTCAGAATTGTTGGTGCCCAGTAGTTATCATCTAGGTCTACTCTTACGAAATCATCAAGAGTCTCATCCGTAACAGGAGCAATATCATAAACATTTACTTTCTCAAAATCTCCGCCAGTGATTGCAGTTAAACCAAGATCCAGGGCATCTGCTCCGGAAGTACTTGGAGAGATTGGACAGCAACTGGTAAATCCATCAGCCTGTCTTTCTTTCCACATTTTCAAGAATCCATTATTTGCCTCACCTGTAATCGGCACCAGTTCACGATCAGCAGCTTCTAATGCATCGATACATGCACGGCTCATAGCGCCGCCCAGGGAAAGGATTCCATCAATATCATCATGTGCAGAAAGAAGAGATTCAATTGCTGTCTTTGCTGTTGCATAATCATAATCACAATAATTCAGGGAAATTGTCTCAATATCTGGATATTTCTCTTCCAGAATTTCCTGTGCGCCCTGTACACGAAGCTCTGCATTCTTAGATCCAGCTTGTCCTGCAAGAATAACGATCTTGCCCTTTCCATCCAGTTGCTCACCAAGCCATTCTGCATCTTTTGCACCAAAGTCATAATTATCAACTGTTAAGGAAGCTGTAACATTATCTGTATCAACACCTGCGTCAAAGGAAATAACTGTAACGCCTGCATCCATTGCATCATCAACAGCTGGAATTAATGCTGTTGGAGATGCAGCAGTAAGGCAGATGATATCTACACCCTTTGTAACCAGATCCTGCATATCAGATACTTGCTGTGAAGTATCACCGTCAGAATTAGTAGTATAGTACTCTTTGATTAAGCCCATCTCTTTGTACATTTCAGCCTGCTGTTCAAATGTTTTCTCCATCTGAACGCGCCAAGTATTTCCCAATGAGAAATTACAAAGAGCAACTGTGTAGCCACCTTCTGGCACGTTAGTCATATCAAATTCTTTTGCCTCCTTTGTGTCTGCAGTTTCCGCATCTCCCGCCCAGACGCTGGTGGCCATCATAGAAAGTGCAAGACATCCCGTTACCAAACAACTAATTACCCGTTTCTTCATAGATTTTTCCTCCAATACATTTTTTGTTCTGTTGTTTTTGATAGTGTTATTATAGTATACATTTTCTTACATGTCAATTCAAAATAATAAAATTGTATACAATTTTGTTATTTTGCACACTTTTCTTCACTGTAATTAGTAACATTTTCTCAACACTAAATTTTACTAAGTTTATCTCTTTTTTAGATAGATAAAAAGCAAATACTAATAGATTCTATAACTATCAGTACTTGCTTTTATTGTCGCTACATTTCAAGGTCGTAATCTTATGAGTCATTAGCTTTTTTAATTATAATTTCTGTATTTATAAAAAAAATTCGGATTCAAAGAAATTAGTATCATCAACTTTAAATGCATGTCTGTTATGATGAGTCAGCAATCTTAAAACTTCTTTCTCATCACGTTTCTTTAATGCCTCAATAATCTGTTCATGCTGCATATACTGTTTATCTGCCGAAATTAAAAAATCCTTTCTCCAACACAGTAAAAACTGAATCTGATCATGCACCTCTCGCAAAAATTTATACAACAAATCATTTTTTGCAATCTTCGCAATCTCCATATGAAAAGCACTGTCAGACTTTAATAAATCTACTATATTATTATTTTTCCCCGCCTCATAACATGCACTACTAAATTTATGCATTTCCTGAAACTCACTGTTATTTCCATAAATAATTGCAAGCTTAGCTGCCAGATTCTCCATATCCGTCCGGACAATTTCCAATTGAAGAATTTTTTCATCATTCCACTTGGCGACAGTCGTATTGCAATTCGGTTTGCTTTCCAAAATACCACTTGCTGCCAACTGTCGTACAGCTTCTCTGACCGGGGTTCTACTGATATTAAATTCACTGGCTAATTTCGACTCCGCTATACTATCTCCCGGTTTTAAATCCCCGTTCAAAATTTGATCCACCAAATAATTATAAACCTGAACCCGTAATTCAGTTGTATTTACCCTACTAATTGCCATTGGTTCTAAGCTCCTCCCATTGTTTACATTGATGTATTTTTGTATACAATTTATATTTTTAGAGTACTATAATTGTGTTTATTTGTCAACTACATTTTTTTCAAAATACTAGGGAGGTTTATTATGCAGGAAAAAGTTTTAAGCAGTAAGAAGAATGGTATGGCAATGATGATTCTCTTCATTTTGTTGTATGTGGCAGCAACAGCACTTGCTATAATCGGTTCCACCTTTTACTGTATTCCAATGGCTGCAGTCGGATTCATCTGGTTATCTTTGGGATGGATTCCATTTCTTGGATTAAAAGTACTGAAGCCTCAGGAAGCTCAGGTTCTTACCTTGTTTGGTAATTATATGGGCACACTGAAGGATGACGGCTTTTATTGGGTAAATCCTTTTTGTACAGCAGTGAATCCGGCAGCGTAAGAAAAACGGGAAATATGTTTCCGACACTATGGATGAGCCGCCGGAACTGGATATCTCATGATTCCTGCTTATTTAAAAAGGCATTCTGCCTGCCGCACAGGATTTTCATAGTAAACAAAGCAGGGAGTACAGATGTTATAACAACAGTGCTGTACTCCCCGCTTTTATCTATTCGTGCGCAAAGGGCAATAACTTTCCGGATACTCTATAGTATTTAATGCTTATAATTGTTAAGCTTATTTTATTCGTTCTTTGTGTTAATTTATCTTTTGTATTTTAGTATTTTCTGTAAAACAGTATATTATTTTCAATTTACTTTCTCTATGTGTATTTTTCTGTTTCGTTTTTCTATTTTGTTTTCTACTGCTTTTTATATTTCATTTTTTCTGAGAGTATTTCTACAGCCATTCTTATGTATGAATGGTTCTGTCAATCACATACACAGCCTCTGCTTTATCGCGGTGATGTCTTTCTCATGTTTGTTCACGTAAAATAAAAGTCTTTCCTGCGTTTCCCATCTCTTTTGTTGTTCTTCCAGCTTTTGTAAAAGATTGGAATGATTCTCTGCTACAACCTGAAGCTTCCAGTCTGTAGTGTTCTCCACATGAAGCCAGAGTTCTTTTACACTTCTTTGCAATTCTGATACTGATGCATCCAATTCACATACATGCTTGTCTACGCTGCGCAAGTTCGCTTCCAGATTCTCAAAGCGCCTCTTGGTTTCGCTTTCGAAGTTGTCAACGCGAGTTTCTAAGCTGTCAAAGCGGCTTTCCAAATTATCGAAGCGGCTTTCCAACTTGTCGAAGCGGCTTTCCAAATTATCGAAACGGCTTTCCAAATTCCCAATCCGTGTCTCAATGGGCACCAGCAATCCTGCAATCGCCTGTAGATCTTCTTTCGTCAACATTTCTTTCACCTCCCGTATATTTAAGATAAAAAAAGTATATCAGCAAAATAATGTAAAAACAATACTTGAAGTACATTTTGTTCTGTGCTATAATCACGCCACGCATGATTTGCAGCAACACATTTCAGAACAGGAAAAAAGTCCACTGTCTGGGAATCCCCAAGGCAACGGACTTTAAAGCTTCTACTCACCTAATCTATATTTTCTATTACTTTCATATTCTTACCAACTGTGGAAATTTCACCAACACCCCATCTTTTTATTCCCAAGGTGCCTTTACGACTTCCTTCGCTTCAAACAGGTGCTTCATCCAGTCACCGGCAAGCTGAATCCAGCTCTCACATTCTGCCTGGATTCCATAGCCATTGGGGCATGCTGTTTCTGCAGTGGCAAGTCCCAGACCATGACTGCCCACTGGATAAATATGCAATTCTGCCGGAATATCCAGAGCGTGAAGTGCCTGGAAAAACAGCAGGGAGTTCTCTACCGGTACAGTATCATCCGGTGCTGTATGCCACAGGAAAGTCGACGGGGTATCCTTCGTAACATTATATTCCAGGGACAGGAATCTGCGTTTCTCTTCATCTGCATAATCCTCTCCCAGAACGCTTTCAAAAGAACCCTTATGTGCTTTCTCGCCAGAAGTGATTACCGGATAGCTGAGCATAAGCCCATTGGGGCGAAACTTTTCGGAGTCCATGCCCAAAGCTTCTGCAACAAAGGGCTTGTTCCAGAATACACCAAGGCTTGCCGCCAGATGTCCACCAGCAGAAGAACCCTGGACTACGATCTTCTCTGTATCAATATGCCATTTTTCTGCATTTTCACGGAGCATTGCAACTGCTGTAGCCAGCTGAAGAAGCGCCTCCGGGAAACGTGCCGGAGCAACGCTGTAGCGCAAAATCGCAGCATGATAGCCCATTGCCATAAATCTGACAGCAAGAGCTTCTGCCTCTCTGTCAGAAGTCATCTGATAGCCGCCGCCAGGACAGATCAGTACAACCGGTCTTTTTCTCTCCGGATCGATTTCAGGTGAATTGTCCAGGAAATATGTAAATAAATTTGCTTTAAACTCAGAATCTTTTAATTGAATCTCTATTTTTTCGTGAATCATTTCGCGAACCTCCTGTTGTATATATTTCGTTCATTTTATAATGTCAGGAATAACCAGCTTATCCCCTAAAGCATGTTTGGAAAAAAGCTTTCTGTAAGACGTGCGTCACAATTTTGGCGTGCAGTTTGCAATAATGCTTTTTCAAACAGGCTCTAATGCCATAATAATTTTCTTCCTATAAGAAATCAATACCTAAATAAAATTGACACCTGCTATTTCAAACACGCTCTAGTTCCCCATCTTCGTCCTGTCATACATCTCCCTGAACTCCGTAGGCGTACAATTATTCATCAGCTTAAACATCCGAAGAAACGCCGACAGACTGGAAAAGCCTGACTTAAATGCCACCTCCGTCACACTCACTCCCGGATCCTGCAGCAACGTTTTTGCAAATTCAATTCTCTTCTGATTCAAATACTTATAAAACGTAGAATCTGTATACTGCTTAAACAACCTGGAAAAATGATACTTACTGAATCCTGCCTGGGAAGCCACTCCCTCCAGGCTCAAATCTTCCGCAAAATGATTGTTAATATAATCTGTAACCAGGATAAACTTCTCCACATATTCCTTCTGCCTGCTGTTTGCTCCGTTTTCTTTCTGCTGTCCCGCTACAGTATGTGCATTTACACGCTGTCTTCCAACGCATGTAAGAATCTCAAGGAATTTCGAAATAATCATAGTTTCCAGATAGGGAGACTCACCGAAATATTCCTCTTTGATTTCCAGCATAAGCGTTTTTACTTTTTCATAAATCTGCGGATACCCCTCCGGTGTAATCAAAGTAGCCGGGGTTATAATCATAGTAAGCAAGTTCAGCTCCTTGGTAGAAATATTGTTCAGACACGGCTGAAAAATAATCCGCTCTCCGCTTTCCGGAGCAAAAAGCTCATGAAGCATACACGGACCGATAATCAGCACATCCCCCTCACGCAGATTGTATTCCTTTCCACCGCACAGTGCCTTATAGCCATTTACGATTGGCATAAGTACCTCGAAGGAGGTATGCCAGTGCGGTGGGTAATTCTCGTATTCATCATTATAATAGAGACAAACCTGCTCATCCTCCCGGAAATCTACTGTTTCATGTATTCCACTAAGCTTATGTATCATTCCCCCATGCTCCTTCCCTGTATATTCTTATTATAATGCTCCTGAGTTTCACCCTTTTACCAGAGCATGTTTGAATTTTCCCAACATATATCATTTTCCGACGGTCAGTATCAAATATTGTCATTTAGTTCTCAAATATTGCGTTTTTCAATATGTTTGTATTGTATCAAATGTTGCTTTTTTTATCAATATATAGCCAAATTTATATTTTAAATCTAAATAAGTATCGTTTATCTTTGTCTATATTGCATAATTTTCTATGTTTTAAATTATATACTTTGACATGTACTTGTTTTTGTACACTTTTAGATAGCAATAATTGATAGTAAACAAACAAGAATTAGAAAGAAAACCCAGGCAATCTCTGCTATAGTAAGAATTACCAAATACGAGATCTAAATTTTTAAAAGGAGGTTCAATATGAACAAGAAACGAGCACTTTCAATATTAGTAGCTGCAGCAATGGCAGCTGGAACTCTGGCTACATCTGTACCGGTTTATGCTGATGATGTTGAAGAAATCACATGGATGTTCTGGGATGACCTGGAAGCTACGGAAGATCTTATTTCCAAAGGTTACAAAGAAGTCATTGATCGTTTCAACGAAGAGTACGATGGCAAATATCACGTAACTCCGATCACCACCAACCTGGAAGAGTATGATGGCAAGCTGAACGCACTGATCGCAGCCGGACAGACACCGGACGTTTACATCTGTAACCCTGGTCCAAACATGGACGTATATGTAAATGCAGGCGCAGCAGCTGATCTTACCGATATCCTTGAGAATCAGGAAGCAGACTGGTACGCATCCTTTACAGATGGTATCTTCGAGAGAATGACCTATGACGGAAAGATCATGGCAGTTCCTACCAACTTCGCAGCAGCCTGCGTTTACTACAACACAGAGATGTTCGCAGATGCCGGAGTTGAAGTTCCTACCACATACGACGAACTGATTGCTGCATGCCAGAAGCTTCAGGATGCTGGCTACACACCAATCTCCTGCTCCGCAGGTACCGCATGGTGCTTATCTATGATCGCTGGTTATCTGTGTGACCGCCAGGGCGTTGATCTTGCAGCTATCGCAGACCATACCGCTAACTGGACAGACGAGAACTGTATCGAAGCAGGCACCAAATTAAAAGACCTTTCCCAGTATTTCCAGGCTACAGCAGCCGGAGATTCCAACGACCAGGCTACAGCAGCTTTCTATAACGGCGAAGCAGCTATGCTGGTTCAGGGTTCCTGGGCAATCGCACAGATCAATGGTAACAACCCAGACTTTGAGTCCAAATGTGGTGTATTCCAGTTCCCTGGAATTGACGGTGCAAATGACCCGAACCGTATGATCGTTAAGACAGACAACCTGCTTATGAGCTCCACAACAGAGCATCAGGACGCAGCCATCGCTCTTATGAAGATGTTCACAGACGAGACAGCTCAGAAATACACAGCAGAAATCGGCGGCAAGTTCCCTATCATCAAAGACCTTGAAATCGACTACGACAAAGCTCCTGCACAGCTGAAATACGTTCAGGATATCATGGCCAAAGCAACTGGTACATTCGGATTCTACAATGAGTCCCTTGCATCTGTAGAAGCTGGTGACTGCTTTGATAACGCAATGGTTGACATCTTCCTTGGAAACCAGACACCTGAAGAAGCATTCCAGACCGTACAGACATTCTATGAGGAGAACGTTTGGGAATAAATCCTCCCTTATAAAAAATAAGTTATAAACCCAGGCACATGGCTGCCGCGGAACGGACTAAGGCATGTTCCGCGGCAGTCTTTTTACTAAAAAGGTTATCGCCAGTCAGCGAGCCCACCAAAATCAATACAATACTCATGCAGACAACGGCTTATTCTTTGCTATCATTCGGTTTTCTTTAGTAGTAAAACCGCACACATTTGACGGAAGGAGATATTATGGATAAAATTCTGCGCGACAAAAAAGCCATTTTCGTATTTATCGCCCCGGCGCTGATCATGTTCCTTCTGGTCCTGATCATCCCGACGATACAAATGGTTTACTACTCACTCTGCGATTACGCAGCACTTACACCCCCTGAATTTGTGGGATTAAAAAACTATAAGAAACTGTTTTTCGGTGACGCCACATTCCGTATTGCCCTGAAAAACTCCATCTTTTTCATGATCTTTTCAGCAGTCACACAGCAGATCTTCGGTCTTTTACTTGCTGTTATGCTCACCAACATACCGAAAGGCCGCAACATTTTCAAGAACATTTATTATCTTCCATGCGTACTTTCCTCAGCAGCACTTGGACTTCTCTGGTCCTTCCTTTTCAATCCGAGAATCGGTATCAACAATCTGCTTGCAAAATTCGGCATTGAAGGACCTCTGTGGCTGATGGACTCTACCGGATTTATTGTACTTCCCATGTGGGTTATCGCATTTGTTGCCCTGTGGCAGTACCTTGGTCAGAACATGATGCTTTATATGGCACAGATCACCGGAATTTCCCGTGATATTTATGAAGCTTCCTATATAGACGGCGCGTCAAAGGTAAAAGCATTCCGCTATATCACCCTTCCGCTGATCAAACCAATGATGATCACATCACTTTCCCTGAACTGTATCGGTTCTCTGAAGTTCTTCGACCTGGTTTACAACATGACTCAGGGTGGTCCGAACCACAGAACAGAAGTCCTTGCAACTGAGCTTTATGCAGAAGGTTTCAACTATTTCAAATACGGCTACGCCAGTGCCATTTCCGTAGTTCTCCTGGTGCTCTGCCTGCTTGTAACCCTTCTGGTAAAGAAAGTCATCAAAGTTGAAACTTACGAGTCATAAGGAGGTGGGAAAATGAGCAACGTAAAAGTAAAAGCTCCGAAAAAGCCGGTAAAACCGGTAATCGTAGTGATTTATATCCTGCTGGTGATCCTGGCAGTTATTTATCTGGCTCCGCTTCTGTGGATGCTGTCCGTATCTCTGAAAGATAACGCTGGTGTTATGTCCGCACCATTTTCCCTGCCAGAGGTATTTCATTTTGAAAACTATGCGCAGGCATGGCAGATGGGTAAACTTGGCACAGCCCTTATAAACTCTGTCATCGTCTGCGGCGCTACCCTGATTGTCAGCCTTTTCTTCGGCGCTATGGCTGCTTTTGCCATCGCCAGAATGCGCTGGAAATTATCGGAATTCATGCACACCTTCTTCCTCATCGGAATGATGGTTCCAGTACATTGTGTTCTGATTCCTCTTTTTGTAAGATTTGCAAAACTTGGTCTTACCAATTCCCAGGGCGGATTGATGATTCCTTATATTACCTTCTCCCTGCCAATGACCATTTTCCTGCTTACCGGATTTTTCCGTTCCATGCCAGGAGAAATGTTCGAGGCTGCTGCCATTGATGGTTGCGGAATCTACGGATGCTTTTTCCGGATCGCACTGCCACTTTGCAGAACCGGCTTCTTCGTATCCGGTCTGATGACCTTCATCAACAACTGGAACGAGCTGCTTCTTGCCATGGTATTTATTTCCGATCCTATGAAAAAGACACTGCCGGTTACACTGACCTATTTCGTTGGGCCTTACGCAACCAACTATGTGCAGATGTTTGCTGCGATCATTATCGCAATCGCACCTACAGTCGTTGTTTACTCACTGTTCAGTAACCAGATCGTAGAAGGTCTTACCACAGGTGCAGTAAAAGGATGATATGCAGACCGAAAACTCACACTCGCTTTACAACATAACCTGCTATTTGCGGGTCACAAACCTTATATGACTCAATGTTTTACAGTCACCATGAATTCGCAACAATAGGAGAAACATTATGGATAGAAAAAAGGCTAGAAAAAAAGCGACCGAACTGGTCAGCCAGATGACCTTAGAGGAAAAAGCAAGTCAGCTGCGCTATGACGCACCTGCAATCAAGCGGCTTGGCATCCCTGCCTACAACTGGTGGAATGAAGCGCTCCACGGAGTTGCCCGCGCCGGACAGGCCACAGTTTTCCCACAGGCAATTGGACTTGGCGCCACTTTTGACACCGAACTTCTGGGACAGATTGCAGATACCATTGCTACCGAAGGTCGTGCCAAATACAATGCATATTCCCAGGAAGAAGACCGTGACATTTACAAGGGACTTACCTTCTGGTCACCAAACGTAAATATTTTCCGTGATCCAAGATGGGGACGGGGACATGAAACTTACGGTGAAGATCCTTATCTTACGAAAGAGTTGGGAGTCTCTTTTGTAAAAGGGCTCCAGGGCGATGGCAAAGTTATGAAAGCCGCTGCCTGCGCCAAGCACTTTGCAGTCCATTCCGGTCCTGAGGCCATCCGCCATGAATTTGACGCGATCGCAACTCCGAAGGATATGGAAGAAACTTATCTCCCGGCATTTGAAGCTTTAACCAGAGAAGCGGACGTGGAAGGCTTCATGGGTGCCTACAATCGCACCAACGGAGAACCCTGCTGCGGAAGTCCTTCCCTTCAGAAAATACTTCGCGGCGACTGGGGCTTCCAGGGATATTTCGTTTCCGACTGCTGGGCCATCAAGGATTTCCACGAGCATCATATGGTAACCAGCACCCCGGCAGAATCAGCTGCATTAGCACTGAACAATGGCTGCGATCTGAACTGCGGAAACACTTATCTTCACATTTTGAAAGCTTATGAAAAAGGGCTGATCTCCGAGGATACCATCACGGAATCCGCCATCCGCCTTTTCACAACCAGATATCTGCTGGGATTATTTGAAGAAACGGAATACGACAAAATTCCTTATTCTGAGGTGGAGTCACCTGCTCATCTGGCACTTTCCCAAAAAGCTGCTGAAGAAAGCTTCGTACTTCTGAAAAACAATGGGATCCTGCCTTTGAACAAAGAGAAGATCAAAACAGTTGGAATCGTTGGACCAAATGCAGACAGCCGTAAGGCTCTGGTAGGCAATTATCACGGTACAGCTTCCCGCTACTGCACGATCCAGGAAGGTATTCAGGATTATCTTGGAGATGATGTACGTGTGCTTGCCTCTGTAGGATGTGACCTTTTCCGCGACCGCACCGAGCATCTTGCTTTTACTCAGGACAGACTTGCGGAAGCGAAAATCGTTGCTGAAAACAGCGATATCGTAATTCTCTGCGTGGGGCTTGATGAAACACTGGAAGGTGAAGAAGGAGATACCGGAAACAGCTATGCTTCCGGTGACAAAGAGACCTTGCAGCTTCCACAGGTTCAGCTGGATCTGATGGAAGCCATGGCTGAATCCGGCAAACCGGTTGTCCTCTGCTTAATGGCAGGAAGTGACATTGATCTTTCTTATGCAGAAGAGCATTTCGATGCAGTGATGGTTCTGTGGTACCCAGGTGCCGAAGGTGGAAAAGCCGCCGCAAGAGTACTGTTCGGAGATGTCTCCCCATCCGGCAAACTGCCAGTGACCTTCTACAATAGCCTGGAAGAGCTTCCGGATTTTACAGATTATGCCATGAAGGGACGTACTTACCGCTATATGGAGAATAAGGCTCAGTTCCCATTTGGATATGGATTGACTTATGGGAAGGTAGTAGTGACAGATGCAGTTGTCAGTGAAAACAGCGCAGCCGACATAAATGACACAAATGTTTCCGGCAAGGCAGGTTTCGAAAGCGGCACTAATACCACAGCAGCACCAGTTACAATCCAGGCCACTGTCACCAACCAGGGTACAATTGATACCCGGGATGTGGTTCAGATTTACATAAAGAATGCAGATTCTTCTCTGGCCGTTCCAAACCCGGAGCTTGCTGCTTTCACTCCTGTTTTCCTGAAAGCAGGCGAAACAAAAACCGTCACACTTTCCATTGCTCCAAAGGCCTTCACCGTAGTAGATGAAACTGGAGCAAGAACAGAGGACGGCAGCCACTTCCATATTTACGTTGGCTGTACACAGCCGGACAAGAGAAGTGTGGAACTTGCAGGTGTGAAACCAGTGGAAATTGAATATAGTAAATGATCTTTATAAGGCGAACGACTATCTTAGTCGTTCGCCTTATATTCATCTCAGTTTTTACTCAATATTTTCCTGTCCATAATAAGCATTTGCACCATGTTTTCTATAGTAATGCTTATCCTGAAGCTCCTGCGGAGCAGGTTTCACATCCGGATTAATCAGCTCGCAGCGGGAAGCCATCTTGGCAACCTCTTCCAGAACTACTGCATTATGCACTGCCTCGTGCGCATCCTTGCCCCATGTGAAAGGACCATGATTCTTGCAAAGAACAGCCGGAACAGCCTCATAATCTCTCTTCTTGAAATAGTCGGCAATGAGAATACCAGTATTCTTCTCATAAGCTTCCGCAATCTCACTCTTATCCAGATTACGGACGCATGGAACCTCACCGTAAATATAATCAGCATGAGTGGTTCCATAGCATGGAATTGCGCGGCCGGCCTGTGCCCAGCTGGTAGCCCAGGAGGAATGAGTATGTACGATTCCACCGATCTTCGGGAAAGCATTGTACAGAACTACATGAGTGGGAGTATCAGATGATGGGTTATATTTACCTTCTACTTTATTACCTTCCAGGTCTACAACTACCATATCTTCCGGTGTCAGTTTCTCATATTCCACACCACTTGGCTTGATTACGAAAAGACCTTTTTCACGATCAATTCCACTTACATTTCCCCAGGTAAAAGTAACCAGGCCGTATTTCGGCAGGTCCATATTTGCTTTGTAAACTTCTTCTTTTAATTTTTCAAGCATAGCTGTATCCTCCTTTTTATACATGCAAATATCTTATATTTTTCATAAAAACTTGTATCTTATAGTTTTCATAAAATTTCATCACTCATAAAGCGGAATCTTATAGCCCCAGGATTTCCTGATTCCATCCATGATCTCCATCACACGCACAGTCTCATCATGAGGCATTTCCGGGCATTCCTTTTCGCCCTGTGCGATTGCTCTGGCGCAGGCCTCAACCTCATACTCATAGCCTGTGATCTGTGCCGGAGGCAAATAAGCTGCAACCTCCTTATGCTCCTTGTCAAACACTGTGATTTTCTCCGGATTATTAATATTCTGCACCTGAATATAACCTTTGGTTCCAAAAATACTTCCCATTCTGTCAGAAATTTCACGGGCACCACACTGCAAGGTAGCCATGCGGTCGCCTTCAAATACCATAGCAATCGTATCCAGCATATCCACACCTTCACGGAAAATAGCAGTTGCCTGTACATCCTTCAACTTATCCCCAAGAACCATGCTTGCGAAATTAATGGTATAAACACCAACATCCAGAAGCGCACCGCCTGCCAGCTCCGGCTTACGGATACGTTCCACCTCACTGATGGCATAGTTCAGATTGGCTGTAACAGCTGTCACCTCACCGATCACACCGCTTGAAATAATATCATCGATCATCTTTCTGGATGGCATATATCTGGTCCAGATTGCCTCTGTGATCAGCAGGTTTTTCTCTTTCGCCAGGGCAAAAAGCTTTCTTGCCTGGTCTGCATTTACAGTAAACGCCTTTTCACAAAGCACATTTTTTCCTGCCTCCAGGCACATCTTTGCATGAAGATAATGATGGGAATGAGGGGTTGCAATATAAACCAGATCCACCTGCGGGTCTGCAAGCATTTCCTCATAAGAGCCATAAGCCTTGGAAAAACCGTATTTCTCGGCAAAAGCCTGCGCCCGTTCAAAGCTTCTGGCTGCCACTGCGTAATTCTCCACATCCTTCATTCCAGCTACTGTTTTCGCCATCTGAACTGCAATTCCTCCAGCTCCAAGTATTCCAATTTTCATTTATGTAAACCGCCTTTCTAATAAAATTTCCTGTTTCTCCATTCTCAACTGACCTCCCTGTATGGAGATATCTCTAAAGCGATACAGTTATTTCGCTCACATGATATTCATATAGTCTCATCTCATGCAGACATAAACTCTACAATCGCATAAGGTTCGCCATTCTCCGTGGAAAGCGCAACCGTAACCTTTCTCATTTCCAGCTTCACTGCCGGATAAAAAACGTCTCCAAGCAGTGCCTGCTTCTTATATTCTGCCCTCATCTGGCGGATTTCAAAGCCTTCTGGCAGATAATCTGCCCCCATGCGGATATACTGGCAATTATTAACATGGTGATGGGTGTCCAGATGATGTTTTTGTATTGCAAAAGGCTCCTGGGCTTCCATCCCTTCCGGAAGTGCGATCTTACGGGGCGCATAATCCATCTCCAGCTTTTCATCCAGTTCGTATCCTCTGATGTCTTCGTCTGTAAGTCTGGCAGGCAGACCGGTCTCTGTATCAATATTGGTCCAGATACTGTTTGCATAGGATAAAAGCTCTCCATCTTCTGTTTTCAGAGTGAAGTTACGCATTCCAAGAAAACCTTTGAAACCATATGGCGCCGTTGATGCCACAATTGTCTCTCCCAATCCCGGATATCGGTTCACCACAATCTGCCAGGATGACAACACCCAGGCTCTCTGGCGTTCCTCCAGCGCTTCCATTCCCTGCCCTATTTCCTCAGATTGAAAGGTGCAGCAATCCTGATAATAATTCTGAATTCCAGGAAGAGTCAGGCAGCCATCCTCGCCTATTTCACTGTATCTGACACGGCCTTTAAAACTGTAACTCATGTTATGTCAATCTCCATTCTAGAGCCTGTTTGAAAAATCATTCCTGCAATCTCCCACAAATTGTGACGCACATCTTGCAGAAAGCCTTTTTCAAACACGCTCTAATTTCTTGTCCGCGAATTTTACTTCATTATATAACAAATCCATCAATAAAGATATGAAAATGTAGATTTTTTTGTGAAAATCCCCTTGATTCTGCACCCTCTACCATGTACAATAAAGATATAAAAATAAAAACAGCAAACGCTTATATATGTCCATAATCTGGTTGGACGTTTCTACCAACTACCCTAATAGTTGTCTATAAGCTGCATGCGAAGAGGTATGCAGGTATGGCATTTTCCGGGTGGTTTTTTTATTGCTGAATCAGCCCGAAATCACATTTTGCATGTTTCCGGCAGTACGTTCTCAGCCGCAAACTATCCCGGAACTTTACTTTACCTCGCCTCTGGCAGAAAGGATGGTCTGATATGAAAAAAGATTTGTTTGCTTTGAAAGGTACAATTTGTTACAGCAAGAATCAGAAAGAACTTGTTTTTGCAGAAAACTCTTATGCAGTCTGTGAAAACGGGCTCTGTGCCGGTGTTTTTTCCCAGCTTCCAGAGGAATATAAAGATATTCCTGTAAAAGACATGGGTGATCGACTGATCATCCCAGGATTCACCGACCTTCATCTGCATGCTCCCCAGTACGCTTACCGCGGAACCGGCATGGATCTAGAGCTGCTGGACTGGCTGAACACCATCACTTTCCCGCAGGAAGCCAAGTACGCTGACCTGTCCTATGCGAAAAAGGCTTACTCCATTTTCGTGGATGACTTAAAGCACAGCTTCACCACCAGAGCCTGCATTTTCGCCACCTTGCACCGTCCGGCAACGGAGCTTCTCATGGACATGCTGGAGGAAAGCGGTCTGGCAACTATGGTTGGAAAAGTAAATATGGATCGCAACGGAGCACCGGAGCTTCAGGAGAAAAGCGCACAGGCTTCTGCACAGGATACACGCCAGTGGCTGGAAGAGATCAAGGGACGTTACGACCACACCTACCCAATCCTAACCCCACGTTTTACCCCATCCTGTACGGATGAGCTGATGACCGAGCTTGGAAAAATCCAGAGGGAATATCACCTTCCGGTTCAGTCTCATCTGTCTGAAAATTTCGGGGAAATTGCATGGGTAAAGGAGCTTTGCCCGACCAGCAGATTTTATGGAGATGCGTATGACATGTTCGGGCTGTTTGGAACAAAACCCGCATTCAATACTAACGAGGCTGATTTCGCTTCCGCATCCGGCCTTAATACCACTGATAACACAGCAGCTCATATTTCATCTGATGGTGCCAGCGTCTGCCCTACCATCATGGCACACTGCGTCCACTCCACCGACGAAGAGATCCAGATGATCAAAGACCAGGGCGTTTACGTCGCCCACTGTCCGGAGTCCAACACAGACATTGCTTCCGGAATCGCACCTGTCCGCCGCTATCTTGATATGGGACTTCATGTAGGACTTGGCACCGATGTTGCCGGAGGTTTTTCTCTCTCCATGTTCCGTGCTATGGCAGATGCCATCCAGGTTTCCAAGCTCCGCTGGCGCCTGATGGATCAGACCCAGGCCCCGGTTACTCTGGAAGAAGCCTTCTACATGGCTACGATCGGTGGTGGCTCCTTCTTCGGAAAAGTCGGCAGCTTCGAAAAAGGCTATGAATTTGACGCCATGATCCTGGACGACAGCAACATCCGTCATCCCCAGGAAATCTCCACCCGTGACAGACTGGAAAGGCTTGTTTATCTGTCCGACGACCGCAATTTGGTTGGGAAATATGTACAGGGACGGAAAGTAATTTAAAAAGCTAAAAAACCTCTGGTCAGGAAATCAATCTTCGACCAGAGGTTTTTCCTTTTGCTCGTTGCTCGCGTAAATTATTCTGTCCCCAGATACTCCCGTATCCGCGCCTCATTCATATTCTCCCCGATCACGATCACTACTTCCTGTCCTGCGGAAATAGGCTTCAGGGAAAATTCTTTGCGGGTGGCGTTTAGTTCCAGCCAAATATTGTTAGTGGATGCTTTCTGAGCGGAGTCCGAATTCATTTTTTCGTTTTCGGTTACCGCGGCAGCACTTTCTTCTAATTTCACAAAGCCCTTAATTCGGAAAACATCCCCACATTCCGGATCATCCAGGATCTGATGCGCCGCTTTCTCCAACTGTGTCTCGGAAATCTTCAGCTCCATAAAATACAATGACTGGAACCCTTCTTTCTCATCAAAACACTGTTTCTCAAAATCTTCCATCACATACCCGCTGTTGAAAATCCGCTGAAAATCCTCATCTGTAAACGTTTCCCAATCCTTATTCAGTATCTCATTTTCCGTAAAACGTCGTTTACATTTCACACTTTCCAGTGCGCGATTCAGATGTTTCACAGTTCCACTAATCTCTTCCTCAGATGCCTCCTGGCTCTTGCTCAGAACAATACAACCTGCATCAGCTGCCTCTGAAGCCAGAATATACTCTGCCTGTGGCTGCAGCTTCTCCTCCAGTCTGGCATCCAGAATGGTGATCACATTTCCAATCTGATACCACTTATCCAACGGCTCTTCATAAAGGGCATCGAAAAACTCATCCACATCAAAAATCCCGGAAGGCTCAATGAGAACCCGGTCATATCCGCACATTCCCATTGCGATCAGCTTGGTCTTGAAACGTCTTCTGTGGCAGTCCGCATCACATCCACCTGAAACCATTTCCAGCTCGCAGTTCTCACCTTCCAGGTCATGAAGCAGCATCATATCCACATTCACTGCACCAAAATCATTCTCCAGAATTCCAATATTCTGCCCCTGGCTCATCAGCCATGCAGCATATTTCTTTATGAAAGTCGTTTTTCCCGAACCAAGAAAGCCTGTAATCAAATCAACTTTAACCATTTTTTAATCTTCAACCTCATTTTTCAATATAAAGCTGGCCTGGAACCTGTTGCCGACCGCTTCGAAGCGACTGGCTCCGCCGTGTTTTTCGCAAAGTTTTTTCATGGAAAGAATGCCAATTCCTTCCTGTTTGTTTTGCCGTTTTTTTGAGTAAATTTTCCCATTTTCCTGGAATAATATTCCGTCAAAAGAATTGTCTACCGTAATCAGAAGCATGTCGTGTTTCTTCTCCGTAGCAACTTCAATAAAGCGTTTTCCATCATACTGACCGGCGGCAGTCACCGCATTATCCAGGGCATTGCCCAGAATCGTACAAAAATCAGTGTCCGGAATAGCAATATCTTTCAGATAGCAGCATACGGAAAACTCGATATTTTCGCCCTGGCAATACAGCCGTAATGATAAAGGACGCCGTCTGCCGCGGCGTTTCCTGTATATGGAATTGTTACTTTTCCCATCTCTTCCAGTTCCAGATCATCACAATATCCCCGCAAGCCCTCCATATCATTTTTATCAAGAAAACCTTTAATAGCAGCTACCTGATGACGGAAATTATGGCGTGCTTCACGTTCTGCCAGAACCTGCTCCGTGAGCGCATGATAGTAACCTTTCTGCTGATCGATCTGCCGGTTCAGTTCTTTTTCATTTAGAAAATGCTGCTGATCATAAGACACCGCAAAGCAAATCAGCAATGTGGCGACGCCGATCAGACATTTACTCAACATTTGTGGAAAAGTGGTAGTGTAGACATCCACTCCTTCTGAAAAAATACTGGAAAAAAACATGGCAATAGGAATGAACCATAAGGTCTCCCAATAATTTTGGCATTCAATTTCAAGGAATGGTGTTACGGTATAACGGAGCAAGCTGCTAAGCAGCGGATATAGAAGCGCATACACTACAATTGCAATTGCGCTGGTTTCTGCAATTCCAATCGCATTTCCCTGCATTCCCAAAAGTGAACTGACATAAGCTCCGATTGACAGTGCAATCATGACAATATCTGCCACAATTCCAAATACAAACAAATGCACCTTGGTGTATCCAGGGACAAGCCAGATATTTACAGCAGCCATTACAATACAGAAAGCAATAAGATTTATCTTATAAAACGGCACGTCAATTTTCCGGTAATTTCCCACCCACATGCAGATTCCGAAGTCCACAGCCAGACCAATTGCATAGATTACAGTCAGTCTGATCCTGTCTTTATCTGAGATTTTTTCGTGAAACGGAACAATTCGCAGGATCAGAGTGGGGACATGAGCCAGGATACAGAGAAGACTTACAATCGCGATTATAATTGTATTTTCCATATATTTTTACCTCGTTTTAAAGTACTCCATGGGACGGTCCGCCTCTCCGTTTTTCTTCTCCATCCTCTTTAACTCCGGCAATATAGTCAGCAGCATTGTAACAAAACAAAGGCTTCCGCCAATTACATTAGATACCGGCTCTGCCAGGAATACTCCGTGAGTTCCCATTTTAAACACGTAGGGAAGCAGGTATGTCAACGGAACTACAATAAAAACTTTTCTCAAAAGCGAGAAGAAAATGGCCTGTTTTTTCTTATTTAAAGACTTGAAAACAGTCTGTCCAATGTATTGCAGATCCATAAAAATAAAGGCTGCAAAGTAGGTTTTCAATGCCGGAACTGCATCCTTTATCAAGAGCTTATCGGAGCTGAAAATGGCAATCAGATAATCCGGGACAAAGATAATCACGCTCCACATTACTGCTGTATAAACCAGAACCATTACTGCCAGAGTGACCATTGCATTGCGGACAAGCTTCGGTCTTTTTGCCCCGTAATTGTAGCTCAGGATAGGTGATGTGCCTTCATTTATAGCATAAATCGGCGTCTCTACCATCTGACGGACACTGGATACGATAGTCATAACAGATATGTAAACATCCCCTCCGGTAACCCCCAGAACATTGTTGCAGCAGATAGTTACCAGACTGTTTGTCAGCTGCATAATGAAGCCTGCAGTACCAAGACTGACAATGTTTTTTGCATTCTCTTTGCAGCTTTTCAGCTCTGTTTTTTTCAAAAGACGAGCTTTCATTTCCGCTCTTTTTTCAAGAAAAAGAAGTACATAAGCAGCTGATAGGAACTGGGAAAGAACAGTCGCAATGGCTGCTCCTTTGATTCCGAAACCAAGCACAAAAATGAATAATGGATCCAGGATCAGATTGGCAACTGCACCGATTGCTACAGAAAACATACCAGTTGTCGCGTATCCCTGTGCATTGATAAACGGGTTCATTCCTGTGGCGATCATGGATGGAATCGTTCCGATCAGGTAGATCATCATGTAGGGATATGCATAAACCAAAGCATCCTCAGATGCTCCAAAAAGTACCAGCAGAGGTCTTGCAAAAAGCATACCAGCTATCATCAGAATGATCCCGCTTCCGCACACCATAGTAAAGGAAGTGTTCATCACTTCCTGCGCTTTCTGGTTGTCTTTCATACCTCTGTTTATAGAAAAAACAGGAGCGCCGCCACTGCCAAACAGATTTGCAAAGGCAGTGATAATCACGATTAACGGGAAACATAAACCGACTGCGCCAAGCGCTGTAGTTCCCACTTCAGGGATTCTGGCGATATAGATTCTGTCTACAATATTATATAAAAGACTGAGTATCTGTGCCACCAGCATGGGGATTGCAGCGCTGAAAATGTTTCTGGTTACCGTACCATTTTCAAAATCAATTCGTTTCATTTTGTTTCACAGCTTTCTTTTTATTTGATATTTTTATTTCATATTTTCATTTCCAGTTTATGACTTTCTTTCAGGCTTATAACACTCTTTCTGTTTTATTTTCGAGGTTAATTTCAGCATAATTCATCATTCCAGGTTAAAATCCTCTGTACTTTACCCTTAATTTCTACGCCCAGATCATAGACTACATTACTCAGAACATACTCTCCATCATTGACAAAAATCTCGATCAAATTAGGATCCACGAAAATTTCCAAATCAGCTTTTTCACCTGCATCCGGAATCTGGCAATGCAGTTTTTTACTGTCTGTGTGAGGAAATACTCTTGTTCTGTCAGTACATATTGTTCTGCCTTTCATGGAGATCTGATATCCTCCGATGTCCAGACAGTCGCCGTTTTGGAGGGTTGTTTTTATGCAGAATGGGTTACTGCTGCGCAGGGCATCCTGGCTGGAAAGTGATCTGGAAAGGCCCTTTCGCACGTTTGGATGAACCCGAAAACAAACCTGTCCATTCTCAATTTCTACTACACGCGGCAGGCTCATCATACCGTTCCAAATTACCCGTTCTTCCGTTAGCAACTGACTTTTATCACTCTTTTTCAGATGATTTTTATCTGTTGACTGTGTGATTTTTTCTCTCTCATTTTCTTCTCTATCACTATTTTGCTCAAAAAATACAGCAGCTTTACTACTTTTCATTCCAGTCACAGCCTCTGGCATGCGGATCCAACCAATCATAACTCTTCTGCCATCCTTATCCAGATTGGTCTGCTGGGCGTAGAAGTCACCGCCGTAATCAATCAGCGAGTAGTTATCCTCCAGCTCCAGCCTGCCGGTTTCTGTATCAAAATCGGCAAGACAATAACCGGAAACAGCCTCATATTCTATCTTATCCCCACACCTGACAGGAGTCACCGGACAGCCTGTAAATATACGTTGTCCATCCACCTCAAACATATCCGGACACTCGATCACATATCCGTAATTCTTCATTCTGCACTGGGAAAGATAGCTCCAGTTTTCTCCGTCCTTGCTGGAATACAGAATTACTCTGCCGATTTCATGTTTGTATGTACTGCCAAGAATCATATAATAAACGCCATTTTCTTCCCATACTTTCGGATCTCTGGTATCCATGGAATCAGCAGTTTCATCATCTCTGATTACCGGAATGATCTGCTTTTTCCCATTCCAGTTATCGAAGTGAAAACCGTCTTCTGATATGATCATAACCTGGCTTTCCTCGTATTCTCCATCTGCCACATGGATATTTTCATCCTGTTCTTTCAGATAGCGATTTGCAGTATAATAGAGGTACATTTTCCCATCTTTCTCCACTGCACTTCCAGAGAAAACTCCGTTTCGGTCGTAATCCTTTGTTGGAAACAGGGCTATTTTCTCATGGCTCCAATGTACCAGATCATCGCTTACCGCATGTCCCCAATACATGGTTCCCCACATAGGTGCATAGGGAAAATGCTGATAAAAAAGATGATATCTGCCTTTAAAATATATAAATCCATTTGGATCATTGATCCAGTTTTCCGGTGCTTTTAAGTGTAAAAAATCCTGTCTCATGATATAATTTCTCCTGAAATTGTTTGAACTTTATGAGTTTATTTTGCACATTACGTGGAAAAATGTCAAGAGAAAAGGGACTATAACAGATGAATGTCACTTCATACGCAACGTGCATCTATTACAGTCCCTTATATATTCTCTTGTTACATTAATTTGAACCGCCTATTGCTTTTTCGATGTTTGAAGATCCAGCTTTCTTTGAAAACCTCCCCATAACACAAACAAATATTACATCTTCTTTATTACAATCTTTTTGCTTATGCCTCGTTTTACAAAAACCGTTTTGTAGCTCTTTGCCTTTTTCCTTGGGACGTAAACTTTCATCCTGGATGGAGTGCCTTTGAAGGCATTGGAGCCTACGTATTTGGCTTTCAGGCGGGAGGTGTAGCTTCTCATTTCGTTTAACTTTTTGCAGCTATAAAAGCTTTGTTTTCCGATCGCTTTTACTGAACCGCCAATTTGTACGTAAGAGAGTTTCGTGCACTTATAAAAGGCATAGCTCTTAATCTGGATTACATTGTTTCCTATGATAGCCTTTTTCAGGTATTTATTGCTCTTGAATGCTTTGGAGGCTATTGAGGTTACTTTGTAATTCGCGCCCTTTAGGTTTACGCTGTCTGGAATTGTGACAGTGCTTACTTTTTTCTTTATCGGTTTTATATATTCTACCGTGTCGGTGGCGGTAACTTTATAATATCCGTTTGTCGCCGGATGTTTCACTGTTGTCCCCACTTTATATCCAGTCGGCGCAGGTGTGTTCGTTGGTACTGGTGTGTTTGTCGGCACTGGTGTGTTTGTCGGCACTGGTGTGTTTGTCGGCACTGGTGTGTTCGTCGGCGTTGCCGTTGGTACTGGCGTGTTCGTTGGCGTTGCCGTTGGTATCGGTGTGTTTGTCGGCACTGGTGTGTTCGTCGGCGTTGCCGTTGGCACCGGTGTATTTGTTGGCGTTGCCGTTGGCACTGGCGTATTCGTTGGCGTTGCCGTTGGTATTGGTGTGTTTGTTGGCGTTGCCGTTGGTACTGGCGTGTTTGTTGGCGTTGCCGTTGGTACCGGTGTGTTCGTCGGTGTCGCCGTCGGCACCGGCGTATTCGTTGGCGTTGCTGTCGGTACTGGCGTTGGTGTCGTCGTTGGCTCCAGCATCGGAATACTTTCGTTCTTTGTTTTCCCACACACCGTACAGCTAAAGGTTCGAATCCCTGCATTCTCAACCGTCGGCTTTAATGTAACAGCTCCGGCATCCCAGGCATGCCCGGTTGCCACTATAACCTTCTGCTCCTGTAACACTGCCCCACAAACACTGCAATGACTTCCCGCTGTTTTACCTGCGCTCTCGCATCCCACAGCTACAGCTTCGTCTATCACCGTGATATGCCCAGTTTTCTCAATGCTTTCCAGTCTTATCTCTTTGCACCCTGTACAGGTATAGGTCTTTAGTCCATCTTCTGTACAAGTGGGTTTCTTTGTAACAGCTCCGGTATCCCAGGTATGTATATGAGGAGTCTCTTCCGAACCGCCTTGACTATCATCATAAAATACTACGGTAACAGTATAAGTTATCTTCGTCACTCCATCCGGAGCTGTCAGAACATATTCTACCGGATTGGAAAAATCATGCGACGTGCCATTGGCAAAAGCCCAATCCAAAGCTGCTCCCGAACCTGCTCCATAGTCCATATTCGGAGTCAGTCTGCTAACATCTGTCCCTTTTGGAAGCAAGAGAGTAATTGTCCTTGCTTCATTATCAATCTTACCTATTACATCTTTTTCCAGAACGGTATTCTGCAGTTTATAAAGATTAAAGCTTGTAAAAGCTGCTTCATTTGAATTCTGCACATAAATTGTGATTGTTACAGGCAAAATTGCCCTTGTCTGTACATCCTGCACCTGATATTCACACACATAAGTCCCGGCTGGTGCAGTAACAATTCCACTATAGGAAAACGTATAAGAGAGTCCGGGTAAATGGGTTCTCTCCAGACCAGCTGGAAGATTCTCGCTGATCACAACAGTTTTATACTGCCCGCTTCCGCCTGTGATCACTCCTGAATCAATATACTGTGTCTCAGTTTTTCCTGCAGACAAATGAAGATTTACTCCCGAAATTGATAGCGGCACAGCCACATGGATTGTTTCTGAAACTGCTGTCACAGTTCCATAAGTTCCCGGAAGTGCATCCGTCGCATAAAACAAAAGTGTCTGCCCATTATCATCTGCTGTGAATATTTTTTCAGCAGAAACCGGTGTCACTTTACCATCATTTCCAAGTGCGATTTTCACACCATATTGCTCCAGCTGATCAGCAGTGAATGCCGGTGACTTATTGCCATTATTATAGGTCAGACGAAGCCTCAGACCAGACAGATCCAGCTTATCTCCCACACTATAATCCGTTTTATCCGGTGCTGTAATTACGCTAAGCTTACTGGGTTTTTTCGCTGTAACTGTAATCTTTTGCTGTACTTTAAAGCCATGATAATCAAATGTTACAGCCGTGTCAGCAGTTGTCAGAGGCTCTGTTTTATCATAGGAAAAATCACTGTAAACCCATGCCCCGGAATATGCAGAATAAGAAATATACAAACTCATTCCTGAAGGATCAAATAGCTCCCCCTCCGTGTAATTTGTCTTTGGAGCCCTTGATATCTGAACCTTTGTTATTTTGCTGCTGTCCGGCTCCGTAATCGTTATCGAACAACTGGTGGTTTTTCCTTTATATACAATGTTTATGGTTTTCGTACCTGCTGTTGTGTTATCAAAACCACTGATCATATCATCTGTAATATCAATTCCACCAGGCTGACCATTAATATAAAGAATTCCCCAGCTATACGGACGCTCCCCAATACAATAAGAAGAACTATATAAATATGCAGAAACAGACGTAATGTCTGAAGCTTCCATCCTTGCCGGAATCCCGTCCTCAGAAATTTTCCACTCACTTCCAAACTTCCAATTCGTATAAGAAGCGGAATCTTTCAGCTGATTTTCCGTAAGAAGCTTTCCATTTGATTCCGTAGCTGCGGTGGAGCCAATCAGTTCTCCCTGAGAATCCTTTCCATAACAATCAGAAATCACAGAAGAGGTCATCTGACCACAAATCTGACCGACATTCTTATTTTTACCACTTACCCGAAGTATACCGGTATGAACGCAAACCTTTATACTGCTGTTTCCTAATGTTGTCCGTTCTGTTCCTCCTGCAATGCCGCCCACATACAGCTGCCCGGCATCCTCCGCCTGCGTAACCGTTATTTTTCCACTGCTGACACATTTCTCAACACAGCCTTTATTCAATCCCACAATACCGCCTGCCCAGCTTTTCATCGCCGGCATAGACAGATTCATATTTAATCTTGATGAACATCCACTGATGGTACCAGAATTTTCTCCCGCAATACCACCAAATTTGGGAAATTCCTGGAGGCCCTGACCGCCCATATGACCGGTCACAGTCCCGGATACCGTACATTCCTGAATTTTCCCAGTGTTATATTGGGCAAAAACGCCCTGGGCATTCTGGCTGTCATCATCAAAAGCTGCTTCTATACGCAAATTCTTAACAGTTCCTCCATTTTGAACTATCAGCGGCTTTTTCAAACCGCTGATAGTATGCCCATTTCCGTCCAGAACCCCTCCAAAATAATTTACAGAAAAATTTATTTTTCCATTAATCTGAATATCTTTTGTAAGACAGTAATGTGCACCTGCATGGTCTGAAATCATATTCAAATCTTCCAGGGAGTCTATCTCATATGGATTCTCCGCCGTTCCATTTCCTCCTGCCGGAGAAACAGCAGCGTTCCGGTTTCCGATCACACGATAAATAATATTGGAATCACCATCAGACGGAACTGTAAATTTACCATCTTTCAGCTTTATAATAATAGCTGCAGCAGGTTCTAGGGAATATTTTGCGCCACTATTTCCTACAAAAACAGGATAAGTCGCTGCTTTCTGTGCTGCCACCCTGTCTCCGTAAAAACCGTAAGCGCCAGATGTTTCACCAGCGGCTATTGCTGTATAAAAATCTGTAAGAAGTGTTTTAAAAGCCACCCCTGTAACCTTTTCCAGATATTCCTCACAGTTTAAATCAGAAGCATTTATCTGATAAAAACGTGGAAGTACAGACATAGGATCATAGCCTCTGGCCATCCTGTCGATCACGTATCTGACAAACAGATATGGCAAACCATAGTCCCTTGCCGTGTCATCTCTGTAAGACTGATAAATCAGGGATGAGCCTCTGCGGATTGCTGCATTCTCTGCAATTCCATTTAACCAGCCGCTGCTGTCTATACCTCCCCACAGATAGTCCATTACTGTAACTGCAAGTCCCTCATTCAGCCACATATATTTTCCTGAACTGGAAAAATTAGTCTTCAAGGCAAGCACTGCATGCTGTCCCTCATGAACCAACAGACCGTTTCTTCTGGACATTTCTCCTGTCACATAAGAGGATGCAGCCGGAATGTTAATATGAATCGCCGTCACATCAGTCTCATACATATACATTCCACTGGCACTGCTCAGTGTTTCAAGCAAAATTGACAATTTGCCCGAACCATCCAGACATGGTATCTCCCCGCCGGCCAGCTGATTCAGAATGCGATATGGCTGCCCATCATAAACACTTGCCATATCAGCTGCTATAACCGCGGTTTTTCCGGCACTGTCATAATCTGATTTCATGTTTTTTTCCATCCAGATGTAACAATGCTCCCCTATCCCAATGCAGACATAAGTCTTTTGGGAATATGTGGTGCCCATATATTTTTCCTGTCCTATGGTGTAGGTGGTGGCTGACTGCAAAGCGATCGCGGAATTCGTGCTTCCGCCCGCCACATTTACGCTGCCCAAACTGTTAGAAGCTCCCACGCTCCCTGCCGTATACGGCGCAGTCCCATCTGCGCCATCATCAAACACCAGCGTTCCAGTATTATGTGCCACCTCGGGATCCGTATTCACAATAACTGCATACTCCCCGGTAAGAGTCTCCCCTGCTTTCCCTTCTGTTACTGCCGCAAAAACGCTTATATTGCTGAATAACCCAAGAAGCAGAAGACAAATCCCCACCGAAAGCCCAATGGATCTCTTCCTTTTCATACACGCCTCCTGTAAAAATTTCTTTTCTACAGTTTACCATTTTTTCTAACCATACACTATGTTTTTTTGTACACTTTTTCGGCTAATTTCAACAACACAATTGCTAAATTCTCTCGCCAGCAAAAGCTTCAGCTCGTTACTCACAAAAAAAGTGACACACCACTTCAAATGATGCGTCACTCATTCATACTTATAAATTATTTTTCCGTTTTCACCACTTTCGTCCGGTTCGCTCTTTTCCCATATTCCCTGGCAAACCGCGTCTCTTCCGCAATTTCACATGCGGTCTGGTAATAATAATTCAATGCGGTATTCAACACCTTTTGCCGCTTTCCCTGCAAAAGATCCGGGCTCAGTTTAACTTCTTTTTTGAAAGGAATATCTTCCTGCTCATAATGAACATAGTTCTCCTGCGTCTGCATATCCACAACCAGCACCGGAGCCTCACCTATATATAATTTATTTCCCTGCACACGCATATTCAGCAAATCAGTTTTCACCTCCAGAAAATCACATGCTTCTACCAATATTTTTCTCTTTTCCAGATTTTCTTACCACTTTGAAAAAGCCGAAGATACTCTATCTTTTTCTCCACAGTCTCTGCAATCCTGTCCGCTCTTTCTTCTGGCATTTTTGTATATGACATAAGCAGCGTTTTCACTTCTTCTGGAAATCCGTTAAGCCTTGACAGCTCAATACGCTCTCTATTTTTCACATAAGCAAGCATATCCGCCTCTTTTTTACAAAAAGAATTTACTCTGATCTCCAGCAAGCCAGATTTCACAGGTATTAAATCTTTATCATAAAAAAGACAGTTTCCAGTATCATAGATCGGAGCCATTTTTATCAGCTTATGCGCTTTGCTGCTATACAAAAATCCAAAATTATTATAATGTCTGTCCGTATTGCTCAACACAAAATCCGTTAAAATCATATATTCCAGCTGCGCTCTTACTTCCAATTCTTCCATTCCATTTTTTACTGCCACATTGATAATTGCCTCATATTCAGACTGGTCGTTTGGAATTTTATAGTCTTTTATCAGCTGATATGCAGAAACCAATTCCGTATCAAGAGAAGTAAATAACGGTGTTAAACTGCCTGGAACCTGCAGCCCATCAATCCGTGTCATCTCAATTTCATATGGAACATAGTTCTTCCAGCCCAGTCTTTCATGGAGTCTGCACGCAATTTTCTCGTTTACAGCCTGCTGCCCATAATTATTTGTATTAATCTTCATAAGAAAACGGGTATGATCTCGAATCACCCATTTCTTTTTCATCTCGCCATTTACAGAAGACGCCGGGGAAAAGCAGGAAATATGACCTTCCACATCAATCTTGCCTGTATCGGTCAGTAAATTTCCAAGTTCATCGGAGAATTCATTTTCAAAGAAATTTATGTTCTTCCAGTATAATTCCTTCGAAACAGGCTGCATCCAATAATGATCCGTCAAACTCAGACCGTACGCCGCCAGCATAAGGGACTGGCTTGTCTCTTCCCCCAATAGTTTAAGCTGCTGCTGAATTCCTTTTCTTGTATCCGGAACAGCACGCATATTCCACCACTGGGCAAGCCCGGATCCCTCCTCCGCACATCCTACTGGCAATTCCTCTGGCATGTACACTTCAAGGACATATTCGATCCTTCCCGAAAAAGGATTTATTTTCACCATCGCAACATCTAAATCCTTATGTTTCAATATATATATTTCGTCTCTGCCCATAGTTTACACGCTCCCTAAATAAAAAGTCCCATGATATCAACTAATTTTGCTAAAATTAATGATACCATGGAACTTTTGGGGACTCAAGTGGGTTTTACTGCTGATTATTAGTCCTTTACGCTAGAACATCTTTAAAAAACCTCTAAACTTTTCCCCTCAAAACCATTTCGCCGCATACTGCTGCAATTGTTCCTGTACCTCTTTATAACTGTACTTGCTGACCGGAATGGTTTCGTGGTTTTTCAGGGTGATCTCGAAGCGTTTGATGGAGCGGACTGCATATAGGGAAACGATATAGCATCTGTGACACTGTACAAATATATCCTTAGGCAAGATTTCTTTCATAGAAGAAAGGGTTTTATAGATTCTCGTGACAGTTCCGTCCTGGAGATGGATCAACAGCTCTTTATTAATTACCTCAATAAACGTAATATCCCGAATATGAAATGACACCGTAGCAGATGGAGTATCTACCACGATCGATTTTGGTGTCAGATGCCGAATTGCTCGGTTCAGGGCTTCTGCCAGCTTTTGCCTGCTGACCGGTTTCAGAATATAGCCAACCGGCTCAGCGGAATATGCATCAAATACAAATTTTTCGCTGCTTGAAATAAATATGACAGGAACACAGTTTCCGTGATCCCGAAGATATTCCATAAAACTGACTCCGTTAATCTCCCCAAGCATAATATCAAGGATCAGAATATCATAAGCACCAGAATCCTCCTGCAACGCACTCTCCAATCCCAAAGCGGAAGTATACTTCCAGATTTCACAGGATTCTCCTATGGATGATAAAATGTCAACTGTCATTTCTGAAATATATTTTAAAAAAATCGGTTCATCCTCGCAGACCGCGATACGGTACATAATAAAAATTCTCCTATTCTTCGTTTTTTTCATCAAGGCAAAGAGTTGTTGTTACAGAAAAGAGGCCATTGTGAACCTGCACGCTGAGAATGCCATTATATTTTTCCACAATCTCTCCCATGATCTTAAGACCATAGCCATGTTTGCTAATATCACGCTTCGTAGATCTATACTTTCCATTTGCAACTCTCAGGCTTCCCTCATCACAGCCATTCTCACATTTCACAAACAGAAAGTTCTCTTTTGAATGAAGATTCAGCCTGATAAACCGCCGTTCGCCTGAAACCTTTTTGCATCCCTCTACTGCATTTTCCAATATATTGTTCAGCATCCGGCACAGATCAATATCTTCCATATTCAATTGACTGCCGATAATAATGCTGTAATCCACTTTCACCTTACATCTCTTCGCCTTTTCGGAAAACTCCGAAAGAATAGAATTAACCAGCGTATTCGCCGTATATGTAACAAATGGAAGCTGTCCTGCGTCATCTGCAAACTTGTGAATATATTCCTCCGCTCCCATATAGTCCCTTTCCTTAAGATAAGCGGACAAAGCATTCATATGATGCCGGATCTCATGATGCGCTTCAAGGATATATTCGTTGTTTTCCGCCTGCTTCCGGTATCCTTCCAGCATACACTCAGAAACCCGCTCTTCCTCTTTTTTACGGCAAATGTACCCCATAACGCCAAAAAACACGCCATACACAATAAATGCAAATATAGCAAAAAGAACGAACAGCATATGGACAATAACATTCCGGTCAATATCTATTGTAGTTAAAAACTGTGCAATGCTGGCGATCAGCATAAACAATGCAGGAAGTGAACAAAGGATCCCCCAGATACGTGTTTCCAGATCTATTTCGATCATAACACGAATCCTTTCCATCAGCAAGAGAAAAGGCTTTGCCAGAACCAGATTGATTCCAAGCGTTAAAGCAAGGGCAACTGGCGGATACATAAAATCATCTGATTCAAATTTAAAGCTGCGAAACAAAAAAGTCACCGAACTTGTGACAAAAAATCCGTAACTCATAACCACAAAAAATATAAACAATTTCTCGGGTATTTTCGCCCGAACCACCAGACAGTACATCACCCCGAACAACAGCAATGCAATATAAAAAATAATATTCCAGATAGTTTCTTTATAAGCACCGCCCACATTCAGCTGCGCCACAGTGCAAAACGGGATAACCATCAAGGCGAAAATAGAAAGTGCAATAAACACAGCCCTTTTCCTGCTTCCCCGAAAACGGTCCCGGAATGGAAACATACAGAAAAACGCATATGGAAAAATCTGAAGAAAAAAGCCGCAGAAATAACGCAATGCTATCATAAAAAGCCCCCTTCTGACATGTCAAAATCAAAGAAAAACAGCTCCGAATACTTGATAAAAAGTATATCATTTATAGATGTTGAAATCAAATTTCCCCCATGTCTTTTTGCGCCGTATTTTGTCCACTCACGCAAAAATATAGACAATAAAATCAATTTCAAATAGCATAGATATAAAGACAAGGGCGCTGTTTTTTACAATGTAAATTTTAAATTTAAGGAGGATAACAACATGAAAAAAATTCACTCAATACTTTTAGGAATGGGACTAATTACAGGAGGCCTGATGCTTGCTGGCTGGACCAGCGGGGAAACCGTCACGCTTGAAGAAATCGATACGGCGACGCAGACAGAACAGCTGCTGAAAAACCATTCTTCTTTTCAGATTACTTCGGTCTATGTTGACGATGACTTTACCTATTCGCAGTATGTGGACAAGGATCTGCTGTTAGTCTCATATCCCGACAGCACTGAACTGTATCTGGATGGACAACTGAACTATCTTTCTGAAGAGGATTCCCTTAGCGGAATCTTGTACATTTTACAGGATCCTGTAGCATATCCCGCAACGGATAATGTGATTTTTTCCTCGAGCGCCGCTGAAACCATAACAAGCTGTGAAGAAAAAGATGGCAAAATTTACGTCTCCAGCGATGCTTCCCCGGAAGATACCGAAAAACAGGTAACAGGAGAAGGCTTCCCCTATAACGAAGGCGAGTATTTTATCACTGACTACGTTCTGGATGCAGAAACCTTCACACTTCTGTCCCTTGATGAAACCTTAGTCGCACCGGACGGCTCAACACGTCCCTATGTAACTGCTACTATTGAATATGATGTGGAAAGACCAGAGCTGGCACAGACAATGTACGAACACAGCACAGCCATAGAGAATCTTCGCCAGGTAACCCTCACAACAGATCCGGATACTGAAAACGAAGAGACCTTTTCCGTACAGGTACCCAAAGGGGATGGCGTAGTTATTTACTTACCAGAAGGTTATGATGGCATCTTTACAGACCGGGCTTGTACCAAGGAAGAAGAATCCCCTATAGACCGCAATGCAGACGCTACATTATATATGGCAAAGGGAAAGTAGAAGATGCAAAATATAAGAGACTTATTAACTGAACTTACAGACATCAATATGAACAATGTTTCAGATCAGATTGTTGTAACAATGGCGATCATTGTGGGGCTCCTGGTCGTTGCGTCCTTTTTTTCCCTTTTTGTATCCATCTACCTCGCTATTGCATACGCCAAATACAACCGCACGAAAAACACCTGCGGAAAAAACGGCGAAGAAGCAGCACGACTGGTTCTTGACAATAACGAGCTAGAGCACATTAAAGTTTCCAAAAACGGCTCCATCCTGTTTGGAAACAGCTACAGCCACTTTTTCAAGAAAGTACGTCTCAGAAGACTTACCTGGAAAAAGGACAGCATAACTTCTCTTTCAATAGCTGTGCAGAAGGCTTCCCTTGCCATTCTTGACAAAGAGGGGGATCCAGACATGGCAGCAAGAATCCGGATGACTCCTGTCATTTATTTCGGACCACTGGCTTTCATACCACTGATACTCATCGGACTTCTGCTTGACCTTTTTGTTTTCAGAAATGTAACTGGTCTGGGATTAATGTTTTTTACTCTCCTTGGTCTTATTATTTACATTATTTCCTTTGTCATGTCTGTTAAAGTGCTGAAAACCGAGAAAAAAGCCCAGGAAATGACTCTGAAGATAATGAAAAAAGAACATCTTGCGACAGCTGAAGAAATCGAAATGAGTAAAAAACTTTTCCAGCTTTACAACATTGAATATATAAACAATATGATTATTGCTCTTTTGGAGCTGGTTTACAGAGTTCTTCAGATCATCGCATACTTTGAGAGCAGTCTTCCGTCGAAAGACTGAGTTACTTTGCTTGGCTCCGGAGAAATATCAGCAGCTTCAGCGTAAACCCAAAAGGCACTGGCAGATGTGATTTTACACACATCTGCCAGTGCCCTTTTATGATTTACGCCTCTTCAGCCACATTCTTCTTTCTCTTCTTAAAGAATCTCACCAGCACAATCGCCATCACAGCTACCAGTACCACACCACTTGTAATGTCGATCTCCAGGAACAGTTTTGTCATGTTGGACATTTTGCCTGCGTCTGGATCCGGAACGGTGTAGTTGCCGCTGTTTACGGTAGTGTACAGAATATTCTTGCAAGCCTGGCGCATCGCTTTTACCAGAGTTGCGGAGGAAGTATTAGTGATCTTGTTGGACTCTTTGCTTGCAAAGCCAAGCATTGCGTCATTGCCGTTTCTTACCGCATCATCTGTATTCTGATAGCCATAGGAACCGTTCCAGTCAGTAAGAACCATTCCACGGAAGCCCCACTCGTCACGGAGAACATTGTTCAGAAGGTTCGGGTTTGCGCCGGTCCATCTGTCTCCAACGAAGTTGAAGGAGCTCATAACTGCCAGTGACTGTCCTTCAAAATTCTTTACACAGATTTCGAAAGGTTTCAGGTAAATCTCACGGATCGCCTGCTCATCAGAGTAGGTGAGGAGCATAGTACAACGGTTTGTTTCCTGATCGTTCATTACGAAATGCTTGATATACGGATAAACACCCTTTGTGGAAAGTCCGTTGATGGTATTCAGTGCGATCATACCGCCAAGAACACCGTCCTCAGAATAGTACTCAAAGTTACGTCCGGTAAATGCACTTCTGTGAATATTCATAGCCGGGGAATAGGTTCCGAAAATACGGCAGTCCGCATACTCAGCACCCTCAGCCTCACCAACTTTTTCCGCCAGCTCCTTATTCCAGGTCTGTGCGATCAGAAGCTCGGTGGGATAAGCAGTACCATAAACACCAATGTACCAGTCATTCAGTCCGGAAGTACCGTCGGAATCCTGTGTGCCAACTTTTCCAATAGAATCAACGCCAACCGTTTGGAAACCGCCAAGGTTTACCATGTTGATCATATCATCCACGGAAAGCTGATCCAGAAGGTCCTCCCACATTGCAAAATTCACAAACAGACTCGTCAATTGCCAAACGCTCGTACCAATACAGATTTTGGCTTATTTTGCGAAAAAAACAGCCAGCACTTATGAGTTCTTCAAATGCTGACTGTCTCCTTATTAGAATATGCAAATTGCAGGAATGATTAAGGGCACCCTCTAATTACTAATCTGAGAACTTCTCGAAAACATAATATCCAGCAGATACTTCCCGTCCTCCGCCTTCATAAACACCTGTCCATCATATTTTTCCGCAATATACACAATGCTTCTCACGCCAAAACCATGGCGGGTTTTATCTTTTTTATGGGTAACCGGGAGCCCGTCCTGAAACTGGACTTCCCGGCTGCAGCGGTTCTCCACATGCACGATCACCATCTCGCCCCGTCTTGTAAGATGAAGGCTGATAAACCGCTCTTCCTCTTTTTCCTCCTGCACGCACTCCAATGCATTGTCCAGCGCATTTCCAAACAGCGCATACACATCTGCTGCAGTCATGAAATCAATGCACTCTCCCTCTGCCATACAGCTGAATTCCACCTGGTATTCATTGAACAGAAGGGATTTTTCCCTCAACACATAGTCCAGCGGGCGGCAGCCTGTATTGTAAGTGGCATCGTAAATGGAGATGGCTCCTGTAATCTCTTTCAGATAACCAGACCTGGTTTCCTCATCCTCCACCCGCTCCAGGGCGCGGAGCTGGTGCTTCAGGTCGTGGCATTTGATGTTGATAATGTCAATGGCCTCCTTGGAGCTCTTCTGCTGAATATCCGCCATCCGCAGCATTTCCTCCATTTTTTCATGCTCACGCTTCATGCTGTTTTCCCAAAGTACCCGGTAAAACAGAACCAGAACAAAGGCACTGCAAATGAAACTGTAAGCCGGGCAGATCATTCCTCCAATTTTCGTTCCATCCAGGCTATGGTCATAAGACCAGTACACGCTTATGGTGATGGCAGTTAACATAAGTATGGCTGCCAGTGCTGCGATCCGCAGATCCCCATTGCCAAATTCCGTTTTCTTTTTGTTTCCTTTTACCGCCAGGAAATAAATTGCCAGAGCTGCCAGCGGGAAAATACCGAATCTGGTGACCAGCGCATGTCCCAGATGCTCCGGCGAAGTTTCATATGGAAGATTCAGCAGATAAAGTCCCATTCTGGACAACGCGAAACACATATGCTCGGTAGCATAACCTGCCGCTACAACAAACACAATTTCCAGCCACGCCGCGTCAAAAGCCAGCCAGATTGCCAGCCCCACAGCCAGCGCATATCCTATATAAACAAACACATAGGGCAGCATAAACGTTTCATTGCCATAAGGCGTCAGCAATCTGCACCATCCCCAGGACAAAAGCAGCTGTACCAGTACCGCCGCCGCACGCAGCGGAAAATACTGCCCCGCATCTGGAAATCCCCCTGCACCGTGTGAAACAGCAGGTCATCCCTGGACTTTTCTATATAATACACATAGGCTGCTGCAATGCGGTGGATTCCATCTTTCCCGTTGATCAGAATTTCCTTGGTCTGACGTTTCCGGAAAAACTGGATGGCTTTTTCCAGTTTTACCGCAAAATTGTAATAGCCCACAGGCTTTACAATGAAATCAATGGCGTGGACGGCATAGCCCTCCACTGCATATTTCGCCATTCCGGTGACAAAGATGATTCCAACAGCTTCATCCTTGGTTCGGATTTCTCTGGCAACCTCCAGGCCGTCGCTTCCCGGCATCTCGATATCCAGAAAAATAACATCGTAGTTGCCGTGATATTTTTCCAGAAATTCAAAGCTGGCGTTGTACACGTCCATTTTGATCTCCATATTGTGCTCCCTCTGGAACTGCTCCAGATAATCCGCCAGCCGCTGGGAGTCCTCGGTGAGATCATCCACGATTGCTACTCTTAAACTCTTTTCCATAAAAACCTTCCCATATCAAGAAACAACACTACCCTCTAACAAAACGATAGAGGGTATGCCGCTTTATTTATATTTTGTTGTTCTTACTAATTTATTCTTCCTCAAACTCCAGATCCTTACGGCTCATCTCCTCGATCAGCTCTTTTTTCACCTGATAAAGCTTCGGGGAAAGATCCACGTAAACCTTCTGCGGGTTGGAGAATCGTCTGGACTCATCCCAGAGAGTGCTCTGCTCCTGCTGGCAGATTGCGCGAAGCTCCATGACGGATGGAGATGTGTAGACACGTTTTCCTTCTTTAATAACTGGAACCAGAAGTTCACGAACCTCATAGGTACCACCCAGGATCTTGGTCTTCTTCCAGGTGTCAACCGGGTCAAATACTACCATAGTTTCATCTGGGTTCAGCTTCTCGTCAGCAAGACAGATCAAATCAGCTTTAATCTTGCCTGTGGACTTGCTGTAAATACGATATACTGTCTTATTTCCAGGGTTTGTTACCTTAGCTGTGTTCTCAGAAAGCTTGATCTTCGGAACAAATTCACCTGTCTCAGGATTTTTCACTGCCGCCAGCTTGTATACACCACCAAATGCCGGATTATCATTGGAAGTGATCAGACGTGTTCCAACGCCCCAGGAATTAATCTTAGCATCCTGTGCTTTCAGGCTCTCGATGAGATACTCATCAAGGTCACTGGAAGCGGAAATGGTAGCGTCATCAAATCCGGCTGCAGCCAGCATCTTATATGCTTCCTTGGAAAGATAAGCAAGGTCACCGCTGTCAATACGGATACCATATTTTTTCAGCTGGATTCCCTCCTCACGCATTTCCTCAAATACGCGGATTGCATTGGGAACACCAGATTTCAGCACATCATAAGTATCTACCAGAAGGATGCATGCCTCAGGATACATTCTTGCATATGTCTTAAACGCAGTATACTCATCCGGGAAGCTCATGATCCAGGAATGTGCATGGGTTCCAAGTACCGGCACGTCAAACATCTGACCGGTCAGCACACAGGAGGTTCCGACACAACCACCGATCACAGCTGCACGAGCTCCAAAAATACCGGCATCCGGTCCCTGGGCACGACGAAGACCGAACTCCATGATTCCATCTCCCTTCGCTGCATAGCAGACACGGGCCGCCTTAGTAGCGATCAGGCTCTGATGGTTCATAATGTTCAAAATCGCAGTTTCCACAAGCTGAGCTTCCATAATCGGTGCTACCACTTTCACCATTGGCTCTCTTGGGAAAATAACAGTCCCCTCCGGGATGGCATAAATATCTCCGGTGAAATGGAAAGAACTGAGATATTCCAGGAAATCCTCTTCAAATATGGAAAGGCTGCGCAGATACTCAATATCTGCGTCTGTAAATCTCAGATTCTCAATATATTCAATTACCTGCTCCAGTCCTGCACAGATAGCAAAACCGCCTCCGCATGGGTTATCACGGTAAAACATGTCGAATACGACAGTCTGGTCAGTTGGGTTCTTAAAATACCCCTGCATCATGGTAAGTTCATAGAGATCCGTGAGCAGAGTCAGGTTATTTGCTCTCATGTTTATTCTCCTTATTAATGAGGCCAGTCTGAGACTCAATTACCTGAATAATTTTAAACAGGCTCCAGACAGGCTGTTTAATTATAAAAATTTTATACGGTAACCATAAATTCACAGGAACAAAGCGAAGTAATTTCCTATAAAGTAAAAAAGTTTCTGGCACTACTACCTTAGAGTGTGTCTGAAAAAAAACTCCAAAAGCTTCCCGCCAGCGACCTATGCGATTCCGTATATTTTGCTTGATTATAACACATTCATCCAGAAATGCACAGGGAAAAGGCACTGGAAATCTTAATTTTTTCCAGTAAAATCAAGGCTTTGCACGAATTGAATAAATTTTTTTAAAAAATTTGAAAAAAGGGGGTTGACTTTTATATGGGTGTTGATATATAATACAACATGTCGCAAGCGAGAAAACAACTTGCTAAAGCGCATAGGGCTATCGCCAAATGGTAAGGCAACGGACTCTGACTCCGTCATTTCAAGGTTCGAATCCTTGTAGCCCTGCTAAGTGGAGCACCTCAGATGAGGTGCTTTTTTCGTATTATGAAATTTCCGGAAGCCGCGTATTTACTGGCTTTGCGGGACTTTTAAAATTTTTTCTGAAACGCTTTTTCGTGGCTCTGAAAGGTGATTTTTTCCTTATTTGGCTTACTGATTTTTACTACATTTTCGGTGGTTTTCAGATGTGATAGGTCAATTTGGGATCGATTATAGGTCAATTTAAAATGACGTTGCTGCCAAAAGGTACTGAAAACAGGAAAAATGAAGAAAATCGGCTAAAAATCGACAAAATTCTACTTTTTCTACCTTTTGCACAAAAAATTATGTTTACTTTTGTGATATTTTCGCCTCATAATCAAGACAGTTTCCACGCTTCAAGTGCACAAATCCATTTTAGTACTCCCACCGCTTATTCTTCTGTCCGAAGGCGAACCTTAATTGACTTACTTGGTCAGTTATATTTCGGCGTTTGCCTCACAGCCCTCGGATAATGTTCAAATAATCCTGTCTCTGGTCTACGACAGCATATATAATAACTTCCTTTCGGGCTTCATTAACTTTATAAAATACAAGGTCTTTTTCAAGAATCAATACCTTATAGCCCTGACGCTTTAATACCAGGTATCTTGGATCAATTCCAAGATCTGGATTTTCTCCCAGCTGTCGTATACGATCTTCTATTTCGTCTAACTTTTTCAATGCCACATCATTGCCGAAATTTTGTGCAATATATAATACAATCTTTCGCAGACCAGCATCTGCGGTATCAGTACGAACAACATTGTATTTCAAACTCAGCCCTCCTGCAGCATAGCACGTAAATCATCAAAGGTTTCACTGATCGGCGCAACACGACCATTCTTTACATCGTCTTCAGCTTCAGCAAGGACTTCAAGCAATTCGATTCTTGATTTCATATTCTTATACTCTTCATAGGACAAAGACACCGTATCACCTCTTCCATTTACAGTTATGATAACAGCTTCTTTTCCCTCACGGCACTGCTTTGAGATTTCATTATAATGATTTCTTAAATCCGCCGATGGTCTGATAGTTTCCTGCATAGCAAACATAATACGCACCTCCTGTTGTTATATATGAAAATTATATCATTTAATGTCTATACTTTCAACTTCTTAGTCAATTCCATTCATAAATTTTAGAATTCTTCATTTGTTCTAGCACCCCAAAAGGGGATGTCGATTAATACCTCATTTCGACATCCCCAGTAGTAATTGAACATAACTTCTCTTGATCTGTAATTAACTTAACTAATCGTATAGCCTTTCACATTCCTTAACAAGCAATTGTCTAGTTCCTCCTCGAACTCTTTGTCTGCCTTACTATTTTTCCTCTTTTCCAATATATCTATTATCTCTTTAACTTCAATTTCATCTCCATTTTTAAGATGCACTTCTGCATCTTCTTCCAATCCAGAAATATCAATACATTCTATTTCGTAATACTCCCCTCCCCATTATACACAGCCTGAAAATTTGCCTCTTCTGTGTCATCTTCTATTAGATCACCTATTCCTTGTTCATCCAAATCTCTTTGCAAATCCGCAGTCTCTTTATTATCTTTGTACCATTCCGCAGCTTCCCTTGTTTCAAATGGATTGTTTCGTTCCTTTGATGGAGCACTTCAAACAAACTTATGGATTCTATCCCAAATATCCTGTGGCAGATGCTGGATATGGCTCATACAACAATTATATTTTCTGTGAACAGAACGGAATTGAAAAGTACATGAAATTTCCAATGTTTAAAAAGGAAACTAAAGATGAGAAATATCATGAAGATCCATTTCGTGCAGTTAACTTCAGAATTGATGAGCAAGGTGTCATGAGATGTCCTAACGATAAAGCATTCCATTTTTTATACAGAAAAAATGTGAGGGGAAATCAATACGGACGTAAGGAAGAATTGTATGAATGCGAAGACTGTAGTGGATGTCCATATGCAGAGAAATGTAAGAAGACAGATAAGAATCGAACCGTTCGGATCAATCAGGAATTAACTTCCATGCATCAGGAAGTAATCGAAAACCTAGAAAGTATCCACGGTGCATTATTACGAATGAACCGTTCGATACAAGCAGAAGGCACTTTCGGAATTATGAAAAACGACCGTTGGTACAAGAGAATTGTCCGAAGAGGTATTCATTCAGTCAAACTGGAAGTTTTACTTGTGGCGATAGGCCACAATCTATATAAATATCAGAAAAAAAAGATGAGAAACAGAACTGCCGCATAGATTCAAAAAAAGAATTTCTATGGGGTAGGGGAAGTGCGCTTTCTTTGCGCATGATTTCAATCATTTATACACAACAGGTACAAAAAGGGAGATGCGAAAAAACTCAATCGAGTTTTTTCACATCCCCTTTTTCCCTATACCACGTTACGTTCCATCATTACGCCCAGTAAATTCTGCATCCAGTTTCATGGCTCATATGAACCGGATGGCCAGGTGTATGCTCTGGCATATAAAATACATCATGGTATTCGTTTCTGGCCAGAAGCTTTCCATCCTGCTCTATCCACAGTGCAACATTATAGACGTTTCCACTGTGAATCGTTCCGTCAAAATCCCAGAGCTTTGTGAGAGAATCCTCTGCTATGACAATGCTTTTCACATCCTCAGCTACTACTTTGCCTGTTTCGTCAGTAATGCTGTAGCCTACCTGGCAGGTTCCAAGCGGATAACTGTAATCGTTTACTGCATAAATTGCATCCAGCTTGTCTTTAAATTTTAAAAATATTCCAATTGGCATATTGCTTTCCAGCACAGCCTGCAGACCCTTTTTCGGAAGCCCCCAGTAATCATAAATTCCGTAAAATGTTTGCGGACACATATCATTAAATAAGAACTGTACATAGCCTGCGTTTGGTTTATACTTCTGCATACGGTAATGTTCAATAAAATATTTCAGTAAATAATATTGATACTGTCCGATTGAATCCAAATTTTCCAGTATTGGCTGTAAACGGCGGTAAACGGGTGGCATTTTTTTCAGGTTATCGATACATGGCGGTGCATCAAAGCCGAACTCTGTATTCATTTTTTCTGTTGTTCCATAGATATCACTGTAATGCCCCTCTGCACCGTCCAGTGAACCGGTATAGTTATGACTGTCTCCGCTGTCTGGATCATTTACGCAGAAGGAACCTTTAATGACCGGACGACTTGGATCATGCTCGCATACTGCTGCAAACAGCTTTGGACCTGGGCTTACCTTCATTGCATCACAGTCAGCCCGATCCATATCCGGAGTTGGATTTAATGTAAGATTACCTGGTTCATTCATGCAGATCCAGCAAAACAGAGAAGGATGTTTTTTTAGCATATCGACAGTTTCCAGGTAAATATGGATAAAACGGTCTGCAAATGCTTCGTCCACCGGATGCATCCAGTTATATTCAGAATCATGCATAATTCCAAGGCCAAGTTCATCACATAGCTCATAGAAAACTGGAAGGTCTACGTGTACGTGTACACGAAGCATATTAAAGCCGCTGTTTTTTATTTGCAGCAAGTCTCTGCGATAACGTTCTTCGTTCATTGCAGAAACATATGCATCTGGAAAATAGGCTGTTCCTCTCATGTAGAAATCTTTTCCATTTAAAATAAATTTTGTCATTTCCGGTGTGCGATGCATCTCAATTTTCCGGAAACCAGTTGTCTCCTCGTAAGATTCCATTACTGAGCCATCTTTTGCACAGAGAGCAACTTTTACCCGGTAGACAAAAGGCGTTCCTTTATCCCATGTATTCCAGAGACGGACATGAGAGAGTATTCCATCCAGGCTGGCAACGGTCGGTTCAGGGTCATTGCATGACTGTGTGCCGACCAGATCCTCATTCTTTAAAAAGACTACTGCTCCGGTAAAGCAGTCTGTAATACTCCACTTCAAAGACGCAGTTTCCAGATTCTTTATCTTAACTTTCAAATGCAGACTGGCATTCTCCAGCGTATCATCCAGCTGATAAGAAAATTCCGGGTTTTCTGCAAAGCCAGCTCCCTTTTGTATTTTCAGGCTGACGCTTCCATAAATGCCGACCGGATTTACATCTCTTTGAATGAACGTGTCAGAATGCTCATAAGTACCTTTTACCATATTTCGGTAGATTAAAAAGGTACGCCGTTCCTGTCGGTTTGCTGCAACCTCGTCATCCCATGGTGACCAGACTTTTACGATCAGTCGGTTCTTTCCGTTTCTCTGTACTGCCTCGTCTAGTGAAAAAGAAAATGGAGCTGAATATCCTTCATGACTACCAAGGTATACACCATTCAGCCAAACTTTGCAGTAATAATCCACATTTGTAAAACAAAGTTCTATATGTTCTTCTGCTCCAAGTGCCAGTTCAAACTCTTTTTTATACCACCATGGGGCATCATTAAAATATCGCAGTTCTCTTCCCCAGTACGGATGCTCCGAAAAAAGGAGCTGTAGGTGCTTTAATTCTGGCAGTGGCTCCCATTCTGAAATTTGTGGCCCCTGCAGTGTCATAAAATCCTCACGTTCTGGCAGGCCAAGCTGCTCACACGTATCATGTACATCCTGTAAAATATTCCAGTTCTTTGATAAATCCAGTTTCATATATCCTCCTGTATTCAGCTCTTGACAGCACCTGCTGCCATGCCCTCCATTACCTGTTTATTTAAAAAGAAATATACTATAATTGTCGGAAGAATTGCAATTACGATTGCTGAAAAGGTAGCACCCCAGTCTCTGCGTCCCATTTCACCAACAAAAGCGTTTAGTCCGATTGGAAGAGTTTTCATCTCGTCTTTTGTCATAAACGTATTTGCATAAGTAAACTCATTCCAGATTGACACAAAGTTATAGATAACCACTGTGACAGTGGAATTTTTTGCCATTGGAAATACTATCTGCCTGAAAATCCTAAAATTACCTGCTCCGTCAATTGCTCCCGCCTCCAGCAGTTCATTCGGTATGTATTTCATGAATCCAACATACAGGAAAATACACATTGGCAGACTGAAGCCTATCTGTGGCAGAATAACGGCAGCATAGGTATTACGCAATCCCAACGTATTATAAGTCTGGAACATTGGGATCAGACATGAAAATGTGGGAATCATCATGCCAAGTAAAAAAAAGGTTAATACCTTTTCGCTCTGTTTGAAGCGAATTTTGCTGATCGCATAGGCCGCCGGTGCACTTAGTACTACGATACCAAACAGTGTACATATAGCTACAACCACACTGTTAAGAAAATAGCGCACGAGACTGGACTGCGTAAACGCTTTGATATAATTTCCAAGATAAAAGCTACCAGGAAGCGCATATGGCGCAGAACCGGCAATTTCCTCTGGTGTTTTTAAGCTCGCTATAAGAACCCAAAATACCGGGTAACTTTGCAGCACTACAAAAAAGATAATGAAGATTAGAAATATTATTTTTGTTTTCTTACCTGCCTGTAACGTTTCCATCTAATCCCCCCCATCAATCACTGAATTTTTTCTGAATCAGTTTAACGATTCCTACGGCTATTAATGATTCAATCAAAATAAATACCGCAAGCGTACTTCCATAGCCGAAGTTTGACATACTGAATGCCGTTTTATACATATAGGTTGCCACAAGTTCTGTTGCATTACCAGGACCACCTCCGGTCAGGATGTAAGATACATCAAATCCCTTCAGACAGCCGTTTACAAGAATGACCAGAACCACAAAAAACATATTTTTAATTGCCGGAAGTTTGACAAAGAAATATGCCTGTATCCAGTTGCATCCATCAATATACGCAGCCTCTATGGTGTCTTTGGAAACATTCATCAGTGCGGCATAAAAAATAACCATATATAATCCACAGAATTTGTATCCATCAATCAGAGTCACCCATGTTAGTGCATATTTAAAATCAGATAAAAAAGCTATTGGTTTGAGATGCATCAGCTTCATCAGTGCCGGTATTACACCGAGTGGCTGAACTGACAGCAGTTTTTCAAAGATCTTGCAGACCGCCATAGATGAAATAATACAGGGAATGAAGTACAATACCCGGAATAGATTGGACCCCTTTTTAATTCCGGAAAGAAGGGTAGCCATTAAAAGTCCCATAAACATCTGAAAGACTGTGCCGAGCAACAGGAAAAACATATTATTCAAAAAAGCAGTTCGCAAATTTTTATCTGACAGCATTCGGCTGTAATTTTTCAAGCCTGCAAATGTTTTTTCTCCGATTCCATTCCAGTCCATAAAGCTGTAGCCAATAGTTTGAAGCATTGGGAAAAGAACAATCGACACATAAACCACAAGTGCGGGCAATAAAAAAAGCCATGGTTCTATTTTTCTTTTTGGCTTCATATTTGTCTTCCTTTCTGATATCCAGGGCTTTTGATTTTCAAAAGCCCCGAATGCTGTTTCTCTGTCTTATTTCTGATTTTTTACATATTCATCCATATTTGCAGCCCACTCTTCAGGAGTTTCCTGACCAAGTGCAAGGATGACGGTCTCTTTTTCCAGCGGCTCTACAAGTGCAGAATCAATAACTACATCCCAGCATTTTGCATACTCCTTCACATTGGACACATCCTCAATGATCTGCTGATATACCTTTGGAAGACTCTGCATTGTTTCTTCATCTGGCATTACGGATGGAAGCTGATTGTAAGAAAGACTTGCATCTGCATAATGTTCAAGAAGGTATTTCATCCACGCTTTCATCTCGTCATCCACAGCATCGGTGCGAATCGCAGTTCCAATACCGGAGTTTGCAAAGAAGTCGGTTGCTGTTGTCACATCTGCATCTGAATATGTTGGCATAGTGAAGTATCCAATATTATCTTTAATGTTTTCGTCCTCACCAATCATATCTGCCTGATCAAGTGCCCATGTACCATTATACATAATTGCTGCCTGTCCGGAAGCAAAGAGATCAATCATTGTATCGTAATCTGCACTGCTCCAGCCTTCCTGGAAGTACTGTGCAATATCCTGAATAAACTGTGCTCCTTTCAGTCCTGCTTCTTCACCAAAAGATCCTTCTCCGGATACTGCATTTTCAATATATTCATTTCCTGTCAGTCGGAATGGAACCTGTGCAAAGTAGCGGAGGATTGGCCAGTCACCACCCATTGCAATCGGAATAATTTCCTGATCCTGTAACAGCTTGCAATCTGCAAGTAACTCATCAAATGTTTTGGGAGTTTCCGTAATTCCAGCCTGCTCAAACAGATCTTTGTTGTAGAAGAAATATTCGGTGTTGCACTGCAGCGTCATCAGATTCAGACTGCCATCTGAAAGTCTTGCGTATTCCTTCGAGATTGGGAAAATCTGGTCATACATTCCAAGCTCTTTGTACAAATCTTCAAAGGAATAGGCTTTTCCGTCTGCAACAATATCTGCGAACCAGGTATCCGGATCGGAGTCAAACCACTCAGGCAATTCATCGCTTGCTGCCAGAATTTTCAGTTTCTGCAGATATGCAGTACGATCTGAAATATTCTCAATTTCAAAATTAAAGTCCAGATCAGGATTCTCTTCCTGGTACTGCTTGGCAATATCCTGTATTGCCAAAATTGCTGATTCAGATGCACTTCTGGATGACAGCCAGTTAATATTCAGTTCACGTTCTGCTGCATTTACTGTTACTCCAAATATAGAAGATGCCATGGCAGCTGTTAATGCTGCGATAAGTATTCTTTTTTTCATTACGATTTCTCCCTTTTAATTTAATTTTTTGTTCCTGAATATACTTCAAACCGGTTTAATTTTTTTCTGGAACTCTTTGTTGTCTTAATTATAATAAAATACGAATCTCTCCGGAATGGAGAAAATTCGTATTATTGGTAAAATCTTAAGTTGTCTTTAGATAGTTGCTGCTCACATTCTGATACTGTTTCGGTGATACACCGAAATATTTTTTGAAGCACTTACTGAAGTAACTGACATCGAAAAATCCGACTCTTTGAGCTACTTCTGTCACATTGTAATTCGTTCTTTGGAAAAGCCTGCCGGCCATTTCCATTCGTGTCTGTAAAATATATGCTCCAATCGTTGTATCTGTCTGTTTCTTAAAAAGAAAGCACATATACTGAAGATTGACATCCAGTGCATCCGCAATCTGCTCAAGGCACAATTCATCATCCTGATAATGTGCCTTGATGTATTCCTTTGTTCTTCTCACAATGGCAGAATTGCTGCTATTCTTTGAAAGATGTACCTGCTGTAAAATCTGTTCTCCATAGCGAATGAGTTCCGTCTGAATTTCTGAGACAGAACTGATTTCTATATAATCACTGGAAAAAAGCTTGCTGTTTTTTTCAACCGTTTCTGTCACTCCGTATTCCATAGCGAAATCCAGCAACGCAGACGACACCTGGTTGATCTGCAGCAAAAACTGTTCCCGAGATGGCTGGAGCAATGCAAGAGAGTCTGCAAATGTCCGCAGCATTTCTTTTACTAGGCTCCTCTGATTTTGTCGCATAGCAGCAACCAGCCGTTGGATAAAATCATCATTTTGCAGCAGATAGCCGTTTTCCTGCTGCTCTTCAGTGGCATCCTCTACGTAAAAAACGCCGGAATATTCATAAAAACACCGTTTTCGTTCCAACGCAAACGCTTCAATATAGGAGTCATAAAGCTGATTGGCTTCTGTATAAAATCCTCCAATTACAGCAGTGGTTCCAAGATCGCCCTCCGGGTCACATACCTCAATCGTTTTTTTCAGCAGCGACCGAATCCACTCTGCATCATAAGGTGATTCACATATTCCTACAAGAAGGCAGAGCGATTTCTGGAAATTAATGTAACTGATGCAGCAGTTTTTTTCTCCAAGTAGTTCACAAAACACATTTTCTACCGTAAAGTAGTAAAGCTCATAATCTGTTTTTTTCCAGTTGCCCGGTAAATGATTAACCCGGTAAAGTATGGCGACATGGCGCTTGGCATCCAGTCGATAGCCCACCTCAGAAGCAAGCTTCTGCATTCCCTCCTGATCCTTATCTTTTCTTACAAACTGTGATGCTGCAAAATGTCTCATATAATTTTGATAGTTTCGCTTTTTTTTATCCAGCACCTCCAGATTTTGATCCTTTTTCACTTCCTGATCGATTCGTTCACTGGTTTGCCTGAGACTCTTATGCAGACTCTCGACTGTCACAGGCTTCAGCAGAAAATCCTGTACTCCCATCTGAATGGCTTTCTGCGCATACTCAAACTTGTCATAACCGGAAATGATAATAAAGCGGGTCTGAAGTGCTTGTTTCTGTATATATGAAATTACATCAAAGCCTGTCATCTGTGGCATACTGATGTCGATCAAAATAATTTCCGGATGATACTGTTCAATCAGCTCGATACCAAGCTTTCCGTTTCCGGCGTCACCTACCACAGTAAATTCATCCTTAAAGCTCCTGACATATTTTATTAACGCCTGTCTGAAAAAATACTCATCATCAATAATAACGATTTTCTTCATATTGCTTTCTCCCCGCTGTTTCTTGGTCTCTTTCCAGTATAGACGATGCTGTTTCGTCTAAATGTTCCAGTTTCGGAATCCGTAATATCACGATTGTCCCTTTCCCTGGTTCACTTTCCAAGCGGATGCCGTATTCGGTTCCATATAAAAGTCGCACACGCCTGTTGATGCTGAATAATCCGAAAGAACCCTTTTCCTCTCCACGGGCTTCGTCAAGATTCTTATTCAGCTGACAGAGTTTTTCCGGTTCAATTCCGTTTCCATCATCCTTTACGGTAATTACAACAGTATCCGCTGCATTTTTTATGCTCAGTGAGACGAAACACATACGACCATCTGATGCTGTTCCGTGAACAATCGCATTCTCCAGAATCGGTTGCAGAGTCAATTTTGGAATTACGTACTGTTCCGTTCCCTTTTCACATACGATTTCGTAATCAAAATACTCCATGTGGCGTAATTTTTCAATGTATAAATACTGTTTTACCATATCAATTTCTGTAGCAATGGTTATAATATTGGATCCCTTGCTTAACGAATTGCGATAGAATCTGGCAAGTGTAGAAATTGCTTCGCCTGCCTCATCATAAATACCAAGATCTATCATAGATTTGATCATTTCAAGCGTATTGTACAGAAAATGAGGTTTAATCTGCTCCTGTATCAACCGAAACTGATAGTCATTTTTTTCACGTTCTTCTTCATAAATGGTTTGTAAAAGCTGTTGTGTCTGTTCGGCAAATGTATTATACCCACGGTATAAAATCTGGATTTCTTCGGAAGTTCCAGGCACTTCTACCGGTGCATAGGCTTCTTTTACTACATTCTTCATGACCTCACTCAGATCCAGGATTGGCCCAGATATGGCTCTGGCATTCCACCAGGATAAAAGTGCAAAAAACAGAATCACCAGTAAATTACAGATAAAAAAGATCCTTGCAAACAAATGCTGTTCTTTCATCAGCTCATCCATTGGAATCACATGAATGAGCTTCCAGTCTGGCAGTGACATTTGTGTTGAGCAATAGACAACATTTTCCTTGGTTAAATAGTCCTGTGTTTCCAGATTCTCTACATCCCTCTTGGAAAAGGGAAAGGCTTCCCGTATGGTTTTTCCTGTGTAATTCAGGTCCGATGCAAGTAAAATAGTATTTTCCTGATCCGTTATGTAAAACGTAACCTCGCTGTTATTTGGCCTGTAGTTTACAAATGGCGAGGCTATAGTTGATGCTTCGATGAAAAACATAAGGTATCCATAAGTTTCTCTTGTATTTAAATCAACAATCGGCTTTGATATCAAAAAAACATATTTTCCGTTTTCCTTTAATGTTTCTCTTGCAGGCAAATAAAAATAAGGACCTGTTATCATCGCCTGTCTTGCATTTTGATGCTGTTTCATTATCTGTTCTTTATCAAACGAATCCAGTTCCGACAGATTATATCCGCCAGCCTGAAAAAAACTTCCGTCTTTCGCCATAATATCCCACATTGCAATATTAGGGCTCAGGGCAATAATGGCATTAATAATGGTATTGATTTTTTTGCGGACAGCATATTGTTCTGCTTCAGATCCCGGCAGTGTTGGATACGTTCGGGCGATACGGATAATTCCATCATTGATCGATGCTGATATGCTGAAATTGATGACGTGCTGTAGTGTACTTTCCAGATTATCTGTGATAGAAGCAAGCTCTCGCCTGGTACTGCTTACTGCAAGCTGCGAAAAATGTTTTTGTGAAGAAAACTGAAACACCCCCATAATGAGCAACATAATTCCTAAAAAACATCCAACAAAAGAGAAAAAAATCCGGTTTCTCAATTTTGCAAACCATTTTTGTACTTTTGTCATAATTTCCTCCATTTTCATGATCTGTACTGCTTTTCTTAATTTTTATTATAACCAGTTTATATCTGTTTCTCAATCAATAATTTCCCACAAACTAGGGTGTGTTTGGAAAATGCTTTCTGCAAGATGTGCGTCACAGCTTGTGGAACCTTTGTCCCGCAAAGTGAGGAATGCAGATTCCAGAAAGGAGCAGATGTTTCATGGATGAAGTGTTAGATGAGCGCAAAAGAAAAATGTGAAGATAAAAAAGATGAAAGCGAAGAGTGTAAAGAAACAGATGGTATTCAATATAGCGATAATGATATAAATAATTTTATAAATAAAGCAAAGAAGATTATGCTGGAAAGATATTGTGAATTAGAAAATGGGTCATTAAGAAAGGATGATGAGGAAAGAGATAACATACGTCGTTATATATTACAAAAATATCCAACGGTTGTAGAGAAATATAAAAGTCATCATAATCGCTAGTTTCACGCTCTTGTTTCAATCTTCCCAGCTTTTTTCCGATTTCTCTTGGAAAAATATCTGTTGCAACATATGTCTTATTAAAATATGCAACAGCATCTTTATGTCTCTTAAAATCTACCTCTTCTAAAGCCAAAACCGCCTTCACCGCATAAAAAGCGGCATAATAGCTACGGTTTATTGAATCCTTATAATGTTGACTTTCCAGACATAACGCAGATACCCCCAACGTCTCGATTGCGCTTCTCATGCGATATATACACAAATCAACTTTCTTTTCACTCACTGACTACTACCCCCTCATCTCTCACATTTCGATAAAAAGGTAACGTATCTACCCAATATTCATACTGTTCTTCATTTTTGATAACCGGAGATATTTCAATTCCTGTGCTCATCTCGACATCAAAAGCCAGATCGTAAATATCATTTTTAATAGCTCTGATTTCCTCGTCAGACAATTTTACCAGTATCATAATATCTACGTCAGAATTATCTCGATAATCACCCCTGGCATATGAACCATATACAATAACTTTTGTCAGCTTTTCACCCAGCATACGCTTCACTTCCTGGGAAAATTTATATATAATACTACTTACATTTTCTGGCATACAATCACTTCCTTACTGATAAATGGTTCCCGTGTTCTCTTTTTCTCAGTATAGCATATTTTTCTATAATATTTCCACTTATTTTGCTTTTAATGCAATTACACTGAAACAGATAAAAACAGGTCAATCCATAGGTCAATTTTATCTGGACACCTCCGCCAGCCCTTATTTTATGGGCATTCCATCCTAAAAGTATAGCGGACTCTGACTCCGTCATTTCAAGGTTCGAATCCTTGTAGCCCTGCTAAGTGGAGCACCTCAGATGAGGTGCTTTTTTCGTATTATGAAAGTCCCGGAAGCCGCGTAGTTACTGGCTTTCTGGGACTTTTAAAATTTTTTCTGAAATTGAACTAATCCATTTTTAAAGGATTATCTAATACATAGTACAAAGAAATATACTCATCACCATTTCATTCCATTCTCTAATGATTAGTCTATCTGTTTCAAGAACAACACCTGTTAAATCAACATTTGCATTCATAAATCTATCACTCCTCAATCAAATTGCTCGGTCAGTTATATTTCGGTATTTCCAGGCTCTAATCAATCTTCTATAATTCCCCAATTACTTCATGCTGCCACCTTTCCCTGTCCGTATCAAAATAACGTATCACCTTGCATGGATTCCCTACTGCAACACAATTAGGAGGGATAGGGCGGGTAACTACGCTTCCAGCCCCTATCACGCTGTTTTCTCCTATAGTGACTCCGGGAAGAAGAATACAGCCACCGCCAATCCAGACATTGTTTTCTATCTCTATCGGACGTGCATAGGTTCTGAAAAATGTTGTCTTGCGTTCCCTCCAATCCGGCACAAGCCTTTCCTGTGGCAATACAGGGTGCGAAGATGTATACATCTGCACATTTGACGCGATCAATACCCTGTCACCAATCCGGATAGTTTTGTTATCCACAAAGGTACAATTCATATTGATTATCACATCATTTCCCAAAAATATATTTTTCCCATAGTCACAATGAAAAGGCGTGTCGATTACCACGTTTTCTCCTATTCCACCCAACAGCTCCCGAAGAATGGAAGTGCGTTTTTCTATATCTCCATAATCAGAAAAATAATATTCCCTTGTTAATTCCCTTGTGCGGGCAATCTGCTTTAACGTATCACTGTCCGCAGTTTCCAAAAAATCACTGGATTCGTAATACACAATATCCCTCCTTAACGAAAACTGTTTTCCACAATACCTGGAAGCAGAGAATAGATAGAACAGCCGATCTGATTTTCAAACTGTTCTTTAATCTCTAAAATCTTTTTCCACCTGTCTATTGTCGCTGTGTGAACACCGTACCGTATTGTCACGTCTACAAATCTCTTTTCCAAAAGACAGAACCCCGTCGGCATAGCCAATGCGTCACATAACTGTACAAGACGGTCATAATCATCATATACCGCATTTGCAACAAATTCTTTCATAAACAGGTAATCCTGATCACTGACATCAAACTCACCAATAGATGTAGCAATATCCTGTATCATAAATGCGTGGGATATACATATCTGTGCAGCTTTTTCCCATCCGCGCTCCATACAGTACCGATAGCCGTCTATCAGATGCCTTTCCGAACTCACTCCGGCATAGCGTCCAATATCATGCAACAGCCCGAAAATATATGCCTGTTCAGAAGATAAATCTTTACAATGTGATGCGATGTTTTTACAGGCTTCGGCTACAAACCGGGAATGATCTGCCCATGCTCCCGGATTGGATTCTGACGCTTCCCTTAATGCCAATTCTGCGGTCTGAATATTTAGTTTTACCACTTTGCGCTCACCTCCTGTAAATTGCTGATTTACTTTACAGGTATCATTATAATGCAAAAGACATAGGAAAAATATTTCTATTTCGCCATTACCTATCACTATTCTGCCATTTTTTTCTATATTCTATAGGTGAACAATGTGCATATTCTCGAAAAACCTTTCCAAAATAACTGCTACTACCTAAACCACACTCATGACTGATAACAGTAACAGCTTCCTGCCCCTTTGCCAACCTCTGACAGGCAACTTGTAAACGGTAAGTTGTTATATACTCGACGGGTGTCATGTGCAGACAGTCATGGAACACTCTATAGCATTCCCTTTCGCTTAAATATGCTGCCGCAGCAAGTTCCGGAATAGATATTTTTTCTCTGTAATGTTCATGAATGTATATCATCAGCAGCTTTATTTTATCGTTGCTTTTGTTATGTTCCCCTTTCTTTTCACGCATAGAACGAGAAAGTTCAAAAAACATGAGCCATATTTCCGTTAGGGCTTCCCGCAGTTTTATTTCATATCCAAATTCATCACTGGATAAACGAAATGAGGCAGCAAGCAGTTTCAAAATCCTTTCTTCTTCTGCATTGCCTGGAAAAAGCGGGATTACCTCGATCTGCGGGGCTGTTATGACAGGTGCAATATATTTTTGTTCAATCCTGCTTCCCTGTTCTCCGGCAAGTAAGGAAACATCGAAAATATGAAGTAGCTGTATATTCTTTTCTCTCTGCGATATTGCTTTTGTCATATGGAGTACATTGGGATTTATCATGCCACCGCTTCCAGCCGGAAACAATATTTTTCCTCCTGGCGTATCATATTCAATGCTGCCGCTTTCCATATAAAAAAGTTCCACTGTCCTGTGCCAGTGCCACGGTACATAACCCCCTATATACTTGTCGAGTTCTGCCCTCGAAGCGATATAGGGAAAATCTTTTTCAAAACCGGGAAGCAATTCTTCCTTGCTTCCAGTATAAAATTCAATGCTATGGATATTTTTCATGTCTGTTCACCTACACATCCGGGATTTTGTATCTGTTTTATGGATTAAATATACTGGTGTGGATACAAGAGAGTGCAGCCGATGCTTTGAATACGGATTGCAAAATCAAGCCATTTATCGTTCATTTTTACGCCTCTCAATAGCTGTAATTCTTTACCTGGAACAGGTTACTTCTCCATCCTCTTTGCTATAGTCAAACTTCCCATCATTTTTCTCTTCCAAAGCTTTTATCATATGGTAGGTATATTCATTATACGGCGTAGGAATCCCAAGTTCCCGCCCCATGCGGACCAACGCGCCTGAGAACATATCAATCTCCGTATGGCGTCCCGCATCCAGATCCTGCAGTGTGGAATATCTGGCTGATAGGGGAACGACACTTCCATGTCCAGAGGATGCAACAGCCTTACTTATATCGATTCCTTTTGCAGAAGCAATGGCTTCCAGTTCTCTTCTAAGTCCGTCGCTGATTGCTTTCATATGAACGCTGTCCTGGTAACAGCCAACTCCTGCCCCTAGAATTGCCTGGGGCAGATTATTGCATACATTCAGTCGGAATTTGCTCCACATTTCTTCCCTGATATATTCTGTAGAGCGATAATGCAGTCCGGTATCTGCAAAAAGAGCCTCAATGGCCTGCACACGTTCACTGTCATAGGGTGCGCAAGGCTCTCCGAAAATAATGCCAATGGTGGTTTCCGGGTTAAAACAATATCCATTTTCCTCTTTATGGGAAGCAACTTTTATTACCGAATAGATCACATGGGAAGCTCCAATTTCATCGGAAATCAATTTCTCACTGTCCACGCCGTTCATAAGACTCATGACCGTGGTATTCTCTCCTGTAACCTGGCGGATGCTGTCCATTGCACCTGGCAGCGCTCCATATTTCAAAGACACGATCAGCAGGTCTATCCCTTTTGCTTCCTGGGGTGTCCATACTTCCGGATGATAAACCTCATCATTGATCGTGCAGCCTTTTTTCAATTTCTCCGCACGCTTACCCTCTGCAAGAACTCCCAGCCGGATATCCTTCCGCCTGGAAAGCCCCCATATCACATAAGACCCAACCGCACCTGCGCCAAGAACTGCAACTGTTTTTATCTTCATTGTCTTAACCTCCCATGTATATTTTCCCTTCTAGACAGATATTACTATTTTATCATTATCTGATAAAAACTCCATACAAAAATTCTTGCTTTTTTCTACTTGACTCCACAATCCAGGCGGTCTATTCTTTAAACAGACATAAGATTGAGAATCTTTTCGCAACATATTTTACCATTTATTTTTTGGGGGATTTTTTCATATGAAGGTTGTCATCGCAATTGATTCTTTAAAAGGAAGCTTAAGCTCAATAGAAGCCGGAATGGCCATCAGGGAAGGAGTTCTTCGGGCAAAACCGGATGCAGAAGTCATCGTAAAACCTCTCGCAGACGGCGGAGAGGGCACTACGGACGCCTTGATCGAAGGCATGAACGGAGAGCGGATCGATCTGACCGTCACCGGACCCATGCATGCTCCAGTCAATGCTTATTATGGATATCTGAAAGACAGCAATACCGCTGTCATGGAAATGGCTTCCGCTGCCGGGATCACACTGGTTCCAGATGATGCAAAGGATCCTCTTCTTGCTACCAGCTATGGTGTGGGCGAAATGATAAACCATGCCCTCCAGAAGGGTTGCCGCAATTTTATCATTGGAATCGGCGGAAGCGCCACCAACGACGGCGGCATCGGTATGTTAAAAGCTCTTGGCGTACGTTTTTTGGATGAAAATAATGTGGAGGCAGGCGAAGGCGGACAGGCACTGGCGAAGGTTTCCAGAATCGACATTTCCGGCCTGAATCCGCTTTTAAGAGAAGCTCATATTCAGGTGGCATGCGATGTGAATAACCCTCTTTGCGGTGAAATTGGTTCCACATATGTTTACGGTCCGCAAAAAGGTGTGACAGAAAATCAGAAAAAGCAATTAGATGAAGATATGGCACATTTTGCGCAAATCACTTCCCAAGCTCTGGGAACGGATTACTGCAATACCCCTGGTGCCGGTGCTGCCGGAGGGCTTGGCTTCGCCTTTCTCTCCTACCTGGGGGCGACGCTGACGCCTGGGATTGAACTGATTCTGAATGCTGTAGGACTGAAGCAGGAACTTTCTGATGCGGACGTGGTAGTCACCGGTGAAGGCCGCCTGGATTTTCAGACAGCCATGGGAAAAGCACCTGTAGGCGTGGCAAAGCTGGCAAAAAAGCACCATGCAAAGGTTATCGCATTTGCCGGAAGTGTCACAAAGGAAGCCGCCGCCTGCAATAAAGAGGGAATTGATGCTTTTTTCCCAATTTTACGAAATGTCTGCACACTTGCGGAGGCTATGGATCCTGCCACTGCAAAAGCCAATATGACTGCCACTGCCGAGCAGGTGTTCCGGCTGCTTTAAGCGATATAATGGTTTAATTCTGGCTGTAAACCGAATTAAACCATTATATCGCCTTTCTCCATTTATCCTATTAAAACTTTCTTCCCCTCAAACGCAAACCCATAATGCCTGATCCGCTCCTGTGTAATCCCCAGTCCCAGAAGCTCTGCATCGTATTTTTTCTCTATTATCTGATCGAGTGCAGATTCCACAGTATCTTCAAGTGTTTTTTCCGAATCTGGCTCACGCACCTTAAATTCCAAAATAATTGCATTATCCCGCTTGCTCTTGGGAAGCAGCATTACATCATATCTTCCAAAACCACTTTCTCTGTTAGAACGAACATCATAACGATCTCTGATTTCTATCAGAAGCCCCAGCACAAATCCATGGTAAAAACGTTCCGGTTGTGTTCTCTCAGAGACATATTTTCCAACATCAAAGCTGCTGAACGTTGCAAGTGCAACATCATTCATATACAGATTCATAGCCTTAACATTTCCCTCAAGTAAGGCTCTGATAAATTCATTATAATTTGATGCTACCGGAGCAAACCATCCTTTAAACATATTAGAAAACATGCTTACCGTTTCCAGATTTGTTATATCCAGATGATACCATGGCTCCAGCGTCATTCCCCGATATTCCACGTCCTCCACTTTCAAATACCCACTTGCCACAAGCAGACTCCATATTGCACTTTCATCCTGCTCTAACTGGCTGAATACAACCTGCTCATCAAAGCTGACAGTAATCAGTTCTCCATTTAAAAGCCTTTCCATCTGCTTTTTCATATCAGCCGAAGCCGTCTGGATTAATTTGCTGATAAGTGCATTAGAACTTGTTGCCGCCCAATATGGCTTTAGTTTCTTTTCCTTCAGATAATTCGTAATTGACCAGGGATTGTAAATATCCCGCCTCTGACCAAAAATAAATCCATCATACCACTGTTTTACTATCTGTTTTTTCTCAGACATTCCAAACGCATCTAAGGCTGAAAAGACCTCTTCTTCTGTAAAACCGAAGCAATCTGCATACTGCTCTGATGTAGTCGTAATCACCGCAAGATTATTTAAGTCCGAAAATACGGATTCTTTTGACACATGGGTAATCCCAGTCATCACCGCTCTTTCCAGATAAGGATTTGTTTTAAAGGCTGCATTAAAAAGCCCCCTCATAAATCCGATAAATTCATCCCAATATCCATGTATATACGCTTCCTGCATGGGCGTATCATATTCATCCAGAAAAATCAAAACCTTTTTTCCATATAATAATTTTAAGTATTTGGAGAGATTTTTCAGCGCATCCTGTGCTGTCACATCATTCATTTCTTCCGTGACAGACAATATATTCTGCTTCTCGCTTTCAGAAAAGCACTCCTGCTGTTCCAAATAGCGATGCTGTCTATACACATCCACAATAATATTTTTAATCTTCTGAACCGCATCCTCATAATTATTCTGCTTCACATCTGCAAAGCTAATAAAAATCACCGGATAGGTTCCCTGCAGCTCGCGATATTTCTCCTCTTCCCAAATGGAAAGTCCCTCAAAAAGGTCTCCTCTTTCTGCATACTGTCTTGAAAAAAAACAGTTCAGCATACTCATATTCAGTGTTTTTCCAAATCTCCTCGGACGGGTAATAAGGGTAATATCATCTGCATTTTTCCACCACTGCCTGATGAAATCCGTTTTATCAATATAAAAATAGTGGTTTTCTCTTAAAGAAACATAATCCTGTTTTCCAATACTGATAACCTGTCCCATACCTCACCCTCGCTTTCAAATGCTACGTCTCAAATTAATTCTCGTGGAACCGCGAACTCCGCCTGCGGCTACGTTTGCGTAGCGTAATAATTTGATGCTACGCCTTAAATTATTACTTCATTATACACTATCATCTGAATGCTTTACAAGAACAAGACCACCGGTAGCCACAAAATATTGCCAACCGATGGTCTCCTCCATTTACTCTCTCCCGACCCGGGATGCCATCTTCTCCTTATACATCTCCTGATCCGCTTCCTCGAAGGTCGCTTCCCCATTCTCCACAGTGCTGATGCCAAAGGAAACACTCACCTGCAGTATCTCATCACTGCGCTTCACCATCTGCTCCTTCATTTTCTGAACCAGCACCTCCGCTTTTTCCTTGGAAGTATGTGGACAAACCATAAAAATTTCATCTCCACCAACACGCATGGCAATGCATTTTTCCGGCAATACTGCCTTAATTCCATCTGCCACGCTCTGCAACAGCATATCTCCAAATTCATGCCCCTTTGTATCGTTCGTCTGTTTCAGATAATTGCAATCTGCCATGATCACAGCTTGCACATTTCCCAGATGCATTTTCTATCACTCTCTCAATAGTGCAAAAACATAAGTTTATTATACGCCTCCAGATAGTTTTATCAATTTATCCGCATAAATTCAGACTTTTATACTCCGATTCTCGTAAACAATAACCCAAAATGAGCAACACAAAACAGCCGGAAGAATTCTCTCATCCCCTTCCGGCTATTGTCAATTTACATAATTTTATTTTCCAAGATATCCAAGTACACCCTCTGCAACCAAATCTTCCTCACCCGGTTTCAGATTATAGGCATTTAAAAATATCACATTCTCCGGCATGCGGAATTCTGGCGGATAAACACCGATATCAATGGGCTGCGGCAACGCTCTGGTGTATTTGTTGCAGGCCTCGGCAGTCTTTCCCTCTGGAAGTGTCACCAGAAGCAGCGGCTGATAAGTTCCCAGACGTCCTTCATTTCGGAATTCCATTTTCAATTCAGGTTCTCGGCTCACAAGCTTGTCCTCCAGCTTCTTCAAAAGAGCTTCCTGACGGGCAAATCCGTCTTCTGGCTTCTCTGTGACAAACAATTCAAGTGCCGTAATAAAACCAGCCAGTTCTTCTTTTCCAGTCTTAAATGCACGTCCGATCCTTGCATTGGGGCTTGCAGCCATACGGCAGGCCTCAGTCAGATCCTTTCGTCCCACGATCAGGCCCGTACTCTGTGGTCCACGAATATGCTTTCCACCACTGAATACACACAAATCAGCACCAAGTTCCTTCGTATAATACCAGAGATTAGAGCTTGGCGGAAGCTGTGCAGCTGCGTCCACAACAATGGTAACTCCGGTCTTTTTCAATTCCGGGATCACTTCCTCGCAGGTGGGGATTCCCTCCTCATATAGTGTTGCCGGGAAAAGAAATACCGCAGCTGTTTTCTCATTTACCGCATTCACCATAGCTTCAACAGTTGGCTCAACAGAAACAATTTTTGCTCCTGTCAGACCTGTAAGTCTCCAATAAGGAATAATCTCCCGAAACTTTCCATCAAACATGAGAATCTCATTTTTCTCAAAACTCTCCACATGAGGCAACTGATCCAGCTTCTTTTCATCTGGTCCACACATTGCAGCAGCAGCGGAAAGAATTACTCCGCCTGCTGCCCCAGTTGTCACAAAAGCGGACTCATTATTGGTAAGCTCCGCTGCTCGCTCACTTACTTTCTGAAGAAGCAACGGATAATCCACGAAATGCTCTCCCGCCTGGCGCATAGCTTCTACGGTTCTTTCATCCATCAGTGATCCGCCAAGATTCGTATATGTCTCACTGGCGTTGATCAGAGGAGTGATCCCTATTTTTTCATAAAAAGATGTATGCTCACTCATTTTTATTTTTCCCCTCTTCTTAAGGCATGGCCTGCCAGAATTCCTGTAATATTGCCATGCTCAAGAGCCGGAAGACCATTGATATACAGAGCCTCCACACCTGTCGCACGCTGTCTGGGATCCTCGAAGGTCGCCTGATCTTTCACATTTTCATAATCCATAAGACAAATATCTGCCTTCATTCCAGCCTTCAGAACTCCACGTCCTTCCAAACGGTACATTTCTACCGGCATAGATGTTAATTTCTTCACGATATACTCAACCGGTACATTTCTTTCCCTCATATAGGCAATGATCCTTGCAAAAGAACCAAATCCACGTGGATGGCAAAGCATTCCAGCAGGAATCGTATCACTTCCGATGGTGTAGCGGTCATCCATAAACAGCTTGTACTGGTCGTCATAAAGCTTTTTCTTCAGCTCTTCGGACTGATTTTCCACACCAGCGAAACCAACCTGCAGTTCATTCTCCACCAGAAGACGAATGATTGTCTCAGAAAATGTCTCATGGTTTTCTTCAGAAATCCGGGCAAAAGTCTTGCCAAGATCGCGGCTATACGGATCCTTTGTGAGAATAACAGTTGCAGTCTGATCTGGTCCAAAGAAATATTTATGTCTCTCATCCATATCTTTCAGAAGTTTGCCTCGCAGTTCTTTGGATGTAAGTCTTTCCATAATCTCTGCATAGCTCCCCTGCTGTGCCCATCCAGGTACCAGCGCAAGTACAAGTCCTGCACCAACCATATATGGATAATATTCGTAATAAACTTTGTTTCCAGCAGCCTCAATGTCCTTAAATGGCTCAAACAGAGTACGGTAATCTTCCTCCATACTGCCAGTACGATAGTGGAGCATGTTCAGCCTTACCCCTGTTTTTCTCGCAATTTCAGCCGCTTCATATCTTGGACGAAGGGGAACCTGTCCGTCATCCAGTCTCTGATGTACGCAGAAAAGCCCATCATATTCCTGTACAATCTGGCACAATGCAATCAGTTCCTCCGTATCGCTGTATCCACCTGGATAGTAAGATAAGCCGACGGAAAATCCCACTGCACCTTCCTTCATAGTCTGGCGAATCACTTCCTGGGCTTCACGACGCTCTTTTTCACTCCATACTACATTTTTAAATCCGGTTACCATCTGACGGATAGCATTGTGGGATACGTTTGCTGCCACATTTACACCGGAACCATCCAGCTGGTCCAGGAATTCCCCGAAGGTTGTCCAGCCTTTCAGATAATGTCTGTAATCTCCAAAAATACCGGAATTAATTTTGATGGAATCTTCAAACTGCTCTGGTTTCATCGGTGCAAAACCAAGACCGCATTGACCTGTCACTACAGTTGAGATCCCCTGATAAAGAGCATTGGGATGCTGTCTGTTCTTCAAAATATTTAATTCCGAATGTGTATGTCCGTCAATAAATCCCGGTGTCACGGTAAGTCCTTTGGCATCCACAACTTTTCTTGCCTTGGATGCATCCAGGTTTTCTCCTATTTCAGTGATCATATCACGATCGATTGCAATGTCCCCATAGAAAGGCTTTTCCCCAGTTCCATCAACGATCAGACCACCTTTGATCAGTATATCCATAATTCCGCCATCCTCTCTGATTACTGGAAAAAGTATTTAGTCCTCCATCTGTACAATGCCTTCAATCTCTACAGGAGTATTTCCCGGCAGAGCTACTGCTCCGATTGCAGAACGTGAAGGCGCTCCGATTTCCTCTCCAAACAGATCAACCAAAAGCTGTGTTGCTCCGTTTGCTACCTGCGGCTGCTCGTAAAAATCAGGTGTACAGCCAACAAAAACAAGTACTTTTACAAAAGATTTTACTTTGTCAAGGCTTCCGATGTGTGCCTTGATCACGGAAAGATAATTTAAAATAGTTCTCTTTGCAGCTTCCTGGCCTTCCTCGATTGTAAGATCCTGTCCAAGTTTTCCCTGCGGACCTTCTCCCTCAATGTAGGAGCCACAGCCTGAAATATAATAAAAGTTATTTCCAAGAGATTTTACGCTTGCATAAACACCACCTTTTCCAGGTGCAGGTGGAAGTGTTAAACCCATTTTTTCCAGTTTTTCTTCGATTGTCATGATTTTTATTCTCCTTTTCGTTTTGGTGATGCCACCAGCTGACAACATCTTTGTTTGAATATAACCACATGAAGCCGCCAGTCTCTGCCATAGCAGAAACCCGGCGGCTTAAATCACTTTACGGTCTTACAGCTGTTCCATCTTCCAGACGGCTGAAGAGCCAGCTGAAATCCATATCGATTGCCGGATATTTTGCCGCAGCTTTTTCATCGAAATCTACGCCGATTCCCGGTTTATCATTTAAGTATGCATAGCCATTACGAACCTGTGGGCATCCTGGGAATACTTCTTCCTCTGCCTCATTAAATCCGGCAAACTCCTGAATACCGAAGTTCGGGCTGCAAAGATCCAGATGCATCTGTGCTGCCATACCAATCGGAGAAAGATCGTTCGGACCATGCCATGCGGTACGAACCTGATACTGCTCGCAGAATGCAGCAACTTTTCTTGCTGGTGTTAATCCACCGATGTCACTGAGATGACAGCGGATAAAATCAATCCATTGATTCTGTACAATTGTCTTCCACTCAAGCGGATGTGTAAATAACTCACCCATTGCCAGCGGAACTGCGGTCTGCTCTCTCAAATATTTGAAGTAGCCAACCTGATCAGGAGCAAGTGCATCCTCAATGAAAAACGGTTTAAACTGCTCCAGCTCTTTTGTAAAACTCAGTGTATCTGCCAGAGAAAGTCTCTCATGGATATCATGCATAATTTCCAGATTCCAGCCAATATCTGTACGGATTCTGTCAAACAATTTGACAACGCTCTGCATATAAGTTCTGGATGAATAGTAAGCACCTTTCGGTGCATTCTCCGGATGAACCATGTTCTGGATAGTTCCGTCGAAGTTTCCACCATAAGTTCCCATGTGACAGCGGATATAGCGGAATCCCTGTTCCATAAATGCATGAATCTTCTCCTCAACTTCTTCCGGACTGTTTCCATCTGCATGACGGTAAAGAGCGATTCCCTCTCTGCACTTTCCGCCAAATAAGCTGTACAGCGGCATTCCTGCAAGTTTACCTTTGATATCCCAAAGTGCTTCATCTACACCGGATAATGCGTTGTTCAAAACCGGACCGTTTCTCCAATAAGAACTTCCCATCATGGACTGCCAGATATCTTCTATATCATGTACAGAACGTCCGATCAGGAATGGACGAAGGTACTCTTCGATTGCAGTTACAACTGCTTTGTAGCGCCATGTAAAAGTGGCACAGCCAACTCCGTATAATTCCGGCTCTGAAGTTTCTACTTTTACTACTACAAGATTATTTCCATGAGGTGCTGTTACAAATGCTTTAATGTCTCTGATTGTAATGGCTTTCATAATCTCTTTCCTCCTAAATTTATCAACTCTTAACTGCGCCGCTTGTCATGCCGGCGATAAAGTATTTCTGGAAACACAGGAATAAAATGATAAGTGGAAGACATGACATAGAAGAAGCAGCCATCATATCATTCCAGTGCACCTGGTTCTGTGTATTCAAGGACACGATTCCTACTGTAAGTGTTTTTAATGCATCTTTTGAAATCAAAACGGAAGAATACATATACTCGTTCCATCCATTGATCAATACGAAAATCGCAACTGCAGCAATTCCCGGAACTACCAGCGGAAGAATGATCTTCCAGAAAATCGTGAAGCTGTTTGCTCCATCAACTCGTGCTGCCTCATCAAGCTCCGTTGGAATTGTTTTGAAATAAGAAGTCATCATCCAGGTACTGAACGCAATATTTGTTGCAGCATAAACAATGATCAAACCAAACAAAGTATTGGTCATATGATATTTTGTTAACATAGAATAGAACGGAACTACCAGCATAACACTTGGGAACATCTGAGTTACCAGAAGGAATCCAAGGAAAGATTTTTTTCCTTTGAAGTTAAATCTGGTTACACCGTAACCTGCAAGACAGGAAAATACAGTACAGATGATCATGGAACCAAGACAGGTAACAAGGCTGTTCATTGTCATTGACCCGAAATTGTAGATTCCGAAGAATTTTTTAAAGGAAGCCAGTGAAATCTCACTTGGAATCCAGATTGGTGTAGGAGAATATGTCTCCGCCTCTGTCTTAAATGCTGTAGAAACCATCCACAGAACCGGCACCAGAACGAACAGTGCCATAATTATCAGGAACACATATCGTAATGTTCCATTTAAGATTTTTCTCTTTTCATTAGTCATCTTTCAACACCATCCTATAGAGCTTACTGATCAGGTAACAAATTACAAATACAATGATTCCCCAGGCTGCAGCTTTTCCAAATCGAAGATCGTTGAACGCTGTACCATAAATGTTCAAACTGATCAGATTGGTTGCTGTACCAGGTCCGCCACCGGTCATTGTGTAAACCAGTGTATACTGTTTGAACCACCATACACTATCCAAGATCAAGGTTGTTGTCATAACCGGTTTCAATCCTGGAACAGTTACATGCAGGAACTGCTGCCATTTGTTTGCGCCATCAATTTCAGCAGCCTCATATAAATCATGTGAAATACTCTGAAGTCCGGAAAGGATCATAGTCATTACAAGAGGATAACCTTTCCAGATGCAAACTGCTACTACAGCCGGGAATGCGAATTTCGCGGATCCAAGCCAGGATACGTTAGAAGAAATGATTCCCAAGCTTTTCAGGATACTATTCAGTACACCATACATTGGGTTCATTATCCAGGTAAACAGCAGAGCAATTACGGTTTCCGGGAAAAGCCATGGAAGCATGAAAATTACTCGAAAAATTGTTCTGCCATGAAATTTCTTATTTAATGTAGATGCCAGTAAAAATCCAATGACGAAGTGTCCGGCAACTACAAGGATCATAAACCAGAAGGTTAAAAGTACGGAAGTATAGAATTCAGGCTTTGTAAAAGCTTCCAGATAATATTTAAATCCTACAAACTTCCATTTGTTTACAAGGTTCGTATTATAAAAACTTAAGTATGCCCCGTATAACATCGGATAAATAATCAGCAGCACCATCATGAGAAGGCCCGGCGCTATAAACTTGTAGCCTGTGCGCTGATATTTTTCGGTTCTTTTAAACGAGGTCTTCTTTTTGTTTGTCATCGACGCCATTTTATGCACCTCTCCTTAAAAAGTATTAAAAATTCAGTAAAATTGAGTATAGAAAAACTGAGGGGGGATATTTTCTCCCCTCAGCCCAAATTCAAGGTTCTATCTGACTGATCAGATAAGTCTTTTTAGTTGTAGTCCTCAAGCAGGTTATCAAGCTCGCTTGCAAATGTGTCAGCTGCTTCTTCGTTAGTAGCCTCACCACTGAATACAGATGAGTAAGCGTCACCAAGAAGGCTCTTCAGACCGCTGATACCAGCAAATGTAGTAGGTGCGATACAACCATTCTCAATTGTCTGAAGGTATCCTTTGTAGTCATCGCCTGTGATGTATTCTGCTTTCTGAGCTTCTGTTGTAGCCGGGATCTTTCCACTGGACTGCCAGAACATCAGGTCAGAATCATTATTTGTGAAGAATTTCAGGAAATCAACTGCTGCTGTTTTCTGCTCGTCAGAAGCGGAACTGCAAAGTGCATATCCTTCAGCATTTAACATTGTTCCAGCTGCATCTCCAGGAATCGGGAAGGAACCGATTTTTCCTTTCAGTTCTTCGTTGTTTGCATAAGCAACACCAATTGCGTTACTTCCTGTAAGCATCATGCTTGTGTATCCCATTGCGAAGTAGTTAGCTGCTGTAGCATAGTCAACTTCTGTGATACCTGTAGGAACAACACCGTACTCATTGTTCATATCTGTCCAGAATTTAAGCAGATCTGTGAAATTATCCCCAAGATCAGCAACCCATTCTCCATCATTGTCTGTTACAAGGTTGCATCCGTTGCTCCACAGATAAGACATGAAACGGCTCTGTCCTGAACTATTGTTGGAACCAACCATTGAAAATCCCCACTGATCAACTTCACCATCACCGTCAGAATCTTCTGTAAGAGCTTTTGCACACTCTAAGAATTCATCCCATGTTTTCGGAACTTCAAGTCCTTTTTCCTCAAATCTGTCTGTACGATAAAGCATCGCCAGCGGCTGTACGTCGATGGGGTAGAACGCCATTGTATCATCATATGTGCAGGCATCTACAACACCATTTGCAAATGCTCCAAGAGTTTCATCATCAAGATATCCCTTCAGGTCTTCCATAAGTCCCAGATCATATAATGTAGGCGCCTGGTCAGCACTTGTGAAGAACAGTGTTGGAAGATCATCTGGAGAAGTAGCCATAGCTGCCAGTTTAGTGTAAATATCGTTTGAGCTGACTGCCTGGATCTCAATATTTACGTTTGGGTTCTCTTCCATGAATTTGTCAGCATACTGATATACGTACTGTCCGTGCGGGTCCTCACTAGCATATGCACACATAACTGTAAGGTTAACTTTATCACCATTTTCTTCCGCCATAACATTCATCGGGAAAGCAGATACTGCCATAAAGCCAGCCATAGCAAGTGCAATTTTTCTCTTTAACATATAAAAATCCTCCTTATTGTTTTTGCTTTTTGTACAAATTTTCGTGATTTTTTAGTTTTTTTCGAAACATTTTGCTGCAGCTAATCATGTTTCCTTGTGTCCGTCTTGTTTATGTTGATGATGTTATTATAGCAAGATTATCACCATTTTTCTCACCATTTTTCGAATAAAAATCATCATTTTTTGGATATGTATATCAATACTTCTTTTTTTCCCGAATATCCCATGTTAGCCGTGTTTTACCCGCGTCCTCTTTATATTGCTCAAACTGCTTTTTATACTGCAGTGGTGAAATTCCAAGACTCTCCCGGAACTGCCGCAAAAAAGTATTTACGCTGGCGTATCCCACCACTTCTGACAATTCTGTAATGCTGATATCATTCTTCTCCAGAACCCTTACTGCATTACTTACTCTCACAGAGTGGATATAGCTGTTGATGTTTTTTTCAAAAGTCTTACGAAAATTCTTACTGATGGTATTTGGCTGGAGATAAAAAATACGGCTTAATTCTTCAAGACTGAGATTTTCCGCATAATGAAAATCAATATAATTCTTAATATCACTCATGGTTTTGTACATACCGCTGATATCCTGTTTTTCTAACTGAAGCAGTCGATTCAGGATTATGGTCATCTCCAGAAGAAGAGCGTAGACCATATCTCCTTTTCCCTGTCCGTTGTCCTTTGTTTCCTCTCGCAGTTGCCAGATAATAGAAACCATACGGTTAAAGGTCACATCATCAATTCCCCGAAGCTTGTTTGCTTCCTCCGGGCTGTGGGTCCGATATACATTCATATAACTGTTTATAACCGGCAGACTCTGGAGAAATGCCGGAAGAACTGTAAGTCCGTAGCGGATGCACGGCACCTGGGTAAACCTTCTGCTGTGAGGATCAGTTCCGCCTATGATCAGAACTCCGTTTTTCTCAATATGATACTGCTGATCACGGATCTTGTATTCGCCGCCTCCTTGTTCGATAAACAGAAGCTCACAGGAATTATGCACGTGATTAATGGGATTTCCCTTGTAATCTCCACTATAGCTCACATAAATATTCCGATTGTTTAATGCTATAGAATGGTCTTTTTCATTATAACAGTTCAAAAACTCGTTTAAATTTTCCAATTTTCCTCACCCCTCTCTTTTCTCGAAAACATTTCTCTGGTATGCATTCTTTCCATTGCCTGCTGCCTACGTTTCCTGTACTGCAGAGGCGACACATCCATTTTTTCCTTAAACTGGCGTAAAAATGTATTTACATTTTCGTATCCCACCATTTCTGCCAGTTCTGTAATACTTATATCTGACTTATCCAGAATGTGCACTGCGTTGGTAATCCTCACGGAATTAATATAACGGTTTATATTTTTCCCCCATATCTGGCGGAAATTCTTGCTGATGGTGCCTGGCTGCAGATAAAAGATCTTGCTGAGATTGCTAAGACTTAAGTCCTCCTGGTAATGCGTGTCAATGTAATGTTTCAGCTCATTCATGGCCTTGTAAGTTCCGCTGCTTTCCTGGCTTTTCATCTGCAGCTGCCGTTTCAAAAGAATGGTCAGTTCCATCACCAAGGCGCAGACCATATCACTGCCTTCTTCACCAGATTCCCACTCATCCCGCAGTTCCCAGAGGATTTTTATCATTCTCTGAAAAACGGAAGGTTCTAAATTCACAAGCTTAGCTGCATTTTCCGGAATCTGGGTTTGGTAAACATTCATATAGCCGCTCACTATGGGCAGACTCTGGAGAAATGATGGCATTAAAGTCAACCCGTAGCGAATATATGGCAGTTTTGTAAACGTAAACTTATGCCGGTCAGTGGCACCTATGATTAAAACTGTATTTTTTTCCACATGATATACAGTATCGTTAACCTGATACTCCGCTTCCCCTTCTTCTACAAAAAGAATTTCGCAGGAATTATGAACCTGATTCAAAGTTTCCGGTTCATAATCTCCACTGTAACTGATACATACATCTTCTTTATCGAAAGCTGCTCTTAATTCATCAGCAATGTAATTATTTAAGTAAAAATCAGGAGCTTTCATAAATTCCTCCCTTTCTGACTCATATAAACTTTCTATTCATGAGCTTCACAGCAATGTATTCCTCGAATCATTACCTGCAAACAACATACATAAAATCGTTTTCTGTAATTTAGACCTACGAAAAAAAGAGCCGACAGATACAGCCAGCCCTTTTACCGGGGCGGCTATTTTTGTGGCTTATTAGTATCTTTGCCGAATGTGTATCCGGCACAAAAGCAAGTAATGCCAAAACTCATTACTGCAATAAAGTCCAAAATACTCATTGGCTTAGCCCTCCTTTCCGTTTGATTCCCTTCCGGGTTTCTATGTAATCAGAGGGTCACAGTCCCTCTGCCGAAGGACTAACCGCCTACCGTTATGGTAGCACCCAAATATAATTATATCAGTTGTATTCTTTTTTTACAATTAGTAATTGTCTCTAATTTCTGCTTATCTTAAAAGATAAATTTTCTATTCCCCCATCGTCAACATCGTATCAATACAAGCCTTCGCCTTCACTCTCACATTCTCATCCAGCTTGATCTCTTCTCCGCCCTGACCGCAGACGCAATTATAAACATCCATCAATGTAGTCAGTTTCATATTGTGGCATACGCAGTCCTTTGACAGCGGATAAAATTTCTTGTCCGGGCACTCGTACTGGAGATGCTGGACAATGCTGTTCTCGGTGCCGATAATAAATTCTTTAGCATCGCTTTCCTCGGCATATTTCATAATTCCGGTAGTACTTCCAATATAATCTGCCATTGCAGAAACCTCTGGCAGACACTCTGGATGAACCAGTAACTTCGCTTCCGGATGAGCGGCTCTGGCTTTTTTCACATCTCTTACAGACATTCTAAGATGAGTTGGACATCCCCCGTGAACGAACTTGAACGTTTTTTGCGGAACCTGCTTCTCCACCCATGCGCCAAGGTTGCAGTCCGGGATAAACAGGATCTTGTCATTGTCGATATTGTTCACAATCTTCAACGCAGAAGAAGAAGTTACGCACACATCACAGATTGTTTTCAGTTCGGAAGTGGTATTAATATAAGCCACAACTGTGTAGTCCGGATTGGACTCTTTCAGTGCGGAAAGCATCTCCACATCCAGCTGCTCTGCCATTGGACATCCTGCGCCGCTATTGGAAAGGTAAACCTTTTTCTCCGGAGAAAGAATTTTTACTGTTTCTGCCATAAATCTTACACCACACATCAGCACGTTCTTCTGCGGAGCCTTAGCCGCCTGCTGGCTCAGTCCATAAGAATCACCTGTGTAATCTGCTACCTCCAGAATCTCATGGCTCTGGTATGCATGCGCCAGAATGCAGATATCTTTTTCCTTCTTTAAACGCAGAATTTCATCCTGCAGCTGTCTTGTTGTCATCATAATCGTTTTTCACTCCTGTGTTTTCATTTATTCCGGAACTTTAATTTTCCATGTATACCCGAATGTGTTCTTAAATATCTTCTTACCCTCATTGGCTGCTAATAGTTCCACTCTTTTCGGACATTTTCTTAGGATTATATTACCTGCCGTCCTCACTGTCAACAAAAAAGTTTACAGCTATCTTGTCAATTGTAAAGTTTAGTGATATACTACAGGGCATGTCGTTCGGAAAATTTGAATCCGCGCGCACAATTGTAATCATTCACAGAGAAATTTCATAAGCCTGCGCTTCAGATTACTTTTGCAAAATTTCTCTGTACACCAAATTTATCCGTAAAAAAAGGACCATCAATTATGAAAACAGATATCCTCATCGCAGGAAGCGGCTGCTCCGGTCTTTACTGTGCCCTCCAGCTTCCCCGCGACAAAAAAATCACCGTCATCACCAAATCCGACCTTACCAGTAACGATTCCTTTCTCGCCCAAGGCGGCATGTGCATGCTGAAAGAACAGTCCGACTATGACAGCTTTTTCGAAGACACCATGAAAGCCGGACACTACGAAAATGACAAAAAATCCGTAGAGATCATGATTAAAACCTCCCCGGAGGTTGTCAGGGATCTTGTCTCTTACGGTGCCCAGTTCGAGCGAAACGAAGATGGCAGCCTTGCTTACACCAAAGAAGGTGCCCATTCCACCAACCGTATTATTTTCCACGAGGATGTAACCGGAAAAGAGATCACCAGCACCCTGCTCCGCGAAGTCCAGAAGCTTTCCAATGTAGAACTTCTGGAATACACCACCCTGGTTGATATTCTGGAAAAAGACAACCACTGCTACGGCGCTGTGATCCGCCGTCCAGATGGTTCCCTTGACACCGTTACTGCAACCTATACCGTTCTGGCCAGCGGAGGTGTAGGTGGACTTTACAGACATTCCACCAACTTCCGCCACCTTACCGGCGACGCACTTGCTATTGCAGGTAAGCATAATATTGAACTGCAGAACCCGGATTACGTGCAGATTCACCCTACCACCTTCTACACCAGACATCCGGAAGACCGCAGCTTTCTGATTTCCGAATCTGTCCGTGGCGAAGGTGCCAGACTTTACGACAAAAACATGAACCGTTTCGTAAACGAGCTGCTGCCCCGTGATCTTCTTTCCCAGAAAATTCACGAACAGATGGCAAAAGACGACACCGACTTTGTCTGGGAAGACCTACGCACCATCCCGGCAGAAACTCTTCGCCACCATTTTCCAAACATTGTTGAGCACTGCAGGGAAATGGGCTATGATGTTTTCAAGGAATGTATCCCGGTTGTTCCGGCACAGCATTATTTCATGGGCGGCGTAAAAGTGGATTATCAGAGCCGTTCTTCCATGGAAAATCTCTATGTAGTAGGAGAAGCTGCCTGCAACGGTGTCCATGGCAAAAATCGCCTGGCAAGCAACTCCCTGCTGGAAAGCCTTGTTTTCGCAAGACGGGCAGCGCAGGATATGGCAGAGCAGGATCTTAAGAATGCTTTACCTCAGAATGCCAGCAAAATTGCTGATTACCTTGCTTCCCACGTAGACTTCACCCCATACCAGGACATTCAGACCCTGGCCGAAACTTATCACCATCTTGCCACACAGGCCATCACCCTTGGCCAAAATCCAGAAGGCAGAAAGGAATTTTTATATGTATGATCAGGTAACTCTCGGATTAAATGTTGATCCGTTCATTTTAAGCGCATTAAAAGAAGATATCACAAGCGAAGACGTATCCACCAACAGCGTAATGCCAGATTCCACTCCAGGCGTTGTAGATCTTATCTGCAAAGAAGATGGAATCATCTGCGGACTCCAGGTTTTTGAGCGTGTTTTCACACTTCTGGATCCATCCACCAGAGCTGAATTCTATATAAAAGACGGAGACCATGTAGAAAATAAACAGCTTGTGGGAAAAATTTACGGAGATATCCGTGTGCTCCTTTGCGGGGAAAGAACCGCCCTTAACTATCTCCAGAGAATGAGCGGAATCGCCACCTACACCAGCCAGGTTGCAGCTCTTCTTGAGGGAACCGGGATCAAGCTTCTGGACACCAGAAAAACCACCCCGAACAACCGTATTTTTGAGAAATATTCCGTTCGCGTAGGCGGCGGCAATAACCACCGCTATAATCTTTCCGACGGCGTTCTTCTCAAGGACAATCACATCGGTGCCGCAGGAGGCGTAAAACAGGCCATCTCCATGGCAAAAGCCTACGCTCCTTTTGTTCGCAAAATTGAAATAGAGGTAGAAAATCTGGATATGGTAAAAGAGGCAGTAGAAGCTGGTGCGGACATTATCATGCTGGATAATATGACCACTGAACAGCTGAAAGAATCCATCGACTACATTGCCGGACGTGCCGAAATTGAAGTTTCCGGAAATGTAACAAAAGAAAATATTGCCAGACTCACTGGTTTGGGTGTAAATTATGTATCAAGCGGAGCACTTACACATTCCGCTCCTATTATGGATTTATCAATGAAAAATCTACATCCGGTGGAGTAAGCCCTATTCGGCTGAACTCCCCCACCGACAGCAATTATCAGAATGGAAGTCATCTGTTTCCCGCCATCAACACGTCCCAAAACGTGTTTGACAAAGGCTCTACACGGTAACAGGTAACTTTCATCACAAACCAGCAGACAGGAGATAAAAAATGAAAGGCGAAAAAAGACGAAAACAACTTCTGAATATCCTATCTTCCAGCAATAATCCCGTTTCCGGCGGTACCTTATCTAAGGAATTAAATGTAAGCCGCCAGATTATTGTCCAGGATATTTCTCTCCTGCGTGCCAACGGAGCCACCATTTTTTCCACCAACAAAGGCTATCTGCTCCAGGAGGACAGGAAATATTCCAGAGTTTTTAAGGTTTATCACACAGATGATCAGGTTGAAGAGGAATTAAGCACCATCGTAGACGCCGGCGGCCAGATTCGCGACGTATTCGTTTATCATAAGGTTTACGGCGTACTGAAGGCAGAAATGGGAATTAAATCACGCCGGGATGTACGCAGCTATATGGAAGAAATCAGCACCGGAAAATCCAGCCTTTTGAAAAATGTAACCTCCGGCTACCACTACCACACCATCGACGCCGAAAGTGAAGAAATCCTGGATGCCATTCAGGAAGAACTTCAGCAGAAGGGGTTCCTTGCGAAATTACAGGACTACGAACCCGTAGATTTCTGGGGCGGTCAGGAATAAAAACGAAAAAAGTTCAAGAACCAGGCTGAGCACAAGTCTCATCCTGGTTCTTGTTATTCCAAAAGAATTTCAATCAACTCTATTGTATTTAGAATATTTGAAAATATAAGAAAAAAGCAATCTGTTACCTTCGTCTGACTATTTTGCTTTCCTGGTAATAGCGTTCCTTGTTCTTATACATTCTTTCATCTGCTTCTTTGGCAATATCATAGATGTTATCCCATTCTTTCTCAGAACTGAAAACATATCCCCATGAGATCGTCATAGAATCCACCAGTTTCCCATGCCATTGTGCAACACGCCGATCAAAGCTTTCTATTATGCTTTGAAATTCCTTTGTATTTCCGGTGATGATCACAACAAACTCATCTCCTCCGATTCTGTAGACATTTCCATACTTTCCAAAACTTTCCCTCATACAATCGGCCGCTGCACATATAAGTTCATCACCTGCAGCATGTCCAAGAGAATCATTTGTATATTTCAGGTTATTAAGATCCATGGAAATATATATCCATTCCTCGCGGAAATCAAGGTTGTTTATCCTTTCTTCGTATGCATGTCGGTTAAAGCATCTTGTAAGTTCATCTGTGTTTGATATGTACAGCAGTTTTTCTTTTTCATATTTTTCTTTCATAACTCTTGAAAGCATGTATAACATACAGCAGGAAGCCAATACAAGATACACGCCAACTATGAGAACCGCAAAAATATTTCCTTGCCGATAAAAGGAACTGTCTATAGTTACAGCTACAATATAGTCATCATACTGACTGAGTAAACATTTGCAGCGTTTTCCACCTATCCTTATGAGTCGGACATCTGTCTCGCCGCTTTTTTTATCAGATGATACAACAAGCCCTTCCAGTTTCACGCCTATCTGTCTGGAATCCGTAGCACCTTTTACAATTTTGGTCTCAGAGTCTGCCACAAAAATTTCTATTCCCTTATAAACAGGCATATCACTTACTACAGCGGAGATTTCATTTTGCTTTAGTTCTTTAAGCAGACGCTTTGGTTCGATGCCGATCTGGATCATTCTGGTACCGGCTTCGTTCCATGTAATGGCATACATCAGTTCCTTTCCTTCAGCGGTATTCGGAGTAACATCCTGACACATGGTAAGATTTTTATTTTTAAGCATGGGCTTAAAATATTCCATCTGCTCTCCGGAGTCAAAACTGAAGCCATAGTATTTTGGCAAAGTACCACTGTAGATATATCCGTTTTTATCAAACAGATGAATTTCGTCTACTAATATCAAATCTGCTATTTTCTGCAATTCTTCTACATCATATTCCACCTGTGGTTTTGCATCTATAATATAGGATACAGCCTTTGCTCTTACTATATAATCGTCCTTTAGCGATTCGATGAGTCCATTTTCACTATCATCATTTTTATTGAGCACGGTGATAACACGATCCAGCAGTACTTTTGACATCCTGTATGTATTACTGTCATTGACATACTTTAAAATTCCGGCTTCAAGCAATAATGCAATCGCAATGGTTGCAAACGCTAAAAAAACAAGCTTTTTTTTCTTCATAAATATATTTTATCATAATTTCCATATGTAAACCATACATAATTTGCATGAATTTTCTCCGAAATTACCGTTCGGTTACTGTTCACTCCGTTCACAGTAACGCGCTTCGCGATGCACAGAAATCATGCATTCGCATGATTTCGCGCCGCAATTCTCGGGTTTTCTGTGAACTTTGTTCACAAAAAACGCCTCGCGGAATGCTACCAGTGAACAGTAACACCGTTCGTTACTGCTCACTCCATTCACAGTAATGCGCTTTGCGATGCACAAAAAGACGAACCTTCTTGTGACAAGCACAAGAAGTAGCGTTCACAACCTGGCCGGCAACTCATAAGATTTTTTTGTTATGTAAACCAATCATACTCGCCTAATTGCCTTTCAAAAACTGTTGAATATGATACCTTCTTATTGTCACGAGCAAAAAAATTACCTCATCTCGTGCGCATAATTCCCCCATATTTTCACATACTATCCATACACTACAAAATATGGAAACCCACAAAACAAACAAGCTCTATAGTGTGTTTAAAAAAGTCAATTGTTTCCCACAATTGCATCATAAAGTACAGGAGGAACAGATAAATGAAAGCCACAGGAATCGTAAGAAGAATAGATGATCTGGGCCGGGTGGTCATCCCAAAAGAAATCCGTCGGACCCTGCGAATCAAAGAAGGTACCCCACTTGAAATTTTCACCGACCGTGAAGGTGAAATCATTCTGAAAAAATACTCCCCAATCGGAGAGCTTAGCCTTTTTGCAAAAGAATACGCCGAGTCCCTCTCCCATTCCACCGGCATGCTTTCCTGCATCACCGACCACGACCAGGTAGTAGCTGCTGCCGGTCCGGGAAGTAAGGAATTCATTGGAAAATTGATCAGCAGCCAGCTGGAAGCTGTTATCAATGACAGAGAAGCCAAATGTCTTAGTGCCAGAGACCGTGGCAAAGTCCCTGTGGTGGATGAACAGCCGGCTCCATCCACATCCCAGGTCATCCAGCCCATCATAGCCGCCGGAGATGCTATCGGCAGTGTCATCCTCATGGGAAAAACCGACAAAGACATTCCCGGCGCCAGCGAAAAGCTTCTGGCGCAGACCGCCGCCGGGTTTCTTGGACGACAGATGGAACAATAATTTTGTTATCGCTGCAGTCAACGTCTCGATAGAGCCTGTTTGAAAAATCATTCCCGCAATCTGCCAGTGAACAGAAACAAAAAAACTGCTGTATCCATTTAACCCCTCTTCAAAGTCCATTAAATGGTACAGCAGTTTTCGAATTTATATACCTCAACAATCCTGTTCTGTTTTCTCTTCAGATACAGTACTACCCTGCTTGCCCTGATCCCGCATCTTCTGCCTCTGCCTGGTAATATCAAAATACTCCGGCGAAATAATCCCACGGGCAACCAGTGCATCAAAAACTTCCTTCTGCGACCGCGTCATCACCATACCCACAGTTGAATTATAATCTGTAAGCACACATCCTGTCTTCTCGATCATCCAGAACAGTGCCGAATCATTCTCCGGGATCATCTTCCAAATCTCCTTCTCCGGATATGGCAAAAGCGCCATCATGGTCTGAAGATGGCCCTTCTCCTCAATCAATCTGTAATCCCCATCCGGCATAATAACTCCATCTGAGAAATTCGGAATCTGATCAGCTTTCTGCAAAAGCTCCTCTGTAATCTTCACCACAAGTTACCCCCTGTAAATTATTTCTAAACGGACATGTTTTCCCCTATTATACCATGCCGCTTATATAAGTGCCACCAATTTAAATTTTCTCATTTTCATGAATTAATGAATAACCTCCAATTTTCTGGACACCCTATAAATACAGACAGGTACAACAGCTGTGAACAGAATGTATGTAGAGGTGAAAAGAATATGAGGAAAAACAGAACAGCAAAATTTATTTTCAACGGCGCTCTCCTTGCAGTTATGGCAGTTCTCGGAGTGACCGCTTACCAGGTTGCAAACAAACCAGAACATATTCAGGAAGTGCTTCCATTGGAAAGCACCAAGGAAAATGACACTGCCAAAGCAGATGGAGCCAACTCAACTGATGATTCGTCCCTTGCAGAAGCAGGTACTAACATGGTAGAAGCAGATCTGGACGGAATTTCCGATACCGGAATCCTAGACAGTGAGTCTTTGATAAACGAATCAGATAATTCATCCGCAACAGACATGGCAAGCCTTGACAATACCGTGGACTTAACCAATTCTGCTGACATTAACGATACCGCTGATATTTCCAGTTCCTCTGACATTGGAGAAAGTACCAGCGTAAACGCCCAGATCTCCCTGCACAAAGGACCGGAAATCAACTTCTCGGAAGATACATTAATGGAGTGGCCGGTAAACGGACATGTTCTCATTGATTACAGCATGGATCAGAGTGTTTACTTCCCAACTCTGGATCAGTATAAACTGAGCCCTGCGATTTCCGTACAAGCAGTGGAAGGTGCCCCTGTAGTTTCCGCAGTAAACGGAACCGTATATTCGATTGAAAATAATGCCCAAACTGGCACTACCGTCACCATGGAGCTTGGAAACGGCTACCAGGCAATCTATGGTCAGCTTACTGATCTGGACGTTGCTGAAGGCGATACCGTCACCAAAGGTTCCATCATAGGCTATGTCGCAGCTCCTACCATTTATTACAGCGAAGAAGGCAGTAACCTGTACTTCGCCATGAAAAAAGACGGAGAACCAATCGACCCGATCACGTATCTGCCGTAAAAAAAATTCAGTCCATGAAATATCAACATTCACAAAAGTAAAAAAACAACGTATAATAAAGCAGGTGGGAAAATCCGCAGTCGGTACCTAAATCCTACCTGCTTTTTCCAGTCCTTCCAGGCAGCTAAGAGCCCGGAACCCGCCATGGTAGCCATTCTGACACGCTATAGTATTCTTTTGGACTGCAAATAATATACCAGCTTACCGATTGCTTTTTATAAAAATAAGGAGCATTGTCAGCCAGTTAACAGCATGACGATACTCCTTTACATAAATATTTATTTAATTCCTAAACGGACATGTCGCCTGTTGGCGACATCACCATATATGAAAGTCAGCTGTTCCGCGCCTATAGCGCTCCCACAGCTGCCGACCGCATTCGTAATCCGGGCTATCACCCTACTTACTCATACGCTCTAGCCCGTCCGATATCCAATAATTCGCACATGCAAGCATGGCTCATTCTTGGCTGCCGTCCGGGACTTTCATAGTAAAACATTAAGAAATTTCACCTTACAGCCAAAAAAGGAGCCCCATGAATTACACCTACATCGTCCAGTGCGCCGACGGTACTCTTTACACCGGATGGACAAACTGTCTGGAAAAGCGCCTGAAAGCCCACAACAGCGGCAAAAACGGAGCCAAATACACCAAAACCAAACGTCCGGTAACCCTTGTCTACTACGAAGGCTACGCCACCAAAGAAGAAGCCATGAGCCGGGAATATGCAATCAAACAATTAACCCGGGCGAAAAAATTAGCCCTGATGGAATTTTAAAGGAGGTCACAGTTCCCTCTAAATATTAAAAGTTATTAAAAAACTTGTCTAAAATATTTTACCTTACCATATCATCAAATCGGCATATTCGCCACAAAACAATACATCACAATAAAATGACACGCGCTTCCCAGCATAATAAATACGTGGAAAATCTCATGTGACCCAAAATTCTTATGTTTCGCATTAAAGATGGGAAGCTTCAATGCATAGATCACACCGCCAATCGTATAAATAATTCCCCCCGCCAGCAGCCAGCCAAATCCAGCCTTAGGCAATGCATGAATAATTGGCATGAACGCAAGCACACACAACCAGCCCATTCCAATATACAGCACAGAAGAAATCCATTTCGGACAAGTCACCCAGAATGCCTTAAATACAATTCCCAGAATTGCTGTCGCCCACACAAGTGCGCAAAGTATATATCCAATCTTGTTATGAAGAACAATCAGGCACACCGGCGTATAACTTCCAGCGATCATTACAAAGATCATCATATGATCCAGCTTCTTCAGTCTGCGGTTCACCTTCGCCGTAGAATCAACGGAATGATAAAGAGTACTTGCCGCATAAAGCAGCATCATCGTAAGAATAAACACTCCCAGTGCCACAATATGAATATGATCGCTCCACTCTGACGAGCGAATCAATAAAGGCGCTGCTCCCACTGCTGCCAGAAGAAAAGCAATCCCATGTGTAATCGCACTTCCCGGATCTTTTAATTTAAATTTCATGATAGCACCTCCTAGAACTTTTCCAAAGCAACTTTGCAAGCAATCAGTTTGATCCCTGAGCCGCAATGTTTTTACAAACTTTATCATGTAGTTTTAATTACTATGTCATCAAGTATGTGTTATACTATAACACTTTTTTTGAAAAATTCAAGGGGTTTTATAAAACTTTTATAATAAAAGTAATTTTTCGATTTTCAGCAACATTTTTCACCTCTCCATCTCCATCACTGCCTCAACCTCCATCTCCGGAAAATATGTCTCCAATATCTCCTCCCAGCTACTCCCTTTCTTCGCCATCTCATTCCCCCCATACTGGGAAAATCCAATTCCATGTCCTTTTCCTTTGCATAAAAAGCGCACCATTTTTCCTACTTTCTGCACTGAAAAATCTGCGGAAGCCAGATGCATGCCCTGGCAAAAAGTCTCACCCTCAAGCCAGTTTCCATCAGCTGTCAGCGCAGTCACATAACCGGCACTATCTCGCTTTTTGACCACCAGCTTCGCAGGAAGCTGACTGGCAGGCACATATGCACTGTTTACATAGTCTGGAGCCTCCCTGTCCTGACTGCTTTCCACTGATTTCAGATAGCCATATTCTGCACTGTGAAAAACCTCTTTCCCATCCCTGGTTTTACCGCTGCTGATCTCATGATACGGAACTAATTTCAGCTTTCCATTATATGTAAGAACCTGCCCGGCCGTTACCTCTGCCGCTGCTCCATACTGCTGCAGCTTATCCACCGCACTCAGTAATTTCCAGACGCCTCCATACCTAACAACAAAACTCCTGCCACTATTTAATTCTGCTATTCGGAAGGATAACACCTCTTCATCTTCTGTCGCAGCTGTCATTTGCTCAACTCTTCTTTCCCTGTTTTTCCCTGCGATACTTTCACTTACTTCATCCAGAATTTCTCCTTCACTTTCCCCCTCCTCCAGCCGCCTGTACACCTCCGACCTTGCAATCACCGCCTGAGCTTTCACCGCTTCCTCCGCATAATCCCCTTTCATCTGTACCATCAACATCAGCGGAACCATATCCTCCACCCCCGGAGAATGCAGTAAAAGTGCTTTATCCGCCCCATTCAAGGCGATTGTACACATATACGGCAATAATAAAATGAATGGAATAAACAGCCCTGAAGAATAAAAGCTCCGAAACCATTTTCTCATATATTTCCTGCACTTTGCCATTGCTTAAAAATAATCGGCATACCTGATGTTCCCGGTTTCAGGAATCTTTCTCGCTTTGCCGCATAAGCAACAGCTCTCCTGACTCTCTCATTTCTCCCTATTATATGCACAATTGCAAAAACTTATTAACCGTAGTATACTGTACCCATTATTGCACAGACACGGTAACAAAGCGTGTAACTGCTAATTTTCAAAGTAAATATAACGGAGGTTTTTCATGGCCGCACTCTTTCTTGCACCCCTATACATCCTGATCAATGCATACGTTGTCCGTTGGATGATACGATGGATGGGCGCCTGTCACAGACTTTTTCAGACAATGGCATTTCGCGCTTCCTTTATAGGAGTTTACATAATATTAGCAACAGCCCTGCTCACCGGCTTTCTCATCAAAAAGCCGGCCAACCTGCACCGTATTCTCAAGCATACAGGTAACTATTTTCTCGGAACTTTTATCTATATTCTGCTGGTAATCGCTGTCGTTGATTTTGGCCGTCTGATACTGAAATACATATTCCATGCCCCGTTTATCGGGCACCGCAGCACTTTCGTCATCACAGGCCTGATCTGCACCATACTGATCATTAGCCTCAGTGTTTACGGAATCCTTCATGTAACCCATGTGAAAACTACCCCTTATGAGATAAACGTTGAAAAAACAGTTGACGGCATGGATTCCCTGAAAATAGTCCTTCTCGCTGATACCCATTTCGGCTACAGCATGGGAACCGCCCAGGCAAAACGAATTGTGAAAAAGATTAATGCAGAAAATCCAGATGTAGTCTGTATCGCAGGTGATATTTTCGATAATGAATATGACGCCATTTCCAAACCAGATAAATTAAAAGAAATTTTAAAAGGAATTAAGTCCAAATATGGAGTTTACGCCTGCTGGGGCAATCATGACCTGAACGAACCAATCCTGGCAGGTTTCACCTTCAACGGAACAGAAGATAACTACAATGATCCCAGAATGGAAGAATTTCTTACAGACGCAGGAATTCACCTGCTAGACGATGAATCTGTTCTGATCGACAACAAATTTTATATTGTCGGCCGCCGGGATGCCTCCCGATGCGAAAAAGTGGAGGGCTCCAGAGCCACTCCGGCCCAGCTTACCGAATCGCTGGACCAGAGAAAACCAATTATTTTCATTGACCATCAGCCAAAAGAATTAGACGAGACAGCTGCTGTCGGTGTTGACCTTGACCTTTGTGGTCACACCCATGACGGCCAGATTTTCCCCGGAAACCTGATTATCCATCTATTCTGGGAAAATTCCTGTGGCTACCTTCGAAAAGGAAATATGCACAACATTGTCACTTCCGGAGCCGGAATCTGGGGGCCGAACATGAGAGTCGGCACCAACAGCGAAATCTGTCCGATTACAGTTCATTTTAACAATTAATGTAACTTTTCCGCAGATACTATACCGCGAGATGTTTTCGTGAACATAGTTCACAGTTACATTAAATCAACCGATTATGCCCCTACGGACTGCCTCTGCACACCCATCGTTCCATGCAAGGCAGTCCCTTCTCATGTGAAACATCCCGTATCCGATTTCCCCTTCTTCCTCGCAGCCCAGCCCTTTCCACTAAAGCCTGTCCACGCTTCACCACATCTATTCCTTCCAGCATCTTTCCCTGGAAAAATCTTCCCACTATACCTTTTTCATATATTCCATGTGCTTCATGCGCGCCCAACTCCCAGCCAGTCACCACACTCAGCCATCCATTCATCCTTACAGCCAGTCCGCCGATTCCACCAATCAGTCCCTTTATTCCCTGCATACCCCGTCCATTTTCACCCATCACTCCCATGAAAAAGCAAGTCACCACAGTCATCACCATATTGAAACGTTCTTTCAAACTGAATTTATTTTCCCGGTTGAAATATTTTTTCAATAATCTCATAAAGGTCCTCCTTCTTGTCATGCCTGTCCAAAATCCAAAAGCTCATCACCGCCGCTGTCTCCTAATGCAATTAACTTTGTACCATTTCAGGCACTTTTTCTGCCTCCGGCAGACTGCACGAACAGCTAACAGCAAACAGCCGCCAGAATATGCCTGAAAAAACTCATCTGCGAACTGCGCACTTTTCATGATTGTGCAGGGTCTAGAGCATGTTTGAAAAGGGCTTTCTGCAAGATGTGCGTCACAATTTGTGGGAGATTTTGCCCGGATGAGGGCGCCGTAGCGGGCTACGGCAACCGAATTCGGGTGAAATATACCGCAAAGTGGGGCGTGCAGATTGCGGGAATGATTTTTCAAACAGACTCTAGTTATATTTATGTCTGCCAATACAACCTATAGAACCATTTTTTATAAATTTTCCCTATTTCACACCTTATTGACACACTTGTCCCCCACTGCTACAATAACCCTAACAACAACTTTTACCGCTTTCCCAAAGAAAGGAGCACCTTATGGCAAAAGAACAGATTGCAGTTGCAGAACTGATTACAAACATTATCCTGGGAAAAACGGACGGAGCCAGCCGGGTAGATTTCTTCCCGCAAAAGCCTAAATTTCCATTTGACAAACCATACGAGCAGCCATTTCCCCGCGCCACGCCGGAGAGTCAGGGTATTTCCTCTGACATGCTGGCCGACCTGCTGCGGGATCTGGACACTTCACACTATACAGATATGCACCATTTCATGGTTCTCCGAAATGGAAAGGTCATCTGCGAGGCCAATTTCGCCCCCTACCGCAGCCGAATCTGGCATGTGACCCATTCCATGTGCAAAAGCATCACCGGCATGGCAATTGGTCTTCTGGTAGAGGAAGGCAAGCTTTCCCTGGACGAGAACATTTACGACATTTTCCAGAAAAAGCTGAACACCTTTAACAAGATTTTCCGCCCTAAAGTCACTGTAGAAAATCTTCTCACAATGACCAGCGGCGTCACTTTCAACGAATCCGGGATCGTCTCTGGAAACGACTGGCTCACCAGCTACCTGAATTCTTCCATCACCGGCACCCCCGGGGAAAATTTCCAGTACAACAGCCTGAATACCTACGTTCTGTCCGCCATCGTCACGGAACGCACCGGCCAGTCACTTACCGAGTACCTGGAACCACGGCTTTTTGCTCCCCTTGGAATCACCCGCTATTTCTGGGAAACCTGCCCTAAAGGCATTACCAAGGGCGGCTGGGGACTTTTCCTCTGCACTGAGGACATGGCTAAATTAGGTCAGCTTTATCTTCAGAAGGGTAAATGGAACGATCAGCAGATTATCCCGGAATTCTGGGTTGAAGTCTCCACTGCTAAGCATAAGGAAAGCATCGAAGGTACTTTCGGCTATGGCTACCAGCTGTGGATGGAGGCTCGCCCGGGCAGCTTTGAATTCAATGGAATGCTTGGTCAGAATGTGATCGTTTACCCTGACATGAACATGGTTGTAGTCACAAATGCCGGAAATAACGAACTTTTCCAGAACTGCGTCATGCTGAACATTATCCGCAAGCACTTTCCGCGCAACTTTCATCCTGCAGATATTCTGCCTGAAAACCCATGCTCCCAGACACTCCTGAACCGCCTGACTGCAGAGCTTGAAAACGGCATTCACGCGCCTCAGACACTTCCTGCTCTCCGAAAGGGCGGCTGGAAAAAGAATCCGCCCGGACTCCGCCGCAGCACCAATACACGACCTAATACCTGGAATTACGTGAAGGGACTTCCTGCGCCGAATCCTTACCAGTTCACCCAACAGCTTAATGGCAAAGTTTTTGAGCTTTCTCCACAGAGCATTGGTCTTTTCCCGCTGTTTATCCAGATTTTCCACAATAATATGACGGAAGGTGTGCAAAAGATTTCATTCACCTGTGAAAAAGGCAATTTCTCCGTAAACTTTCTGGAATCCGGCGAATGGCATAACATCCCGACAGGATTTGGAAAATTCAAAGAATCCTGGCTTACCCTCCACGAGGAAAGCTATCTGATTGCAGCCTCCGGAGAATTCACTACAGATGAAAACGGAACCGCCGTCCTGAAGCTGGACTTCACCTTCCTTGAAGAATGTGTTCGAAGAAAAATCAACATTTTCTTCCTTCCCGAAGATGAAATTCTCATCCGCTGGTACGAAACACCAGGCAAAGGCATGATCATGGAAGGCCTGGAATCCATCACCGAAGAAATCTCCAACAACTTTCTCTATGGAGCCTTCAAGGGCACAGGCGGCCTGGAGCTCCTTCACAGGGTAATGGAACAGACTATTGAACCGGTTTCGCATGGGTATCTGGTGACACCTGCTGAAGTGGCTCCGGAACAGAGATCAGTTTCATTCTTAAATGAATCAGATTGCGGAGAACTTTCAGCAGAACCCAGTGAAACAACGACCACTTCCTATTCTGCAGAAAGTTTGTAATGCACCATATATCGCACTTTAATAGCAAGAAAATTTTTACGACCAAATATGCGGTCAATCAGGAGGTACCCCATGATTTCCCAGGAAAAACGCTTAATCATCACCTTTCGCTGCACCACCGACGCCATCGCCATGGAGAAATCCTGCAAAGCCACTGGTGCTCCAGGAAGACTGATTCCGGTTCCAAGAAGTATCTCTGCCAGCTGCGGACTTTCCTGGTGTGCGCCCCCAACAAGCCGCACTGCCCTTGAGAAACTACTTCAGGAGCAAGACCTGGATCCTGAGGGCATATATGAGTGTATAATTTAATTATTAAACAGGCTCTAATGCAGTACAAATTAATTTTCAGCATTACTTACGCAATATATTAAAAATTTACTGTGTCAGAGTATCCATTACTTAATATATGCTGTATTATAGAGTCTGTTAAAAAATGTCAATTAAAAAAATACAATATAGATAGTAGGAGAAATTACACATGGAAAACAAAACATTTGATGCGAGAGGAATGGCCTGCCCACTCCCAGTTGTAAACGCAAAGAAAGAATCCGAAGAAATGACAAATGGCGGTACCCTTATCATTCTCGTTGACAATGAAATTGCCGTCCAGAACCTTACCAAATTTGGCAACAGCAAAGGCTTTACAGTCTCTTCTGAGAAAAAAACAGAGAAAGATTTCACCGTAACCTTCCAGATTCCGGAAAACAGCACAACCTCAACACCAGCAGCTGAATCCGCCGCTCCCGCCTGCACCCCGGATTCCAAGAAACATGGTCTTGTAGCCGTCCTTTCCGCCAATACCATGGGAAATGGTGAAGAACAGCTTGGAAAGATTCTTATGAAATCCTTCATTTTCGCTCTCACTAAACAGGATCAGCTCCCAGAGATCATTCTGTGCTACAACTCCGGAGCATCCCTTACCTGCGAAGACTCCGATTCCCTGGAAGATCTGAAATCTTTAGAAGCAGAAGGAGTAAAAATCCTCACCTGCGGTACCTGCCTTGACTTCTACGGCCTGAAAGAAAGCCTGGCAGTCGGCAGCGTTACCAACATGTACGAAATCGTAGAAATTATGGAAAACGCAGGCACTATCATACGTCCATAATGCTTTGACACATTAAAAAAGTACTCAAAAATTCCGTCCGATATCCATGAATGAACCATGCTTGCATAAGCGAATTCATGGATAACGGATAGGACTTTCATAGCAAATAACTTCTAAATAAATAAAATCCACGCTTTAAAATCAACTCAATTTTCTTTGTAATCAAATTTTGATTTAAAGAAAATAAAAAGATAAAAGCGTGGATTTCATTTTTATCTGAGACAAATTTGAGACATCTTGTTTTCAATGGGACATTTACTCACGATTACTTGGTGTTATTTAGGAGTTATAAAAAAAGACCGGAAACCCTTACAAATAAAGGATTTCCAGCATTCTGTGAAGTGAAGCATCGGGGATTCGAACCCCGGACAACTTGATTAAAAGTCAAGTGCTCTACCAACTGAGCTAATGCTCCATGTTAAATTTGTCATATATTTCACATCTTAAACGCCAAGTTTTTTCCTAAACAACCTTCGGCATTTAAAATGCCCAGAGCCGGAATCGAACCAGCGACACGAGGATTTTCAGTCCTCTGCTCTACCAACTGAGCTATCTGGGCATAAGTAGCGGGAATAGGATTTGAACCTATGACCTTCGGGTTATGAGCCCGACGAGCTTCCAGACTGCTCCATCCCGCGATATATTCTTTTAAAACCAAAAGCCGATGATCGGACTCGAACCGATAACCTGCTGATTACAAATCAGCTGCTCTGCCAATTGAGCCACATCGGCACGTAACCACTGGCTACAACAGATGAATTATATTCATCAAATGGATGGAGAAGGATTCGAACCTTCGAAGGCATCGCCAGCAGATTTACAGTCTGT
>NZ_JAJCIA010000109.1 GCF_020554845.1 Blautia faecis | reverse complement strand
CCTATGGGCTTAAGTGGACTCGAACCACCGACCTCACGCTTATCAGGCGTGCGCTCTAACCAGCTGAGCTATAAGCCCATTTGCCATCTCTGGCAGTGGAGATGAAGAGATTCGAACTCTCGACCCCCTGCTTGCAAGGCAGGTGCTCTCCCAACTGAGCTACATCCCCATAATCTGGCGCCCACCTGCTCTCCCACATCGTCTCCAATGCAGTACCATCGGCCGCTTGCGTCTTAACCGTCGTGTTCGGGATGGGAACGGGTGTTTCCCACAAGCGCATCGACACCAGAAATATGTTATTAAGTTGTTATCCTTGATAACTCAACAGTAAAACACATTTTTCTTCTCTACTTCTTCCTTAGAAA
>NZ_JAJCIA010000108.1 GCF_020554845.1 Blautia faecis | reverse complement strand
AAGCCGGGGCTAATACTTCAATTATTTTAGGACATTTTCAAAAACGCTTGACATAGTAATTTTAATTTTTTTACATCTGTTTTCTTACTACTCTGTACTCGTCCCCCATGCGGAAATAAGGGCAATCGTGATAGGTTCCTGTAATAAAACGATACATCTCATCTTCGTCAAGGTTCATATCACAAGTATAGCACTCGTAATCATCGTCATAAGAATAGTTTACACAATATTCGCAGTTCGCCCCCTGCTTCTTTTTCATATTACATACCCTGCCTTCCTTGCGAGTATTTAAAAAACATTCCCACAATCTGCACGTTCTAGAACGTGTTTGAAAAATCATTCCCGCAATCTGCACGCCCCACTTTGCGGGAGATTTTGCC
>NZ_JAJCIA010000107.1 GCF_020554845.1 Blautia faecis | reverse complement strand
TCAAATTGTCCTCCAGTGGAAAATATAGATGTATTTACTGCAACCAGGAAGCTTCTCTCTTAAGATAGAAACTACCAAACCCTCCCTTGTATGTCGCTTAAGAGGAAAATACCCTTTAGGTTTATTTCTATTCCTAAAGGGTATTAAAAAAATATTTTCTTCCCGTATCAGTTAGTAACCACTGATACTGGCATTTCCAGCGAGTATGTGACAGACTTTTATTGTCCATTTGGACCGCCTCCTTTAATTTTGAGTTTGGCTTGCGACACCATTCTCATCATATCACAGGAGGCTTTATTTTGTTATCCTCACCGCTTCCGCCTACTCCATTCTCCCCAGCATAGCTCAACATCATAAACTTAAGGAAAAAATGGAAAGGAATCTGTTCGCAGGTTCC
>NZ_JAJCIA010000106.1 GCF_020554845.1 Blautia faecis | reverse complement strand
ACTCGAATATTGGTACGCTTTTCTTTGCACTTGGATTTAGTTTGATGATGATCCTGGATGTGGCACTGGGGTAAGAGGAATGTTTCTTATGAGAATATTGATTTATGGTGCGGGTGTGATTGGATCCTTGTATGCGACTTTATTTGCAGATGACGGTTATGAATGGCTATGAGGCAACGAAAGCAATCCGCAGAAGTTCCCATGAACTGGCAAAGACGATCCCTATTATTGCCATGACTGCTAATGCATTTAAATATTTTTTTAAATACCCTTTAGGAATAGAAATAAACCTAAAGGGTATTTTCCTCGTAAGCGACATACAAGGGAGGGTTTGGTAGTTTCTATCTTAAGAGGGAAGCTTCCTGGTTGCAGTAAATACATCTATATTTTCCACTGGAGGACAATTTGA
>NZ_JAJCIA010000105.1 GCF_020554845.1 Blautia faecis | reverse complement strand
CAGACAAAGATCAACAATGAGAATCAAAAGACCGCATCACCTACGCTAGGGTGATGAGCGAAAGGTCAAGCAATAAGGGCACAGGGCGGATGCCTTGGCACTAAGAGCCGAAGAAAGACGTGATAAGCTGCGATAAGCTTCGGGGAGGAGCAAATATCCTTTGATCCGGAGATCTCTGAATGGGGAAACCCGGCAGAGCACACCTCTGTCATCCATACGCCAATCCATAACGTATGGAAGGGAACCCGGGGAACTGAAACATCTAAGTACCCGGAGGAAAAGAAAGAAAACTCGATTCTGCAAGTAGCGGCGAGCGAACGCGGAAGAGCCTAAACCGGAATGCGTGCATTCCGGGGTTACGGACTGCATTTAAGATTCTCGGAAGCTAACAGAACGGTTTTGGGAAAGCCGGCCG
>NZ_JAJCIA010000104.1 GCF_020554845.1 Blautia faecis | reverse complement strand
ACAGAGCCGGTGCGTCCGTTCCTTTCGGGTAAGCTGCTTCAACTGGTGCTGCAATACCTTTTCATCATTAATGGCTTTCCGCAGCTTCTTTTCGCTTTTCTCCAGCTCCCTGTTGAGCTTTTCCAGCTTTGAGGTATCAGGCAAGGGCAGCGTCCTCCTTTCCCGGTATCAGCACATAAATCCTGTTTGGTTCTCCAACGCCCTGACGCACCCGCATGATAAGTCCGGCGGTTTCCAGTTCATTCAGAGAACGCTTGACCGTCATGGGACTGCGGGACAGGACTGCGGCAATGGCTGTGACAGGGAAGCAGACAAACAGGATTCCGTTCTCGTCCTCCTGCCCTTTGGACAGCATAGCGTCCAGCATCCGGCAGTACATGACCTTTGCGGTGCTGCTGACTGGAAATCCTGTCAACGCT
>NZ_JAJCIA010000103.1 GCF_020554845.1 Blautia faecis | reverse complement strand
GGGCTTCGCTGACTGCCTTTAAGTCCTGTGAAGTCCCCCGGTTCTGTCCAGCCCTCGTCCAGTCCTTCCGTTCTTCCTTTCGTATCTCCATGTACTTCATCAGCAGATTGGGAAGAAGTGTCGCTTCCTCCGCCGCTTTTTGTGCAAGCAGCTCTTTCCGTTTTTCTCCCAGCTCGGTAATCCAGCCTTTGAGGTTTTGGATAAGCTGCCGGATGGACTTCATCAGACTGTTGGCGGCTCTGATTTCCCGGTTCAGGTTTCCGATATTCGTCTGGATACCACGCTTTTCCATCTGCCGGACAGCAGCCCCCTCATGGACAGTGGGGACAATATCAAGCCCCTGTCTGGCATAGGAACGCAAGTCCACACGCTCCGGACGGTCATTGGCTTCCAGATAGCGGTTCTGGATGACCTCCCATTCATGCCGCCAGA
>NZ_JAJCIA010000102.1 GCF_020554845.1 Blautia faecis | reverse complement strand
GCCTGAAATGGCTCGCTGGAGTAATACACATTGCCCAAATGCTGTGTGTCGGCTGAAACTGATGCTGTTTAGGAACTTTTAACAAGGAGGTGGTGGGAGTGATTGGTTTCCCGATACTTTCTTGGCAATGATAGATTAGGTAAAACTAATAAAGCTGCGAAGTATCAACCATCTAAATGGGATATCGAAGGCACATAAAATAATATGTCAAGTTTTTTACTTGTAAAACAGCCCTAAAAATGTGCAAATACTTCATCGAAATTGTAAAAGCCGCTAATTTCGGGCAAAATCCCTATAAACTTTCGTTTGCGATACAGTATAGGGAAACCAGTCACTCCCCCTCCCCACCTGTTGAAAGTTCCTATGTACAAATAAGTCCCAGCCAGTACACAGCATTCGGGCAATGGTGATTGCTCTAGCGAGCCATTTCAGGCGCG
>NZ_JAJCIA010000101.1 GCF_020554845.1 Blautia faecis | reverse complement strand
AGCGAAATGGAGACATCTGACGACGAGATTATCGATATGTACCGAGGTTTATGGAGAATTGAGGAATCTTTTAAAGTAACCAAAAGTGAACTGGAAGCCAGACCCGTGTATGTCTGGACAAAAGAACATATCGAAGCACATTTCCTTACCTGTTTTGTAGCTTTGACAATCGCTAGAATACTGGAAAATAAACTGGAGCGAAAATACAGCATCGGAACTATTTTGGAATCTCTGTCAAAAGCCAAATGCAGCCTAATCCAGCAAAACTATTATCTGTTTGATTATTACGATGAAGTTTTAAAAGATATCGAAAGAGTTACAGATATTGATTTTGGAAAACGTATCCGTACGCTAGGGGAAATAAAAAAAGTTTTAGCAAAGACCCAAAAATAGAAAAAACACCATGAAAATCTGACAAAGCAGAAAGCCCGCCAAGCCCTGTATTTACTGGGTTTGACGGGTGTTTTATATCCATTTAGCTGC
>NZ_JAJCIA010000100.1 GCF_020554845.1 Blautia faecis | reverse complement strand
TGGAGGCACAATTTAGGATCATAACAATGGAAGACGTGGAAGATTCCGATGACTATGACGAATTAAAGTCTGCTGCTATTAAGGAAATCAAAAAGAATCTCGGTATGTTAACTGAAATACAGCAAAGATACGCAAAAATAGTATTATCAGATATTGAGAATGGAATTCTGATTGTCAAAAAAGGAAAAAAATTCATGGATTACATCCAGGAATATATGGAACGGATCCAACGTGAAAAGATCAAGAATTATGCAGACCAGGTTGGACTCAACCCAGATAGACTTTTTGACCTATATAGAGAATATACTTCTGGTGAAGTTGACCCATTAAAGTTCGAAAGGTTAAAACAATCTGTTGATATTGAACGCTTGAAGAAATATTACAATTGTGTAGAATTCAAAGCCAGAATCCGTTTTCATGTAGAATTGAAAAAATATATTGAAGAACGCAAAGCTGACTACGAAGAGAAAGGATGATTCAAATGCCTAGACC
>NZ_JAJCIA010000010.1 GCF_020554845.1 Blautia faecis | reverse complement strand
ACGCGCGGCGGTGAATATACATTGTGAAATCGCGTCCGGAATAACGACCAACACACTAAATAGCAAAACACCATCTTGACAACTTTGCAAAAAATGCATATAATAATATCTCAGCGAAAGCACAATTACACAAACTTCGTCTGCGCACCAGCAATACCTATTATATACGATTAGGGCTTGTACTGGTTTCGACGGGGGTTTTGAAGTTGTGGAAGCCATCCGCAGTCTCCCGAACTGCGTAATAACGGGAAATTCTAAATATAAACGCTGACGATCAGTTAGTAATGGCAGCCTAAGTGCTGCCCGTCAGTCCTGTTGCACTCACACTTCAGGAGTCTGGTGTCGACCTTGTGAGAAACCTTGCCGGGTAAGCTTTGCCCCGGTAGATGTATCATGAAGCTACTGAAGCAGTAAGCCTGTCGGTGGGCGTGCTGTGGAGGGAATGTTAATACAGCGACTGTGATGGGAGATGCCGCAAGGGATAGACTTTCGGACGCGGGTTCAATTCCCGCCAGGTCCATAGTGAAAACGCCGTATTTACGGCGTTTTTTCTTTTTCGTGTTGCATAGTTGTGAAATGCGAATTAATTTTATCTGTAAATTTCTTTTGCTCATCGTTGATCACATTTCTGTATACAGCCTTTAGAACGGTATCTGTTTTCCATCCACCTCTTGCCATAATGTACTGATCCAGAATACCAATCGCGTGCATGATCGAAGCAGAGTAATGCCTAAGTCATGAAAGTTAAATTAGTTATTTTATTTCATTTTTTTAGCGCATTATTGAAATTAATACTGTGATGTCACTTTTATTGTTTTTAGTTATCTGCTATAATTGAAATAAATAAAATAGATACTGAGGGATAAAAATGCATCCATATACAGGAGATTACACCGAACAAAGAAAAAATGGAAAGTTGAATTTTATATACTATACTTTCACACCGCGTCCATTGAAAGGTAATACATTTTTCAAAATAGATGATGAACTGATGGCGCTTTTGATTGAGACATATCACACTCTTGGATTATTAGAAGGGTTGCTTCAGTATGCACCAAATAAAAACTCATTTTGTGAATTGATGCTCTTAAAGGAATGCACTTATTCCAAAATGATAGATTATTATGGTGCATTAGATTTTAGAAATATATTAGTTAAAAGAGAGGCTGGAAAGGGTAATATAGAGTCTATAAAAAATTTAATGTCAGCTTATAAATCAGCCGTAGATATGCAGTTTGCAGCTCAGGAATATAGCAAAATATGTAGCATCGCTTTATATGGTGATAAAGCAGAACAACAAATAAGTATACGCAACACCCAAACATTTTTACAACGCGCAATATCAAACTTAAAAACCTATAACCCAACAGCTCCAGAAGATGTTTTGCCATCATTGGCCGATATTTCTGCTTACCTCTATGACAGTGAGGATGATCCTTTGATTCAAGCTGCGTTAGTACACTATCAATTTGAAATGATACATCCATTTGAGAAATATAATGGAATTGTTGGACGTATTCTAATATTCATGGTACTGAAAAAAATTGCAGGCAAAGCGTTATCTGGGCTGTGTCTATCTGAGCACCTATTCTTTAATAAAAACGAGTATTTTGATATACTCAGTTCAACGCAATACAGCGGCGGTTACGTGCGTTGGATCAAGTATTTCATACGGATTATCAATGAAGCAACTCAAACTAGTGTAGATCTGCTCAAAAAATACGAAGAAACAATTAAACTAGATGAGGAAAAGTTAAGAGCCAAAGTACCGAAAACAAAAAGTGTTTGGAGTGTGTATGAATACCTTAAAGTATCTCCTGTTACCAGTATTCCTATTACAGCAGAGCATTTAAACTTATCATATAATTCAGTTTCTAAGGCATTTGCTACATTGAAAAAATATAATATAATTATGCAAAGAAACAATAGCACGAGAAATCGAATATGGGAATATACTTGTCTTGATTTTATATTTACTTTACCAAGTATCAATCAAGTAACATGTAACTAGTTGGAAAAATAATGTGGAGGCAGAAATATGAGTGAATTACTAAATGGCATATTCGAATGCCTTGATATAAATAGCGGTACTGGTTTGGCTACAGAAGACAATTTGCAGAGCATGACTTCCTTTCAAAGACTATTTTATACACAAGTTCATGAAAAGATAGGAATTGACGCTGTATATTTTCTTCGCGATGTAAACGGAATTGCTAAAGTTCCGCTTATCTATTTTTCCGTTATTCAAAAATATGATGCGAAACAAGTCGCAGAGTTACATCGTCTTTCTTGGAATCTCGGAGAGGCTCCGTTGTTATTCGTGGTGACTCCAGATGAAATTTTGATTTATAACAACTATGAAACACCGCAAGTCATTGAGAATGGAAATCTTGATCCTACTGCAGGGATAATTGAAACGTTAAGTTTAACAGATGGATTGGTTTCACAGCAACTTGCCTTAAAGAAGTATCATCGTTCCTTGCTTGAAAGTGGCGAATACTGGCGTCAAAGCATGACGAGGTTTAATGCTCAAAATCGAGTTGATGCCACACTAATATCAAATTTGAGAATAATGCGCAGAACATTGATCAATCAAATCAGTAAAAGATGCGATAAGAGCAAAGAAATAATTACGGGTGTAGTTCACGCTTTGCTCAGCCGGTCGATTTTTATTAAATATCTGGAAGAACGAAAAGATTCAAACGGAGAAACCGTATTTCCACAAGATTTTTATTGCAATTTTATGGAGTCAGCGAAATGGTATACTGATGTGCTGAACAGTAAAGAAGCAACTTATAACTTATTTTTAACACTTAAAGACAAATTTAATGGTGATACGCTGCAAGTCTCAGAAATTGAAACAGAGATCATTACTCAAGATGATTTGGATGAGCTTCGCACATTTATTTTAGGTAACAGCGAATTGGAGAGCAGACAACTTACCTTATGGCCGCTTTATAGTTTTGACATTATCCCCATTCAGTTAATCAGTAGTATCTACGAGTTATTTTTTCATTTGTCAGACGAAGAGGATGAGAAAGGAACATATTATACACCTCTCCATCTTGTCAACTTGGTCATGGATGAAGTGTATCCTTGGGAAGGCGAATATAAAGATATATCATTTTTTGATCCATCATGCGGTTCGGGCATTTTTTTAGTTGAAGCATATAGAAGACTGGTTTGTAGATGGATGTCACAAAACGCTGTTCAAGCAATCACCTGTGATCGACTAAATCTTCTCTTGAAAAATAGTATTTTTGGTGTAGATATTAATGAAGAGGCAATTCGAGTCGCCTCGTTTAGCCTTAGTTTAGCAATGTGTGACTTCCTAGACCCACGAAGCATCTGGGATAAGCTTTCATTTCCTTCTCTATTAGGTAAGAACTTGATTTCAAGTGATTTTTTCGATGAGGATAAGTCTTTTAATAAAGAAAGATATGATGTCATTGTTGGTAATCCACCTTGGCAGAGTAACATTACCGAAAAAACGAAAGAGTACTTGAAGAAAGTAAATCGTGTTATAGGTGATAAGCAAATTGCACAGGCATTTTCTATCAAGTGTTCAGAGTTGTGCAAACAAAACGGAATTATCTGTCTCCTTATGCCTAGTAAGGGATTGCTTTTTAATAGGTCTGATAAAAGTAGGATGTATAGAGCAAATCTTTTTTCGGATAACAATGTTCTAGCGATTATAAATTTATCAGTATATAGAAAATTTTTATTTGATCACGCTAGTGGACCCGCTGCTGCCATTATCTATACTCCCAAAAGGGAAGAGCTCAAGCAACCAATAATTTATTGTACACCAAAGCCAATTTATACAATTGAAGATACCAGGAAGTTTTCTATTGATCCTACCGATATATGTAGAATTCCGCATGACATTATTGATGACGATAGAATCTGGAAAATTGCAATGTGGGGAGCACCTAGAGATCTTGAATTAATAGGAAAAATGCAAAGTACTTTTGCACCTATGGCATCATTTATTGAAGAAAATCACATGACAACTGCTGAAGGGTTCAAAAGAGGAAATCGGAAACATCAATGTTATGACTTCACAGGTCTTCCATTGATAGAAGCAAAATCCTTTAAACCATATTATGTTTCATCCGACGAACTTCCGATAGTTGATTTCCATGACTTTGAGTGCGTTGTCAAAAATGCTAGAGAGATTTTTGCTGCTCCACATTTGATAATTAAACAGAGCCATAAAAATGGAACATTTCTTTCAGAAGTGTTGGATTATGATGCTGTGTTTAACCATAGCCTTTTGGGAATTCACGGTGAAATTGAACAGCTTAAGTACTTGAGCGTGATAATAGGTTCAAGAGTATTTTCGTATTATCATATACTTACAAATAGAAAGTGGCTAGTAGAACGGGACGAGTTAGAGGCCGGGGACATTTGGCAGACGCCAATCCCCAAACCCAACGATGCTGAACTCACAGAAGCTTGTAACATCTTTGATAAATTAGTAAACTCACCAAAAGAGAATTACCTGTTGGAACAGTTTGCACGAAATATGTATCGTTTAAAGGAATATGAGTGCTACCAAATAGATGATGTTATTGACTATGTTTACGACTATTTTAAAAATAAAAATCGTTCAGTATCTTTTTTCAGACCGAGCATTGATAACTACAAACTATATTACGCTTCTCTAAAAGGGATACTGACTAGGACATTTGGAACTGGCATGGGCTTTTCTGGCGACCTATATTTTGGCAATGCTCCACTATCTGTTCTTGTGTTAAATGTTGAGCATTCCACCACAAAGGATCTAAATGTTATAACCAACAATGATCAGCTTAATGAAATACTCCTAAACTTGGACCGTTCATTGGTCGATAATCAACAAATGGTTTTCGTGAGAAGAAACCTCCGTATTTATCAGAGAGAAAAGATTTTCATTGTTAAACCAGCGCAACGCAAATATTGGACATATTCTGCTGCCTGCAGAGATGCAGATGAAATATTCGAAGATATTTCCAAAGCATGGAGGTGATTTTATGAGCAGTATAAGAAATATAACAGCATCTTCAGCTGTGCCGGACGATTTGGCAAAGCGACTTGGTCCTGCTGGTATCAACGAAATATTATTGACTCTATGGCAGGGGTATCATGACATGATTGCCGATACAAGCATTACCATCACTGAAAACACTGAAGAAGATGATATTACACAGGAATGGTATGGGAAAATATCGCTACGATGGACCAGTGAAAATAGAGCTACTATTCTACGAATAAACAGCATTGGCCCAGTACATCAATATCAAGATCCTACATTAAAAAAGAAGCGTGGATATAAGCCCACCATTGATTTTTGTTTTCGTGATTGGGATACTTCAAACAGTTATTTTGGCGCAGAATGCAAGAATCTATATAATCATAAGAAAGATAAAATCAAAAGATATGTTGAGACAGGAGTTAAAAATTATATCTCAGGACGGTATGGTTCACAGTCATCAGAATCTTCAATTATTGGGTATGTGTTAAGTGGCAAGATTCCAGAAATTGTAAACGAACTTGTTTCTGAAATTGCAAAAGTTACGCCAGTAAGCAATTTGTCCCGCGAGTTACGCTATATGGAACCGCAGTACTCTTCACAGCATATGCGGAATCTTGATAATCAGGAAATAACCATACATCATTTGTTTTTTGATTTTTCTCATTAAAATATATGTGTTTTGTTTGAAGAATAATGTTTCTGCCTATTATGTTCTACTCGTATAGATAGTGAGTAAAAAGTAGCGATTTCAAGCTATCAAATCTATGTTGGTAGCTTGGATTTCTGCTTTTCAGAATTATATTTTTTGTCTTGGGCTTGACATACGGGTGTCGGAGATCATGAAAACGGAATGGTATAACCATTCCTTCAAATGGACTTATTGATTGTTACAGTGCTGTTACAATATAAGCCTTTTATGTTTGGACTATTAAATTTATAGTCCATTACGTCTATACCGTCCGCGCAGGTCTGGTCTTGTAATTCCTCATATGTGCTCATGTAAACACCTCCCGCTTTAGTATATCTCAATACGTGTACAAAAATCTGTACAGTTGCTTCCACAAAAAGAAAATTGACAAATATTTCGGAGTGACATATAATATATTTAACAAGAGAACCGTTGGTCAGTGCACACCTGACCGCCGGATAAAGCATCAGCTAAAAATAGCGCCTTACTTTACCAGAGCAGGGGCGCTATTTTTTATGCGAAAAAGTAATAACAAGAGTTATGACTGCACAAAGCATAATTACAAAAGTAAATAAATCACTGTATGTAACCATCAGCACCAGCCTCCTTTCACAAAAGTGTCCGGCGGCTGACATAACACCCCAACAGTTCCCTGGGTAAATATATTATATTGTCAATGTACATTCTGGCAGATATGCCGATTATTTCCTTTTGTTTTTCACAAATTCAGCAAACTGGCGAATTTCATTCAATTCGTCTTCGGTGTATTCTTTGCCATCAAAATGAGCGGCAAGAGTGGTAAGTTCGTCATTAAGTCCGAGGAGAGTATCAGCAGAAACATTTAAGCAATCAGCAATTTTCTTTATTGTATTTACGTTTGGTTCTCTATTTCCACTCTCATATAATGAATATGTAGATTTTGCTACGCCAATATTTTCTGCCACTTCTTTCTGGGATAATCCAGATCTTAAGCGAGCTTCTTTTAAATTGTCATTAAAATTGTCACCCATAATTGGTACCTCCTGATAATTCGATTATAGTTGCATATTGAAAAAACTGTCAACAGAAAAGTTTGCAAAATGAAAAGAAAAGTATTGATAAATTTGCAAATAGAAATTATAGTATAATTTCAGTTTGCAAAACGCAAATAAGCGAAAGGAGGAAATGAGATGTTTAGAAATTTAGAAGCGGAACAAGCCAGATTTGGTTATACAAATCAGCAGATGGCAGACAAGTCAATGATGTTTGCAACTGACAACGAACCAAGAGAGAAAGGAGGTGACAACGATCGTAATGACGGTTATTTTTGGTTATCAGTGTCTTCGGTCGATTTGGAATTATCAGTACCTTCTTCAACAGGTGAGCATGTGTCTTGAGTCTGTGAATACTGTTTATGCAGCTCTTCGACAGTTTCTTTTAACTATGACATTTTTCTTGAAATATGTTAAGAGCACATAACTAAGTTCGGCACATAATTACGGTTATGTTCTTAAGCACATAACCGTAAAAACTGGCTGTTCTGTGACACACCAAGCGGAGCCCAGGCCAGCGCTATTGTGTACACAATGGTAGAAATGGCAAAAGCCAATGGAGTAAACGTCTATCATTATCTTACCTATCTGCTGGAAAAACTGCCTGATGATTGGATGAGTGATGATGAATTAGAACTTCTGGCGCCATGGAACGAAACTGTCAAAGCTGAGATCGAACGTCGTGCAAACGAATCAAATCAATCATATGTGAATTGTCAAGGTGCTCCGGCTACTGAAAAGTAGTCGAGGATTTTTCTTACAGAGAATATTTAAATAAATATGATGTAAACAAAGACGCATGAGTGTGGAGTGTGTGATTGAGAAATTTCAGAAAAAGTGAAAATCAGTCAGGGCCCCCTTTGGGGAGTCCCTGACTAAATGTAGCTATTCCTCAAATTCCGCAATCACCACATACCCACTAAGCGGTGCCTTTTCCACACTGACAATGGTTCCTTCCTTTGCCTTGATTCTCTGTGAGTTCGGATAGCAGCCGGACATGGCTACAGCAGGCTCAATGATATAGCTGTAGTTCATGTAGGACTGATATTCCGTGATCTGAATCTTATCTCCCGGTTTCACCAGTCCCGGACGCTCCATTTTAAAACTTTCCTGACGCATGTGAATTCCCTCTTTTCAAAAATTGATTTATATTTTACACTGTACTTAGAGCGTGTTTGAAAAATCATTCCCGCAACCTGCACGCCCCACTTTGCGGGAGATTTCACCCGAATTCGGTTGCCGTAGCCCGCTACGGCGCCCTCATCCGAGCGAAATCTCCCACAAATTGTGACGCACATCTTGCAGAAAGCCTTTTTTAAACACGCTCTAGCATAGCACAAAACAGAAAAAAAGTCATCTGTAAGAAAATGTGCTGGCGTTCACAAAATCATCATACCCCTGTGTTAAGATACAGGTAAATCGTACAAAAAGGTATAAAAACCATGCGATAAATGAGGTTGACCAAAAAGGGAGGACAAGATATGGATACATTAAAAATCCTTGTAGTGGATGATGAAAGCCGAATGAGAAAGCTTGTAAAAGACTTTTTAACAAAGAAGAATTTTCAGGTGCTGGAAGCAGGAGATGGCGAGGAAGCCATGGATATCTTTTATAAGGAAAAAGATATTGCCCTGATCATCCTGGATGTAATGATGCCAAAGATGGACGGCTGGGAAGTATGCCGTGAGGTGCGCAAGAATTCTAAAGTACCGATCATCATGCTGACAGCAAGAGGAGATGAGCGTGATGAGCTTCTTGGTTTTGACCTGGGTGTGGATGAGTATATTTCCAAGCCATTCAGCCCGAAGATCTTGGTAGCCAGAGTAGAAGCTATCCTTCGCCGTACCGGACAGACCGGAGCGGAAGATGTGCTCAGCGCAGGGGGAATTGTGATCGATAAGGCTGCCCATCTTGCAACAGTCGATGACAAGCCTATGGATCTTAGCTTTAAGGAATTTGAGCTTCTTACTTACTTTTTGGAAAATCAGGGAATTGCTCTTTCCAGGGAAAAAATCCTTAATTCTGTTTGGAATTATGATTATTTCGGAGATGCCAGAACCATTGACACACATGTGAAGAAATTAAGAAGTAAAATGGGGGATAAAGGTGAGTACATCAAGACCGTATGGGGAATGGGTTACAAGTTTGAGGTAGAGTGATGAAGAAATCAAAGAAGCCAAAGAAAATCCGCTCCATAAAGCACCAGATCACGTTTACATTTATAGGTCTTTTATTCCTTTCCATTCTCACGATTTCCATGATCAACGGAGCATTTCTGGAAAAATATTATGTGTCAAAAAAGACGGAAACTCTTCTGGAAGCAAGGGAAGTGCTGAGTCAGATCAACACGGATTCTATGACAGAGGACGATGTGGAAAGCGAGCAGGAAGAATTGTCTTCTGAGATCATTCAGGAAAGCTCCAGGAATAATCTGACCTGGGTGGTTGTCAATGAGGATAATACGAAATATCTGTGCTGGCCGGAGAATGAAGATCAGCTGAGAAGCAAGCTGTTTTTTGGTTATGCCAGTGATCTTGACATGGATAACGGAAAAGGCACAATTCTGAAACAGACGGATAACTGTGTGGTTCAGCAGGTATATGACCGTTTCGTGGGTATGGATTATGTAGAGTGCTGGGGGAAATTTGACAATGGCAATTATTTCCTGATCCGAAGCCCTCTGGAAAGTATCCAGGAAAGCGCAAATATTTCCAATAAGTTTTATTTCTTTGTAGGAATTGTCATTATTGTTATAAGTGGAATGTGTATTATGGCAGTAACCAGAAAGCTGACCAGACCTATTTCCGAGCTGACGGAGCTTTCCCGTAAGATGACAGATCTTGATTTTGAAGCCAGATATAAAAGCAAGGCCGGCAATGAAATTGATGTGCTGGGAGATAATTTTAACAAGATGTCCAGTCAGCTGGAGCATACTATTTCCGAGCTGAAATCTGCAAACAATGAGCTGCAGAAGGATATTGAGAATAAGGTGAAAATCGATGAAATGCGAAAAGAGTTTCTGGATAATGTTTCCCATGAGCTGAAGACACCCATTGCTCTTGTGCAGGGGTATGCAGAAGGTCTGAAGGAGAACATTAATGATGATCCGGAAAGCATGGATTTTTACTGTGACGTCATTATTGATGAAGCTGCCAAGATGAATAAGCTGGTAAAGAATCTTCTTACGCTGAATCAGCTGGAATCCGGAAAAGACGCAGCTGTTATGGAGCGTTTTGACCTGACTGCATTGATCAAAGGCGTTCTTTCCACCATGGATATCATGATCAGGCAGAAAGAAGCCCGGGTGATTTTTAATGAGACAGAGCCTCTTTATGTCTGGGCAGATGAGTTTAAGACAGAAGAAGTTGTGACGAATTATGTAAGCAATGCCTTGCATCATCTGGATGGAGAAAAAATTGTGGAGATCAAAGTCCAGAAACAGGAAAACAGAGTGAAAGTAACGGTATTTAATACTGGAACCCCAATCCCGGAAGCCGATCTCCCGAATCTGTGGAACAAGTTCTACAAGGTAGACAAAGCCCGCACCAGAGAGTATGGCGGAAGCGGAATCGGACTTTCTATTGTAAAGGCTATTATGGAAGGTATGAATCAGCAGTACGGTGTTCAGAACTTTGATAACGGGGTGGAATTCTGGTTTACCCTGGATCGGAAATAAAGTAAAAATAGTCAATCTTCAGGCTGGAAATCTGGTGCTTGAAAGAGAAGATAATTGTAATTTTTCATAAAAAAAACAGTGTTAATCTGGAAAGACAATACAAACTAACAAAACAGGCGGCAGCATGGAATTAGCTCTTTGCAACCGCCTGTTTTTGCGTTATACTGTAAGAATATGAAAGTGTATGTTCAGCAATATTGTGCTTTGGGAAGGCAGTATTTGCTGATTAAAAGCATTTATATGATGGCAGAAAATGCTGCACACAATAGACGCAGTATTGACGAAAAACAGACAACAGGAGGAGCCCGAATGATAGCAATAATTGACTATGATGCAGGCAATATAAAAAGTGTGGAAAAAGCCCTTCATTACCTTGGAGAGGAAACTGTAGTTTCCAGAGATCCTCAGGTATTACTGAGTGCAGATAAAGTAATTCTTCCAGGTGTTGGAAGCTTTGGAGATGCCATGAATAATCTGAATAAATTCGGACTTGTTCCTGTGATCCGGGAGCTTACAGAGAAAGAAACTCCATTCCTTGGAATCTGTCTGGGTCTGCAGCTCCTTTTCGAATCCAGTGACGAAACTCCGGGAGTGGAGGGACTTGGAATTTTGAAAGGTAAGATCGTGAAGATTCCCCCGGCCCCTGGACTTAAAATTCCTCACATGGGATGGAATTCTCTTCACCTTCAGAATGATGGCCGCCTGTTTAAAGGAATTCCGGAAGAGACTTACGTCTACTTTGTTCATTCCTACTACCTTCAGGCAAAAGAACCTGAAATCGTGAAGGCGACTGCGCAGTATGGCGTAACTATTCATGCCTCCGTTGAAAAGGACAACATATTTGCCTGCCAGTTCCACCCGGAGAAGAGCAGCAAGTACGGTCTGAAAATACTGGAGAATTTTGCGAAGCTTGGGAAGGAGGCATAATTATGTTTACAAAGCGAATTATTCCCTGTCTGGATGTAAATAATGGACGAGTAGTGAAAGGTGTTAATTTCGTAGACCTGAAGGATGCAGGAGATCCTGTGGAAATTGCGAAAGCATACGACGCAGCAGGAGCAGATGAAGTGGTATTTCTTGACATTACAGCTTCCTGTGAACAGCGTGACACAGTAGTAGATATGGTGCGAAAAGTTGCAGCCAACGTATTCATTCCATTTACAGTTGGCGGCGGGATCCGTACTGTAGATGATTTCCGGAAGCTGCTCCGCGAAGGTGCAGACAAGATTTCTGTAAACTCCGCAGCCATTGACCGTCCGGAATTAATCCGTGAGGCAGCAGATAAATTCGGCAGCCAGTGTGTAGTAGTTGCCATTGACGCTAAGCGTCGTCCTGACGGCGGCTGGAACATCTATAAGCATGGCGGTCGTTTGGATACAGGCATTGATGCCATTGAGTGGGCGAAGAAAGCAGAAGCCCTTGGTGCAGGAGAAATCCTCCTTACCAGCATGGACTGTGATGGTACCAAGGCTGGCTACGACATCCCATTAACCCGCGCAGTATCTGATGCCGTATCCATCCCGGTCATCGCTTCCGGTGGTGCCGGTACCCTGGAACACTTCTACGAAGGCCTTACCGACGGCGGTGCCGATGCAGTTCTGGCAGCTTCCCTGTTCCACTATAAAGAACTGGAAATTTCTCAGGTGAAGGATTACCTGGCTGAAAAAGGTGTTCCGGTAAGACGATAGAATATTAAAATTGCTATTTAGTGTGTTGGTCGTTATCCCGGACGCGATTTTACAATGTATATTCACCGCCGCGCGTCGCAACGTTCCGGCAAGCTAATGACTAACTACGACTAAGACGCTCAGGAAAGCCTTCGCGCCTAAGTCTCCGTAAGTCATGGATCTCGCCTCCACTAAAACCGCTCCTAAAATGCGCGGCTTGCGAATATACATTGCAAAATCGCTGGTTACTGGAAAGGGAAGAAAGAAACAGTAACGACAACAACGCGGGTGGGGTGAAGTAGTTGGTATCCCGCAACTTTATTGTTTTTTGCCAATCTATCATTGCCAAGAAAGTATCGGGAAACCAATCACTCCCCCTCTGTCGAAAGTTCCTATGAACAAATAAGTCCCAGACAGTACACAGCATTCGGGCAATGGTGATTGCTCTAGCGAGCCATTTCAGGCGCGGTTTTAGCGTAGGCGAAATCCACTGCTTACGGAGACTTAATCGTGAAGGCTCTCCTGAACGATTTAGTCGCAGTTAGCAGTTAGTTCGCTGGAGCGTTGCGCCGGCGAGTGAGCAATCACCATTGTCCGAATGCGTCCGCCTTGAACAACTTTCAACACACTAAATAGCAAAATACAAAAGATGAGGTGACAATTAAAATGGGCCAGATAACAGGAGACTGGCAGGCCGCGCTGAAGAATGAATTTCATCAGCCCTATTATGCCAAACTATATAAAACAATAATGGAAGAATACCGCACCAGAAAAGTATTCCCACCGCCCCAGGATATGTTTAATGCTTTCGAATACACACCGTTAAACGATGTAAAAGTAGTTATTCTGGGTCAGGATCCTTATCATAACGATGGACAGGCCAACGGCCTTTGCTTCTCTGTAAGAGAAGATATAGACATTCCCCCGTCTCTGGTAAACATTTATAAAGAACTCCACAGCGACCTGGGCTGCTATATTCCTGACAATGGCTGCCTGGAAAAATGGGCAAAACAAGGCGTATTTCTTCTGAACACAGTATTGACCGTTCGCGCCCATCAGGCATTTTCCCACAGAGGAATCGGCTGGGAACAGTTTACCGATGCGGTTATCCAGACCCTGAATGATCAGGACCGCCCGATCGTATATCTTCTCTGGGGAAGACCTGCCCAGATGAAAAAAGCAATGCTGAACAATCCGAAGCAGCTGGTACTCACAGCTGCACATCCAAGCCCGCTGTCTGCGTCAAGAGGATTTTTCGGATGCAGGCATTTCAGCCAGACCAATGAATTTCTGGAGAAAAACGGGCTTGCCCCCATTGACTGGCAGATTGAAAATATCAAAAAGGAACAATAAGAAATGGGGAAAAAGAACGATAACACACTTGTAAAAAATGCTTCATTCCTGATGATCGCGGCATTGATCTCCAAGATCATCGGAATGCTCTATAAAAGTCCGCTTTCCAATACTCTTGGAAATAACAGTATGGGTCTTTTCAATTATGCCCAGAATGTTTACTTTATCCTGCTGATGATCGCTTCTTTCAGCATTCCGCAGGCAGTATCCAAGATTATGGCAGAAAAGCTGGCTTTTAAACGTTACAGAGACGCCCAGAAGGTATTTCACTGTGCGCTGTTATATGTAATCATAATGGGAGGCGTAGTAGCACTTTTTTGTCTTTTCGGTTCGTCCATTCTGGTGCCGGAATCCATGTCCGGAGCCAGACTTGCACTGAAAATGCTGGCACCAACCATTTTCCTGTCAGGAATTCTTGGTACCTTCCGAGGCTATTTTCAGGCATATCGAAACATGCTCCCTACCTCATTGTCCCAGATTGTGGAACAGTGTTTTGTAGCGGTTTTTGCAATCCTGATGTCTACTGTCATGCTGAATAAATTCAGCGGTGCGGAGGAATCTGTACGAAATGCCTGGGGTGCTGCCGGAGCTACTATGGGAACCGGTGCCGGAGTTGCATCAGCATTGCTTTTTATGCTTTTTGTATATTGGGTAAACCGAAAGAATATCAAAAAGAGACTGGCAAGGGACACTCATTCCCGTGATGAAGCTACCGGCGAGGTTATGAAGAATATCGTTCTCATTGTAATGCCGATCATTCTCAGCTCTTTTATTTACAATGTAAACGGTTTTATTAACAGTTATATGTATTCCGGTATTCAGGGCTTTAAGGGAATTGACCATGACACTATTACAAGCCTTTATGCGGAATATGGTTATTATATGACCCTGATCAATATTCCCCTTACGCTTGCAAGCACAGCCCCCACATCCATGATTCCGGAGGTTTCTGCCCAGTATGCCAAGAGGGACATGGACAGTGCCAGAGATAAGATCGACCGCGCAACCTGGATCAGTATGTTTATTTCCATTCCATGTGCAGTGGGACTTGCAGTTCTTGCAGGTCCGATCACAAGACTTCTGTTCCCACGGACGGAGGGGGCAGCAGCTCAGTTGATGATGCTTGGTGTCATTACCATTATTCTCAATGGAAATTCCAATATTTCCAATGGTGTGCTTCAGGGAATCGGAAAGCCCAATATCCCCATGATCAATGCCGCAATTGCTCTGGTAGTGGATGTGATTGCCATGGCAATCCTGCTGTTTGCAACTGACCTTGGTGTATATGCCATTGTAGTGGCAATGATTATTTATGCAGTAGTTATGTGCCTGCTGAATGAGCGGGCGATGAAACAGTATATGCAGTACAAAAATCCATGGAGAAGCGCTTATCTGAATCCGCTTCTGGCATCCGTACCAATGGCTGTAGTGGCAGGCTTTTCCTATTATGGAATTTATAAGCTGATCCATTCCAATTTCATCAGCCTTGGAATCGCAGTGGTTCTTGGAATGGCTGTCTATTTTATTGTATATCTGGCAGTGAGCAAGCCATCTGATGAGCAGTTTGCCATGATGCCAGGCGGAGCCTACCTGAAGAAAATTGCAGGGAAACTGCCGTTTTAAAATATGGTTTTTAAACATGCTATTAAAATTGAAAATATAGTATATTGATTTTTAGATATGCATATGCCACAATGCCATCAGGCAAAAAAAGAAGCGATATGTTCAATGTATGCAACAAGAAAGCCCTCAGAGCGGCAACTCTGAGGGCTTTCTTTTGCTGTGATTTTTTGGAATATGACTGCTAGTTGTTATTTTTTGCCTCTTCTTCTGCCTTCAAATTCTTCTGTGCAGTAGAAAGCATCAATTTAATTCGGTTCAGCTGGTTTACTTCACTTGCACCTGGGTCGTAGTCGATGGCTGCAATATTTGCCTTCGGGTACTGACGGCGGATCTCTTTGATAACACCCTTACCAACAATGTGGTTCGGCAGGCAGCCGAACGGCTGGATACAAACAATATTCGGAACATCATCATGGATCAGCTCCATCATTTCACCGGTCAGGAACCATCCCTCACCGGTCTGGTTACCCTCGGAAACAATGGGACGTGCCATCTTCGCCAGATCACGGATATCTGCAGTAGGATGGAAATGACGGCTTTCCGCAAGTGCCTCATTTGCAGTCTTACGAACCCAGTCGATTGCCTTAATACCTATATTTCCAAAGAATGCCTTGGATTTCTTAAATCCAAGATTGTCGACCTTGAAATTCTGATTGTAGAAGCAGTAAGATATAAAGTCGATCAGATCCGGTACCACAGGCTCAGCCCCTTCGGCTTCCAGAAGCTCTGCAAGGTGATTGTTTGCAGCCGGAAGGAATTTAACCAGAATCTCACCTACAATACCAACACGAGGCTTCTTCTCATCACTGATCGGGATGGTATCGAAATCGTGAACCATTTCCCGGCACATTTTCTTAAACTGGCTGTGGCTTAAGGCGCTTCCGGAAACAAATGCAATCACACGTTTTTCCCAGATCTTGTGCTTGCGGTTTACAATGCCCTTCTCCAGCTCGTATGGGCGCATGCGGTAAATACACTTCATAAGAATATCACCAAACACAGCGGCATACACAACAGCCTTCACCAGCGGAAGAGTAAGCTTAAATCCAGGATTGCTCTCCAGACCGCTAAGGTTAAGGGAGATAACCGGAACCTGCTCCATTCCTGCCTTCTTAAGGGCACGGCGGATAAAAGCAATATAGTTGGATGCACGGCATCCGCCGCCTGTCTGGGACATGATAACTGCAGTCTTGTTCAGGTCGTATTTGCCTGATAAAAGAGCGTCCATAATTTGTCCGACAACGATCAGGGAAGGATAGCAGGCATCATTATTTACATATTTCAGACCTACATCAACAGCATGCTTATTGTCATTTGGAAGCACCTCCAGATGATAGCCGTTTGCATTAAAAGCAGCTTCAAGTAAGGAGAAGTGTACTGGTGACATCTGCGGGCAGAGGATAGTGTAATCCTTGCGCATCTCCTTAGTAAACGAAACCTTCTCAATAGAGGATGGTTTAATGGTGCGCTCCTTTTTCTGTGCATCCTTTGCACGGAGGGCTGCAAGAAGGGATCTGACACGGATCCTTGCGGCACCAAGGTTGTTTACCTCGTCAATTTTCAGACAGGTGTAAATTTTGCCGCTGCCATCCAGAATTTCGTAAACCTCATCAGTGGTGACCGCGTCAAGTCCGCAGCCAAAGGAGTTCAGCTGGATCAGATCCAGATCGTCACGGGTTTTCACAAAGTTTGCTGCTGCATACAGTCTGGAATGATACATCCACTGGTCATTGACACGGATCGGGCGCTCAACAGGTACCAGATGGGAAACAGAATCCTCAGTGAGAACTGCCACTCCATAGCTGTTGATCAGATCCGGGATACCATGATGAATCTCAGGGTCAATATGGTAAGGGCGGCCTGCCAGAACGATGCCCCGGCGGCCTGTCTCCTTCAGATACTGAAGCGTCTCCTCACCCTTTTTCTCAATGTCCTTATGTACGGCAGCCATTTCCTCCCATGCCTTATGGGTGGCTTCCTTCACCTCAGATGCCGGGATATCCGGGAAAATCTCAGTCAGTCTCCTGGTAACGATCTCCTCAGAGGTCAGAGCCAGGAATGGATTCATAAAGGTAATGGACGGATCGTGAAGCTCGTCCACATTGTTCTTAATATTCTCTGCATAAGAGGTAACGATAGGGCAGTTGTAGTGGTTGACTGCGTCCGGGAATTCATTTCGCTCGTAAGGGATACACGGGTAGAAAATGAATTTCACACCATTTTTGATCAGCCAGGTCACATGTCCGTGGGCAAGCTTGGCCGGATAGCACTCGGATTCACTTGGAATGGATTCAATGCCCAGCTCATAAATCTTTCTGGTGGAGGTAGGAGAAAGCACTACCTGATATTTCAGCTCAGTAAAGAAAGTATACCAGAAAGGATAATTCTCAAACATATTCAGAACGCGGGGGATACCTACCTTTCCACGCACTGCCTTATCCGGTGAAAGAGGCGGATAGGAGAAAAGCCGTTTGTACTTGTATTCGTAAAGGTTGGGGATATGATCCTTATTCTTCTCCTTACCAATACCGCGCTCACAGCGGTTGCCGCTTACAAACTGACGTCCACCGGTGAATTTGTTGATGGTAAGACGACAGTTATTGGTACATCCGTGGCAGTTGGCCATGGAGGTAGTGTATTTCAGCTCATTGATCTTTTCAATGGAAAGCATGGTAGTCTCACGGCCTTCTGCATGGTAGCGCTCTTTGGCAATGAGGGCAGCGCCGAAGGCTCCCATAATACCGGCAATGTCAGGACGAATAGCCTCACAGCCTGCTATACGCTCAAAGCTTCGAAGTACACCATCGTTGTAGAAGGTTCCGCCCTGCACTACAATATGACGTCCCAGCTCTTTGGCATCGGAAACCTTGATAACCTTGTAAAGCGCATTCTTGATAACAGAGTATGCAAGACCTGCGGAAATATCAGCTACGGATGCGCCTTCCTTCTGGGCCTGCTTTACCTTGGAGTTCATAAATACGGTACATCTTGTTCCAAGATCAATCGGGTGTTCTGCAAAAAGAGCAGCCTTGGCGAAATCCTGTACGGAGTAGTTCAGAGACTTGGCGAAGGTTTCGATAAAGGAACCACAGCCAGAGGAACATGCCTCGTTCAGCTGTACACTGTCTACAGTCTGATTACGGATCTTGATACATTTCATATCCTGTCCGCCGATATCTACGATACAGTCAACCTCAGGGTCAAAGAAAGCAGCCGCATAGTAGTGGGAAACGGTCTCAACTTCCCCCTCATCCAGCAGCAGAGCAGCCTTCATCAGTGCCTCGCCGTAGCCTGTGGAACAGGAAAACGCAATGTGTGCATCCTCAGGAAGAATGCTGTAGATCTCCTGAATGGAGCGGATGGCAGTTTTAAGCGGGCTTCCGTTATTATTGCTGTAAAAGGAGTAAAGCAGAGTTCCGTCCTCACCTACAAGAGCGGTCTTGGTGGTGGTAGAACCTGCATCAATACCCAGATAGCAGTTGCCGTGATACTGGGAAAGGTCGCCCTTCTTTACCTGATAGGCGCTCTGACGCTTATTAAATGCTTCATAGTCTTCCTCTGTGGCAAAAAGAGGCTCCATACGTTCCACCTCAAAATCCAGTTTGATGGAGTTCTTCAGGCGGTTTGTCATATCCGTAAGGGAAACTGTTACTTCATCCTTTGCATTCATGGCAGAACCCATGGCTGCGAAAAGATGGGAATTCTCTGGTGTGATGGCGTGTTCATCATCCAGCTTCAGGGTACGGATAAAGGCAGCCTTCAGCTGATCCAGAAAGTGAAGGGGACCACCGAGAAATGCAACATGGCCGCGAATCGGCTTGCCGCAGGCAAGACCGGAAATGGTCTGGTTTACAACTGCCTGGAAAATGGAAGCGGAAAGATCCTCCTTGGTGGCACCATCATTGATCAGAGGCTGGATGTCAGTCTTGGCAAATACACCGCAGCGGGCTGCGATGGGGTAAAGCGCTTTGTAATTCTTCGCGTATTCGTTCAGCCCGGTGGCATCTGTCTGAAGCAGGGATGCCATCTGATCGATGAAAGAACCGGTACCTCCTGCGCAGATACCATTCATACGCTGTTCAATATTGCCGCCTTCGAAGTAGATGATCTTGGCATCCTCACCGCCAAGCTCGATGGCAACATCAGTCTGGGGTGCAATCTTCTGAAGAGAAGTGGATACCGCAATTACCTCCTGTACAAAAGGAACGCCAAGGTGGTTGGCGAGGGTAAGTCCGCCGGAGCCTGTGATTACCGGATGAAGGGTAAGCTCTCCAAGTTTGCCGTAGGCTTTCGCCAGAAGCTCTGCCAGTGTTTCCTGGATGTTGGCGAAATGACGCTGGTAATCTGCGAAAAGCAGGGTGTCGTTTTCGTCAAGTATTGCAATTTTGACAGTGGTGGAACCAATGTCAATTCCTAATGTGTATTTGTTGCTCATGTAAAGAATATGCCTCCTCATCTGTTGCATATGTGCTTAAATCGTTACTGTTCACTCCGTTCACAGTAACGCGCTTCGCGATGCACAGAAATCATGCATTCGCATGATTTCGCGCCGCATTTCTCGGGTTTTCTGTGAACTTTGTTCACAAAAAACACTTCGCGGAACGTTACCAGTGAACAGTAATCTTAAATCTTCTTATTTATATGTGAAAAATTCAAATGCAAATATTCCGTAATATTATACGATACCCCGGCTTAAATGACAATGTAAAAGTTTAACAAGGATTCTTCGCACAAGTGTTGAATTTTCGGTTATTTCGGGCTATAATATATGGAGTTTTCTGCTGTTGTTTTACACTCTTTGGTAAGTGTAAAAAAGAAAAATGCCTTTGCAGGGCTGCAGAAACAGGAATTTTTTTGAAGATAAAGACTTAAAAAAGAAAGGATTCACATATGGCAAAATATACACTTATGAAAACAGAAGGCCGTGCCAAGCGTGCCCAGTTTGAGACTGTACATGGAACCATCCAGACACCTGTGTTTATGAACGTGGGAACTGTTGGCGCCATCAAGGGTGCAGTATCCACCATGGATCTGAAGGATATCGGAACCCAGGTTGAGCTTTCCAATACCTATCATCTCCATGTAAGAACAGGAGACAAGCTGATCAAGGAATTTGGCGGACTTCACAAGTTTATGGTCTGGGACAGGCCGATTCTCACTGATTCCGGCGGCTTTCAGGTGTTTTCCCTGGCAGGACTTCGTAAGATCAAGGAAGAGGGCGTTTATTTCCAGTCCCACATTGACGGTCATAAGATTTTTATGGGACCGGAGGAAAGTATGCAGATTCAGTCTAATCTGGGATCCACCATTGCCATGGCATTTGACGAATGTCCAAGCAGCGTGGCAAGCAGAGAATATGTACAGGCTTCTGTAGACCGCACTACCAGATGGCTGGAGCGCTGTAAGGCTGAGATGGCCAGACTGAATAGTCTGCCGGATACAGTGAATAAAGAGCAGCTGCTTTTCGGAATCAATCAGGGAGCTATTTATGCAGATATCCGTATTGCGCATGCAGATACCATTTCCAAACTGGATCTGGACGGCTACGCAGTTGGCGGTCTTGCAGTTGGGGAAACTCATGAGCAGATGTATCATATTCTGGACGAAGTCGTGCCTCACCTTCCGCAGAACAAACCTACCTATCTGATGGGAGTAGGTACTCCTGCCAATATTCTGGAAGGAGTCGCAAGAGGAATCGACTTCTTTGACTGTGTATATCCAAGCCGTAACGGACGTCATGGACATGTTTACACCAATCGCGGCAAGCTGAATCTGTTTAATGCGAAATATGAATTGGATCCGTCCCCAATCGAAGAGGGATGTCAATGTCCTGCCTGTCAGCATTACAGCAGAGCCTATATCCGCCACCTTCTGAAAGCGAAAGAAATGCTGGGAATGCGTCTTTGCGTGCTTCACAATCTTTACTTCTACAACCACCTGATGGAGGAGATCAGGGATGCGCTGGATCAGGGCAATTTTGCAGAATATAAGGAAATGCGTCTGGCTGGTTTTGAAGAGGGAAAAATCAACAGCAGATATAGTAAATGAAATTAATATAAAAAATCGGAAAAATACTTGAAGAATCAAATTATTTTGTGTATTATATACTATAATGCGCTGGTGAAAAAGACAGGGCGTGATAGTAAGATACAGGAGGAATAGCAAATGGACGCATCAAGCGGAATGAGTATGGGATTTACCATCGTATGGCTGGTTGTACTTTTCGGTATTATGTATTTTCTGATGATCAGACCTCAGAAGAAAGAGCAGAAGAGAGTACAGGCGATGCTCAGCGATATGGCTGTAGGTGACAGTATTGTAACTACAAGCGGTTTCTACGGTGTCATCATCGACATGACAGAAGAAGACGTGATTGTAGAGTTCGGTAATAATAAGAACTGCCGTATCCCTATGAGGAAACAGGCAATTGCCGAAGTTGAGAAAGCAGAGCAGGCTTCTGCATAATCAGATTCATCCGAATATGACAGAAACTAAGAACAGGCTTCATTCCATAAAGGGATGGGGCCTTTTTTCTTCCGTGAATGTTTTTTGAGAATGGGAAAAAAGGCAGTTTTTTGACAGTTTTTTACTTTAACATGTTGAAATATTAAAGAAAGTGCGTTATTATAATAACAATTATCCATTGGTGTCAGGCGAGAGGTGATTTTCCGCTGGCATTCAGAAACGAAGGAGAGGAAATTACTATGAATTACAACATTTCACTGATCCCCGGAGACGGAATCGGTCCGGAAATCGTTGCAGAAGCAAAAAAAGTTCTGGACAAAGTATGTGAGAAATATGGACATACTTTTTCTTATTCTGAAGTACTTTTAGGCGGAGCTTCCATTGATGTACATGGAGTACCGCTTACAGACGAGGCAATCGCTACAGCGAAAGCTTCTGATGCAGTTCTTATGGGCTCTATCGGTGGAGATGCCAAGACATCCCCATGGTATAAGCTGGAGCCATCCAAACGCCCGGAGGCAGGACTTCTTGCCATTCGTAAGGCACTGAATCTTTTTGCAAACCTTCGCCCTGCATATTTATACAACGAACTTCGTGCAGCATGCCCACTTCGCGATGAGATCATTGGAGACGGATTTGACATGATCATCGTAAGAGAGCTTACAGGCGGTCTTTATTTTGGCGAGAGAAAAACAGTAGAAGAGAACGGTGTAAAGAAAGCCATCGATACCCTTTCCTACAACGAAAACGAGATTCGCAGAATTGCTATCAAAGCATTTGACATTGCTATGAAACGCCGCAAAAAAATAACAAGCGTTGACAAGGCAAATGTTCTGGATTCCTCCAGACTTTGGAGAAAAGTAGTAGAAGAAGTAGCGAAGGATTACCCGGAAGTTACTCTTGAGCATATGCTGGTTGACAACTGTGCAATGCAGCTGGTAAGAGATCCGAAGCAGTTCGACGTGATCCTGACGGAGAACATGTTCGGTGATATTCTTTCCGATGAGGCAAGTATGGTTACCGGTTCTATCGGAATGCTTTCCTCTGCCAGCCTGAACGAGACCAAATTTGGCCTTTACGAGCCAAGTCATGGCTCTGCACCTGATATTGCAGGCCAGAATAAGGCCAACCCGATCGCAACCATCCTTTCCGCAGCCATGATGCTTCGTTTTTCCCTGGATCTGGATGAGGAAGCAAATGCAGTTGAGGCTGCTGTACAGAAGGTTCTGACTGCCGGATACCGCACTGGTGACATTATGTCTGAGGGATGCACTCTGGTTGGAACGAAAGAGATGGGTGACCTGATCGCTAAGGAAATTTAGAATTCGAAAGAAACAAAATGATTTATCAGCAGTGGAAAATGCTTATCCAGGAAATTGCATGAGCTGGGTGATATCCGCTTATAAGCAAATGGATCATTTTTTTCCGGCTATGAAGCAAAAGGAGATACAAGTTATGAAAAGTGACGCAGTAAAAACAGGCACACAGCAGGCACCTCACCGTTCCCTGTTCAATGCCCTTGGAATGACAAAAGAAGAAATGGAGCGCCCATTAGTAGGAATCGTTTGTTCCTACAATGAGATTGTACCAGGCCACATGAACCTGGATAAAATCGCACAGGCTGTAAAGCTTGGCGTGGCAATGGCTGGAGGAACTCCGGTCATGTTCCCTGCAATCGCTGTCTGTGACGGTATTGCAATGGGTCACATCGGAATGAAATATTCTCTTGTAACAAGAGATCTGATCGCAGATTCCACAGAGGCCATGGCACTGGCTCACCAGTTTGATGCCCTTGTTATGATCCCGAACTGTGACAAGAACGTCCCAGGACTTCTGATGGCAGCAGCCAGAATCAACGTTCCTACCGTATTCGTAAGCGGCGGCCCGATGCTGGCTGGTCACTTAAACGGACACAAGACAAGTCTTTCCAGCATGTTTGAGGCTGTTGGTGCTTACGCAGCAGGCAAGCTTACAGAGGAAGGACTGACTGAGTGTGAGAACAAAACATGTCCGACCTGCGGTTCCTGTTCCGGTATGTACACTGCAAACAGCATGAACTGCCTTACTGAGGTTCTTGGTATGGGACTGAAAGGAAACGGAACAATCCCGGCTGTATATTCTGAGCGTATCCGTCTTGCAAAGCATGCAGGAATGCAGGTTATGGAAATGTACCGCCGCAACATCCGTCCAAGAGATATTATGACGAAAGAGGCACTTCTGAATGCCCTTACTGTAGATATGGCTCTTGGCTGTTCTACAAACAGTATGCTTCATCTTCCGGCAATCGCACATGAGATTGGCTGGGATTTCGATATCAGCTTTGCAAATGAAATCAGTGCAAAGACTCCGAACATCTGCCACCTTGCACCTGCAGGCCCTACTTACATGGAAGACCTGAACGAAGCAGGCGGCGTATACGCAGTTATGAACGAGCTGAATAAAAAGGGACTCCTTCACACAGAGTGCATGACTGTAACCGGAAAAACAGTAGGTGAGAATATCAAGGACTGTGTAAACCTGAACCCGGAAGTAATCCGTCCGATCGATAATCCATACAGCACCACAGGAGGACTTGCTGTACTTCGGGGCAACCTTGCACCAGACGGAAGTGTTGTAAAACGTTCCGCAGTTGTTGCTGAGATGATGGTTCATGAAGGACCTGCAAGAGTATTTGACTGCGAGGAAGACGCGATTGCGGCAATCAAAGGCGGAAAGATCGTAGAAGGTGACGTTGTTGTCATCCGTTATGAGGGACCGAAGGGTGGTCCTGGAATGAGAGAAATGCTGAATCCTACCTCTGCAATCGCAGGTATGGGACTTGGTTCTTCTGTAGCACTTATTACAGACGGACGTTTCAGCGGTGCATCCAGAGGCGCTTCCATTGGACATGTTTCACCGGAGGCAGCAGTAGGCGGTCCCATCGCCCTTGTTGAGGAAGGTGATATCATCAGCATCAATATTCCGGAGCTGAAACTGGAACTGAAGGTTTCTGATGAAGAGCTTGCAGCAAGAAAAGCAAAATGGCAGCCGAGAGAGCCGAAGGTTACAACCGGATATCTGGCAAGATATGCAGCAATGGTTACTTCCGGAAACCGCGGTGCGATCCTCGAGGTTCCAAAAGCGAAATAATAAGATTCTTATCCGGACAATAACTGTGAATGGAATTATGGTTCATGAAAGTATGGTTCTTTCATAGCAAATGTCCTGGATTTTTACAGTATAATATACCAGGAGGAAATGAAATTGCAGCTTACAGGAGCGGAGATCATCATAGAATGTTTGCTGGAGCAAAGCGTGGATACCGTTTTCGGTTATCCAGGTGGAGCTATTCTGAACGTTTATGACGCCCTTTACCGATACAGTGATAAAATCAAACATGTACTTACTTCCCATGAGCAGGGAGCTTCCCACGCAGCAGACGGTTACGCCCGTGCGACAGGAAAGGTCGGCGTGTGTCTGGCAACTTCCGGCCCAGGTGCAACCAACCTGGTAACCGGAATTGCCACCGCGTGTATGGACTCTGTTCCTGTGGTAGCAATTACCTGTAATGTTGGAACTGCCCTTCTTGGAAAAGATTCCTTCCAGGAAGTTGATATCGCAGGCATTGTAATGCCTGTGACAAAACACAGCTATATTGTCAAAGATGTAACAAAGCTTGCAGACACCATCCGCAAAGCTTTTATCATCGCCAAAAGCGGTCGTCCTGGTCCGGTACTCGTAGACGTGCCAAAGGACGTAACCGCAGCAAAATGTGAATATATCCGTCACACCATCACAGCCGTAGAGCCGAAGGTTGACACCATCCGTCCGAAGGATGTGGATACAGCAGCACAGATGATCGCAGCAGCAAAGAAGCCATTTATTTTTGTTGGCGGCGGTGCTGTGATCGCAGATGCATCTGAAGAAGTCCGTGCACTTGCCCACAAGATCCAGGCTCCGGTCTGCGACAGCCTTATGGGAAAAGGGGCTTTTTCCGGAGAGGATGAGCTTTACACAGGCCCGGTTGGAATGCATGGAACCAAAACTTCCAATTACGCAATGTGCGAGTGTGACCTTCTGATCACTCTTGGTGCACGTTTCAGCGACCGTGTGACAGGAGATACAAAGACCTTTGCACCGAAGGCAAAGATCCTGCAGATCGATGTAGATGCAGCTGAGATTAACAAGAATATTGTGGTTGATGCCTCTGTGATCGGAGATCTGAGGGAAGTGCTGAAGCTTCTCCTTGAGAAAATTCCGGAGAAGCGCCATGATGAATGGGTGCAGCATATTCAGGATATGAAAGAAAAATATCCCTTAAATTACGATCATTCTCAGCTTACCGGACCCTACGTGATCCAGAAGCTTTATGAACTGACAGGTGGAGATGCAATCATTTCCACAGATGTAGGACAGCACCAGATGTGGGCTGCCCAGTATTTCAAATTTAAGGAGCCGAGAACCTTCCTGACATCAGGAGGGCTTGGTACCATGGGCTATGGCCTTGGCGCAGCAATCGGAGCAAAGATGGGCTGCCCGGACAAAACCGTGGTAAATATAGCAGGAGACGGCTGTTTCCGTATGAACATGAACGAGATCGCCACAGCGGTTCGCTGCGGCAAACCTCTTGTCCAGATCATTCTGAACAATCATGTTCTGGGAATGGTACGCCAGTGGCAGACTCTGTTCTATGAACAAAGATATTCTCAGACCATCTTAAATGATGGTGTGGACTTCGTGAAAGTTTCTGAAGCAATGGGAGCAAAAGCAATCCGCGTTACGAAGATGGAAGAAGTAGAGCCTGCACTTAAGATGGCGCTTTCATCAGAGGGTCCGATAGTTCTCGATTGCTGGATCGACCAGGATTTAAGCGTATATCCTATGGTTCCTGCAGGAGCAAGTTTAGACGAGGTATTTGATGAGGAGGATGTGAAGAAATGAGCAGAGTGTACAATTTTTCCGCAGGACCGGCGGTCCTTCCGGAAGAGGTGTTGAAAGAAGTCGCAGATGAAATGATGGATTACAATGGTACCGGTATGTCCGTTATGGAAATGAGCCACAGAAGTGCTGCATTTCAGGAAATCATCGACACAGCTGAGAAGGATCTTCGTGAGCTGATGAATATTCCGGACAACTATAAGGTACTTTTCCTTCAGGGCGGCGCTTCCCAGCAGTTTGCCATGATCCCAATGAACCTTATGAAAAATAAGGTGGCTGACTATATTGTAACCGGTCAGTGGGCAAAGAAAGCATATCAGGAAGCACAGAAATACGGAAAAGCAAACAAGATTGCTTCTTCCGAGGATAAGACCTTCTCTTACATTCCGGATTGCAGCGATCTGCCGATCAGCCCGGATGCAGACTATGTTTATATCTGTGAGAACAACACCATTTATGGAACCAAGTTCAAAGAACTTCCAAATACAAAGGGCAAAACACTTGTGGCAGATGTATCCTCCTGTTTCCTTTCCGAGCCGGTTGATGTAAGCAAATATGGTATTATCTATGGTGGCGTTCAGAAGAACATCGGACCTGCAGGTATGGTAATCGCCATTATCCGCGAGGATCTGATCACAGAAGATGTTCTTCCGGGAACACCTACCATGCTTACCTATAAGACACATGCAGACGCTGGTTCTCTTTATAATACACCGAATGCATATTGCATCTACGTATGCGGTAAAGTTTTCAAATGGCTGAAGAAAATGGGCGGTCTGGAAGAGATGAAGAAACGCAATGAGGAGAAAGCAAAGATCCTCTACGATTTCCTTGATTCCAGCAAGCTTTTCCATGGCACCGTTGTTCCGAAAGACCGTTCTCTTATGAATGTTCCTTTTGTAACAGGAGATAAAGAGATGGATGCGAAATTCGTTGCTGAGGCTGCCAAGGCAGGTCTTGTGAACCTGAAAGGCCACAGAACTGTTGGCGGTATGAGAGCAAGCATTTACAATGCAATGCCAAAGGCTGGCGTGGAAGCGCTGGTTGCATTCATGAAAAAGTTTGAGGAGGAAAATGCCTGATGTTTCAGTATCATTGCCTGAATCCTATTGCCCAGAAAGGCCTGGACATTTTTGATGATAATTATAAAAAAGCAGATACTCTGGATGACTGCCAGGCAGTTCTTGTAAGAAGTGCCAAGATGCATGACATGGAGCTGCCGGAGAGTGTTGCTGTGATCGCACGTGCCGGTGCCGGAGTCAATAACATTCCGGTGAAAGAGTGTGCAGAGAAAGGTATCGTTGTATTTAATACTCCTGGAGCCAATGCAAATGGTGTAAAGGAGCTGGTTCTTGCCGGTATGCTTCTTGCTTCCCGTGACATTGTGGGAGGTATTGAGTGGGTACAGAGAGAAAAAGACCAGGAAGATATTGATAAGCTTGCTGAGAAACAGAAGAAACAGTTTGCAGGCTGTGAGATCATGGGCAAAAAGCTTGGTATCATCGGTCTTGGTGCTATCGGAAGCATGGTGGCAAATGCAGCAGCTTCCCTTGGTATGGAGGTCTATGGATATGATCCATACATTTCCATCGATGCAGCATGGAACCTTTCCCGTACTATTAAACACAGCAAGAGCTTAGATGAGATTTACAGCAAGTGCGATTATATCACTGTACATGTACCGCTTCTGGATTCCACAAAGAAGATGATCAACAAAGAAGCTTTCGAGAAGATGAAAGACGGTGTTGTACTTCTGAACTTTGCCCGTGACCTTCTGGTTGACGAGGATGCGCTGATTGAGGCGCTGAACAGCGGCAAGGTGAAAAAGTATGTAACAGACTTTGCCAACCATACAGTTGCAGGTCATGAGGGCATTCTGGTAACTCCTCATCTTGGAGCATCCACAGAGGAATCTGAGGAGAACTGTGCAGTTATGGCTGTGAAGGAGGTTCGTGATTTCCTTGAGAATGGTAATATCAAAAATTCTGTAAATTTCCCGAACTGTGATATGGGTACCTGCGTAGCAGTTGGACGTATTGCCATTACACATAAGAACATTCCAAACATGATCAGTCAGCTGACCAAGATCCTTGGTGCTGAGGGCCTGAACATTGCAGATATGACCAACAAGAGTAAAGGAGAGTATGCGTATACTCTGATCGATCTGGAGAGTGCAGCTTCCGCAGAAGCGCTGGATGCACTGAAGGCCATTGAGGGTGTTTCAAAGGTTCGCGTGGTGAAATAAATTCGAATATAGATAATTGACATTAAGACAACAGAATGTTAATATAAGTATAGAAAAAGAGTGTTGCCGATAGACGGTTAGCCCATATACTGGTTAGCAAAAATTGCCGCTTAGTTTACAGACAGGGCGGCTATTTTTGTGTATTATTTACATCTTTACCCAATGTGTATCCTATTGTAAAGCAGGTTAAGCCGAAGCTTACAACTGCTATAAGGTCAACAATACTCATTGGCTTAGCCCTCCTTTCCACTGAATTCCCTTACGGGTTTCTATGTAATCAGAGGGTCACAGTCCCTCTGTTGAAGGACTAACCGCCTACCGTTATGGCAACACCCATATAATAATTATATCAGCTTTGGTAAGGAAACACAACCTGGATATTTAACAATAGAATAAAAAATATTTTAATAATAAAAACAGAAACACCTAATTCGAAAGAATTAGTTGTTCCTGTTTTTATTGTTTATATGTTTTATTTTTTATGTGGATTATCTGCCACTCTTTGCAATAAATTCCTCAACCTCTTCGCGAGTTGGCATCACGCGGAGAGCACCCTTGCGGGTAGTGATAAGAGATGCGCCTGCGTTTGCGAAGGTAAGCATTTCCATCAGGTTCTCGTCGGAGAGGTCTTCCAGACCGTGGTCGAGAACATAGTTCAGGATGCTGGCACAGAAGGTGTCTCCGGCACCTGTGGTCTCAATGGTGTGCTCCTGAAGGAATGGAGCGCACTCTACGCGGCGTCCCTTGTAATAAGCGCGGCTTCCGTCTTTACCCAGTGTAATGAGAACCAGCGGGATGTGATATTTCTCTTCGATCAGTGCAGCACCCTTGTCGTAGTCGGTGGTATCGAAAAGGAATTCCACTTCGTTGTCAGAAATCTTCAGAACGTCACATTTGGTAAGGCCGTATTCAATCTCGACACGGGCATCCTCAAGGGATTTCCAGAGTGGCGGGCGCAGATTGGGGTCAAAGGTGATGATACAGCCGGCCTCTTTTGCCACCTCAATGGCATGACGTGTAGCTTCACGTACGCCCTCATGGGTAGAAGAGAGAGTTCCGAAATGGAAAATACGGGAGTCGCGGATCAGGTCATCCGGAACCTCATCCTTTGTCAGCATCATGTCAGCACCTGGATTACGATAAAAGGAGAAGTCTCTGTCTCCATCCGGATAGGTGTGGACAAATGCCAGTGTGGTATGTACTTCTTCATCCATAATAAGAGCTCTTGTATCAATTCCAACTTCTTCCACAGCGGCCTTCAGCTGGTTTCCGAACATATCCTTTCCAACTTTTCCGATAAAAGCGGTCTTCTTGCCAAGGCGCTCAAGCATAGCCAGAACATTACATGGAGCTCCGCCTGGGTTCGCTTCCATGATCGGGTTGCCCTGTGCGCTGGTTCCATTCTCTGTGAAATCAATAAGAAGCTCGCCAAGTGCAGTTACGTCGTAGTTTCGATTACTCATTGAAAAATCCTCCTTAGGTGTTTTCAAAATTATATACCAATAATTTAACGCAGAGGGGTGTATTTGTCAAACAAATTTCTTTCTTTTTCCTGCTTAAAATGGTAAAATAGAACTATCAAAATTGTGGTCGGATTGACGGGAAAATTATAACAATATTAACATATTTTCTAAAAATCCGACAGTCCGTGAAAATTGGCGGGGAAATGGAGAGACTTATGAGCAAAACAGTATATGATTATATGGACTGGCCAGAAATTGAAGCGGTTGTATACGGGGAAGAGACAGCGCCAAGAGATGTGATGGGACCGAGACTGACACCGGATGGTGTGCTGATACAGGGCTTTTTTCCGGAAGCCAGAGCTGCGGCAGTGGTTACAGGGCGCACGAAATATGAAATGGAGCTGGAGGACGAGGCTGGCTATTATGCAGTGCTGATCCCAGGCAGAAGAATTCCGGATTATGAATTTCAAGTAGAGTTTGAGAAGGAGACGAAGAACTTTAAGGATGCCTACGCATTTGGCGGACTTCTCACAGAAGAGGATGAAAGAGCCTTCCTTGGCGGCGTATATTATGAAGCCTATAAGAAAATGGGCGCACATCCCATGGTGATGAATGGGGTAGCAGGCACTCATTTCGCAGTGTGGGCACCCAATGCAGTTCGGGTAAGTGTGGTTGGCGAATTCAATAATTGGGATGGCAGAGCACTCCCCATGCATAAGATGCCCATGTCAGGCCTTTTTGAACTTTTTATCCCGGGAGTAAAGGCGGGAGATGCCTATCGTTATGAAATTAAGGCGAAAGGGGATGTGCTCCTTCAGAAGGCAGATCCTTATGGAAACAGAACCCAGCCTGCACCGTTGTGGAATTCTGTTGTGGCAGATGTTTCTGATTTTACATGGAACGACAGCGGCTGGATGGCTGAACGTAAGAAATACGATGACCGCAGGCAGCCGGTTTCCATTTATGAGACAAGTCTGGGACAGTGGAAATCAGGAAAAGAGCTGGTGGCTTTTGCGAAAGAAAAGGGATATACTCATGTGGAACTTCATCCGGTTATGGAATTTCTGGAGGATGGCTCAGACGGATACCCTACATCTGCATACTTTGCAGTCAGCACACGTTATGGCACACCAGCAGAATTTGCAGCGCTGGTAGATGAGCTTCATCAGGTGGGAATAGGCGTGATCCTTGACTGGTCACCGGCTCAGTTCCCGAGATACGCAGGCGGTCTGGAGAAATTTGACGGAACGTCTCTTTATGAAGTGAAAGACCCGGAAATGGCTGTCCACCCGATGTGGGGCACCATGCTTTATAATTATGACAGTCCTATGGTAATGGATTTCCTGATTTCCAATGCCTGTTTCTGGCTGGAGGTTTTCCATGTGGATGGACTTCGCATGGATGATGTGGACGCCATGCTATATCTGGATTATGGCAGAAAAGATGGTTGGACACCGAATATGTATGGCTCCAATGAGAACCTTCATGCTATTGAATTTCTGAAGCATCTGAATTCTATTTTGAAGAAGCGTGATCCAGGAGCACTTCTGATCGCACAGGAGGATGGTCTGTGGCCGGAGCTGACAGACAGTGTGGAGAATGACCACATTGGATTTGATTATAAATGGAGTGGCGGATGGACAAGAGATTTCCTCTTTTATCTGTCTGTGGATCCGATCTTGCGGAAGAATTATCATGATCAGCTGACGTTGTCCACTTTATATGCATATTCTGAGCATTATATTCTGACTCTTGGAAGCAGAGATGTGGGAAGCCTGGATGAGTTTATGGCAAAACTTCCGGGGGATGAGAAGCAGAAGCTGGCACAGGTGAGAGAGGCTTATTCCTATATGATGGTGCATCCTGGTTGTAAGATGATGGCACCAGGGGCTGATATGCCTGAGGAACTTGGGAAATGCATTCAGGCATTGAATGCTCTTTATAAGAATTCACCTGCACTTTATCAGATGGATGATGAGTATGACGGATTTGAGTGGGTTCAGCTGATGAAATATGAGGAGAATGTGATCACCTTCCTGCGTAAGACAGAGAAACCAGAGGAAACTCTGCTTGTAATCTGTAATTTCGCCGCAATTCCCTACGAGAATTACCAGGTGGGCGTGCCCTTTGCTGGAAAATATAAAGAAATCTTTAATAGCGATGCAACAGAATTCGGCGGCGAGGGTGTAGTAAATTCTCGTGTGAAGACAGCAAAAGCAGAAGAGTGCGATGAACGGGAGCATTCTATTAAGGTGAAACTGCCGGCACTTGGTGTAAGCATCTACAGCTGCACTCCCGGGAAAGCCCCAGCCAGGAAGAAAGTGACCGCAGCGAAAACTGCGAAAGATAAGACTGCAGGAAAACTGGTAAGGACTGTGAAGGCAAAAGCTCCGGCAAAGAAGTCAGTAAAGGAAGAAAAAGCTGCGAAAGCAGAAGAAGCTGTCAAGGCAGAGAAAAAGGCAGAAACAGTGAAGAAAAGAGCCACAGCAAAAAAATGACAATAACAAAGCAGACAGAAATAGCAAATGAGAAATAAATAGCCAATAAGTAATAAAATAGCAAAAAAGACTGCATTTACATATCTGAATTTCAGATGTGAGGAATGCAGTCTTTTTGAATCTTTTTACAATAAGCAAGTAGCGAAGCGAATCTGGAATATCCGTTTGATCAAATAAAAAAAGCTGGAAATGAGACTCGAACTCACGACCCCTTCATTACGAGTGAAGTGCTCTACCGACTGAGCTATTCCAGCTTATGGAATGATAAGTGTATAAAAATTTATACACTTATCAGACACAAAAAATATTTTAAGTTATAAGCAGCCATTTGTCAAGAAAATCTTGGGTAAAAATTCTGATTTATCGTGGGAGAAAATTCTGATTATACGATTTTAAACCAGTCTTTTTCCTCAAACTCAACTACCGTACAGTCATTTGCATAAGTACATTCCGGTAAAATGATCATTGCATGAAGGACATCGTTGTTTACCGGCAGAGGACATAAATGCCAGATAGCAGCATTGATCTTTACCATATGTCCTTTGGGAACAATGAAGGCCTTTGTAAGTTCCGGGACTGGCGTACCGGCAGATGCAGGAGCAACATGAATGATCATATCATCATCCAGAGCTACAATGCCTTCCCAGGTGGTTGTGTGGTATTCTGCCATCTTAACGATTCGCTCATCTTTGCGTACGGCAATGGGAGAAAATCCCATACTTCCCATACAAGTACCTGAGATACGATCCGGATAAAATTTGTGGATTTCGCCCTGTAAAGGATAACCTTCCGGCTCAGTCATGGAACAGTAGGTGCCAAAGGGAGCAAAATCTGTTGGATTAATTTTTACAGCTGTAATTTCTTTCATGGAAAACCTCCTCAAATGTAGTAAAAACCCTTAAAGCTATTGTATCATGGTGTTGGAAAAAGCTCAATAAATATCATAAGGTAAAATAGCATTTCACAAAACATTTCACAAAAGTTTTATGCCAATGGGAAAATAACTGTTTTCAAATGATTCATTCTATGATAGAATACACTTTGATTGCAAACAAAGGAGATGAGGTACATGTCAGGTTATTCCGCCCCAGGCTTTTTTGAAAAGAAAATAGAGAGAGAGACTGCAGCAAGAGTTGCAGCTTTTTTAGGCGGGCTTGGAAGAGGTTCCGAAAATCTTGGAGCTACCGGGGTACGTTCTGACTGGATGGAGCAGGACGGACCTGCTGTTGTTGTACCTTTTTTTGAAGAATTATATGGGAATACGGGTTACCGATATAGCAATATACAGTAATGGCGCTGTATAAACATGCACCGTGTTTATACAGAGATTTTCTGAATGTATGGCTATAGGGGTATCCCGTATTTTTTTCGTACTTCACTTAACATTACAGCAGAGCGTGTTAAAAAAGGCTTTCTTCAAAATGCGTGTCACAATTTGTGGAAGCCTGCAGGAATATTTTTTAAACACGCTCCAGAAAGGGGGAGACAAATGTCTGACTCATTTCTTGAATTAAGAAATCTGAAAAAAAGTTTTACATCAGAAGAATATGTTCTACAGGGAATCAATCTGCAAATTGATCAGGGGGAATTCGTCACCTTGCTGGGTGCTTCCGGCTGCGGAAAGACGACCACTCTTCGCATTATTGCCGGACTGGAGCAGCCGGATAGCGGAAGTGTATGGCTGGAGGGGGAAGATGTGACGAATCTGGAGCCAAACCAGAGAGATGTGAACACGGTATTTCAGAACTATGCCCTTTTTCCCCATATGAACGTGGCGGATAACATCGGGTATGGTCTGAAAATACGAAAAGTACCAAAAGCGGATATAAAGAAAAAGGTTAAGGAAATGCTGGAGCTGGTTCAGCTGGAAGGCTTCGAGAAACGAAAACCTGCGGAGCTCTCCGGCGGACAGAAGCAGCGTGTAGCCATTGCAAGAGCATTGGCAAATAATCCACGTGTACTGCTTCTGGACGAGCCTCTCGGAGCTCTGGATCTGCAGCTTCGGCGGACGATGCAATTGGAACTGAAGCGACTGCAGAAGAAGCTTGGAATTACCTTTATCTATATCACCCACGACCAGGAAGAGGCCATTAATATGTCCGACCGGATCGTGGTAATGAATCAGGGGCAATTTGAGCAGATCGGCACTCCGGATGAGATTTACAACCATCCGAAGACAAGTTATGTGGCAACCTTTGTGGGAAATGCCAATATTTTAAAAGGAAAAGTTGTAGAAATAAATGGTTCTTATGCACAGGTTCAAATAGGTAATGACACTGTTTCCGTTTATACAGAAGAGATTGTAAAGGTGGGAGAGCAGCTTACCCTGGCTGTGAGAAGCGAAAATATTCTGCTGGATGAAGCTGAAATGGAAAATGTAGTTGAGCAAAATGAAGCTGAGGGAACTGGCAGACATCTTCACGCAACTGTGAAGGAGAAGAATTTCGCTGCAGGTCAGCTGCGAGTTCTGCTTGCTTTGGCTGACGGCACAGAAATCACAGCCAGCCGGTTTGGCATGAATGCAAACATTCAGCCAGGTCAGCAGATAAAATGGTATTTTGATCCGCGAAATGCAATTGTAGTAGATCGGGAGTTTAAGACGAAAGAGCCTGCTGATATGTCAGGAGGAATTCAGTGATGGGCGGTCTCAGTAACAGCCGTGGCAACAGCCGGAAATTTGCACCTGTAAAGAACAGCCGCGGCAACAGCCAGGAATCTGCGCCTGTAAAGAATATCCGCGGCAATAGCAAGAGTGCTGCATCCACCAGGCATACCCGCGCCACCATCTGGATGATTCTGCCACTCTACATTTTTACCCTGATTTTTGTGGCTTGTCCTCTTATCTATATGGTTGCCTTAAGCTTTGCCACTCCCGGAGAAGTCCACGGTGTACAGTGGATTTTTACACTGGATAATTACAGGAATATTTTGGAACCAGTGTACCTGGACACCTTTGTCCAGTCCTTCCAGCTGGCCATTACAAGTACTGTTTTTATCACCCTGATCGGATATCCCTTTGGCTATTTTATGGCGAAATTACCAGCAGGCGGTAAAAAGAAAGCTATGCTTCTTCTTATGCTTCCCTTCTGGGTAAATTCCCTGATCAGACTTTACGGCTGGATCATCATCCTTCAGAAAAAAGGCGTTCTGAATTTTGTGCTGAAAAAGCTTGGCCTGATCGAGAAGCCGCTGAAAATCATGTACAGCTACCCGGCAATCGTCATTGGTATGATATATGTGTTATTGCCATTTATGATTCTGTCAGTATATTCCAGTGCGGAAAAACTGGACTGGTCACTGGTAGAAGCTGCCCGTGATCTGGGGGCAGGTAAGGCGAAGGCCTTCTGGACAGTGAGCTTTAAGCTGACCCTGCCAGGACTTTTGTCCGGTGTGATCCTTACCTTTATTCCATCTATGGGACTGTTTTTCATAGCAGATATCCTGGGCGGAAACAAAGTTGTGCTGGTAGGTAGCCTGATACAGGATCAGATGACCCGGGGAAATAACTGGCCCTTTGCGGCAGCTCTGGCAGTGATCATGATGATCCTTACCACTTTGATGATTCTGCTATACCGCAAGGTCACCAATGCGAAAGAAGTGGAGGGGCTGGGATGATAAAAACACAAAATAATGAAATAGAAGTGCTGAATCCGAAAATGCAAGGTGAAGGCGCCGAGGCTAAAAACGGTACATTAGTTAAAAAGTTTGGAAAGAAGAGAAATACAGGCTTTGGCATGAAACGGAGCACCCGCTTTGAGAAGATATACCTTGGTATCATTTTCTTCTTAATGTACCTCCCAGTAGCCGTAGTCATCATTTTCTCCTTCAATGAGTCCAAGCTGCCTGTCCGTCTCACCGGATTTTCCCTCCAGTGGTACGAAAAGCTTTTCGCAGACAGTGCCATGATGGAAGCACTGGTAAACAGCCTGATCCTTGGCGTGGCCAGCTGCGCGGTTTCAGCAGTTATCGGAACTTTAGGCGCTGTAGGCCTGTCACGGATTCACTGGAAAACAAAAGGCGCATTGGAGTACATTTCCATTTTGCCCCTTATGATACCGGAAATTATTCTGGGTATGGTGCTGATGGCATTTTTCTACATGCTGAACCTGCCCTTCGGAATGCTTACTCTGCTGATCGGACATACGGTATTTTGCATTCCTTATATATTGATGGAAGTAAAAGCCAGACTTGTGGGCATGGATCCTTCCCTTGAGGAAGCTGCCCGGGATCTTGGAGCTACTTCCATGAGAGCCTTTCTTGACGTTACGCTGCCACTGATCATGCCAGCTGTTGCGTCCGGCTCATTGCTTGCCTTTGCCATGTCCATGGACGACGTGGTAATCAGTATTTTTATTAACGGTCCGAGATTGTCTACCTTGCCAATTAAGGTGTACACTCAGATCAAAACCGGTGTTACGCCGGAAATCAATGCCTTGTGTACGATTATGCTGGCTTTTACGGTAGGAATTCTGCTTGTATATTCCCTTGTGAAAAAGCTGCGCCGGAGATCGCAGTAGATTTGCGGATTGAATATTTCTTACTGGACTGTATCCATGGAATCAAGGCGAGATCAGATACATTCCGGGGAATGGAAAGGGTTGCTGAACGTTATGCAGACAGTGACCGGAAAGGAGCACACGAATGAACAAACTCATAGAGTTGAAAAACCTCACAAAAAACTTTGATGACCAGCAGGTTCTCCGCGGAATCAATCTGGACATCTATGAGAACGAGTTTCTCACCCTTCTGGGACCAAGTGGCTGTGGAAAGACCACAACCCTTCGTATTATTGCAGGCTTCGAGGAGCCAAGCGGCGGCGAAGTATTGTTTAACGGAATTGAGATTTCCAAGCTGCCTCCATATAAGAGAGAGGTAAACACCGTTTTCCAGAAATATGCCCTTTTTCCCCATCTGAATGTGGCAGAGAACATTGGATTCGGTCTGAATCTGAAAAAAGTGGACAAGGACGTGATCGCCCAGAAAGTCACCAGAATGCTGAAAATGGTAGGTCTGGAGGGTTTCGAAAAAAGAGATGTCACCTTGCTCTCCGGCGGACAGCAGCAGCGAGTTGCCATTGCCCGTGCTCTGGTAAATGAGCCGAAAATCCTTCTTCTTGACGAGCCTCTTGGCGCCCTGGATGCGAAAATACGAAAACAGATGCAGATCGAGCTGAAAAAAATCCAGCAGGAGGTTGGAATTACCTTTATTTATGTTACGCATGACCAGGAGGAAGCCCTTTCCATGTCTGATACCGTGGTCGTTATGAATAACGGTGAAATTCAGCAGATCGGTTCTCCTACCGATATTTACAACGAGCCCGAAAACCGTTTCGTAGCAGGCTTCATTGGAGAGTCCAATATTATAGAAGGAATTATGATCAGAGATTATCTGGTTCAGTTTGACGGATTTGAATTCGAATGTGTGGACAAAGGCTTTGAGGATAATGAAGAAATCGAGGTTGTGCTTCGTCCTGAGGACCTTGACATTGTGGAACCATCTCAGGCGAAAATCAACGGTGTTGTCCGAAACGTCACCTTCAAAGGCGTTCATTACGAAATTCTCGTAGAAACAGAACTGCGCACCTATAAAGTTCAGACCACCGATTATGCGGAAGTGGGCCGCCAGGTAGGACTGAAATTCGGACCGGAAGACATTCACGTCATGTACAGAATGGGAGCTTATTGATGAAACAGTTTAAGCGACTGATCATTCCTTACTTTATCTGGGCAATTGTTATCCTTGTGATCCCACTGTTTCTCATTGCCCTGTATGCGTTCACCACAGAAGGAAATGAAGTAATGACACTTTCCTTCACCTGGGGGAATTTTGCCAAATTCCTGGAAGCTACCTACCTGAATGTAATCCTGAAATCCTTCTGGCTGGGACTTCTCACCACCTTTATCTGCCTGGTGCTTGGCTATCCCCTTGCCCTGATCATTGCAAGATGCTCTGAGAAAGTCCAGGGACTTCTCATTATGCTGGTAACCATCCCAATGTGGATCAACATGCTTCTTCGTACCTATGCATGGATGAATCTTCTTGCAGATAACGGAATCATCAACAATCTTCTGGCAAAAATCGGACTGGGACCTATCAGCATGATGTATACGGATTTTTCCGTAATGGTAGGTCTGATCTGCAACTTTATGCCCTTTATGATCATTCCTATCCATACTTCCTTAAATAAAATGGACAAATCCCTGATCGAGGCAGCCTACGATCTGGGAGCCAACCGTTTCCAGACCTTCTGGAAGGTAATCTGGAAGCTGTCCCTGCCAGGGGTGGTAAATGGTATTATGATGGTTTTCCTTCTTGCCATTTCCTCCTTCGTTATCCCGAAGCTTCTGGGAGGTGGACAGTACATGCTCATCGGTAACCTGATCGAGTCCCAGTTTATCTCAGTTGGAGACTGGAATTTTGGAAGTGCCATTTCCATGATTCTGGCGGTGATCATTTTGATCTCCATGAGTCTGATGAAGCGGATGGACAAGGAAAAAGGAGAGTAGGAGAGTATCATGCAGAAAAAAACAAGCTTTTTTCAGAGATTTTATGTGGCCATCTGTCTGGTATTCTTTTACCTGCCAATCCTGGTGACCATGATTTTTTCCTTTAATTCCTCCAAATCCCTGACCAGGTTTACGGGATTCTCCATGAGATGGTATACAGAGCTGCTGCACAATACAGAAGTCAGCAAAGCGGTTTACGTGTCTGTGACCATCGCCATCCTGGCAACTGTGATCTCCACAGTGCTGGGAACCATCACTGCAATTGGTCTTTCCAAGTCCAGGAAGGTGTTAAAGGAAACACTTTTAAATATCAACAACCTGCCCATTTTGAACCCGGATATTGTTACTGCAATCGGACTGATGCTTCTGTTTTCTTCACTGGGCTTCCGGAAAGGGTACTTTACCATGCTGCTGGCGCACATTTCTTTTTGTACGCCATATGTGATCACCAGTGTTTATCCCAAGGTGCGAAGCCTTGATCCGAACCTGGCAAATGCAGCCATGGACCTTGGAGCAACTCCGTTCCAGGCATTGACCAAGGTAATCGTGCCCATGATCAAGGATGGCATTTTCGCCGGTGCGCTGCTGGCGTTTACCATGTCCTTTGACGATTTCGTAATTTCGTACTTTGTATCCGGAAACGGTGTAAAGAATATTTCCATCGTGGTTTACAACATGACCAAGCGAATTAACCCTACCATCAACGCTTTGTCAACCATCGTAATCGTAGTCATTGTGCTGGTAATGGTTTTCGCAAATGTACTTCCGAAGATCCTGGAAAAGCATGCCAGCAAGCATGCGAAAAAGATTCAGCGTGTGATCGCCCTTCTGCTGGTTTTTGCCCTTGGCTTCGGACTGATCAAGTGCGGAGGCGGTGCAGCGGAGAACCATGTCCTGAAGGTTTATAATGCAGGAGAATATATGGATCTGGATCTTCTGACACAGTTTGAGCAGGAATATAATTGTACAGTAGTTTACGAAACTTTCGAATCCAACGAAATGATGTACACCAAGCTTTCCGGCGGTGAGTCCTATGATGTGCTGATCCCTTCGGATTATATGATCGAGCGTCTGATTAAAGAGGATTACTTACAGTATATTGACTGGGATCTGATCCCGAATAAGGGCAGCCTGATGGATGAGGTCATGAATAAAAGCTATGATCCGGGAAATCGTTATTCCTGTCCATACTTCTGGGGAACGGTTGGTATTCTTTATGATACGACTGTGGTTGATCCGGCAGATCTTCAGGAGGGCTGGGATCTTCTCAGGGATACCAAATATAAAGGAAATATTTACATGTATGATTCTGAGCGGGATTCCTTTATGATCGCACTGAAGGCTCTTGGATATTCCATGAATACTACAGATGAGAATCAGATTCAGGAAGCTTACCAGTGGCTGGTTGACCAGAGAAATACCATGGACCCGATTTACGCAGGTGATGACGTCATTGACAATATGATTTCCGGAAACAAGGCTATGGCAGTTGTTTATTCTGGAGATGCTTCTTATATTATAAGCGAAAATCCGAATATGGATTACTTCACACCGAGCCAGGGAACCAATAACTGGTATGATGCAATGGTTATCACGAGGGACTGCAATGAGACAGAGCTTGCCCATCAGTTTATTAATTTTATGCTAAATGAAGAATCTGCTCTTTCCAATACGGAAGAAGTAGGTTATACTTCTCCTGTAAAGAGTGTTTACGAAACTATGATCACCGGAGAGTATGAGGGCGTTTCCTCCTACATCCCGGATTTTGAAAATCCAAACAGCGAGATCTTCCGTTATCAGGAACCGAAGATCAAGCAGAAATATGCGGAGCTGTGGACGAAGATCAAGGCAGAGTAAACATGGAAATTTATAAAAACGGAAACGTGGCTGGCAGAAGCCGGCTGTGTTTTTGAAGAAGAGGAGAATGATTATGAAGAAAAAGGTATTTGCGGTAATTCTTGCTGCAACAGCAATCTGTGGCAGTCTGTCACCTGTATACGCAGCTGACTCCGAGCTGGTCCTCTATACCTGGGAAGGAATGTTCCCGCAGGAGGTTCTGGACGGATTTGAGGAAGAAACCGGCTGTAAGATCGTATATTCCAACTTTGACACTGACGAAACCATGCTGGAGAAAGTTTCCATGGCAAAAGGCGGAGACTATGATGTGGTAATCGCAGATGACTACATTCTCGAGAAAATCGTGGAAGAGGGTCTTGCTACCAAGCTTGACAAAGACAAAATCTCCAATTGGGGAAACATCAATCCTCTTTATCAGGGACAGTTCTATGATGAGAAGGACGAGTACACCGTACCATATGGTGCAGGTATTCCGCTGATCGTATACGATCCGGAGGAGGTTGATCTTGACATTAAGGGCTATTCTGATCTGTGGGATCCGTCTCTGGAGGACAGCATAGCGCTGATCGGCAACTACCGTGTGATCAACGGCATTGCTCTTCTCACCATGGGTAAGAGTATGAATGAAGAAGATGTGGATACCATTGCAGAAGCTGGTGAAAAGCTGGTAGAGCTGGCACCCAATGTGCGTATGATCCAGGATGACAACACCCAGAACGCACTGCTGAACGGAGAGGCTTCTGTAGCATTCCTTTACACCTCCCAGGTAACTGCAGCTCTGGCAGAGAACCCGGATCTGAAGGTGGTTTATCCGGAGGAAGGTCTTGGCTTCGGTGTTATGGGAATGTTTATTCCAAGCGAGGCTCCAAATGCAGATGCAGCTTACCAGTTTGTAGATTATATTTTAAGACCGGAGGTTGCTGCACAGTGCTTCAATTATATCGGTTACTACTGCACCAACAAGGCAGCAGACGAGCTGGTAGACGAGAGCCTGGTGGTTCCGGACAGTGTAACAAGCGGTGAGAGTATTAAGAATGTAAGTCAGGAAGCTGAGGAACAGTATAATAAGAACTGGACTGAGTTTAAGGCTGCCTGCGATTAATTGAATTAATTCAGTAAAAGGATAACATCAGGAAAGAGCCTGTGAGTGAACCATTCGGGAGAAAAACGGATAAATCACTGTGCAGGCTCTTTTTTTATGTAATAGAAAAGTCCTACCGGGCAGGATTGCACTGCGGAGAAAGGAGAGAGGTCGCTGGAGGTGGAGAATGCTTGCACATATATGTTTCCGGGGCCAGAGCGAACAACACGGATATTGACAAAGCTTCGCCAGTGTGTGATTATTATTTACAGAAATAAATGAGTTTTTTAGAGGAGAAACAAAATGGAAATATACAAGGGAGCTTCCGCCTTTGCGGGGATTGCCATTGGGAAAATCAGGTTTTATCGGAAAGGTGAATATCAGATCCGACAGCATCAGGCAGATGATGTAAAAAAGGAACTGAAGAATTTTGATGTGGCTCGTCGGCATGTGATGCAGACTTTGAAGGAAGAGTATGACAGAATGTCAGAAAAGCAAATGGACACAGCTGATCCTGAATTGGATATGGAACCCCAACCTTTGGATAGAATTGTGAAAGTGAATGGGGAAAATGGAACAAACCAGATCCTGGAGCAGGCAGAGCTTCTGGGCTCTGGCAGCTTTCTCCGTGCGGTACAGAGTATGATCACAGGGGAAAAGGTGACTGCTGCTTATGCAGTGCAGACCACAAGAGATGAGATGCAGAGTACTTTTTCCAGGCTGAACGATCCGACCATAAAGGAACGAATCCACAATGTAAGCCGCATCTCCAGTCTCCTTCTGGAAATTCTCGGGGAAGATGAGAACAAAATTGATCTGGGAGAGGAACCAGTCATTCTGGCAGCAGATGCCCTTTCTCTTGCAGAACTGATGGAAATGGATAAGGAGAAGCTTCTGGGTATTGTCACCCGCAAAGGTTCTGCTACCTCTCACGCTGCAATCCTTGCGAAAAATATGGATATTCCCTGTGTTACAGGTATTGGGATTCCACAGTCAGAAGAAGAGTGGGAAGACAGCATTGCCATTATTGACGGATATACGGGAACCATCTATCTGGAGCCGGATAATGAGGTACGAAAAGAATACGAGATTCGCCGAAAAGCAGATCTGGTAGAGCGGGAATCCCTTTTGAAGCTGAAAGACAAGGGCGATATTACGAAAGATGGACGTGAAGTGGGAATCTACGCGAATATTGGCAGTCTGGATGATTTAAACAGCGCCCTTTATTATGGAGCAAAGGGAATCGGACTGCTGCGAAGCGAGTTCCAGTATCTTGGCAGGGAGAATTATCCCGGGGAAGAAGAACTTTTTCAGGCATATAAAAAAACTGCTGAGACTATGGGCGACCGCCTGGTAGTTATCCGCACTGCCGATCTCGGGGCTGATAAGCAGGCTTCCTACCTTGAAATTCCGGTAGAAACCAACCCTCTCATGGGTAATCGCGGAATCCGTCTCAGTCTGGACCGGAAGAACCTGTTTAAAACCCAGATCCGTGCCATTTACCGTGCAAGCTGGTATGGAAATCTGGGGATGATGTACCCTATGATCTGTTCGGAAGAGGAAATGGATGAGGTTGAAGCTCTGGTGACGGAAGTAAAAGAAGAGCTGAAGGCAGCTGGTGTACCATTTAAGGAAATCCGGACTGGAATTATGATGGAGACTCCGGCAGCAGTGATGATTGGGGAAGAGCTGGCGAAACGTGTGGACTTTCTGGGAATCGGAACCAATGACCTGACTCAGTACACCTTGGCCATGGATCGTCAGAATCCGCTTTTACAGAAGAAATATGATGATCATCATCCTGCAATTTTGAAAATGATAAAGATGATTGTAGATGCAGGACACGCGCAGAATTGCAAAGTATGTCTCTGTGGGGAACTGGCGGCGGATACCAGATTGACGGAGACTTTTTTGCAGATGGGGGTAGATGCATTGTCTGTGGTACCGGCATGTATATTGCCAGTGCGGAAGGCACTGAGGGCGGTTTGCATCGCAGAAATGTGATCTTAGCTTATCCTCTGCGACTGTATTAAGGCGTGCATGTATGTGTGAAACATTGCAGAATAATTACAAAATAAAACGAGAGCACCAGACATGCAGATCCAGATTACAGGCTGTATGTTTGAAAATATGGGTAGAAACATGAACACAAAAAGCAAAGTAATTGTACTTCCCTGTGAAGCTTACAACGAAGAACGAATTTATACACTTATGAAAAATGGTCTGTCTCAGCTGGGAGGTCTGGACAACCTTATAAATAAAGAAGAAAAAATCCTTTTGAAGCCTAATCTTTTGAAAAAAGCAGAAGTGGAGAAAGCGGTCATCACGCATCCGGTTGTGGTGGGTGCCTTTGCCAGGATTCTACGTGAGGAAGGTTATAAGAATATTGTGCTTGCGGATTCCTGTGGCCACGGAACTACGAAACAGGTGATTCAGGGCACCGGAATGGACACTTATCTGGAAAAGTACCAGATCCCGGCCATTGACTATACGAAGGGCGTGCGTGTGGAAAATCCGGAGGGTATCCAGGCGAAGGAATTTATCCTTCCGAAAGAACTGCTGGAGGCAGAGTGTGTGATTTCTCTTTCCAAAATGAAAACCCACGCTCTGGAGCGAATTACAGGAGCAGTGAAGAACAGCTATGGATTTGTATATGGGAAAAATAAGGCCATTGGTCATACCAAATATCCCAGCGCAGACAGCTTCGCCCGGATGCTTATTGATCTGAACCAGTATGTGAAGCCGAGACTTTACATTATGGATGGAATCACTGCAATGGAGGGAAATGGACCGGGCTCCGGAGACCCGGTAGCCATGAACCTGATTCTGATGTCCACAGATCCGGTGGCACTGGACAGTGTGTTTGCAAGACTGGTTTATCTGAAACCGGAGATGGTTCCTACCAATTACCATGGGGAGAAGATGGGACTGGGAAATTACAGGGAAGAAAATATTGAGATTGTGGTAGTTGAGGAGAATCTTTCGGCATCAGTAGTGCGTGATGAAGGAAGTGAAATAACTGGGCGAGAGAAGCAACACCAGAATGCAAATGTCTCTGTAGATAAAAAGCAGATTGGTATTGATGTGGTTTGTAATGTGATTTCGATGGAAGCCTTAATAGAAAAATACGGCAATCCCAATTTCAACGTAGACCGCACGAAAGTACGAAACAATGTCTGGACAAAGCTTGCCAAGGCTCTGAATATTTTCCAGAAGAAACCATACATTGAGCCTGACAAATGTATCCGTTGTGGAATCTGTGTAAACAGCTGTCCCGTGCCTGGAAAAGCAGTAGATTTTCGAAATGGCAAAAATAATCCGCCTGTTTATGATTATAAGAAGTGTATTCGATGCTTCTGCTGTCAGGAAATGTGCCCGAAGAAGGCAATTAAGGTGAAGTGAGTGTAAAATACTCCGAAGGGAATATCGGAGAAACATCGGAGAAAATATCGCATCAGAGGAATTTCGGAGATAAAGAAGAAAAGCCACTACTGAGCGTCAACTAAGTTGTGACGTTCTATAGCGGCTTATGTATTTTATCGTCCGATCATCTTCGCCACTTCCCTGATATATTCCGGTGTAGTACCGCAGCAGCCCCCTACAATACCAGCGCCTGCATCAATCAGAGCTTTCACATGTCTGGCAAAATCCGGCGCTTTCATGGAATAAACGGCGTTTCCATTATCATCAATGAACGGCATGCCGGCATTCGGCTTGGCAATGACCGGGATGGAGACATTTTCTTTAATATTGCGGATAACAGAAACCAGCTGATCCGGACCAACAGAGCAATTCACGCCCACAGCATCTGCACCTGCAGCCTCCAGGGAAACAGCAGCCTCGATAGCATTTCCACCGCTGAAAATACTTCCGTCTGCGTCTACCGTCATGGTACACATAATCGGCAGCCCGCAAACTGTGGAAGCAGCATCCACAGCGGCCAGAGTCTCTTCGATATTGATCATGGTCTCAGCAACGATCAGATCCACGCTGGAATCCTTCAGAATTCCAATCTGCTCCTGATACATTTCGAAAGCTGCCTCATAGGTCATCTCCCCGGCAGGAGCCATCATTTTACCACTGGTGGTAATATCCGCAGCAACGTAAACCTTATGGTCTGCCGTATCCGCGACTTCTCTTGAATAGGAAACCAGAGTGCGGTTGATCTCCTCCATACGGTCCTGCAGACCATGCATGGTAAGGCTTACACGGTTGCCGCCAAAAGTAGGAGCGTAGATAATATTGCTTCCCGCTTCGATATAAGCTCTCTGAAGCTTCTGGATCACATCCTTATGTGCCAGCACCCATTCCTCTGTGCATACACCCTTCGGCATACCGGTAGCCATCAGGTTGGAACCTGTAGCGCCGTCCAGAAGAACAATATTCTGTGTCAGTTCCTGAAACTCTTGTTTTGTCATATTGTAATTCCTCCTTAAATTGGCAGAATATTGCATTCAAAAGATATTTGCATAACATGCCGCCCATTGTGGTCTGCAACCATCTGGCGAACATTTATCCTGCCGGATACGGTTGATTTCGTCATATTCCTGTCCGCGTCCTGGAAGTTATAACGTTTTCATAAAAAAAATTTTATAAATCTTTCGTATTATAACACTATTTAACTTGATTTTCCAGTTGTCAGCGTATAAAATATAAGATATGCTTTTGATGGGGCTGGCTATAAAGTAAGCAGCAGCCCTTAATGACAAAAGAAATAAAAAGGAGCTAAAAGATGAGTAGAAGGAGAAGAAGAAACGACTGGATACCAGGCGCGGTGATCACCATCATCGTCATTATGCTTTCTGTTGTTTTTATGGGACTTCTGGCAATGACCAAGATGGTTCCCACCATTTATATGCTGATTATCGGCATTGTACTTGCGGTGATCGCAGCGATAATCTGGCTGCTGGTATGGCATACCAGATACACAGGCCGCTTTATTGGCGGAACTGTTTTGGCAGTGATCATGATTGCCATTCTGGCATTTGGCGGTTTCTATATTAATAAGACAAGATCCGCCATCAGCAATATTTCCGGTGAGACCACTGAGGTCACACAGATGGCTGTTTATGTAAAGAACGATGACGCCGCTGATTCTGTTGAGGCAACTGCCGGATATACTTATGGTATTCTTTCCTCACTTGACCGTGAGAACACAGATGGCGCTGTAGCACATCTGAACAGCGAATTCGGCACAGAGGTACAGACGAAAGAGTACGCAGGTCTGACCGAGCTTGCTGACGGAATCCTAAACGGTGAAGTAAATGCCATGCTTCTGAACAGCGGATATCTTAGTGTATACGAGGATATGGACGGATACACAGATTTCAGCACCAAGATAAAAGAGGTTGGAACAGTAGACGTTGAATCCACAATTCAGTCTGCAGAAGAGTCCACCCCTATAGAGCCGATCACCACTGCTAATGGCGGTAAGGTTTACACCATCTATCTCAGTGGTATTGATACCAGAGGTGAGATGACAGCTAAGAGCCGAAGCGATGTAAATATTATTGCCACTGTGAATACAGATACACATGAGATCCTGCTGGTTTCCACACCTCGTGATTACTTTGTACCGCTTTCTATTTCCGGAGGTGCACCGGATAAGCTGACACATGCCGGTATTTATGGAATCGATGTGTGTATGGATACTCTGGGAATGCTGTATGATATTGACATTAATTATTACTTCCGAATTAACTTCGGTGGATTTGTGAAGGTAATCGATGCACTTGGCGGAATTACCGTTAATTCAGATTATGATTTTGATTCCAAGAATATTCTGGGTTATCATTTTAACAAGGGTGAGAATTATGTGAATGGTGAGCAGGCGCTTATCTTTGCAAGAGAGCGTTACGCATTCCAGGAGGGTGACCGCCAGCGTGGTAAGAACCAGATGGAGGTTATCCGTGGTGTTGTGAAGAAGGCTCTTTCTCCGGAAATCCTTACCAGCTATTCCTCCATTCTTTCCAGTCTGGATGGATGCTTCGGTACTAACATCACATATGAAGAGATCGCACAGATCCTTCAGCAGCAGCTTACCAACGGCGGCGACTGGACAATCGTTTCCTACAGTGTAAATGGTACCGGTGCTACTGAGAAGCCATATTCCATGAGCCAGAAGGCATATGTTATGGTTCCGGATTATAACACTGTTGATAAGGCTAAGAGCCTTATGGAAAAGGTTCGCAACGGCGAGGTGGTAACGCAGGATGAGGCTGATGCACCGGTTAGTGGAAGCACAAGCACTGACAGCACCTCCACAGAAGCTGTGACCGAGCCAGGTACAGTAGCATCTGAGACACAGGCTGCGACAGATACCACTGCAGCAGATGGAACTACAACCGAAGGCACAGCTGATACTACTACACAGCAGTAAAGAGAATGAGATTCCTCTGGTGAGAGGGATATCAATATAGAAAGAAGCAAATCATTATATAACGTGGTTTGCTTCTTTTTTTGATAAATTTATAAACTTTTAAGATGATTTTTATATTACATTGTGATAAAATGGGGATATAGAAGAAGGAAAAGCGGGTGAATCTGAGCTTACATTCTTGGATTTTACAGAAGATGACATCGCACAGCTTAGTATGACACCACTTATGGGTGGCCAGATGAGCCGTAAGGATAAGATTAAAGAAGGAATTCTAATAGCGAAAGAAGAGCATAATGATATGGCGGATAAAGTGATGGCTATGTTGTATACTCTGGCAGATAAGTTCTTGGATGGAGCAGAACTTGATGAGATTAAGGAGGCGATGACAATGACGAGATTGGGACAGATGATAGAGAAAGATGGACGTGAAAAGGAGCGTATAGCCTTAAATACGCTGAATAAAAAATTACTTTCTTCCAATCGCATTGAAGATTGTATAAAAGCTACAGAAGATGAAGAATATCAGAAAAAACTCATGAAAGAATTTGGTATAAAATAAATAAAACCTGGCCGGGACATCACTTACCTGATCGTTCCCGGCCCTAACTATGTTAGAAACATATAGAAGCAAATTTGAATAACCCACCACCCAACCGGAAACAATAAAAAAAGATGACCTCCAAGTCGCATTATTTCAGTAATGCGTATTTGCGCTGCAAACGCACAGAAAATCAGTACAATTTGGACTATCGACCACGAATAAAGACCCCTTATTTTAGAAATTGAGATTTTTCAGTATCCGGTCACCTTTTCCAGACAGCAAAAAAGACAGTCACACCAGAGCTCTCTCAAAAGAGATTTCTCTGGCATAACTGCCTTTTCTGAAATTGTTCATTCTGTTATATTGCCTGCTCCATCATCTGATTCATATACTGTCGCTTCGTTTCCGCCTGGATATGCACATACAGATCCAGTGTGGTTCGCACGGAAGTATGTCCAAGTATTTCGGACAGGGACTTGGTATCGAAGCCATGCTCTACCCAGCGACAGGAAAACTGATGCCGGAGAGCATGGATTTTAATGGGGGGAATTCCACAGGTTTTTAGCAGTGCTGCATATCTGCGCTGGATGACCCGCGGCTCCATGCATCTGGCAGTTCCAGACAAAATATATGCGGAGCCATCTTTACGAAAACGTTTCGCATAAAACAACAGCTTGTCTGGCAATGGAATTTCCCTGTTGGAATGTTCTGTCTTCGGCGGGCCTATATACAGAATGGTTTTTGGGATTTTTCCAGTGTCCGGATTGGCGGTCTGATCCAGATTTTTGATACGGATCACAGTACGCTGTATGCGGATTTTGTGCTGGGTGAAATCCACATCTTCCCAGCGCAGGCCGCTGAGTTCGCCTACACGGATGCCGGTATGCATGCAAAGCAGCAGACCGAAATGGAAATCACTGATATTGTCAATAAGAAATTTCTCCAGCTGGTTATAGTTTGTAAGCTTCATAATCTGCACCTTCTGGCTGGTGCCAGCCAAATGGGGGTAGCGGATTGGTTCACTGGTATAGGCGCCTCCCTTTGCTGCAAAGTTCAAAATGCTGTGGAGTACGCTTAAAATTACATGAATGGTTCCTGCAGACAATGCCAGCTCTTTTTTCTTATGAATAAGCTGCGTGATCTGAGAATTGCTGATTTTCCGTATCTGGGTGCTGCCAAGCTCCGGAAGAAGCTGATTCTTCAAGATCGCTTCATAATTGGAAAAAGTACTGTCCTTGATGGTATAGCGGATTTCCTGTTTCCAATGTTCTGCGGCTGTTTCGAAGGTAGCCTGATAATTTAAAATGCCAGAATTTCGCACCAGATGTCCATAGCCTGGCACTTCTGCAATTTTTTTGTTTCGTTTGTCCTTTACTTCTCCATATGTTTTGCCATAGAGGGAACCGTAGTGGATTTTTCCCTCCGGATCACGGTATTTGATATAACGGGCTTCCCAGCGCCCGTCCTTGCGTTTGCGTATGTTTTCACCTTTTCTGCACATAGCTGCCTCCTTATTCTATAAGTATGTACCAATTATATGACCACGCAATTATTTTATATCAAAAAAATCCCTTTGAAAAACTAATGGAAAAAGGTGAATTTGGAACAAATTATGGTATAATTCGACAAAAAGAGTCTATAGTCGCTATAATCGGTTGACTTTCCCTGTTATTCGCGATAGAATGTAAAACGACGATGGGAAAGAAAGCAGAAAAACTGCCTGGATGACCGTCGCATTACTGAAATATTACGAAAGAAACTAGTACATCGAATATTAAGTAACTGCCATATTGACTTGTCTGATTTTTCATCTGCTGCGCCAATATAGCAGAAACTTAATTTTCGATGTACTAGCAGAAATCACAGACAAAATTTATGAAAACAGGATACAGCATCCGAACCTGGCGCATGCGCCTGGTTTGTCCGGAGCCTATATGGCTGGACAGAACAGAAGAATATTTTCAGAACGTGGTGGAGTTTTACTACCACCTTCTGAGACAGCATGAAGAACTGTGGAACAGCAGCCTCTTCGACATCCAGCGCAGTCTGGAGCTCCTGACCCTGGCCGGTCGGGACGGCAGACAGCCCACTAACCCCTTACCAATGGGAAAAGTACCTGTCTACCTGAGACGCGCAGCCATTAACAAAGCATCTGCCACAGTAAAAAGCACCCAGGAGCTTCAGTCCGGATTCCCTGAGAAGCTGGAAGCCAAGGTTACCTTTTTTAAAGGAATGTATTCCGACCTCACCGACAGATCCATTTGCCTGAAGCTGTGGAACGGTGAGAAATGGATCTGGACAGACTGCAAGCTGAAAGGACGCCCCTTTCCCCAAGATGGTCAGCTGATGTCGCCCACCCTGGTAAAGGAGGGCAGGCGCTACCTGCTGAATATCCCGGTGAAACAGGAGAACAGCGACGCCCGCACTGCCAAAGAACGAATGGCAGAAGGCACGAACCTGTGCAGTGTCCGCTTTACAAACACAGACACCTTCGCAGTGTGCTGCATTCTGGATGAACAGGGAAATCAGCTGGCTGTACACACCTGCCGGGGCGGAGATGCGTACCGTCACCGCTGCAAGCTGCTGGAGACCAGAATACAGAAATCCAGACCAAACACAGTGGGAGACAATAGTCCCCAGCCAAATCGGAAGTACTACATGCACCTGAAGAACCTGTCGGAGCACTACGCCCATCAGGTTAGCCGTGAGATCCTGAACTTCTGCAAAGAGAATCAGGCAGGAATCATTGTCCTCCCCGATTACGACCAGAACTTCACCCGGATGGCAATGGTAAAAAGCGGCAATTTTTCCCCGCTTCACTTAAGCAGTAAGATCCGGACCAACCTGCAGTACAAAGCCTGGGCAGAAGGAATTCTGGTACTGGAAACCAGAACAGACGGACTGAAGGACAAATGTGCCATCTGCGGCGGCAAGGTTCGCCGGAAGGGAAATGAATTCCTCTGTGAAAATGGTCATCAGGGAAACCGCTTCCTGAATGACGCCAGAAATCTTGGCAGGAAATGCCAGGACAGTTTTTTCGCGGAAGTAGAATAAAATAATTATTGACAACAAAGATAAAAATGATAATAAGCAGCGTTACGAACGCGCTTATCTATAAAACCGGGTAACCGGGCAAAGAGGCTGCGCCAGTGACGCAGGCTTTTCGGCAGACCACCGCCGGTGCGGGTTCCGGACTTCCCCAAGATATCTTGGGAGTCGCCGAAGCACCAGACAGGAAGCTATCTGGTAAGTGGTCAAAGTTATGAAAAAATGGGAGGAAAGGACTGGGGGGGGGTAACTCCGTCCATATGATTAAGAAATGACAACGAAAAAACAAAAAATCGAACGCAAAAAAAGAAAGTTAGAGCATTGGCAGGTAATCGCACTTTACCTGATGATTTATGATGTGATCGCCGTAAACGCCGCATACTTTCTCGGACTGTGGTTCCGCTTTGATTGTACATACTCCGCAATACCCGGAGAATATTTGTCTGCCTATCTGAAATTTGCACCATGGTATACAGTATTCTCTGTTTTTGTCTTTTGGGCATTGCGTCTCTATAACAGCGTATGGCGCTTCGCAAGCTACAGTGAGCTGTTAAGAATTTGCTTATCTACTGTAATTACATTCTTGTTCCAGATAATTGGAATCACATTTGCCATTCAGAGAATGCCAATGTCCTATTATCTCTTCGGAACCATTATTCAATTTTGCCTGATTACAGGAATCCGTTTTTCATATCGATTTGTTCTTCTGGAAAGAACACGGAAACAGAAGGAAGAGGAAGGTCCGCTGCATCACATTATGCTGATCGGAGCCGGACAGGCAGGACAGATTATTCTCCGCGACGTTGAACGTGCCAAAGAGCCGAAAGGAAAGGTCTGCTGTATTATTGACGATAACCCCAACAAATGGGGACGTTATATGGAGAGTGTGCCCATTGTAGGCGGTCGTGATGACATTCTTGCAAGCGCAAAAAAATATAAAATTGACCAGATTCTTCTGGCAATTCCAAGTGCAAGTGCGGCAGAGCGAAGAGATATCCTGAACATCTGCAAAGAAACCAAATGTGAAATGAAAATCCTTCCAGGCGTATATCAGTTCGTCACCGGAGAAGTGTCCCTCAGCAAAATGAAAGACGTGGCAGTGGAAGACCTTCTTGGAAGAGAGCCTATCAAAGTAAATATGGATGAGATTTTCCGCTACATCAGTGGAAAAACCATTCTGGTAACTGGTGGCGGCGGTTCCATCGGAAGTGAGCTTTGTCGTCAGATCGCAGCCCACGCTCCGAAACGCCTGGTAATCTTCGATGTCTATGAGAACAATGCATACGACATTGAACAGGAGCTTCGCTCCAAATATCCACATCTGGATCTGGTGGTACTGATCGGTTCCGTGCGCGATACCAGAAAGATTAATGATGTATTTGAAACATACAAGCCAGACATTGTTTATCATGCAGCTGCACATAAGCATGTACCACTTATGGAGACAAGCCCATGTGAGGCAATCAAGAACAATGTGATGGGAACCTATAAAACTGCTCATGCAGCTTTGAAAAATGGCTGCCAGCGTTTCGTACTGATCAGTACAGACAAAGCTGTGAATCCAACCAACATCATGGGTGCCAGTAAGCGTCTCTGCGAGATGGTCATCCAGACCATGGATAAGATCAGCAGAACTGGAAGAGAAGATTTGCTTCCGTTACTGGGAAGCCACTATGAGGATAGTGAGGAAGCACTCGCTGAGGTGGCAGCTACTGCTGATAATGCAGGGGAAAATGGTGAGAGAAAATTCAGAACGGAATTTGTTGCGGTTCGTTTCGGAAACGTACTGGGAAGTAACGGATCTGTTATTCCACTGTTTAAGAAGCAGATTGCAAAAGGCGGTCCTGTGACTGTTACCCATCCAGATATCATCCGCTATTTCATGACAATCCCAGAAGCAGTAAGTTTGGTACTTCAGGCTGGAACCTATGCAAAGGGCGGAGAGATTTTTGTACTTGATATGGGAGCTTCGGTGAAGATTGATACACTGGCTAGAAACTTGATTAAGATGTCTGGTTTGACTCCGGATGTGGATATTAAAGTGGAATACACTGGTTTGAGACCTGGTGAGAAGCTTTATGAAGAGAAGCTGATGGCAGAGGAAGGCCTGACAAAAACAGATAATGATCTGATTCATATTGGGAAGCCGATTCCGTTTGATACGGATGAGTTCCTGCAGCAGATGGAGAAACTGGCTGTGGTGGCTTATGGAAATGATCCGAATATTAGAGGTTATGTGGAAGAGATTGTGCCGACTTATCATGCGGCGAAAGATGATTTGAAGCTGCATGGGGAGACATATAAGAAATTATTCAATAAAGCAACTGAAAATAATCATTAATTTATTTGAGCATATATTATTAAATTTAAAGAGAGGCAGAGAACAATGAGAATACCATTTTCACCACCAGATATTACAGATGCAGAGGTTGAACAGGTCGCAGAAGCACTTCGTTCCGGTTGGATTACTACCGGACCGAAAACAAAAGAATTAGAGCGTGAAGTTGCTGATTTTTGTGGCGTCAACAGAGCAGTATGTTTGAATTCACAGACAGCCTGTGCGGAAATGACACTGAGAGTTTTAGGAGTAGGAGAAGGTGATGAAGTAATTACCTGCGCTTATACCTATACAGCAAGTGCATCTGTAGTATGCCATGTAGGTGCAAAGCTTGTATTAATTGATACACAAAAAGATTCTCTTGAAATGGATTATGAGAAACTTGCAGATGCAATTACAGAAAAAACTAAAGTAATTATTCCTATTGATCTTGGTGGTGTACCATGCGATTATGACAGAATCTTTTCTATAGTTGAAAGTAAGAAACATCTGTTCCATCCGTCAAACGATATTCAAAAAGCAATAGAAAGAATTATTGTAATGACTGATGCAGCTCATGCGTTTGGAGCAGAGTGGCATGGCAAAAAGGTTGGAAGTATTGCTGATTTTAGTAACTTTAGTTTTCATGCAGTGAAAAATTTTACAACTGCAGAAGGCGGAGCTGCTACGTGGAAAGATATTGAGGGAATTGATAATGAAGAATTATATCATAAATATCAATTGCTTTCCCTTCATGGACAGTCAAAAGATGCTCTTGCTAAGACTCAGCTTGGTGCATGGGAATATGATATCGTCGGTCCATGGTATAAATGCAATATGACAGATGTTGTTGCAGGGATTGGTCTTGCACAGATGAAGCGTTATAAAGGCTTACTTGCCAGAAGAAAAGAAATTATTGGAAGATATGATGATGCATTTAAGCCATTAGGAATTGAAGTCCTGAATCACTATGCAGATGAACATCAGTCATCAGGTCATCTTTATATTACAAGAATTCCGGGGATTACTTTGGAACAGAGACATGAGATTATTGTAAAAATGGCGGAAAAAGGAATTGCATGTAATGTACATTATAAGCCATTGCCAATGATGACTGCATACAAGAATCTTGGGTTTGATATTAAAGATTATCCAAACGCTTATAAGAGATTTGAAAATGAAATTACACTGCCACTTCACACTAAATTGACCGACGAAGAAGTGGAATATGTAATTGAAAATTATTGTGAGATTGTAAAGAACTATATTGAAAAATAATTAGGAGAAACAGCTAATGATTTTGAAAAAATGGGATGACCTTCCTGAATTTATGAAATGTGATGAAGTAAAAGTTTATTATGATATTTTATCACGAAAGAAAGGAAGTCTGGTTCTGAAACGGATTTTTGATATTGTAGTGGGGGTTATCCTGTTGATTCTCCTGGCTATACCTATGTTGATTATTGCATTGATGATAAAAATGGATTCAAAAGGGCCTGTTTTTTATCGTCAGGAGCGTGTGACCAGATATGGCAAAAAATTTAGAATACATAAATTCCGTACTATGGTTAATAACGCTGATAAAATTGGATCTGCTGTAACAGTAGGTGGTGATTCAAGAATCACCAAAGTGGGAGCAAAAATTCGAGATTATCGGTTGGATGAGTTGCCGCAGGTTTTTGATGTGTTAAGTGGAGATAGCGGTATAATAGGGACAACCAAGAAAAACCTTGATTTTACAAGGGTTTCGCTGGCTTAGTCGAATCTGGTTATGATGATTTTTCTGCATGGTTGTGTCGGTTAAGCTAGGAAATTATGTACAAATAAATGGTTTCTTGGATGCTTATTTTGACCCACACTATAAGCCGAAAAATTATGATAAGGAGGTTTGACCTAGCCTGCGGATGCTCTTCAAAAAAGAACATTCACAGGCTAGTTGTCGTGTTAAGGACTCCAAAATTGTTGGGGGGGGGTAATGGACTATATGAAAAGGAAAAATTGTGAGAATGAATATGAGAAGCAAGTAAGAAAAATTATCTTCATTGAACGATGAAAATTTAAGTTTTTAACAAAAAAGAAAATGCAGGAAAAGTAAGATTAAAACCTGCGGATGGAGAAATACAAATGAAATATAAGAAGCGTAATGTTCGATGGATGCTGGTTGTATATGATTTGCTTGTGTATGAATTATCAGCGGTGTTGCTTTTAGGACTTTATGGTGGAAATGATAAACTTTCCATTTCAGGTATGTTGCAACAGATGGTTCTTGCACTGTTATGTGTATTTTCAATTAGATTGATTGGAAATGTATATGGACAGATTTGGAGATATGGCGGTATTCAGTGTTATATTCGACTGTTATATACAGATGCAATAGCATTTTTTGTCTATTTGATTTTAGAACTGGTTCTTCCAGTTGAGAAAATTACATTTGCGAGAATGCTGTGTTTGATCAGTATAAATCTCTTAGGCGCATTGGCGTTAAGGATGATGTACAGATATGCATATAAATGTAGCAATCAGGAAACGAAGCAGGGGAGATTTTTAGCTTCCTTATTATACACATTCGGTAGAGTAAAGAAAGGAAATGATAAAGAAGTCCAGAAAATAAAAATAGCAATAATTGGAGCTGGACGTGTAGGAGTAAGTTTTGCGGAAGATCTTCTGAATAGTGATGAAGCGGCATACATTCCGAGATGTTTTATTGATATTAATGAAAATAAAGTAGGTCGTGAAATTCAGGGATTACCGGTATGGTCAGAAGATGAAGCAACATTTAGAAAATTGAATGAGTATGAAGTACAGGAAATTGTATTTGCTATACCGTCAATGGATGCAGAAAAGAAGAAAACATTATATGAATACTATAAAAATGCTGGATATAAATTAAAAGTTTATGATTATCCGACTGTTTATGCGGCAGGAGGAAAGCGACATTTAAGAGAATTTGATATTGAGGAATTACTGTTCAGAAAGCCATTGGTGGTATCTGATGAGCATACAAATGAATATTACAAAGGCAAAGTTGTTTTGATTACAGGTGGTGGCGGTTCCATTGGATCGGAGCTGTGTCGTCAGTTGGCAAAGATGCAACCGAAACAGATTGTTATTTTGGATATTTATGAAAATGGCGCATACGATGTTCAGCAAGAATTAAAAATTGCATATGGAAATACTTTAAATCTTCAGATTGAAATTTGTTCTATTACACACAAGAAAGCACTGGAACGTGTATTTGCTAAGTATCATCCACAGATTGTAATTAATGCAGCAGCACATAAGCATGTGCCTTTAATGGAACATAACTGTATCGAAGCCATCTATAACAATGTATTTGGAACACAGAATCTGGTAGAACTTTGTGAAAAATATGAAGCGGAACGTTTCATGATGGTGTCAACGGACAAAGCGGTTAATCCTACGAATGTTATGGGGGCTACCAAGAGAATGTGCGAAATGATTGTACAGAGTGCCAGTACGCATGGAAAAGTGAAGTACAGTGCGACACGTTTTGGAAATGTATTAGGTAGTGCGGGTTCAGTTATTCCGTTATTTAAACGTCAGATAGCTAATGGAGGACCGGTTACAGTTACTGATAAGCGAATTATCCGATATTTTATGACTATCCCAGAAGCATCACAGCTTGTACTTCAAAGTGGTGCTATGGCAAATAATGGAGAGCTTTTCGTATTGGATATGGGACAGCCTGTAAAAATAATGGATTTGGCAGAGAATATGATTCGATTGTCTGGTGTATAGGGAATTGAAATTGTGGAAACCGGATTAAGACCGGGAGAAAAGTTATATGAAGAATTGTTGGTTAAAACAGAAGAATTAGATAAAACAAGTAACAGTATGATATTTATTGAGCGTGATTCAGCATTAAGTGCGGAAGAAATTAATACTCGTCTGAATATGCTTAGAGAAGTTTGTGAAACAGGAGATGATTCACAGGCAAGAGAAGTATTAAGAAAAGCTGTACCAACATTTAAAAAGCCGGAAGAAGTTAATCGAGCTGCTGAATTTGCCGTACATCAAAAAAAGAGCGAGCCTGAAAGGGAAGAAGCAGTAGCTATATAAAATATAACAAGATTGTATTTTTACAAAAATACGGGAAGGACGCATATGCATTACGAAACAAAATCAATATTAGACAAAATTAAAGGTTCTATTATTTTGGCAACAGAAGAGGGCGAACAGGAATATGCAAATGTTGATGCAATTCCAGAGAATCTATTGGATGCTGAAATGATTGTTAGTGCTATTGAGGCAAGAGATAGCAAAATTGTTCTTTATTTGAAAAAGAATGAAATAGTTAAAAATGATCTGAATGCAGATTGGGTAAAAGAAGAGGTAGGAAGAACGGGTGTTGAGCCAGGATTTTTCTAAAATAATCAGTCAGATAAAAGGAGAAAACAATATTATGAAGATTCCATTTTCACCGCCAGATATAACAGAAAAAGAAATTGAACAGGTGTCAGAAGCATTAAGATCTGGATGGATTACAACTGGGCCTAAGACAAAAGAATTAGAGCGAGAGGTTGCAGATTTATGTGGAGTAAATCGTGCAGTTTGTCTTAATTCGCAGACAGCTTGTGCAGAAATGACTTTGCGCTTATTAGGAGTTAAAGAAGGCGATGAAGTCATTACATGTGCGTATACATATACTGCAAGTGCGTCTGTAGTATGCCATGTAGGGGCAAAACTTATTTTAATTGATACTCAGAGAGATTCTCTTGAAATGGATTATGAGCAGTTGGAAAATGCGATTACTGAAAAAACAAAAGTAATTATTCCAGTAGATCTCGGTGGAGTGCCATGTGATTATGATAGGATTTTTTCTATTGTAGAACGTAAGAAAGGCTTATTCCATCCGGCAAATAAAATACAGGAAAGCATCGGCAGAGTGATTGTTATGGCAGATGCAGCACATGCTTTTGGTGCAACCTGGAAAGAGAAACCAGTTGGAAGTATTGCAGATTTTTCAAATTTCAGCTTCCATGCAGTTAAGAATTTTACAACTGCAGAAGGTGGTGCTGCTGTTTGGAAAGATATTGATGGAATTGATAACGAAGAAATTTATCATCAGTATCAGTTGTTATCACTTCATGGTCAGTCAAAAGATGCACTTGCGAAAACGCAGCTTGGGGCATGGGAGTATGACATCATTGGACCTTGGTTTAAATGTAATATGACTGATGTTGTAGCTGGAATCGGACTGGCACAGATGAAGAGATATAAAGGTTTGCTTGAACGTCGAAAAGAAATCATAGGAAAATATGATGCAGCATTTAAGCCAATCGGAATAGAGGTATTAAATCACTATACAGAAAACCACCAGTCATCTGGTCATTTGTATATAACAAGAGTTCCGGGAATTACGTTGGAGCAGAGGCATGAGATTATTGTGAAAATGGCAGAATCAGGCGTTGCCTGCAATGTGCATTATAAGCCGTTGCCAATGATGACTGCATACAAAAATATGGGATTTGATATTAAAGATTATCCTAATGCATATAAGAGATTTGAAAATGAGATTACTTTACCGCTTCATACAAAACTTACAGATGAAGAAGTGGATTATGTGATCGAGCAGTTTAGTAGAATCGTGAAAGAATATATTTAAATGTGATAGAAGAAATAGGAGATACAGATGTTACGAGAATGGGAGAAATTACCAAAATTTATGCAGACGGAGGAAGTTCGTCCATATTATGACAGTTTAAAAAAGAAAAAAATTAGTTTGGCTTTAAAAAGAGGATTTGATGTATTTGCTGCATCTGTTATGCTCGTAACATTTTCTCCTGTATTAATTACTATTTCAATTATGATTGTAAGAGATTCTAAAGGAGGAGTGTTTTATCGTCAGGAGCGTGTTACACAATATGGAAGAAAATTTAAAATATTTAAATTCCGAACAATGGTTGCTAATGCAGATAAAATTGGCACCCAGGTTACCGTATCCAATGACAGTAGAGTTACAAAGGTAGGCGAAAAACTTCGTAAATATCGTTTGGATGAATTGCCGCAGTTAATAAATATTATTTTAGGCGATATGACGCTTGTAGGAACCAGACCGGAAAGTACGCATTATGTAAAGAAGTATACACCAGAAATGTATGCTACGTTGTTATTACCGGCGGGAGTTACATCTGAGGCGAGTATAAAATATAAAGATGAAGCAGAGTTATTGGATAAAGCAGACGATGTGGACAAAGTATATGTAGAAAAGGTTCTTCCTGAGAAGATGAAATACAATCTTGAAAGTATTAGAAAATTTAGTTTTATACATGATATAGGAACAATGATAAAAACAGTTTTTGCAGTGATTAGGTAGGGAGTGTGTATGGAAAAAGGATTAGTATCAGTTATTACGCCGACATATAATTGTGCGAAGTTTATAGGGGAAACAATTGAATCTGTTCAGGCACAAACGTATCAGCAATGGGAAATGATTATTGTTGATGATTGCTCGACAGACAATACAAAAGAAATTGTCGATAAATATATAAAAGAAGATAGTAGAATAAAATATTTTTGTTTAGAAAATAATTCTGGAGCTGCCGTTGCAAGAACAAAAGCAATGGAATTGGCAAATGGGGAATATATGGCTTTTTTGGATTCTGATGATATTTGGCCAGAAGAAAAATTGAAAAAGCAATTAGCATTTATGAAAAAGCATGATGTTGCATTTTCTTGTACAGCGTATGAACAAATTGATGAAAATGGGAAATCATTAAATAAAATTATAAAGACAGTACCAAAGGCTGATTATAATCGAGTGCTTTTAGATTGCCCGGTAGGAAATTCTACGGTTATGTACAACGTAGAAAAGATGGGAAAATTTGAAGTACCTAATATTAGAAAACGAAACGATGATGCTTTGTGGCTTCGAATGTTAAAAAAAGAAAAGTACATTTATGGTATGAAATCGGTGCTTATGAAATATCGAATAAGACAGAATTCTATTTCAAGTAATAAATTCAAAGTGATTAAATATCATTGGATTTTATATAGAAATATAGAACATCTTAGTATAGTTAGAAGTGTTTTTCATATTGCATATTGGTGTGTGATTAAATTGCTAAAAATTAAGTAAGGAAATAAATATGAAAATATCAGTATTAGTTCCTACGTTAGGAACAAGAGAAAAGGAAATTAGACGATTATTAGAAACACTGGAAAAACAGTCATATAAAGACTTTGAAATTATATTTGTAACACAGGATAATCATGAAATTGTAAAAGATATAATTTGTAAATATAGTAATTTGGATATAAAGCAAATTGAAATGAGTGTAAAAGGATTATCACGAGCTAGAAATAGAGGATTAGAGCAGGCATTAGGCGAGATAGTAGTATTATCCGATGATGATTGTTGGTATCCTGCAAATGCATTTGAAATTATTGTAAATGCATTTAAAAAAAGACAATGTGCTAAAATTGTATTATCACAGATTTTTGATCCGGAAAAAAATATTCCATATAAAAATTATACTTCCAACGAAGAGTATGTAAGAAACAAATTACAGCTCATGTCAAAATCGTCTATTGAAGTTGCATTCAAGAAAGATTTAGTGCTGAATAAAAAATTTGATGAACGGTTAGGTTTGGGAAGCGAATTTGTTTGTGGAGAAGAAGTGGATTTCCTTTTAAGTAATTATGAAAAAAATGCAATCTTTTATATACCAGAGGTAACGGTTTATCATAAAAAGAAAGAAAATGGTAGTAGCAACAAACAAATTATTGCTAAAGGGGCAATTTATGGAAAGAATTTTAATATATTTATTTGTTTATTAGTTTTACTTAGAGATTTGATGTTAAAAAAAGAAAATAATTTTAAATACTTTTTTGAGGGATATAATGAATATTTTAAAAGAACAAATTAAACTGTCAGTAGCTTATCCTGGATGGCGTTCGGCAATAAAAAAATTAAAATCAAATAAAAATAAAAAGATTTTTTTATTTGGAACACCTATGCATGGTAATTTGGGGGATCATGCAATCGCAATCCAAGAACAATATTTTTTTGAGGATTTTTTCCCGGACTATGAATATTTTGAAATATTGATGCCTATGTATCATACACAAAAAGAAATAATAAAAAATACAGTAACACCTGAAGATTTAGTTGTAATTTCGGGTGGTGGATGGATGGGGAACTTATGGATACATAATGAATGTGTTATACGTGAGATTGTGCAGAACTATCCCAATAATAAAATTATTATTCTTCCACAAACAGTATATTATACTTCAGACGAACTGGGAGAGAGGGAATACAGAATAACAAATGAAATATTAAAAAAACATAGTAATTTACATATTTTTGTAAGAGAAAGGAAGTCTTACAATTTTATAAAACAAAAATTTGAATTTACAGGAAACTCGGATGTATATTTAGTACCAGATATGGTTTTGTATGGGAAAAATATGATAACAAAGGAAAAATGTACTGGATATGAGAAAGTGATAAATGTATGTATTCGAGAGGATTGCGAATCCGAGCAAGAAAATATTGATGATTTCTATGAAAAAATAAAACAAAATTATAATATTAGAAAAGTTAGTACTGTTATAAAATCGCCAGTTGTTTTAAGAAAGCGAATAAGTGAGTTGCAAAAGTCGTGGGAAACTTTTGAAAATGCAGAAATTACTATAACAGATCGTTTACATGCAATGCTGTTTTCTGTATTAAATGGGACTCCATGCATTGTTTTAAATAATAAAACTGGTAAAGTTTTTGGAGTGGCAGATTGGCTTGATGATACAAATATGATTGTAAGAGCTAATTCGTTAAGTGAAGTGCTTGAAAAATTAAAGAGAACAACTATATGGGAACATAAAAAATATGATAGAGAAAAATTGCTAAACTATTTTGAAGAAATGGCAGACGTAATACGAAAGGATTAAGTATGGAAATTAAAAGATTGTTAGTTATCAATGTACCAATTAAAAATTGTAATCTTAAATGTGAATATTGTTATATTTCAGCATTGAAAGAAAATGAAAAAGGAGCAGCTAAATTTTTATATACTCCAGAGCATGTTGGCAAATGTCTTTCAAAAGAGAGGTTAGGAGGCACTTGTATTATAAATCTAACGGGAGGAGGAGAAACTCTTATTCCGAAAGAAATGCCGCAATATATTTACCAATTATTATTACAAGGACATTTTTTAGAGGTTGTAACAAATGGAACATTGACAAGTCGATTTGATGAAATTGCTGAGTTTCCAAGAAATTTGTTAGAGCATTTGGAATTCAAATTCTCTTTCCACTATGCAGAGTTAAAGAAAAAAGGATGGCTAGATAGATACTTTTCAAATGTGAAAAAGATGTGGGAAAAGGGATGTTCGTTTACTGTTGAGTTAATGCCTTATGATGGATTGATTGATGATATTGATGAAATTATAAATCTTTGTAAATCAGAACTAGGAGCAGCATGTCAAATTACAGTAGGACGAAATGATTTGACTGAGAAAAAAGATCTTTTGACATCTATGTCAAGAAAAGAGTATGAGTCTGTTTGGAGAAAATTTGATTCTACAATGTTTGATTTCAAATTGGATATTTTTCAGAAAAAAATAGATGATTTTTGTTATGCGGGAGCTTGGACTTTGTACGTTGATTTAGGAACTGGGGCTGCTAAGCCATGTTATGGACAGCTTAGTAATCAAAATATATTTAAAAATCCTGAACAACCAATAATCTTTAATCCAGTGGGAAAACATTGCAGACAGCCATATTGTTATAATGGGCATGCATTTTTAACCTTGGGAGTAGTTCCAGAATTAGAAACACCAACATACGCTGATATTCGTAACAGAGTATGTGAAGATGGTAGAGAATGGTTATCGAAAGAAGTTAAAGATGCATTTTCACAAAAATTAGCTGATAACAATGAAGTATGGGATGAAAAGAAAAAGAATAGTTATGAAAGAAAGTATCCGTTTATATTTTTTAAAACGGCATTATATGACTGGAAAGAAATATATAATAAAGTTATAAGAAAACGTAAGAAATAAGGTGCAATATGAGTAATGGACAAAGAAATATAAAACAGAAAAGTACAATACTTGCAATTATATTGGTGATATATATTTATGTTCCATACTTTGCGAATATTTTAGAAAACACTTTTAAAATTTCATCGTTATATGAATATATAATTTATATGATGCTTGCGATAATAGCAATAGGAACGACAATGAGCATGAATAAACGTGTGCTTATATTTTTGTTTGTCTTTTGTTCTGCGATAATCATTAATTATATAGTAGTGCCTTATCGGTATTATGTATTTATAGAAGGTATACAAGCGTTGGTTGGCATAGCAGTTCCATGTTTGTGTGTTTCAAATAATATATTTGATTTAAGAATATTTGTTGAAAAATGGTGGAAATTTTCTAAATTAAATTTACCGTTGGTATTAGTTGCAGTTGTCTTACTTAAACAAGGGCTAGTGCATTATTCAATATTTACAAGTATATGTGTACCAAATGTATTTATTGGTTCTTACATGGTACTTCAGGGAATTGAAAAAAGAAAATGGTTATATATTAATGTTGCCATTAATATTCTTGTGACTGCTGTTTTGGGTGGACGTATGTCTGCAGTAATATCAGCGTGCATGATTTTATTTGCATATGTATATTCAGGTAAAATAAAGTTATGGAAGAAATTAATAATTATTGTAGGACTGGTAGTATCGGCATATATTTTGCTAAACAATTTAATAGATATTTTATATTGGGTAAGCCAAAAACTAGCACAATATGGAATGCAATCTCGAAGTGTTACTTTGTTGATAAATCAAATAAAAAGCAATGAGATATACTTGACCAACAGAGATTATATTTATACGGCATGTGTAGAGTATATAAGAGGTAGAGTCGGTTTGCCAGGAGGATTTGGAATTCCGCTATATATTACTTCGGGTGAATATTATTATGCGCATAATGTTGTTTTGCAATTTTTGACATTTTTCGGAATATGGGGAACTATCATTATTCTTGGAATTACATTGATTCGTGCAAGAACGATAAAGTATATTGCACCTTTAAAGTGTAAAAAATTTATGTATTTTATGCTGCTATGTTATATAGGCATTGGAATGACAGGATCGAGTATATGGATTCATTATTTATCAACTATTTTTATTGCTATTTTCTTTTTTGGAAATAGCAAGATTTATCAGTCAATAGAAGTGAGTTAGATATGAAACTTTTTCTTAAAAAAATCATAAAAAAATATAGAGATATGTCAGTAGAAATGAAAGCTGCGTCTTGGTATGCAGTGGGAAATATAATACAAAAAATTGCGCCTTGGTTGGTAATGATTATACTGACGCATTACTTAGCTACTGAGGAATATGGAATATATAGTATATTTATGTCCTGGCTAGAAATATTTGAGATTATTATAACATTGAGAATATACAGCAATGGTTATGTTGCAGGATTAGTAAGGGACGATGAAAATAGGACAATATATACAGCAACTATGCAATCGTTGAGTATTGTATTGATTGTGATTTGGACGTTAATGTATTTAATGTTTCACAAGGGCATTAATTATATTACTGGAATAAGTACTCCGTTAAGTATACTGATGATATGTTCTTTTATAGGAACTATCAGTTTCGGATTGTGGTCATCAAGACAAAGAGTTGATAACCAATATAAGAAAATGTTATTTGCAATAATTGTATATGGTCTTATCGGACCTATCGTTGGTGCATTAACCGTTTTCCTTAATTTAGATAATCCTATATTTTATGTTATAGCTACAAGGACAGTAATCCAGTTAGGGGTTGCAATTCCGTTTTTTATATCAAATTATAAAGGTACGTCCACATTATGGAAAAAAGACTATGCAATAGATGCATTGAAATATAATTTGCCATTGATGCCATATTACTTATCGATGATATTATTAAATCATTCGGATCGTTTAATGATACAAAAAATTGATGGTTATGAAGATGCTGCTTTATATAGTGTATCATATAGTGCAGCCATGGTCATCTTTGTTATAAGTGGTGCCTTGAATTTATCTTTACAGGCATGGCTGTTTAAGGAATTAAAATTAAAGGATTCGTCGAAAGATAAAAGTAAATTGATAACAGTCGGTACAATTATAGTTGCTTTTTGCGCTATTGCGGAAATTGTGATGGCTCCAGAAATAATTTTGATTTTAGGAGGGAAAAAATATTTAGAGGCAATATGGGTTATGCCACCATTAGCAATTAGTGTTATTGTTATGTATATATATCAACAATATGTAAATATCTTGTTCTATTATAAAAAGACGAAATTTATTTTGTTTGCGTCAGTATTTGCAGCAGTGTGTAATATAATTTTAAATGCTATTTTTATTCCGATTTTTGGATATGTTGCTGGTGGATATACGTCATTAGTAAGCTATTTAATAGTCATGATTTTATATTTTGTATTAGCAAGAAAAGAATGTATTGATAATGAGATACAAATGAAAAATTATTTTAATACAAAATTGCAAATGACAATACTTATAGGTACGAGTATTGTGGCATTGTCTATGGTTGCTGTATATAAAAATGCAGTTGCTAGATATTTGTTGGCTTTAATGATGTTTGTATTATTGGTTGCAACAAGGAAAAAATGGATACCAGAACTGAGAAAAGGAAAGAAAGTATGAAAAAGAAAAAACAATTAATTTTTATGTTATTTTTTCTCATAATACTTTTTACAGTAGGATATATAATTTTACCACGTATTAGAGTAAAAATTGAACAAGAGAAATGTGACAAAATATATGCAAATAAAATATTAAAATTGCCGGACAAAGAAAAAGCTAATGTAGGATTTACGTGTACAGGGCTTTATTGGGATAAAGAAGAAGAGAGTTTTTTTATAGGGAATGCAGGTAAATATAAGCCTAATGATAAGACTTTCCAGGCTTCTATCGAAATAGTTGAAAAGGATTTTTCGGCTATTAAAGGAGATATACCTTGTTATTTAAAATTTGAGAATATGAGAGATATACAAGGAGTTACTAAGTCAACAGATGGAACTATCTGGTTATGTTCTTATGGAGAAAACAAAGTTCGCCATATAGACGAAAAAGGAAATGAATTAGGAAATTTTGATATAAAAGAACCATCTGGCATTGCAAATGATAGTAGGAGTAACACGCTTTGGATTTTGACGAATAATTATTTATATAATTGTTCATATGATGGCGTAGTACAAAAAACAATTAAAATACATATAAAAGGACAAGATCAATTGTTTTTAGACGAAAAAAATGATTTGATATATTTTTCAGCAGGTGCAGACTATCATGGAGATAGCTATATTTATACAGTTGACTTAAAAACAAGTAAAGTTAAACCATTATATGTATTGAAAGATTCATATGCAATTGAAGGGATTACGATTGTTGATGATGTATTGTATGTGCTAAATGATGGTTATTATCATGACGCTGAAACGCCAATCAATCAAGTTAATATGTATTTTTTAAATAAGATACAAACCAAAGAAAATTATCAGTAAATGGGGGGAAATATAATGAAAATAGCAGTAGCAGGAACAGGATATGTAGGACTTTCTATTGCCACATTGTTATCTCAAAATCATGAGGTAATGGCAGTTGATATTATCCCGGAAAAAGTCGAGAAGATCAATAAAAGGATTAGTCCGATTCAGGATGAATATATTGAAAAATATTTGAAGGAAAAAGAGTTAAATCTGACAGCTACGTTAGATGCGGAATCTGCGTATAAGGATGCTGATTTTGTTGTTATTGCTGCACCTACAAACTATGACAGCAAGAAAAATTTCTTTGATACGTCAGCAGTAGAAGCTGTGATTAAGCTGGTTATTGAATATAATCCAGATGCAATTATGGTAATTAAATCTACAATTCCGGTAGGGTATACTGCAAGCATTAGAGAGAAATTCCACTGTGATAATATTATCTTTAGTCCGGAATTTTTACGAGAGTCAAAAGCATTATATGATAATCTGTACCCATCCAGAATTATTGTGGGAACAGATGTTGAAAATGCCAGATTGGTAAAAGCTGCGAACACGTTTGCTGGATTGCTGCAGGAGGGCGCAATTAAAGAAAATATTGATACTTTGATAATGGGATTTACAGAAGCAGAAGCGGTGAAGTTGTTTGCTAATACATATCTGGCTCTTAGAGTATCATATTTTAATGAGCTTGATACTTATGCAGAAATGAAGGGACTGAATACACAGCAGATTATTAATGGGGTATGCCTTGATCCTAGAATTGGTTCTCATTATAACAATCCGTCATTTGGTTATGGTGGATATTGCTTACCAAAAGACACAAAACAGCTTCTGGCAAATTATGCAGATGTTCCTCAGAATATGATGTCTGCAATCGTTGAGTCTAATAGAACAAGGAAGGATTTTATAGCAGATCGTGTATTACAAAAAGCTGGATATTATGCTTATGGAGATGAAAATACATATGATGCTTCTATGGAAAAAGAGGTTGTAATTGGTGTATACCGTCTTACTATGAAATCAAATTCAGACAATTTCCGCCAGTCTTCTATACAGGGAGTTATGAAGAGAATTAAGGCTAAAGGGGCATCGGTTATTATTTATGAACCAACATTGGAAGATGGAAGCACTTTCTTTGGAAGCAAGGTTGTGAATGATCTGGATAAATTTAAAGAACAGAGCCAGGCAATTATAGCAAATAGATATGATAGTTGTTTGGATGATGTGAAAGACAAAGTATATACAAGAGATTTGTATGGCAGAGATTAAAAGATGATTGGAAATGCATTGCAATTTATACATCGATTGATAGTGCAGTATTGTGAATCGCCGGTTTCATCTCCGATAACATGGTGTTTGGGGATTATTTGGATAATAAAATCAATACATGCTCTGTACAAAATGAAAGTAAAAACAGATGAGTTGGTTGCTGAAAAGGAAGCAAAAGAGGTTTCAGAAGCCATTAAGGATCTGGATATTTTAACTGAAAAAAGCAAGGAAGAGAATCAGGATATTAGAACTTTAATGTTTGAAAATTTAAAAGAATTGAAGGAGTTCTATGTTATCTGTAAACAGCAAATTAGAAAATCTTTTTCAGCAGCTATGTTCTCATGCTTTGCAGGATTTATGCTTTTTGTTTTGGCAGTCATTATATTTTTATTAGGTGGAAATAATTCAGCATCATTTATGGCTGGTTTATCTGGAGCGATAGTAGAGATTGTGTCTGGTCTTTACTTCTGGATGTATAGGGAAACATCTAAACAACTTGCAAAGTACCACAAACGATTGGAGGCAACCGAGAAATATTTAATTGCTTTGCAGATTATCGAAATGTTGCCAGAAGAAAATAGAATCGAACAATATGGAAAATTAATGGATTATATTTTTGAAAATGTAAATAAACAATAGTATTTACGGGGAGATAAAAATAAAATGTGTGGAATAGTTGGTTTTACTGGAAGACAGCAGGCAGCACCTATTTTATTAAATGGTCTGTCTAAATTAGAGTACCGAGGGTACGATTCGGCTGGAATCGCTGTGCGAGATGGGGAGCGTCTGGCACAGGTGGTTAAAGCCAAGGGAAGATTAGGCAATCTGATTGAAAAAACAGATGAAGGAAAAGCACTAATAGGAACATGTGGAATCGGACATACACGTTGGGCAACACATGGCGAGCCAAGTCAGATTAATGCACATCCGCATGTATCTGGAAATTGTACAAGATCAGGTTCTGGAGAAGTAGAATCAGAAGTGGTTGGAGTACACAATGGCATTATCGAAAATTATACGGAGCTTAAAGAAAAATTATTAAAGCATGGTTATACTTTTTATAGTCAGACTGATACAGAGGTAGTAATCAAATTAGTGGACTATTATTATAAGAAGTATAATCTCGGACCGATTGATGCGATTGCCAAAACAATGGTTCGTGTGCGTGGTTCTTATGCCTTGGAACTTATGTTCAAAGATTATCCGGGAGAAATTTGGGTAGCAAGAAAAGACAGTCCAATGATTATTGGAGTGACAGACGGCGAAACTTATGTGGCTTCTGATGTTCCGGCTATTCTGCAATATACCAGAAATGTTTATTATATTGGTAATCTGGAATTTGCCAGATTGACACCTGGAGAAGCTCATTTCTTTAACCTTGATGGGGATGAGATTGAAAAGCAGACAACAGAAATTAAGTGGGATGCCGAGGCAGCAGAAAAAGCAGGATTTGAACACTTTATGATGAAAGAGATCCATGAACAGCCGAAAGCCGTTCAGGATACTTTGGGTTCTGTCATAAAAAATAATTGTATTGATTTATCATCAGTTGAAATTACAGAAGAAGAAATTCGGAAATTTGAACAGATATATATTGTTGCATGTGGTTCAGCTTGGCATGTTGGAATGGCAGCGCAGTATGTGATAGAGGACTTGGTGGATGTTCCAGTAAGAGTGGAGCTTGCATCTGAATTTAGATACAGAAAAATGCCAATAAATAAAAATTCATTGGTTATTGTCATCAGCCAATCGGGGGAAACAGCAGATACTTTAGCAGCTTTGCGTTTGGCAAAGGAAAAAGATATAACAACTCTGGCAATCGTAAATGTGGTTGGCAGCAGTATTGCTCGTGAGGCAGATAAAGTATTCTATACTCTTGCTGGTCCGGAAATATCAGTGGCAACGACAAAGGCTTACAGCGCTCAGCTTGTAGCAATGTATTGTCTTGCTGTTCAATTTGCCAGAATTAGAAATACCATTACAGAAGAGCAGTATAGTAATTACATTACTGAGTTATTGACAATTCCAGATAAGATTCAGAAAATCTTGCAGGATAAGGAAAGACTGCAATGGTTTGCTGCGAAATATGCTAATGCACATGATGTGTTCTTTGTGGGCAGAGGAATTGATTATGCGATTTCCCTGGAGGGTAGTTTAAAGCTGAAAGAAATTTCTTATATTCATTCTGAAGCATATGCAGCCGGGGAATTAAAGCATGGTACAATCAGTCTGATCGAGCCAGGAACATTGGTAATTGGTGTATTGACACAGAGTGATCTTTACGAGAAAACCATCAGTAATATGTTGGAGTGCAAGAGTCGTGGTGCGTATTTGATGGGACTGACAACATATGGAAAATATGAGATTGAAGATCAAGTAAATTTTGCAGTTTATGTTCCGAAGATAGATGAACACTTTGTAGGAAGTCTGGCGGTTGTTCCGTTGCAGCTAATGGGATATTATGTCAGCGTGGCTAAAGGGTTAGATGTAGACAAACCTAGAAATCTGGCAAAAAGTGTTACTGTAGAATAACGCTGAAGCATGGCACTATTAGTCTCATTGAGGACGGCACTCTTGTGATCGGTGTGCTCACCCAGTCTGAGCTTTATGAAAAAACCATTTCCAATATGGTAGAGTGCAAAAGCCGCGGAGCTTATCTCATGGGGCTGACTACCTATGGAAATTATAATATTGAAGATACGGCTTCCTTTACCGTTTATGTTCCAAAGACAGAGGAGTGCTTTGCCACAAGCCTTGCGGTGATTCCGTTACAGCTTATGGGATATTACGTCAGCGTGGCAAAGGGACTTGACGTGGATAAGCCGAGAAATCTGGCAAAGAGTGTTACGGTAGAGTAAATTTGCAGCAGTCTTATGGGTGCGGTGAACAGAAACGGCAGATGTTTTTCGGGGGAAAAACAACAGGATGAGGTTATAAAAATGGGAAAATATTTTGGTACAGATGGCTTCCGCGGAGAGGCAAATGAAAACCTGACAGCAGATCATGCATATAAAGTAGGCCGTTTTCTCGGCTGGTATTACGGAGAACTGAAACGCCGGAACGGTGACGACACGCCGGCGCGTATCATAATAGGAAAGGATACCCGCCGTTCCAGCTATATGTTCGAGTATACACTGGTTGGCGGACTGGTGGCTTCCGGTGCGGATGCATATCTTCTCCATGTCACGACCACACCTTCTGTGGCTTATGTGGCAAGAGTGGATGAATTTGACTGCGGTATTATGATTTCCGCAAGCCATAATCCATATTTCGACAATGGAATCAAGCTGATCAACGGAAACGGGGAGAAGATGGACGAGGAGACCATTTCACTTGTGGAAGCCTATCTGGATGGAAATCTGGAAGTTTTCGGGCAGAAATGGGAGGAGATTCCTTTTGCAAAGAAGGAAAAAATCGGCTGTACAGTAGACTATGTTTCCGGAAGAAACCGTTACATAGGGTATCTGATCTCTCTGGGTGTCTATTCCTTCCGCGGCGTGAAGGTGGCGCTGGACTGTGCCAACGGAAGCTCCTGGAACATTGCCAAGGCTGTTTTTGATGCTCTCGGCGCCAAAACCTACGTGATCAACGCCCAGCCGGATGGCACCAACATCAATAACAATGCTGGTTCTACCCATATCGGTGGACTGCAGAAATACGTGGTGGAGAATGGAATGGACGTTGGTTTTGCCTATGATGGCGATGCAGACCGCTGTCTCTGCGTAGACGAGAAGGGCAACGTGATCACCGGCGACCACATTCTCTACATCTACGGAAAGTATATGAAAGAGCGCGGCAAACTGCTGACCAACACCGTTGTCACCACCGTCATGTCCAACTTCGGTTTGTACAAGGCCTTTGATGAGCTTGGAATCGACTACGCGAAAACAGCCGTGGGAGACAAATATGTATATGAGTACATGATGAAAAACGGCTGCCGTATCGGCGGTGAGCAGAGCGGGCATATTATTTTCAGCAAATACGCCAGTACCGGTGACGGCATTCTCACCAGCCTGAAGATTATGGAAGTTATGATGGCAAGAAAGAAAAAGCTCAGTGAGCTGGCAGAAGGTTTTACCGTTTATCCTCAGGTGCTCACCAATGTGAGAGTGACCGACAAGAAGGCAGCGCAGGATGATGCAGATGTGCAGGCTGCGGTGAAGAAGGTTACAGAGGAACTGGGCGATACCGGAAGAATCCTGGTACGCGAGTCTGGAACAGAGCCGGTTGTGCGTGTTATGGTGGAAGCGGAGAGTGAAGAAATCTGCCAGAAGTATGTGGATATGGTTGTGAATGTAATTAAAGAAAATGGGTATGTGGCCGGGTAAGGGCTGGATGCCGTGGATGCCGCCGCCCGGCGTGTGCCGGGCGGCGGTGGTGTGTATAAGATAAGTTATAATATAATAATTTCGTATAGAATATTTAGAGATTAAATTGTTATAAGTTTGCAGCATCTGAATGTCGAGTAAAAACAAAATCTACTTGACATTCGATCTATGTCTGTTTATTATTTAAATAAAATAATTAGAAGGAGCAGGAGTGATGAATAGTAGAGAGCGGATAGAATTGTTTCTTTGCAATATTAAAGAGAATACTGTAATTGAAGCAAGCCGTATATATACTTTCTTGGCAGATGACATGACAGAAGCAGCATTTTATAAAACACTTGAACGCTTCTGCCAAAGTGGTTCACTTGTCCATTTGACTAAAGGGTTATATTATAAGCCGAAGAAATCCAGATTTGGAATTGTTCCGATCAGAGAGCAGGATATTGTTACTCATTACATTGGGAATCAGAAGGGATTGGTTGTAGGCTATAAACTGTATAATGAGAAAGGACTTACTACACAAATAAGTAAGCAGACGGAAGTTTTTTCAAATCATGTGCCAGGGCAAAGGAAAACAATTCAGAATGTGGTTGTAAAAAATATCTCTTGTGATCTGAATGAAGAGCGCGTAGCAGTAATTGAAACTCTGGAGATTCTTCAAAATTATTCTAAGATAGAAGATGTAAACAAAAAAGCGCTGATTACTTATATGGAGAAGTTTGCACAGTCTTATTCTGATAAAGCTGCGGTCTATGTCCTGGAGCATATGAAATATAAAAAGGCAACAATTGCTTTTTTGGAATCCTTTTTGGAGTATCTAAATGTTAATAACTCATTAAAACAATTTTTATCATCAATGTCTGTTTATGCAATTCCAACCATGGAGGAAATATATGAGACTGCATGAGAATGAAGAGGATTTTCGAGATCTTTGTAGTATAACAGCTGGATACATTGGCATTCCAGAAGACGCTGTTAGAAGAGATTATTACATTGTGAGTATGCTTCAAAAACTTGAGAAGAGTGAGTTTGCAGACTGTTGTGTGTTCAAAGGTGGAACTTCACTTAGTAAATGCTATCCAGGCTCAATCGAACGGTTTTCAGAAGATATAGATTTGACATTTTTGGCTTCTGGTTTGTCTAAAAAGCAGTATGATAAAAGTTTAAAGAAGATAGAGAAGATAATGACAAACACTTATAAAGTGGAAATTATCCCAGAAGAGCGAAACGATAGGAATAAAAGCTCTTATGTTTTCTTTGGTAATAATGATAATATTAAAGTGAAATTGGAAATTGGCTCCAGTGTTAGACCAGATCCATATTCTAAAAGAGTATTGAAGACATATATTCAAGAATACCTGGAAAAACAGGAAATGGAAGATGTTATAGCTGAATATGAATTAAAAGAAGTGGTAATAAATGTGTTGGCTATTGAACGTACATTTCTTGATAAGGTGATGTCAGTTAAAAGACATGCAATATGTGGAACATTAGGAAATAAAGTACGTCATATTTATGATGTTACCAGGCTTTTTCAGCGCGAGGATATTCAGGAATTTTTAAAAGCATCGGAAGAGCTAAAATCCCTTTTAAGAAAAACAAAGGATACAGATAGTTACTATCTGCAGAAAAGAAATATTTCCGAAGAATATGATCCTACTGGGAAATATGATTTTAACTCATGGAAAGAATACTTTAATGAATCAATACAAAGACGTTATGAAACTTTGCATGAGGATTTGCTGTATACTGATCAGAAACAGAATTTTGAAGATGCAGTAAATACATTCGAGGAGATTAACAGGATTTTTGCTGCGATTGATGAATGAAATAAAAAAAGTTTTTTGAAGGAAGAAGAAACATATTGTTTGGAGAAAATATCTTGATATATTTTTATAATATGGAAAAAGAGGACTAATGGTATTATTATGAGAGAATTTGTAAAAAATGGGAGGTTCTTATAACTGTAATTATTTCTATTACAAGTATTTTTTTGGCTACAAAAGCGAACGAGATGACATTTCCAATGCATGCACAGGCAATAGAATCCTGACTAGCTTGAAAATCATGGAAGTTATAATAACGAGAAAGAAGCTTAGTGAACTGGCATAAGGGTTTACGGTGTATCCGCAGGTGCTTACCAATGTGAGAGTAACCGATAAGAAGGCCGCACAGGACGATGTGGACGTGCAGGCAGCGGTGAAGAAGGTTACAGAAGAGCTGGGAGATATCGGCAGGATCCTGGTCCGCGAGTCCGGAACAGAGTCGGTGGTACACGTTATGGTGGAAACGGAAAGTGATGGATTCGAGCTATAAGATATAAAGTTAGGAAATTCGGATGAGACAGAATAGTAAAAATAATTAGGAGAGATAGGGGAGAAGGTATATGGTAGAAGCTTTACTTAAAGAAGTAGTATCTGCAGGTCGCACTGAAATTATATTGGCGGCAGGAGAACATTTGGCTGGTAAAATTAAAGCCGGTTATGACATAAAGAAATTGTTTGTTGAAACTGGGGAGTTTTTTATTGATTTTGAACCACAAGCAGAGCAATTATTTGAAGATTTGGCGTTAGTTTTTTCTAAAGAAAATATGACTAAATTGGCAAATGAGATGAAAGGAGATTCTGGCTATACTCTTAAAAAAAGTTTGCTTGATTCAATTATAAGATTGATGAACAAATATGATATTCCTAGAGAGCAGGCAATTTTATACGCTAATGAATTTCTTTTTGCTGTTCTGGGACAATTACCTGAAGTAGCACCGAAACAGTATGATAGATATTTTCAGAGTGAATGGAGAGAGGAACAGGAAAAGACACTAAATGATAGAAGTTAGTGTTGCAAACCTCTTGATATCTAGTTATAGTTGTGGGTCAGCAATAGAATCCGGATGGCGTTATCCAAGGAGAATATCATGAAGCATAAAACAACTTGTTTCTAATAGTAAATTCCAGTTTTGAAGAACTTTGCAAAACTAACTTCCATAAAAATCATGATATTTTGATTTGCCAGAATTTACTTTTGCAAGCGATTAGCTAAATCAGAACTTAAACTTGCAAACTGGAAGCAAGGTATTAAATATGTTTTCTTTCTTAAATTTGAAGAGGTAGTATTAGATATATTAGAGGAGGGACGTGCTGCTGGAAAATCTGAAGGAATCCAGATTGGCGCAGAGCATGAGCAGCGACTTACCAAAGGATGCTGATTTGGTGGAACGGGCTGTTGATATTAAAGCATGGTATGATGGCTACCATTTTGGTGATTTTGATGTATATTGCCCCTGGGATGTGATGAATTATCTGCTGGAATTGCAGCGTGATCCAAAGGCAACCCCTATCAGCTATTGGAAAAATACCAGTGACAATGCGATCATTCGCTCTTTTATACAATCATCCACTGTATAGTTCTGGTATGAAGATCTATAGTGCTGCGTCAGAAAAAAATCTCGAAATTTTTAGATAAAAACAGACAGATAAAACTTGTGAAGCTCCTGTTTCCGTGCTATTATGAGCATAGAAATTTGAAGCAGCAAACAGCTGCGAAAATAAAGGAAAGATGTGAGAGAAAATGAAGGAAACAATACAGGACGTACTTCAGCTGATTTTACAGGCCGATGATATCAAATATGTAAAAAATAGCGGTATATTGAATTATGGACTGGATTTGAAACAGGTGGTGGAACGTGAAATTGAATTGTCTGTTTGCAAGGATGATAAGGAAATATTGCTTGCGATGAATTATGACATAGAGCAATGCTCTGTTCAATTTCAGATTGTAGACTGCACGGAGGAAGAGGAGAAGAAGATTATAGATCTGGATTTTGCTTTAAACGGCGCCGAAGCTACGGGGGATTTTACAAAAGCGCTTAATTTATATTTGCTAAGTATCGGTTATATTGATGAAGGCGACCTGGAAGAGTATCGTCAGAAGGTCAGCCGCCTAAGCTGAGGATAATATGTGAGGCGAAAATCAGTAACAAAATAAAAACAGCTCCCTGCGTGGTCAGAGAGCTGTTTTTTATTATACACCAGAATTATTTAACTGTAACGGTGATGTATTTGCTTACTGTCTTGTAGTTTTTAGCTTTAACAGTAACTTTTACCTGATAGGTACCTTTCTTGGTTCCCTTAGCAACTACGATCTTACCGTTTTTGTTAACTTTGATCTTGGAGTTGTTTGTTGTGTAAGAAACTTTACCAGTTTTCTTAGTTACTTTGATAGCTTTCTTAAGAGTCTTGCTGTTCTTCTTAACTGCAGAAGCCTTTACAGTATACTTGTCAGTAGACTTTAAGGTAACCTTCTGAGTTTTAGCTTTGATCTTGTAAGTAAGAGTCTGTGTATATCCGGCATATTTTCCTTTACCGATGATGGTAACTTTGTATGTTCCGGCATTCTTACATGTTTTAACTTTTACTGTGTAGTATTTAGCTTTGATTGTTTTTCCAGCTTCATTCTTAACTACAACCTTTGGCTGCTGTTTCTTACCAGTGTAAGTTACAGTCTTCTTTGTAAGAGAAGCATTGAAAGATGTTTTTACAGGTGAATCTGCTGCAAAAACAGTAGTGCTGATGAGAAGCATCATTACTGCAGCCAGGATGGTTACAGCTACTTTTTTGAATGATTTCATTGGTAACACCCTCTATTTCTTAATTTAATGTATTTAATAAACGGTCTCCCCACGCAGACCCGTTTATCCGGAAGTTGGATTGCTGTGAATAAAGTTCACAGCCGGTAAAAATAGCACAAACGGTTATTTTTCGGTAGAATTCTTATCTGCGGCAGCGGAGTCAGAGCTGTTTTTCTTATCCTTAGGCTCATAACCATAGCCGTATCCATAACCATAACCGTATTTTCCATAGCCATACTTGCCATAAACACGTCCCTTTACATCGGCACGGTTCAGAACTGTACCGAGGAGCTTGCAGCCAGACTGCTGGATCTCATAAAGAGACTGCTTGATCAGAGTACGCGGTGTAGTACCGGCACGTACGACCAGAACTGCGCCGTCGCACAGAGAAGCGATAAGCGCTCCATCTGATACACTGCCAAGCGGCGGGGAATCTATAATAACAAAACGATAATTCTCTGAAAGGGTATTCAGAAGCTCTTTGAAACGAACATCTTCCAGAAGAGCGGAAGGATTCTCAAGGAGCTGTGTACACGGAACCATATAGCCGTTTGGAATATTGGTACTGTATACAACGTCCTCATATTCTGCCATACCGGAAAGATAGTGGTTCAGTCCCATGGTAGTGTCATCGTCATAGTCCATCTGAAAACGTGTTTTCATAACAGATTTACGAAGGTCAACGTCTACCAGAACAGTAGGAAATCCTGCTTCTGCAAGCATTTTCCACAGGTAGGAGGAAATGGTACTCTTACCTTCATTAGGCTGGCAGCTGGTCAAAAGGATCTTGCGGGTATTTTTACCGCAGAATTTAATATTAATACGAAGTCGGTTCATCGCTTCGGAAACTGCATAGGGCAGCTCCGGAAGGTTTACATTAAGCTGGTTCATTATTTCTTACGACCTCTCTTTCTGCCGCGTCTGCGGTGCTGCTCCTCATCCAGATCGATTACCTGATCGCTGTCAGGGATAGTGGTAAGAGGTACCAGTCCAAAATATTTTTCCATATCATCTGCAGTATGGATGGTGTCATCCATCAGATATTTTACAATAAAGAATGCTGCACAGATGAGAAGACCAAGCAGAGCACCGATCATGGTGAACTTGGTATAGCTTGGAGCTACCTTACTCTCAGGAAGCTTGGCATGCTGCGCCAGATTCGGAGCAAGTGTGCTCATGGTATCCGGGAGATAATCAATAGCTTCCTCTGCCATAGTTTCAGCCAGATCCATAGCCATCTGCGGATCGGTAGAAGTAGCAGTGATCTCCAGAATACGGGTATCGCTTGGGTTGTTCAGTGAAAAAGCTTTAGCCAGTTCATCAGATGTGGCATCCAGATCCAGACGGTCAATGACACGGTTCAGTACCGGATAGCTGAGCATCAGCTGTTCATAGTCTGCAGTCAGGGAAGTACCAAGATTCAGGTCACTTAAATTGACTACAGAATCGTCTGAGGCAGATACTACGTAAAGCTTGGCTGTGGATTCATAGGTAGGTGCGATAAAGAAAAAGGAATACGCACCCAGAAGTACAGCGCCTGCAATTAGACTGATCAGCAGATAACGCCATTTGTCTAACAAGGCGTAGCCTAGATCCACAAGGTCGATTTCCACCTCGTCGTTTGTGAGTTCTTCGTTCATGTCGGGTCTCCTTAATTTTGTTTATTGTAGCTGTTCAGAATTTTCCCAGCTACGATTTATTTTCTAACAGGAAAATTATTTCTTTTCCTTATAAAAAAGCGAAAGGATCGCTTCCTGAAGGCTGTCCGGATCAGGAGTGAAAGTCTGCCAGCCATCCTCGTCGAAGTCTGCAGTTCCCTCTATGGATACTTTCTCCTCCTCTTTCTCATCGGAAAGAAGAAGGGCAAGACGGGAAAACTTCTTGGCACTGATGTTGGTAGTCATGTAGTCCTCAAGTGCATGATAAAGATCCAGCGGGAACGTCTTATCTTCACTGCATTTCGCCTGGAAAACAGGCTTGAAAGCTTCCTCGTACTGGGCCTGACGGCTCATCCGGTTCTCATTCAGTCCGTCGGCAACGGTCTTGCGCTCACGGATGAAGCGCTCAGCGTCCTTACCGTGCAGAGTTACGGTCTGTCCCTTGATCAGTGTGTCACTGTCCGGGAAATCATCCTCGATGGTGACGGTGACACCGCCAACCATATCATTTACCACTTCGATGGCGCTCATGTTTACCATTGCAAAGCCGTCGATCTTGTGACCTCCAAGGAGCGTGGAAACTGCATCCACAGTATTCTCTGCACGGGTCTCATGATCCAGGCTCATGGCGTGTGCCAGGGATATCTGGCATTCTGTGGTATCTATGTAAGAGCCGTCATCTGCAAGGCTCTTCACCGGAGTCATGGTGTTCCGGTCGATGGTGAGAAACTTGCAGGTGTCTGTGCTTCTGTCGCGGACAAGCACAAGCAGCACGTCGCACTGACCGGTGCCGTCGTATTCCTTGATCTCGGTTACCTTATCCGGAGAATCAATTCCGGCGAAAAGGTAAGTCTCAAGATTCCCTTTCGGAACATAGGTAACACCTTTATAAGTGATCTGGTCAGTATCCTGTGTGGAAGAGGATGCACTCTGGGTCACAGCATGGCTGTTGGCAGAAGTGAGAACACCTGCAGCTGAGCCTATGCCAAGAACGCCAGCGGCAAGTCCTATGGCGAGATATTTTATTTTTTTATTTTTATTCTGTCTGGAAATTTGATTATGACGCATTGATTCCTTTCTGCAGACCGAGGTATACTTCGCAGCTGTTCACTCCGTTCACAGCAACACGCTCCGTGATGCACAGAAATCATGCATTTGCATGATTTCGCGCCGCAATTCTCGGGTTTTCTGTGAGCCTTGCTCACAAAAAACACCTCGCGGAACATTCCCTGTGAACAGTAACGGAACAGTACCTGTAAACCGTCACTCTGAAAATTACATATTGACAAAACTTAGAATCTGTTATTTACTTCACATTATAAAATATCATATTGTATAAATATTATATTGCTTTACCACAATGTGTACTGATTTTATCACGGTTTGGGGTGGATATCAACCCGCTCTGTCATTTTTTGTCAAAAATGAGTGACGAAAAAAATCGTTTTCCTCTGGGATTTTTTGTGCTATACTTATACAACGTATAGATTTCAGAGGAAATTTACTGGAGGAAAAAATGGAAAATCGCGAACGATATAAGAGACTGATCATGTTTTTGGCGTCTGCGGTGATCATCGCTATTGAAACATTGCTTTTCGCCTATATCTGGTATAAATTTTATGCCCACAAGGAGGTCATCGGCAGACGCTTTGACAGAGGTAATCAGGTAGTCATCGGTTTGTATGTGCTGATGATATACTTCTTTTACAAAATTTACGGTGGTTTTAAGGTGGGTTATCTGCGGGTATTTGAAGTAATCTATTCCCAGATCCTGTCTGTGTGCTGCGTGAATTTTATTACCTATTTACAGTTGTGCCTGATCGGTCGCTGGCGTCTGGGAGAGCATCTGACACCTATGCTGGCTATGACGGGGATTGACCTGGTGATCGTTGTCATATGGGTGGTTGGTATGCGTTATGTGTACACCAGACTGTATCCGCCCAGACAGATGCTGATGATTTATGGCGGACGTAATCCGGGAGATTTAAGGAATAAGTTTGAGACCAGAGAGGATAAATATGCCATTAAAGAGATGGCATCCCTTTCCCTTGGCCTTGACGTGATCAAGGAGAAGATCAACGGATATAAAGCAGTTGTGATCGGGGATATCCCGTCCCACGAACGAAATCTTCTCCTGAAATACTGCTTTGAGAAGGATATCCGCTGTTATTCTATTCCGAAGCTTTCTGATATTATGCTCCGGAATGCAGACGATATTCATTTATTTGATACCACGCTTCTTCTTTCCAGAAACCTGCGTCTGACAGCAGAGCAGCTGTTTTTCAAAAGAATTGTGGATATTATATTTTCCCTGGCAGGGCTGGTGATTGCATCTCCGTTTATGATTCTGATCGCACTTGCTATTAAGCTTTATGATGGCGGTCCTGTTTTTTATAAGCAGCCGCGTCTTACGAAGGATAAGCAGATCTTTATGATCCTGAAATTCAGAAGCATGAAAATGGACTCTGAAGTGAAGGGTGCCCAGCTGGCGAAGAAAGAGGATGACAGGATCACACCGGTCGGGAAGCTTATCCGCCGGATCCATTTCGATGAGCTGCCACAGATTTTTAATATCCTGAAAGGTGATATGTCTCTGGTAGGCCCAAGACCGGAGCGGCCGGAAATTGCTGCACTGTATAGCGAGAGGATCCCTGAATTTGATTACCGCCTGAAAGTGAAGGCCGGACTTACCGGTTATGCCCAGGTTTATGGTAAATACAACACGACACCTTATGATAAGCTGAAACTGGATCTCACCTATATTGAGACCTATTCTCTGAAGCTGGATCTGAAGCTTTTGATGCTTACCTTCAAAATCCTTTTCCAGAAGGAAAATACAGAAGGGGTTGAGGCATGGCAGAAGACAGCTGGCCAGGAGAAAAACGAGGAGAATGATTAAGACTGAGACTGAGGAGGAAATTTTATGTGTGGAATTGTTGGTTATGTAGGAGATGAACAGGCGGCACCGATTTTGCTGACAGGCCTTTCCAAGCTGGAATACAGAGGCTATGATTCAGCAGGTATCGCAGTTCGAAACGAGGCAACTGATAAGATCGCAATCGTAAAGGCGAAAGGGCGTCTGAAAACTTTGATCGAGAAGACAGACGGCGGTTCAGCCGTACCGGGTACCTGCGGTATCGGTCATACCCGCTGGGCGACTCATGGAGAGCCTTCTGAGACAAATGCCCATCCTCATTGTACAGATGATAAGTCCGTAGTACTTGTTCATAATGGAATTATCGAGAATTATCAGGAGCTGAAGGCGAAGCTTCTTCGTTCCGGTTATACGTTCTATTCACAGACAGATACAGAAGTGGCTGTGAAGCTGGTAGATTACTACTATAAGAAAACCGGAACTCCGTTGGAAGCAATCTCCAGAGCAATGCTCCGTATCCGCGGTTCTTATGCATTTGGTGTTATTTTCAAGGACTATCCGGGCAAACTGTTTGCAGCCCGCAAGGACAGTCCGCTGATCATTGGAAAGAGCGAGAACGGAAGCCTTATCGCTTCTGATGTTCCTGCGATCCTGGATCAGACCAGAAGAGTTTATTATATCGGCAATCTTGAAATTGCGGAGCTTTCCCGTGATGAGATCCATTTCTACAATATCGACCGTGAAGAGATTGAGAAAGACGTTGTGGAGATCCAGTGGGATGCAGCTGCTGCTGAGAAGGGCGGCTATGAGCACTTTATGCTGAAAGAGATCCATGAGCAGCCGAAGGCCGTTCAGGACACCATTGGCGCTTATGTAAAAGAGGGACACATTGATTTTTCTGAGACAGGGCTTACAGATGAGAAGCTGGCTTCTCTTAAGAGAATCTATATCATCGCCTGCGGTTCTGCTTACCATGTTGGTATGGTTGGCAAATATGTGATCGAATCCATGGCGAAGATCCCGGTTGAGGTGGATGTGGCTTCTGAGTTCCGTTACCGTGATCCGATCCTTGTGGAGGATTCCATGGTGGTTATTATTTCCCAGTCTGGAGAGACCGCAGACAGCCTGGCTGCCCTTCGTCTTGCCAAGGATAGAAATGTTCCGGTACTTAGTGTAGTCAATGTTGTAGGCTCCAGCATTGCAAGAGAGAGCGATTATACGTTATATACTTATGCAGGACCTGAGATTTCTGTTGCCACCACCAAGGCTTACAGCACCCAGCTGATCGCCATGTATCTGCTGGCTATCCAGAGTGCTTTTGTCCAGGGAAAGCTTGAGGAGGGGAATGTGACCCGTCTGCTTGCTGAGATGGAGACCCTGCCGGACAAGATCAGCCGTGTTCTGGATGATAAGGAGCGTATCCAGTGGTTTGCAAGCAAGTATGCAAATGCCCATGATATTTTCTTCATTGGACGAGGAATTGACTATGCTATCAGCATGGAAGGAAGCCTGAAGATGAAGGAAATCAGTTATATTCATTCTGAGGCTTACGCAGCAGGTGAGCTGAAGCACGGAACGATCAGCCTTGTAGAGGATGGTACTCTGGTGATCGGTGTGATGACCCAGAAGGATCTTTTTGAGAAGACACTGAGCAATATGGTTGAGGTAAAGAGCCGTGGAGCTTATCTGATGGGACTGACCAGCTATGGCAATTACAGTATTGAGGATACCGCTGATTTCTCCGTATATGTTCCCAAGACGGAGAAGTATTTCACAACCAGCCTTGCAATTGTTCCGCTGCAGTTGATGGGATATTATGTCAGCGTAGCGAAGGGCCTGGATGTGGACAAGCCGAGAAACCTGGCAAAATCTGTTACTGTAGAATAATGTTATTAAATTACTGAATTATATTTCCAAACAACAGAAAAAAGACAATATTGTTATAAACGTAAACATGGCGCGGAGAAGTGGCTTCTTCGCGCTGTTTATTTGGAAACGAAAAAGTGGGATTGTTCGAACAAAATGGGGCGTGAAAAAGATATGGAAGAAAAAAGGCACAGGATCATAGGTACTGCCGGACATATTGATCATGGTAAAACCTGGCTGGTCAAGGCGCTGACAGGCACGGATACGGATCGCCTGGCAGAGGAAAAAAGGCGGGGGATTACAATTGAAAATGGTTTTGCGTTTCTGAAATTTCCGGATGGCAGGGAAGCAGGGATTATTGATGTGCCAGGTCATGAAAAATTTATAAAGAATATGCTGGCCGGAGCTGGCGGAATGGACATTGCCATGGTAGTGATTGCAGCGGATGAGGGAGTTATGCCTCAGACCAGGGAACATCTGGCAATACTTTCCCTGCTTGGTATTCGAAAGGGTGTGATTGTACTCACCAAAGGTGACCTGGAATGGAAAAAGGGACTTGACCAGGAAATCAAGGAATTTGCAGAGGGAACGTTTCTGGAAAATGCGGATGTGGTAGTGACCAGTGCTGTGGATGGGCGTGGGATTGAGGAACTGCGCAGGGTGTTGTGGAAACTGTGCACCGTCGGAAAAAACACGGGAAATCAGAAGCTTTCCCGAAAAGAAGGTGACAGCTGCACAGGCAGAATGGGGACAAAAGCATCTGCGTTTCGCCTGCCCATAGATCGTGTGTTTTCTTTAAAAGGCTTTGGAACCGTAGTGACAGGGACGCTGCTTGATGACAGTTTAGGCTTGAATTATGACACTATGCTTTATCCCAGAGCTGAAAGGGTAAAAATCCGGGGAATTCAGGTGCATGGACAGGAAGTATCCGAAGCTGTTCCGGGACAGCGGGTGGCAGTGAACCTTCCGGGAATTGGAAAAGAGCATATCTCCCGGGGAGAAATTCTGGCAGCAGCAGGAAGTATGGAAGGTACCATGATCGCAGATGTACGGCTGCAGCTGTTGAAATCAGGACAGCGTTCTTTAAAAAGCGGTACCCGTGTTCATCTTTATCATGGGGCAGCAGAACTGGTGTGTAAAATAATTCTGTTTGACAGAGAAGTGCTGAAGCCCGGTGAAGAGGCCGTAGTCCAGCTTCGGATGGAGCAGGTGACGGCAATGAAAGCAGGGGATCATTTTGTTATAAGATTTTATTCGCCGGTAGAAACCATCGGCGGTGGAGTTGTGCTGAATCCCAATGGGGTAAAAAGGAAAAAAAGACAGAATGCAGATGCTGTTGTTCATTGCGCATGTACCGGAAAGGAAAGAAAAAAAGCACACGCTTCAGGAAAAATAACAGAAGAAATATGTGGGAATTCTGTCTTTTTGCAGCTGCAGGAATTATATCTGAAATCGGGCTTTATGCCTCCGCTGACAGATGAAGTGAAGAAAGTATTTTCCGGTGAGCGGGATTTTTCAGAAGTGTTCTTTGCCATGGTGCGGGAGGGTGTTCTTGTACGGTTTGACGAGAAGCATTATATGCACTGGGAAATACGGCAGAAAGCTCTGGATATGGCGTATCTGTTATATGAAGAAAAGGGGATGATCCAGACTGGAGAATTTCGTGACCGTCTGGGAATATCCCGTAAATGTGCGATCATACTGCTGGAGGGGTTTGACAGAGAGCGGATTACAGCTATGGAAAATGGAGGAAGAGTATTAAAACGAAACTTGCAGCAGACAGATCGGCTGCGTCGAGGCTTTTAGACCTGCGCAATCGGATTCACAGACAAGTGAGTGGTATGGTTATTTCGAAAACGTAGTCTCCATGAGAAGAGTAAGAATGGAAAGCTGGGTATGCTTTTTTGGCGGGAACATATGGGAATCGAACCCATCCGGGACGGGATTAGCGCCCCACACTGGTTTTGAAGACCAGGAGGCACACCGGCACCTATCTGCTCCCAGTGAGAGTATAGCGGAGATTGGAAGCTTCGTCAACCACAGTCTTTGGGGCAGGAAGCTTTCTTTGATTTCCTATTGACTAAGAGGGGGCAGATAAAGTAGAATAGTATTATTCGGGATAGTGTACCTTGTAGCCTTTTTCAAACATGCTCTGGTATGGAGGAGCTGTTGAATTGGGCTGTGTTTTGCATATCCCGATTATAATGGATGTTTTTGCATTACCAGAGTACAGTGTTGAAAAATATCCGAAGAGGAGAAAAATATGGCAGAGACAGTTAGAGTTGTAGTAGATGCCATGGGCGGAGACAACGCTCCGGCAGAACCAGTGAAAGCAGCCGTAGAGGCTGTTGCCGAGAGGGAAGACATTGATGTGATCCTTACCGGCAGGCAGGATGTAATTGAGAAAGAGCTGAGTAAATTTCAGAATTACCCCAAGGAAAGAATCCAGATCGTGAATACCACAGAGGTGATCGAGACAGCAGAGCCTCCGGTTCTGGCAATCCGTAAGAAGAAAGATTCTTCCATTGTGGTAGGACTGAATCTTGTGAAGAAGCAGGAAGCAGAAGCATTTGTTTCCTCTGGAAGCTCAGGCGCCATTTTAGTAGGTGGTCAGGTGATCGTAGGAAGAAGCAAAGGAGTACAGCGTCCGCCGCTGGCACCCTTGATTCCTACCCAGAATGGTGTGTCACTTCTTATTGACTGCGGTGCGAACGTAGATGCCAGACCAGAGCATCTGGTACAGTTTGCGAAGATGGGTTCCATCTATATGGAAGACGTGGTTGGAATCAAGAACCCTCGTGTTGCTATTGTAAACATTGGTGCAGAGGAGGAGAAGGGAAATGCCCTTGTGAAGGAGACGTTCCCTCTTTTGAAGGAATGCCCGGGGATCAATTTTATTGGAAGTATTGAAGCAAGGGATATTCCAGCTGGTTATGCAGATGTGATTGTCTGCGAGGCTTTTGTCGGGAACGTGATCCTGAAGCTTTATGAAGGACTTGGAAGTACCTTTATGAAGATGCTTAAAACCGGTCTTATGAAAGACACCCGCAGCAAGGTTGGAGCTCTTCTGGTGAAACCGGCCGTCAAAGAAACTATGAAGGCATTTGATGCAAGTGAGTACGGCGGAGCCCCTCTTCTGGGTCTTAAGGGACTGGTTGTGAAGACACACGGCAGTGCCAGGGCGGTTGAGATTCGTCACGCTATTTTTCAGTGTGTTCAGTTCAGACAGCAGAAGATCAATGAGAAAATCGCTGCCCATATGGTGGAAGAGACACCAGAAAAAGCATGATCATCCATGCATTGCAGCAGACTCTTCGGCAAAGACCTGCCGGAGGGCTGCCAGCTAGTCAGAGGGAAGGAAGTTTATCATGGAAAAAAAGTTAAAAGCATTGGAGAACCGGATCGGTTATGAGTTCAGGAACAGGAACCTTCTGATCCTTGCACTGACACATAGTTCCTATGCAAACGAGAAGAAGCTTGGTAAGGCAGGCTGCAACGAGCGTCTGGAGTTTCTTGGAGATGCAGTTCTGGAGCTGATCAGCAGTGATTTTCTCTATAAGAAGTTCACCCAGATTCCAGAGGGCGAATTGACCAAGAAGAGAGCCAGCCTGGTTTGCGAGCCCAGTCTTGCTTATTGTGCAAGAGATTTCGGACTGCCACAGTATCTGCTCCTTGGAAAAGGTGAGGACATGACCGGTGGAAGAAACCGTGACTCTATTGTTTCTGATGCAACAGAGGCTCTGCTTGGAGCTATCTATCTGGACGGTGGTTTTGCTAGCGCAAAGGAGTTTGTTCTGAAATTCATTCTGAACGATCTTGAGAATAAACAGCTCTTTTATGATAGCAAGACCATCCTGCAGGAAATCGTACAGGAGAAGGGAACCCATCTTGTGGAGTACCATCTGATAAAAGAAGAAGGCCCGGATCACAATAAAAGCTTTACCGTGGATGTGCTTGTCAGCGGTCATGTGATGGGTACCGGAGTAGGACATACCAAGAAAGCTGCCGAACAGGAAGCTGCTTACCAGGCAATCCGGAAGATGAGAAAATAATAACAAGGATTCGAATACATGTATTTAAAAAATATTGAAGTGCACGGGTTTAAGTCCTTTGCACAGAAAATCAATTTCGAATTTCATAATGGAATTACGGGAATCGTTGGCCCCAACGGCAGTGGAAAAAGCAACGTAGGTGATGCGGTCCGCTGGGTCCTTGGAGAACAGAGCGCCAAGCAGCTTCGAGGCGGAAACATGCAGGATGTTATTTTTTCCGGCACGGAGACCAGAAAGCCCCTTAGCTTTGCTTCTGTTGCCATTACTCTGGATAACAGCGATCACAAGCTTCCGGTTGATTTTAATGAGGTTACGGTTACCCGAAGACTTTACCGTTCCGGTGAAAGTGAATATCTTATTAATGGAAGTGCCTGTCGTCTGAAGGATATTAATGAGATGTTTTACGATACCGGTATTGGGAAAGAGGGCTATTCCATCATCGGGCAGGGACAGATCGATAAGATCTTAAGCGGTAAGCCGGAAGAGCGCCGTGAGCTTTTTGACGAAGCTGCCGGAATCGTAAAGTTTAAGCGAAGAAAGGCAACTACCATTAAGAAGCTGCAGGACGAGCAGGCGAACCTGGTGCGTGTTACCGATATTTTAAGTGAGCTTACCAGACAATTGGGCCCTTTGGAGCGCCAGTCCGAGACAGCCAGAATTTATCTTGCCAAAAGAGACACTTTGCGGGAATTGGATGTGAACAGTTTTCTTCTGGAAAACGAGGAGACCAGCCGTGAATTAAAAGAGCTGGATACCAAGAATACCCGGGCTGCTGAGGAGCTGGAGGAGAATCAGAAGGCTTACGAGCAGACGAAAGTGGAATATGATCGTCTGGAAGAGGAACTGGAACAGTTGAATTCCCAGATGGATCAGCTGCGTGAAGAGACGCAGAATAAGGCAATCCGCAGGCAGCAGCTGGATGGCGAGACCAAGGTACTTCGGGAACAGATTTTGTCCGGAGTGCAGAGTGAAGAACATTACAAGAGCCGTCTGCAGTCCATTGAGGCGGATCTGAAGGAACGCCAGGAGTCTCTGGAGAGGCAGGAGGCGGAGAAATCCCAGCTCCATGCAGCTCTTCTGGAAGCAAGGAAGCGCCAGGAGGCAGAAGAGGACCGGATTTCCAATATTCAGGCACAGATCGAAGAGTGCTCCCAGGCAGTGGAGAATGGCAAGAACGAGATTATCGAGCTTCTCAATACCCGTGCCACTACCAAAGGAAAAGCCCAGCGTTTCGATACCATGATGGAGCAGATCGATATCCGTAAAGCGGGAATCAGTCAGAGACAGCTTCATTTGAAAACAGAGGAAGCCCAGCAGCAGAGTGAGCTGGAGAGGGCAAAGGAGAAGTTTCAGGGAATTACCACACTTATCCAGGACATGAATGCAGAGTGTCAGCGCCTGGATAATGAAGTACATAAAATTACAGATGAATTAAAGAAACAGAACGGCCAGATGGAAATCGGCCAGAGCGCATATCACCGTGAGGCTTCCAGGCTGGAATCTTTGAAAAATATTACAGAGCGCTATGACGGATACGGAAACAGTATCCGCCGTGTAATGGAACAGAAGGACCGAGTACCGGGAATTAAGGGTGTTGTAGCAGATCTGATCCAGGTAAATAAGGAGTATGAGATCGCCATTGAGACGGCTCTTGGCGGAAGTATTCAGAACATTGTCACAGACAATGAACAGACTGCCAAGCACATGATTGAATTTCTGAAGAAAAACCGTTTCGGCCGTGCTACGTTCCTTCCGCTTAACAGTATCAATACCAGAAGTGGTTTTACCCAGAGGGATGCGCTGCAGGAGCCGGGAGTGATCGGGCTTGCCAGTGAACTGGTAACTACAGGTCCGGAGTATGTTGGACTTGCTACTTATCTTCTGGGTCGTGTGCTTGTGGTGGATCACATTGACAATGCCATTGCCATTGCGCGAAAGTACCGGCACAGTCTTCGTATGGTAACTGTGGAGGGTGAATCCTTCAGTCCGGGCGGTTCTATGTCAGGCGGTTCTTTTAAGAATAACAGCAACCTTCTTGGCCGCCGCCGTGAGATCGAAGAACTGGAATCCAGTGTGAAGGCTCTTCGAAAAGACATGGATGACATGCAGACTGCTATTAATGATAATCGAAGCAAGCGCAATGTTATGCGTGACACCATTGCAGATCTGCAGGAAAAACTGCGTCAGCAGTATGTTGCCCAGAACACGGCGAAGATGAACATTAACCAGGTAGAAGCCAAGACAAAGGAAATCCAGGCTGGCTACGGAGAGATTCAGAGAGAGCAGATGGAAATCCGCCGTCAGATCGAGGAGGCAGAGGCTGATCACAGCAAGATTGCCGAAGAATTGAAGGCTTCTGAGCAGGATGAGAAAGAACTGGAGACTTTTATCCAGAATAAACAGGAAGAATTAGAGACCTGGAGGGCTTCTGAGCAGGAGGTTTCCAGGAAACTGGAGGCTCTTCGTCTGGAAGCAAGTACAGCCCAGCAGAAAGAAAGCTTCGCAGCAGAGACTCTGGGCCGTCTGACCCATGAGATGGAAGCTCTTCGCCAGGAGGAAGCAGATATTCATGAAACGCTGGAGCTTGGCGGCGAAGAGAATGAGAGAAAGCGCCAGTCTGTAGAGAACCTGGAGGCAGTAATCCGGACTTTGGAAGAGGATGAAACCAAGGCGAAGGCTCAGATGGAGAGCTGGCAGAGTGTGAAGGATGAAAAAAATGCCAGCCACAAGGCATTTTTTGAGAAGCGGGATCAGCTGTCCGGCAGGATTTCACTTCTGGACAAAGAGTGTTACCGTCTGAAAAGTCAGATCGAGAAGCTGGAAGAGCACAGGGAATCTCAGATTTCCTATATGTGGAATGAGTATGAGATCACCCCGAACAATGCCCTTCAGTACAAAAAAGAAGAGCTGAACGATCTGAAAGCCATGAAGAAAGAAATTGCCCAGGTGAAGGATGAAATCCGTAAGCTTGGTAACGTTAATGTAAATGCAATTGAGGAATATAAGGAGATTTCAGAGCGTCATGCTTTCCTTTCCGGACAGTATGAGGATCTGAAAACCGCAGAGGCACAGCTGGAGAACATTATCCAGGAACTGGATGAGGGAATGCGTAAACAGTTTACGGAGAAATTCCAGGATATCCAGAGAGAGTTTGACAAGGCTTTCAAGGAATTGTTTGGAGGCGGTAAGGGGACTCTGGAGCTTGAGGAAGACGTGGACATTCTGGAAGCAGGAATTCGTATTATTTCCCAGCCGCCGGGCAAAAAGCTTCAGAATATGATGCAGCTTTCCGGTGGTGAGAAGGCACTTACTGCAATCGCACTTTTGTTTGCAATCCAGAATCTGAAGCCGTCGCCATTCTGTCTTCTTGATGAGATCGAGGCGGCACTTGACGATTCGAATGTAGGCCGTTTCGCAGGCTATCTTCAGAAGTTGACGAAGAACACGCAATTTATTATAATAACACACAGGCGTGGTACTATGAATGCCGCAGACAGACTTTATGGTATTACCATGCAGGAGAAAGGCGTCTCCACGCTGGTTTCCGTTGATCTTGTGGAAAACCAGCTTACGCAGTAAAAGGAGGAGAGGAAATGGCAGAGGAAAAGAAGGGCTTTTTTAAAAGACTTGTCAGTGGCCTGACAAAAACAAGAGACAACATTGTGGCAGGATTTGATTCTCTTTTCACCGGCTATTCAACAATAGATGATGATTTTTATGAGGAGCTGGAAGAAATCCTGATCATGGGTGACATTGGAATCAATGCCACCACAGCCATTCTGGACAAATTAAAAGACCAGGTGGAAATCCGAAATATCAGGGATCCCAAGGAGTGCAAGCAGCTTCTTATTGATACCATCAAGGAGCAGATGACGGTAGACAGCACAGAGTACGAGTTTGAAAACCGTAAATCCGTTATTCTTGTGATCGGTGTCAATGGTGTTGGAAAAACAACTTCCGTTGGAAAACTTGCCGGCAAGCTGAAGGACCAGGGCAAAAAGGTTATTCTTGGAGCTGCGGATACTTTCCGTGCAGCGGCAGGGGAACAGCTGACCCAGTGGGCGAACCGGGCAGGAGTGGAAATCATTGGCGGTCAGGATGGAGCAGATCCGGCATCAGTTGTCTATGATGCAGTGGCAGCAGCCAAGGCCCGCAATGCAGACGTTCTGATCTGTGATACCGCAGGAAGACTTCATAATAAGAAGAATCTTATGGAAGAGCTTCGCAAGATTTACCGCATTCTGGAGAAGGAATATCCGGAAGCGTATCTGGAAACTCTGGTGGTTCTGGATGGAACGACAGGACAGAACGCACTTGTGCAGGCAAGACAGTTTGCAGAGGTGGCAAATGTAACCGGTATCATTCTTACCAAGCTTGATGGTACAGCCAAGGGTGGTATTGCGGTGGCAATCCAGTCTGAGCTTGATATTCCGGTGAAATATATCGGCGTTGGTGAGAGCATTGACGATTTACAGAAATTCGATGCAAATTCTTTTGTGGATGCGTTGTTTGATATTCGTCCGGATGAAAACTAACCCCACAGACTACAGGAGGAAAAATAAAAATGCTTACATTAGAGAGTTTTGAAGAAGCGGCAGAAATAGTTAAGCAGGTAACCCAGGAGACCAAGTTGGTGAAGAGCAGTTATTTCTCTGAACTCACTGGAAACAAGGTTTTCTTCAAACCAGAGAACATGCAGAGAACAGGTGCGTATAAGGTGCGTGGAGCTTATTATAAGATCAGTACTCTTTCCGACGAAGAGAGGGGCAAAGGCCTGATCACAGCTTCCGCTGGAAACCATGCACAGGGTGTGGCATATGCAGCACACAAATACGGTGTGAAGGCCGTGATCGTAATGCCGACCACTACACCGCTTATTAAAGTAGAGCGTACAAAAGGGTATGGCGCAGAGGTTATTCTTCATGGTGATGTTTATGATGAGGCCTGTGCATATGCTCTGGAGCTTGCTGAAGAAAAGGGCTATACCTTTATTCATCCTTTTGACGATCCTGCAGTTGCTACCGGACAGGGAACCATTGCTATGGAGATCATTCAGGAGCTTCCTCTTGTAGATTATATTCTGGTGCCAATCGGTGGAGGCGGACTTGCAACAGGTGTATCCACACTTGCCAAGCTTCTTAATCCTCATATTAAAGTAATCGGTGTAGAGCCGGCAGGTGCAGCCTGCATGAAGGCTTCTCTTGAGAAAGGGGAGGTTGTTACACTGCCCCATGTAAACACCATTGCAGATGGTACTGCAGTTCAGACTCCGGGCTCTCATATTTTCCCATATATCCAGGAGAATCTGGATGAAATCATCACGGTTGAGGATGATGAGCTGATCGTTGCATTCCTGGATATGGTAGAGAATCACAAGATGATCGTTGAGAATTCAGGACTTCTGACAGTGGCTGCGCTTCGTCATCTTGATTTCAAGAATAAAAAGGTTGTGTCCATTTTAAGTGGTGGAAATATGGATGTGATTACCATGTCTTCTGTAGTACAGCATGGCTTGATCCAGCGTGACAGAATCTTTACAGTATCTGTTCTTATCCCGGATAAGCCTGGTGAACTGGTACGTGTGGCTTCTATTATTGCAGAGAATCAGGGAAATGTTATCAAGCTGGATCATAACCAGTTTGTAAGCACAAACCGTAATGCAGCTGTAGAACTGAAGATCACTCTGGAGGCGTTTGGTACAGACCATAAGAATCAGATCGTGAAAGCACTGGAGACTGCCGGATGCAGACCGAAAGTAATTCGCGCAAGTCTGTAATTGAAAAATAGAAGCATTTCCCCAGCTTGCAGTTAATAACTAAAGTTAATCTATGTGCTTTGGACGTTTTGCATATTCATGTAAAAAAATGGGGAGTGTTTGCTGAAATGATTATAAATAAGTACAACTGTGTTGGTTAAAAAAGGATCGGCATGGCGGTGAATATAAGGAGTAGCAAACTATGAAAAAAGTAATTTTAACAGGAGACCGCCCTACAGGCCGTCTTCATGTGGGACATTATGTAGGCTCTTTATCTGAGCGTGTAAAGCTTCAGAATTCCGGAAATTATGACGAGATTTATATTATGATCGCGGATGCCCAGGCGCTTACTGATAACGCAGAGCACCCGGAGAAGGTTCGTCAGAATATTATCCAGGTAGCACTTGATTATCTGGCTTGCGGGATTGATCCGGAGAAATCCACAATTTTCATCCAGTCTATGGTTCCGGAGCTTACAGAGCTTACCTTCTATTATATGAATCTGGTTACAGTGGCCCGTGTTCAGCGTAACCCTACTGTGAAATCTGAGATCCAGATGCGTAATTTCGAAGCCAGCATTCCGGTTGGATTCTTCTGCTATCCTATCAGCCAGGCTGCTGATATTACAGCCTTCCGTGCAACAGCAGTTCCGGTTGGAGAGGATCAGCTTCCTATGCTGGAGCAGTGCAAAGAGATCGTACACAAGTTTAACACAGTATATGGTGAGACACTTACAGAGCCGGAGATCGTACTTCCTTCCAACAAGGCGTGCCTGCGTCTGCCAGGTATTGACGGTAAGGCAAAAATGAGTAAATCTCTTGGAAACTGCATTTATCTTTCCGATGAGGCAGATGAGGTTAAGAAGAAGGTTATGTCCATGTTCACGGATCCGAATCATCTTCGTGTTCAGGATCCGGGAAATGTTGATGGCAACCCGGTATTTATTTATCTGGATGCTTTCTGCAAACCAGAATACTTCCCGGAATTTCTTCCGGATTATCAGAACCTGGACGAGCTGAAAGACCATTATAAGAGAGGCGGACTTGGAGATGTTAAGGTTAAGAAGTTCCTGAACAACGTTCTCCAGGCTGAGCTTGGCCCGATCCGCGAGCGCCGTAAAATGTGGGAACAGCGTATTCCGGATGTTTATGACATTTTAAGAGAGGGCAGTAAGGTGGCTGAGGCAAAGGCAGCTGAGACTCTGAAGGATGTAAAGGCTTCTATGAGAATTAATTATTTTGATGATGATAGTTTGATTCAGTAAAATATGTGGATTTTAAGTGTCAGTAAAATATGTGAATTTTAAGTTGACATTTCGTTGGTTATGGCATATCCTAATAGTAGCTAAGGATTAGAGCAATAGTCCATCGAAAGCAAACGAAAACCCCGGAGGTGTGCGAGACTTCCGGGGTTTTCTATTCCGTTTATGTAGGTGGCTTATGCCTTAGGCTGTTATGCTGCCTATTTGTCTTTTCTGTCCAGCCATTTGTAAATGCAGTAGCTAATTACATTTACTGCGACAGGGACAAGGATTAGAGCAATAATATTATCCATCGAATTCACCTCCTTTCTGCTGGAGGCTCGGCAGCTTTTATAGTATAACATAAGGGCAGACAATTAGAAATAGCGTATAATAAATTTGGACATATAAAAAATATTGCGTGTAAAGAAAAAACACTTGACACACACCACAAAATACGGTATGATACCCAAGGTGATAACGAATGGAAAAGTTTGTGGAACGTACTTTGCTCTATGATTTTTACGGAGAGCTTCTTACGAAGAGACAGCAGCAGATCTACGAGAGTGTAGTTCTGGAGGATTATTCTTTAAGTGAGGTTGCAGAGGAACTGAATATCAGCCGTCAGGGCGTACATGATATGATCAGACGCTGTGACAAGGCACTGGAAGGATATGAAGAGAAGCTGCATCTGGTGGAGAAGTTTGTGAATATCCGGGGACAGGTACAGAAGATACATGAGCTTGCATCCGGATATCACGCTGATGATATTGAGGCAATATCCAATGTGATTTTAGAGGAGTTATAATTCATGGCATTTGAAAGCTTAACAGATAAACTTCAGAATGTATTTAAGAAGCTGAGAAGCAAAGGCCGTCTGACCGAAGAGGATGTTAAGATTGCTCTTAAAGAAGTTAAGATGGCACTCCTTGAAGCAGACGTTAACTTCAGAGTCGTGAAACAGTTCACGAAATCTGTACAGGAACGTGCAGTTGGACAGGACGTTATGAACGGACTGAACCCAGGCCAGATGGTCATCAAGATTGTAAACGAAGAGCTGGTTAATCTTATGGGAAGCGAGACTACAGAGCTTCCGATCAAGCCTGGCAATGATCTGACTGTCATTATGATGGCAGGTCTTCAGGGAGCCGGTAAGACTACTACCGCAGCCAAGCTTGCAGGTAAGATCAAGTCGAAAGGTAAGAAACCTCTTCTGGTAGCCTGTGACGTTTACAGACCCGCAGCGATCACTCAGCTGCAGGTAAACGGTGAGAAACAAGGCGTGGAAGTCTTTACCATGGGTGATAAGCAGAGCCCGGTAGACATAGCCAAGGCGGCTGTTGCACATGCCAAGGCGAATCAGCAGAATGTAGTGATCATTGATACAGCAGGTCGTCTTCATGTCGATGAGGATATGATGCAGGAGCTTGCTGATATTAAGGCTAATATTGAGGTAGATGCTACAGTCCTTGTAGTAGATGCCATGACCGGACAGGATGCAGTCAATGTAGCCCAGACTTTTGCAGAGAAGGTTGGAATTGATGGAGTGATCCTGACCAAGATGGATGGTGATACCCGTGGTGGTGCAGCTCTTTCCATCAAGTCCGTAACTGGCAAGCCAATCCTGTATGTAGGTATGGGAGAGAAGTTATCCGATCTGGAACAGTTTTATCCGGAGAGAATGGCATCCCGTATCCTTGGTATGGGAGATGTAATGAGCCTGATCGAGAAGGCAGAAGCAGCCGTAGATCAGGAAGCAGCCCAGGAGATGTCCAAGAAGCTGAAGAAGATGGATTTTGATTTCAATGACTATCTTACCAGCCTTGAACAGATGAATAAGATGGGCGGAATCTCCAGTATCCTGAATATGCTCCCAGGTGTGGGAAGCAAGATGAAAGATGTGGAGAGCATGATCGATGAGAAAGCAATGGACAGAACCAAGTCCATTATTCTTTCCATGACCCCACAGGAGCGTTCCAATCCGGGAATTCTGAACCTTTCCCGTAAGAACAGAATTGCCAGAGGCGCAGGTGTGGAGGTTGCAGAAGTCAATCGCCTTGTGAAGCAGTTTGAGCAGAGCAAGAAGATGATGAAGCAGATGCCGGGTCTCATGGGCGGCGGCAAAATGGGTGGTAAAAGAGGCGGCTTTAAGCTCCCTTTTTAACATAAAATAATTAAATTAACTAATAAAGAGAAAGTAAATTGGAGGAAAATTAAAATGGCAGTTAAGATCAGATTAAGAAGAATGGGACAGAAGAAAGCACCTTACTATAGAATCGTTGTTGCAGATTCCCGCAGCAAACGTGACGGAAGATGTATCGAAGAGATCGGAACATATGATCCGAACCAGGAGCCAAGCGTATGCAAGGTTGACGAAGAGGCAGCTAAGAAATGGCTTGCAAACGGTGCTCAGCCTACAGAGGTTGTTGCTAAGATCCTCAAACAGGCCGGAATCGAGAAATAATTTAAGGAGTATCTTAGAGGTTGCCAGAATGGTTCAGACTGCACAGTATTTCCTGTGAAAGTCGTGAACTGTAACCGGCAATTTTCAGGGGGTATTTCTGTGACGTCCAGATGAGGGCATTTTTTGAATATGCTCCGGGGCGGGATCAGGGAGGTGTGTAATGAAAGAATTAGTAGAAGTAATTGCAAAATCTCTTGTTGAAAATCCGGACGAAGTAGTCGTTACCGAAACAGAAAAGGATGACGCTGTTGTTATCGAACTGAAGGTAGGACCATCTGATATGGGTAAGGTGATCGGACGTCAGGGCAGAATCGCCAAGGCCATCCGTACCGTAGTAAAAGCGGCTTCTTCCAAAAGCAGCAAAAAAGTGATTGTAGATATTCTGCAATGATAAGCAAGATATATGGATGCAGGAGCTGTGGAGACATGGCTCCTGTTTTTACTTATGAAAGTCCTGGACGGCAGACATATTCGTTTTTTGTAGAGGAGTTTTGAATGGAAGATTTATTAAAGGTTGGAGTAATTACCACCACTCATGGCGTGCGGGGAGAAGTAAAAGTATTCCCTACCACAGATCCGGAGCGTTTCCTGGATCTTGAATACGTGATTCTGGATGCTGGCAGAGAGATGAAAAAGCTGGAAATCCGTAACGTGAAATTTTTTAAGAATCTTGTGATCCTGAAATTTGACGGGATTGATAATATAAATGATATTGAAATGTACAAAGGCAGAGACCTGTGGGTTCCCAGAGAAGAAGCCCAGGAACTGGATGAAGATGAATATTACATCGGCGACCTGATTGGCATGGAAGTGGTTCTGGAGGACAACACCCATTTCGGAACCCTGAAAGATGTTATGGAGACAGGAGCCAATGATGTTTACGTAGTAGAGCTTCCTGATCATCAGGAAGTACTTCTCCCGGCAATCAGGGAATGCATCCTTGATGTTGACCTGGAGGAGAATGTGATGACGGTATATTTGATGAAAGGACTTTTGTAAATGAAATTCCATGTTTTGACCCTTTTTCCGGAAATGATCCGGAATGGAATGAACACCAGCATTACAGGACGTGCCATTAATGCAGGAATCCTTTCTGTGGAGGCCATAAATATCCGCGACTATGCTTTTAACAAGCACCAGAAAGTAGATGATTATACTTACGGCGGCGGTGCTGGAATGCTGATGCAGGCAGAACCGGTTTACCTGGCTTATGAAGCGATTGCCGAGAAAGCAGGGAAGCGCCCCCGTGTGGTTTATCTCACCCCGCAGGGACAGGTGTTTAATCAGCAGATGGCAAGAGATATGGCGGAAGAGGAAGACCTGGTTTTCCTTTGCGGTCACTATGAGGGGATTGATGAGCGTGTTCTGGAGGAAATTGTGACGGATTATGTGTCTATCGGAGATTATGTGCTTACAGGCGGCGAGCTTCCGGCCATGGTTATGATGGACTCTATTTCCCGCATGGTTCCAGGCGTGCTCAGCAATCAGGAGTCTGGCGAGACCGAGTCCTTTGCAGGAAACCTTCTGGAATATCCCCAGTACAGCCGCCCGGAAGAGTGGCATGGTAAAAAGGTTCCGGAGGTTCTTATGTCCGGTCATCATGCAAATATAGAGAAGTGGCGCAGAGAGCAGTCTATCATTCGTACAGCCAGAAGGCGCCCGGATCTGCTGAAAAAGGCAGATCTCACCAACAAAGAATGGAATTTTGTGCGGCAGCTGAAAAAGCAGTGGAAAGAGGAGGAATCCAAAGATGAGAACATCTGATTTTTACTATGAGCTCCCTCAGGAGCTGATCGCCCAGGATCCGCTAGAGGACAGAAGTTCTTCCAGACTTATGCATCTTTCTATGGCAGATGGCAGTATTGAGCATCGCCATTTCAGGGATATACTGGACTATCTGAATGAAGGTGATACTTTGGTTATCAATGATACCAAGGTTATTCCGGCAAGGCTTTACGGTCACAAGGAAGAGACTGGCGCAGTGATCGAAATCCTTCTTCTGAAAAGAAGAGAGAACGATATCTGGGAATGCCTGGTAAAGCCTGGCAAAAAGGCTCGTCCAGGTGCCAAAATCACATTTGGTGATGGCATTTTAGAGGGCGATATCATCGACGTGGTGGACGAAGGCAACCGTCTGATCCAGTTCCATTATGAAGGCATTTTTGAGGAGATTTTGGACCAGCTGGGAGAGATGCCGCTGCCTCCATATATCACTCATAAATTAAAGGATAAGAATCGTTACCAGACCGTTTATGCAAAGAATGAGGGCTCTGCAGCAGCACCTACAGCAGGTCTGCATTTCACAAAAGAGCTTCTGGAGCAGGTGAAGGCCAAGGGAGTAAATATTGCCCACGTAACGCTTCACGTGGGTCTTGGTACATTCCGTCCGGTTAAGGTGGACGATGTAGAGCAGCATCACATGCATTCTGAGTTTTACATTGTAGAAGAAGACCAGGCGAAGCTGATCAATGACACTAAGAAAAATGGCGGCCGCGTGATAGCAGTTGGAACTACCAGCTGCCGTACACTGGAGTCTGCAACAGGTGAGGACGGAGTCCTGAAATCCGGAAGTGGTTGGACTGAAATTTTCATCTATCCAGGCTATAAATTTAAGATGATCGACGGTCTGATCACCAACTTCCATCTGCCGGAATCCACACTGGTTATGCTGGTGTCTGCACTGGCTGGAAAAGAGAATATTCTGCATGCCTATGAGGTGGCAGTGCAGGAGAAGTATCGGTTCTTTTCATTTGGAGATGCGATGCTGATATTATAATCAAAAAATACCCCCGGAGCTTTCGCTCTGGGGGTGCTGAACAACATATTTTTTCTATCCGATCCAGGAGCTTCTTTCCTGGATTTTTTCCATAATTCTGGTCTTTTCATCCCCTTCAGCAGGCGTTGGCTGGTAATTGTTATAGCCGTAAGCGGAGGAGATGGAACATGGGATGATATTTGTTACATTATCTGTTTTTACGCCGTCGTTTGAGATGGTAAAGGTCTGCTGGAAAATCATACTGTCCATGTCACTTGGGGCGCTGTTTCCGCCGAAGCAGAAGTTTCCAAGGCTGTATACAATATTCTTTCCTTTATATTCTTCAATTCCCTGAAGTACATGAGGATGATGTCCACACACAAGATCAGCACCAAGGTCAATGGCAAGATGTCCAAGTGTGGTCTGATTGGAGTCTGGAACGGTTTCTTTTTCATTTCCCCAGTGGAAGATAACGATGATCAGCTCTGCGCCATCTTCTTTTACCTTAGCAATGTTGTCTTTCAGCTGCTGTTCACGCTCTAGATGATCGTATAACTCATAGATTCCCACAAGACCTACTTTTACCCCTTTTATATCCATTACAGCCGTCTCATCATAGCCGAAATGAACAATTCCCTGGGCATCCAGGGCATCCATGGTATCCTGAAAGCTCTGCTCGCCGTAATCATGGCTGTGGTTGTTAGCTGTGTTCACTGCTTCCACAGAACTGCTGGAGTAAATTCCTGCAAAAGATGCGGGTGCTTTGAATGCGAAGGTTTTATCCTCGCGGCTGCTGCTGTCTGTGAAGGTTCCTTCATTGTTGGCGATAGTCAGGTCATCTGCTTCAAAAATGCTCTTTACATTCTGTAAAAAGTATTCTTTTCCATAATTTTCAAAATATGCATTCAGGCTGGTACTGTAATCGAAGGCCTCATCTGTACCAAGGGTACAGTCTCCAACTACACTTACGGTAAGGGTGACAGGGGTGTCGTGCTTTGATTTGGCAGAGGCGGTATCACTGCTGTCGGAAGATTCTGCATCCGGCTCAGCTCCATCAGTGGATGAAGAATCGCTGTTTTTGCTGTTGGAAGAAATGGAATCTGTCTCAGCTTTGTCCGGATTGGCAGCGGATATGTTATTTACACTGGAGGAGTTTGCTTTTTCGGTTTTTCCCGTGCATCCACGGACAATCAGAAGAAGTATGATCAGCAGCAATAAGCCACCTGCTGCCACGCAGAGCTTCTGGATTTTTACCTGTCTTTGCCGGTAATATCTGGATTTTTTGTATAAGTTCTTTTTCTTTTGCATACGTTTATCCTCATGTGGCTTTTTATATAAGAAGTGAGGCAAAAATCCTGAATAGCAGGATCCTTTCTTGCGGATGATCCTGTGAATTTTTGCCTCTGATCTACAGTGTAAAAATAGTATTATCTGAAGAATTTATCGTAATAACCCATTACGAAAATCAACAGTACAATAAGCGGCAGTACATAGGTAAGATACGGACGTGCCCACTTCGGGAATTTAATGCCGTTTCCTGTATCCGCTTCTTTGATGAAATTGTCCCATCCCCATCCGTAGCGGGTTACGCAGAACAGCAGGTAAACAAGGCTTCCAAGCGGAAGCAGGTTATTGGAGATAATGAAGTCCTCCAGATCCTGGATGGTGCTTCCTGCGCCCAGTGGCTGAAATCCGCTCCATACGTTGAAACCAAGTACGCATGGCATGGATAAAACAAAGATTGCAATTCCGTTTACCAGAACTGCCTTCTTACGGCTCCAGCCCCACAGATCCATGGCAAAGCTTAAGATATTCTCAAATACTGCTATGATGGTGGAGAGGGCTGCGAATGTCATAAAGATGAAGAACAGTGCACCCCAGAAACGGCCGCCCATCATCTGGTTAAACATGTTCGGCAGTGTTACGAATACAAGTCCAACACCCTGTGTAGGGCTTACATTGTAAGCAAAGCATGCGGGGAAAATAATAAGTCCGGCCATCAGTGCCACGAAAGTATCCAGAATACCAATCTGGATGGATTCGCCCATAAGGCTGCGGTCTTTGTCGATATAACTTCCAAAGATTGCCATTGCGCCGATCCCAAGGCTCAAGGTGAAGAATGCCTGTCCCATAGCGGCATAAATACCGGAAAGCAGTCCGTTCTCTTTCAGACGGCCAAAATCCGGGAGAAGATAGAACTTAATACCCTCGATGGCGCCTGGAAGCGTACAGCTCTTAACGCAAAGAACTACCATAATAGTAAGAAGACATACCATCATAACCTTTGTGATACGCTCAACACCTTTTTGCAGTCCCATGCAGCAGGTACCAAAACCGAATGCAGTTACGATTACCATCCAGAAGGTCATTTCTCCAGGATTGGAGAGCATGGTGTTAAATACGTTTCCTACCGCTTCTGTATCAAGACCTGTGAAGGTGCCGCTTGCCATTTTAAAGAAGTAAGCCAGCATCCAGCCGCCTACAGTGGTGTAAAACATCATCAGCATATAGTTGCCAAGCATGGCTCCATAGCTGTAAAGGTGCCATTTGGTGCCCTTTGGCTCAAGGAGATGGAAGCTTCTGGCAGCGGACTTGCGGCTTGCGCGTCCGACAGCAAATTCCATAACCATAATAGGCAGTCCAAGAATTACAAGGAACAGAAGATAGATCAGTACAAATGCTGCGCCGCCGTACTGTCCTGTTATATAAGGGAAGCGCCATACATTGCCGATTCCAATGGCGCAGCCGGCTGAAATGAGAATAAATCCAAGCCGGGATGAAAACTTTTCACGTTCTTTCATGTTGATTTCCTTCCTTTTTTCTATGTATGAATTCTGTGAAAAAGTATGGGACAAAAGTCTTTTTTACAGAAGAGCACACCTTTTAACAGTATAAGAATAAAATGGGTTTTCGTCAATAAATATCTTGAAAAAGAAGGGGGAAATGCTAAAATATATAGGATGTACTTAAGGAGTGCCTGAGAGTCAGCTGTTTCGCGCCTATGGCGCTCCCGCAGCTGCCGACCGCATTCGTAATCCGGGCCATCGCCCTACTTACTCATACGGTCTAGCCCGTTTGATATCCAAGAGTTCGCTCGTGCAAGCATGGCTCATTTTTGGCTACCGTACGGGATTTTCATAATAAAATAGTAAATAAGAAGGGAAAACGACATGTTATATATAGGAAATCATACTTCATCATCCAAAGGCTACGCAGCCATGGGACGCCAGATTGTAAAAAATGGCGGCAACACGTTTGCATTTTTTACCAGAAATCCAAGAGGAGGGAATGCCAAAGCTATTGACCCTGCAGATGTGGCGAAGTTTCAGGAGATTGCCAGGGAGCATGAATTCGGCAAAATCGTGGCGCATGCGCCTTATACCTTAAATGCCTGCGCGGCCAAAGAAAATCTGCGGGATTTTGCCAGAAATACTTTTTCGGATGATCTGAAACGCATGGAAGCCACACCAGGAAATTATTATAATTTCCATCCAGGCAGCCATGTGGGACAGGGAATAGAGGTTGGAATTCAGAAGATTGCAGAAGTGCTGAATGCAGTTCTTACTGAAGAACAGACCACTACAGTTCTTCTTGAAACCATGGCTGGAAAAGGCTCTGAGGTGGGAAGCCATTTCCAGGAGCTTCGTGCCATCATGGACCTTGTAGAAAAACGCGATAAACTTGGAATCTGCCTGGATACCTGCCATGTGTGGGATGGCGGCTACGATATTGTAAACGACCTGGACGGTGTCTTAACTGAATTTGACCGCATCATCGGTCTCGACCACTTAAAAGCCATCCACCTAAACGACAGCCTCAACCCTCTTGGCAGTCACAAAGACCGCCACGCCAGAATCGGGGAAGGCCAGATTGGTCTTGATGCCCTTGTCCGTGTCATCCGGCACCCGGCATTGGAGGGAAAGCCTTTTATTCTGGAAACGCCTAATGATGATGAGGGTTGGACAAGAGAAATTGCACTTCTTAGGGAAAGATATTCAGAATAAATTGCTATTTAGTTGATTAAAAGTTCTTCAATGCGGACGCATTTGGACAATGTGT
>NZ_JAJCIA010000001.1 GCF_020554845.1 Blautia faecis | reverse complement strand
ATTGCCGGAATCAGAAGACTCCAGATTGAAGCAGCAACCATTATACCTGCTGCAACCCCTGCAAGTGCACGTTGCACTGACTTGCTAAATGTTTTTCTCATAAAAAACACGCATGCTGCACCTAGCGTTGTTCCAACAAATGGAATCAGTATACCTTCAAAAATATTTATTAGCATAAAATTTCCTTTCATATATGCTCGAAAAAATTTATTGGCAAAAGTAATTATCTTCAGCGATATAGTATTTATTCTATAGCTTGTTGATTATATTCCCTAATATCTATTATTCTATAATTTGTCATATTTTTATCGTGTTAGACAAAACCAACTATCTAATTTAAAGGAAACCGTGCAAAAAGCAAGCTGTAATTTCACACGGTTTTCTTGTACTTAAGTATATCATTTACGTAATCATGTAACAATAGAATTTTTTCAACAATGCTTTGATTTTTTTCTGGACAATTGAAGTCATTGTCTAAAGAGTACATATTTAATATTCTGCAGCAATTTACAAAAAGCCATTTCTTTTTTTATTCAGCTTCTGCCACTGAAACCTTTCCGTAAACTGCTTATATAATATCTTTTGCTTTTTCTTCTCTTTTACCGGAAATTCATAAATCAGCGGATAAATCTGAGCAACTCCATCCGGATAAAATTCTTTCTGGTGATACAGATCACTGTTTTCAATAATTCTCCATCTTTGATTTGCATCATCCCAGAATAGCTTTTCTATCTGTGCCTGTAGCTTATTACGCATTTCACGGATTGCCTGCACATCCTTTAGTCCTGCATGTTCTAATTCGTACAGGCCTTTCCATACTTCCAGATTATCCATCAGATAAACTGTTGTATTTTCTTCTGAGACCTGTGTAATTCCATCCTGCATCAGGCTTTGAATCTTTTTTAATGCAAGGCTGATTCCCTTTTTCCAGTATTCCGGCAGGTCTGTACTTTCTGTCTTTTCCAGATATTTTCCCATAAGAAAAAGATACATACCAAGATACCCGTCTTCGGAATCAGCCTTTTCTTTATAAATAAGTTTCCCACTCTTTTTCCTGTAGATTCCCATTTTTCCATCTGTTTCCAGCAAAATCCCGGTATGCCAGTCCAGATACCTGCCAACAGCTTTTTTCTCTGTTTCAGTAATGGGGCAGTTCTTTGTTTCTGCCAGAAGCCCCAGTGCAGCCATACATGCAAAGTATGGATTAACATCTCCGGCTTTACTTCCATTCATGTAAAATTCACCCTCAGGCCCCTGATTTTCAAGAATCCACTTTTTTTCTCCGGTCAAGACTGTTTCCAGCCATTTCTGCCGGGCATCTATTTCTTTTCTCAGGTTCTGTAAGAAGCTGCCTGCATTCTCTGTAAATATCCTCCATTTTCGTGCCTGCAAGCTTTAAGGTTCCTGCTTCCACACCTTCCGGACGTTCTGTTGTATCTCGCATGACCAGCACAGGTTTTCCCAATGCCGGAGCTTCTTCCTGAATTCCGCCACTATCAGTCATGATCAGATAACTGGCTTTCATCAGGTTATGAAATTCTACCACATCCAGTGGTTCGATCAGGTGTATTCTATCACATCCACCGAATTCCTCATCTGCGATTTTTCTGACCTGCGGATTCAAATGTACAGGATAAATAACCTTCACATCTGTAAATTCCTCCACGATCCTGCGTATAGCCCGGAACATATCACGCATGGGTTCTCCCAGATTTTCCCTTCTGTGTGCTGTCACAGCAATCAGTCTGCTGCCTTTTGCCCATTCTGTTTCCAGGTGATAAAAATCATTTCGCACCGTATAGTGCAAAGCATCAATTCCAGTATTTCCTGTGACAAAAATCTGCTCTGGATCCTTACCCTCTTTCAGCAGTGCATCCGCTGCTTTCTGGGTCGGTGCAAAATGCAGGCTGGCAGTAAGTCCAATGGCCTGCCTGTTAAATTCTTCAGGATAGGGAGATTTCATATTATAAGTACGAAGTCTCGCTTCCTATCTCTATTTTTGTGTATGCAATTTTTTGTTCCTGTAATAAGATATGCTCCCAATATAAGAATTTCTACACTGAGAATGTAGCGTCAAGTTAAAACATTTTGCTGTCCGGCATATTTATTTTTGTTGTCTTTTTTTGATCACCCCATTTATTCCCAGTGTATTTTCATTGTCAGAGTACATACTAGCAATGTAACATCAAACAAAACAACAATTAACCAAGGAGGAAAATGATTATGTCAAACAATACTTCTTCTAACAAAGCAGCTGTACCAGAAGCAAAGGGCGCATTAAATCGTTTCAAATTTGAGGTTGCAAATGAGCTGGGTGTGCCGCTTACAGACGGATACAACGGAAACCTTACTTCCAAGCAGAATGGTAGTGTAGGTGGTTATATGGTTAAAAAGATGATCGAGGCGCAGGAAAGATCCATGTCCGCAGGACAGAGCGGCCAGAGTGGTCAGTACTAATTCAAAAAACGCCTGATTAAGTAAAAAAATACAGGGTATTACTTACTCCTCAACGAGAAGCAGGTAATGCCCTGTTTTGAAATAGATCTTTTTTGACGCTCTAACCTTCTGATCCTGCGTTTTCTATTATACGCTCAGCTTCTTCTCCATGATCCAGCCGCTGATTACATACAGCACTGCCGCAATGGCAAATGATGCTGCAATATACAGGACAAAAGTAAGTTCCATACTTTTCAGAACCGGAATGAGATCCAGCAGCTTTCCAATAACAGAAGATATTACCAGGAAGATAAGGAAGCCGGCGATGCCGCTGCCTTTTTTGCCTGCAAGGACACTGGCGGATAAGATCACGGACAGGTCAGCATTCACAATGAAGACGATCCAGCTTGCCAGAAGACCAAAGAAATAGAAAGCTGCTTCTGCCGGAGTAAAAGTCACGGACCAGTTTACTTCCATAAAGGAACTCACCAGATTGATCATCTCTTTCAGACCGCCAATGTAAAGAGTTGCAACTGTCACATCAATGGCTGCCAGCGCTGCAAAAAATGCGCCTGCCATGATAATGGAAATTCCATTTTCCAGGATCTTGGCTCCCAGAATCTGATAACTGCTCTTTGGTGTGAGAAATAACATATAACTCTGTTTGGTATTCAGGTCACGATGGAGAACATTTACACTCTCTATACCAATGTAGATAACACCAAATATTGTACACATGACCAGGAAAATAATTCCCATTGCCAGAATATTATCCTTTTTCCAAAATACACCTATTAAAAATGCAATTTCTGCAACTGCTGTGATCACCAACAGAACCAGTTTGGAAAATGCGGTTTTCCGAAGCTCATATTTCATCAACTTTAACATACTTCTTCTCCTCCATGTCCATAGATTTCACGGTATAGATCCACTACGGATTTGTGTTGATTAATCCGAAGCTCCTCTACCATGCACTGATTTGCCAAAATACCATCTTTCATAAAAATGGCTGCATCTGCTACACGTTCCAGTTCGTCTACGAGATGACTGGAAACTACCAGTGTCACATCTGGATCTATGGCTTCCAGAATGCTCTTCATGATCTGGTCTCTTGCAAGAAGGTCAATGCCGTTCAACGGTTCGTCAAGCAAGTACAGCCTGGCCTCCCTTGCCATGGTAACTGCAATTTTCAGCTTGGCCATCATACCAGAGGACAGCTTCTTCGCTTTCATGTCCTCTGTAAGCTCCATTCGGGAAATCATCTGTCTGTATTTCTCCATGGAAAAATCTTCGAAAAAGTCCTCATAATATTTTCCCACATCTGAAACTGTCATCCAGTTGTAGAAATAAGGCTCCGTGGACATATAAGCAATTTCTTTTTTACTCTCTTTTCCAATGGGAGTTCCCTGATAAAGGATCTCACCGTTGGTAGGCTTTACAAGTCCTGCTACCATTTTCATCCAGGTGGTCTTGCCGCTTCCATTGGGGCCAAGCATGGCGTATACAAGGCCTGGCTCCAATTGTAAAGATACCTGATTCACAGCAGTCTTACTGCCGTATTTCTTCGTTACTTCTCTGCTCTCTAAGATCATTTTTTACACTCCTCGTCATTCCGACTGTTCTTTCTCCAGAAGTCCGATTGCCTGAGCTCTGGAAAAACCAAGCTGCTCCATTCCTTCCAGGAATTCCCGGATCAGGGCTCCTGCCATCTCTTCCTTCAGCTGCTGCACTCTTTCCGGATCTTCTGTCACGAAGGTTCCCATCCCGCGTCTGGTAAAGCAGACGCCTTCCATCTCCAATTCTTTATATACGCGGCTGACCGTATTGGGATTAATGGTATATTCTACCGCCAGATCCCGCACAGATGGAAGCTTCGCACCAGGAGACAGCTTACCTGTTACAATATCCCGCTTTATAGAATTTGCTGCCTGGAGATAAATTGGCAGCGATGAATTATATTCCATGGTTACCTCTCTTTCTGTATCACTGTCATAGCTGTATAGTACACTAGAATTGCATTTTCGTCAAGTGGTTTTTTACATTTTTTCACATAAGGAACAAAACAGTGTTTCCTGTGCAAAAAAAGAACATTGCATTTCCCTGCAAAGGAAATGACAATGTTCTCTTTTCTATTTCTTTTAGAATCCTTTTCCATTTTCTTCGTTTTCCATCTGCGCCTTGGCTTTTCGCCCGATTCCTGCATTGCTGTTCATAATGCTGGCCCGGGTGATCTTGTCGTTTCCAAATTTCATGCGGATGGCATCCATCGCTGCATCCAGCTTCTGGCGCTGTTCCTTTTTCGCACAGTCCTCAAACAGGGACATCTGTTCGAATCCGTCCTCAGTAAGTCCGGTGAGTGCCACTCCGATCAGACGTAATGGCTGCCCCTTCCAGAACTCTGCGAACAGTTTTCTGGCATTTGCGTAGACTTCATCAGTTACATCCGTAGCGCTTCCAAGCTTCATCTGATGGGAACGATTCTTAAAATCCAGAGTGCGGAAGGTGACAGAAATACAGGTACATTTCTTTCCTTTCCGCCTCATTCTGGTGGCTACCACATCGCATTGCTCCAATAAAATAGGCTGGATCTGCTCCATAGATACAATATCATCATTGAAAGTCTTCTCCACGCTGAAGCCTTTACTCTCCTCAGGCACTTCCAAAACCGGAGAATTGTCAATGCCTCTGGCGTACTGGAAGAGCTGATGTCCGGTCTTTTCTCCCAGAAGTGTCTGAATAGTGGACTCCCTTTCCCGAGCCAGTTCCCCTATGGTGCGGATACCGAAATCAACCAGCTTCTTTTCCGAAGCTTTTCCCAGAAATAACAGATCTCTGATGGGAAGAGGCCACATTTTTGCCGGAATTTCTTCCGGGAAAAGGGTGTGCACTTTATTTGGCTTCTCGAAGTCCGAGGCCATTTTCGCCAGCAGCTTATTGGTGGAAATTCCCACATTTACTGTAAATCCAAGCTCCTGATAAATCTTATCCTTTATCTCACAGGCTGTTGCTATGGGATCCGGGTAGATCAGGGAAGTTCCAGTCATGTCCAGAAATACCTCATCAATAGAAAAGGATTCCATTGCAGGAGCATAAGATTTACAAATTGCTTTAAATGCCTGGGAATTCTTCGTGTAAAGGCGAAAATCACTAGGTACCACTACCAGATTCGGGCATTTTCGAAGGGCCATTGCCACGGGCTCACCAGTCTGTACTCCGTATTTCTTGGCAGGAATGGATTTCGCAACTATGATTCCGGTACGTGTCCTGGGATCACCGCCTACTGCAGACGGAATTTCCCGCAGATCCGGCTCACCTGCCTTTACTCTGCTCGCTGCCTCCCAGGAAAGAAAAGCGCTGTTCACATCAACATGAAAAATCAATCTTTCCATCTGATTCTCCTTCTTTCGTATTTTCCTTTATTTCCGAAAATTCTGTGATAGACTCAATATAGCACGTCAGAAGGAAATATGTCCAGATTCTTTATGTATATATTACGCAAATACGGTAACACAAAAAGACTGTAAAAGTTCTAAACTGGCTGTCATAGCGAAAAGCTGCTGCGAAAAAGGTCACCTTTAGTTCAGATAACTCAGAATATTGTCATTATCCAATGTGAACAGCTCCAATTGCGCGGATATCCATTGGATAAACGTTCTCTCTGCCAACATACTGGGAAATGTATTCTACATAATTCTCCATTTCATTTTCCGGTACAACAGCTGCAATAACACCGGCAAATCCGCCGCCATGTACTCGGCAGATACCGCCGCCGATCTTGTTCAGGAACAGCTGGGTAAGAGCAAGAACCAACGGGATCTTCTGCTCGTGGCAGTCTTTCATGCAGTAGCAGTTCTGAAGCAGTTCCCAGGACGATCTTCCGGATTCATCCATCAGCTTCAAAAATTCCTCGTAATCTGCCTTACCAATTGCCTCTGCTGCCCGTTCTACACGGGAAGTCTCTTCAAAGAAGTGAATGGAACGGAGAATTGCTCTGTCGTCCTGAATCTCGTTTACATGTGCAAGCAGATTTTCAAGAGTAGTCTCATGAAGAAGCTCTGCACCAAGTACCTTGGCTGCTGCTTTCATCTCACCTGGAATCTCAGAGTACTCCTGGCTGAGATCTGCATGGCCTTTTCCGGTGTTTACAATAACCAGTTTGTGATCAAATTTTCCATAGGAGAAGTCCAGCTTGCTGTATTTCAGATCATTTCTGTCTGCAAAGTCGAAGAGAACCGGACCACCAACTGCACATGCCATCTGATCCATCATTCCGGAAGCTTTATCCCAGTATACGTTCTCTGCGTACTGACCAATCTTTGCATAGTCTGTGTAAGTCATCTTGCTGTCGTTAAAGAAGTAATCGATGATTACGCAGATCAGCATTTCAAAGGATGCAGAGGAACTTACTCCTGCTGCTGCGATCACGTTGGTGCTTACATAGGCATCAAAACCAGCTGTCTGAAAGCCATTCTTCTTCGCACCTTCCATCATACCGGCAACCAGGGCAAAGGTTCCTTTCGGATAGTTGGCTCTGCTGATCTTGTCAAGATCAACTACGATCTCATCTCTGTAGCCTTCACTTGTAATGTGGATCACGTTGGTTCCATTCGGTGCAGCTGCGCCGATGGTATCCAGATTGATACTTCCTGCGATTACCTTGCCGCCGTTGTGGTCAACATGGTTTCCGATGATTTCTGTTCTTCCAGGGGAAGTAAAGAAATCTGCATGGTCATGTTTGTAGATTCTGGCAAAGTTGTCTGCTAGATTCTGGAAACGAGCTGCGCAGGCACTGTTCTCTCCATAGATTTTCTCAAGGTTTGCTTTTTCTGGTAAATTCATGGTCTCATTCTCCTATTTTTGTTAATATTGTTATAATTTTACATTCTGTACTCCAGCTGCCTCAGTGCATATTTTCCGCTTCATCTGTGCTTATCCGGATCTCTCATCAAGTTAATTTCATTTTACATGCATTTCCTTTGCATTACCTTAAATAACTTGCGAAAAACAAGTAATATATTGCGTTTTTATCTTTAACAGATGTATAATACAGGTAAATTTATGCGTTTTATTGTAGTTCTCTATTTTTGAACATATGGAATTCTATACAGTCCACAGGATATGAAATTTTTTCTCGGGAGGTTTGGCATGCAGATCATAACCAATCAGTTTCAAAAAGAATTAAAACAGCACGGCAATGAACAGTTTCCATTCCTGGTCAGCTACCAGAAACTTTCAGAATATGAGTCTGGTTCCTTTATGTGGCACTGGCACCCGGAAATAGAGATTACTTATGTGCAAAAAGGCACTATGTGCTACAAGGTCAACCATATGGTTTACCACTTAAAAGAAGGAGATATTGTATTTAACAACTCCGGTGCCCTTCACTCTGGCACAATGGAAAATCAGAAGGACTGCGCTTATATTCCTGTAACTTTTGATTCCAGGCTGATTTATGGATTTTTCCAAAGCACTGTCAACAGCAAATATGTAGATCCTGTCATTCAGGATTCTATGCTCCCTGCCATCTGTATCGACCAGAGTGAGCCCTGGCACAAGCCTTTTCGCGAATATCTTCTCCGCATTATTGATCTGGATGAAAAGAAACCGGATTTTTATGAGCTGGACATTACCATCTGCCTGCAATCCATGTGGCGGCTTCTTCTGGAGCATATTACCTACGAACCCCAGGCTTCCAGGGAAAACTCTCTGGAATACGACCGAATCAAGAAGATTCTGTCCTACATAGAAGAAAATTATCAAAATAAGATCACCTTAAATGACATCGCCGGACACATCCACCTGTGTGAAAGCGAATGTACCCGGCTTTTTAAACGTCATATGAATACTACCTTGTTTGCCTTTTTGCAGGAATATCGGATCGAGCGCAGCCTGGAGTTTTTGCAGGATGACCAGCCTGTCAGCGCGGTGGCTGACAAGGCTGGATTTTCAGACCCCAATTATTATTCCAAAGTTTTTGCCAAAATAAAGGGATGCAGTCCCCGGGAATATCGAAATCATAGATTTTAAGTTGAACTGGTGGTTGCTAACTTATTTTCCAATTATTGCACCAATATCTGATATAATATGATCGGTGAACCGTCGGTGGGGATTCCGGCTGCCCAGGCGGTTCCGGATTTAACCCTCTGTCTGTTAAAGCAGTACATTTCTTTAATACCGTAATTTACATAAGCAACATACCATATAAAAATTCCCATCCAGATAACAGGAAAATCTGAATGGGAATTTTTTATAGCATATTCTCTTTTTCTTCCGGATAAGCCACTCCCTCTGGAAGAGGATCCCACTCGTTCAGACCAAGGCTCTGTTTGAATTTCGCCTGTTCCAATGTAAGCTTCGGGGTATCCTCCTGCAGATATTCCATCAACTCATCAATTCCCTCTCTGGTCACATTATTCACCATAAAAATGCGTTCACATCCAGCGTTGATCAGCCATTGTCTCACCATAGGGATATTGGCATATGGTGAATCAATTTTTGTGATAATGCCAATAAGAGGACGAAGGATAAAAGAGCGGCAGCTTGCACCAAACAGATTAAATGGCTCATCTGCAGCCTGCACAATTGCCACCACATCTGCCTCAAAGGAAAAACATGCAAGTCCTACACTGAATCTTTTTGACTCTGCATACTCCCCCGGAGAGTCAATGGTATCGTCATTGGAATTGGTATATTGTGTTTTTATATAATGAAGCTCCTCGCCTTTTAGTGCCTGCGTCAGTGAGGTCTTGCCGGCCTCACTTCTTCCCATCAAAAAAATTTTCTTCATCGAATTGTATTTCCCCTGTTTTCAATAAACCTTACTTGTAAAAATACAGCAGTGCATTATTTTTACATTTGCATATCATAATATCGTATCCATAAGCTGCTGTTCCCGCAGCCATAAGGTATCTGTCAGCTTCTGTGAACCGCACATGTTTTAAAGCCTAACTCTCTGTCAAAGAAACGTACGACCTCTTCCACAGCAGTCTGCACCTGGGACAATCCTCCTGTAATGATCAGAGAACCGCAAAAACGATCCATAAACCCGATCTGTACATCTGCACTCTTCATGGCAACATCTGCAGCTACCACAACCGCTTCCCAGGGAGTAAAACGGATCAGACCAATGGATTCTCCTGTGTGGTCTTCCCCCTCATGAACTCCAATATGCAGTCCCAGATTTTCATAAATACAAGATTGGGAAGGACTGATCACATGGGCAAGACAAACTTCCTTTCCCGGTACACGCACACGAGTCATACGAAGCTTCTTCCCCTTCAGGTGTTCATAATCTTCATGGAATAGCATTTCCAGCAGCTCTTCCTTCGTTATTCGCTCCATGCTTCTACTTCCTATCGTTTCGTAATATTGCAGACCACGTATCCCAGAGAATCCCGGAAATAATTTACGATCTCAGTCATTGCAGACATTACATCAGAAATCTCTCCTGTAATGATCAAAGTCCCTGTAAACCGGTCTGCGAATCCAAGATAAACATTACCGCTCTTCACCGCAATATCAGAAGCGATAACAGCGGATTCCGGCGGTGTCATATTCATGATTCCAATTGCAGAGGAACGATAATCCAGCTGCGGATTCAACCCAAGCTTCTGATAAATGATCGGTGCCGGTCCTCCCATTACATGGGCAAAAGTAATCTCCTTACCAGCCACAGTCTCCTGCACGATTCTGATCTGTTCTCCATGTTCATTTGCCATTTATATGAATGCCTCTCTTTCGAAAAAAATATCTTCACGTTATATTTGATTTTACCATTTATGTGAGCAAATAGCAAGCAAAACCAACATATCAGTCAAAATTCCTAAACATTTTTTGAGAAAAAGTGTGGTTTCTTGAACATTATGGTATCAAATGCCTTTAAAATAGTCAAAAATAAAATAGTGACAGATAATCCGCAGTGTGATAAAATAATTTTCGCTTCCAGAGTATGTAAAAAAATGCAATCTGCAAAATGTGCGTTATATTTTGTGGAAATGATTTTTCAAACAGACTCTGACACACTCTAATATGTAAGTAATTTAGTAACACTTTTTATTTACGATCTCTATATATCTCAATAAGGAGTTTTTTTATGGAAAAAGATATGACAAAAGGCCGGCCTTTGCCGGTAATCCTGAAGTTTATGCTTCCTCTTATTATTGGAAACATTTTTCAGCAGCTCTATAATATGGCAGATACAATTATTGTAGGACGCTATGTAGGTGCTGATGCCCTTGCGGCAGTCGGATCCACAGGAACGATCATGTTTCTTACTGTGGGCTTCTCGCAGGGAATCACAGCCGGTTTCTCCGTACTTACCGCTCAGCGCTTCGGTGCCAAAGATACCGAAGGGGTAAAGATCAGTGTAGCAAACGGAATTCTTCTTTCCCTGATTTTTACCGTGCTCATCAGTTCTTTAAGTTTGCTGGGCATGCGCCCTCTTCTGAAGCTGATGAACACACCTGACAACATTTTTCAGGATGCATACACCTACATTATGATCATCAGCGCCGGAATCATCGCCACTATTTTTTACAACCTGTTTTCCTCTTACCTGCGTGCAGTTGGAAACAGTAAGATTCCGCTGGTATTTCTTGTATTTTCCGCAGCTTTAAATGTAATTCTGGATCTGGTACTGATTATCAATTTTAAAATGGGCGTTGCCGGAGCAGCATTGGCAACCATTATTTCTCAGGGCGTTTCCGCAATACTCTGTTTGGTCTACATCTATATACGTATGCCTTCTCTTGCACCAAACAGAAGACATTGGAAGCTTCATGGTCAGGAAAGCCGTAACCAGCTGGCTATGGGAATTCCTATGGCATTGCAGTTTGCAATTACAGCTTCCGGTACCATGGTCATGCAGTCTGCCATCAATCTTTTCGGTTCCGTTGCCGTTGCCTCTTTTACGGCAGCCAGCAAGGTACAGAATCTGGTAACCCAGGGAATGATGGCTATGGGACAGACTATGGCGACATATAGTGGACAGAACTTCGGAAAAGGTGATATCAAAAGAATCCGCCAGGGTGTTAAAGCGGCTCTGGAAGCTTCTGTTGTATATGCTCTTGCAGCGGCCGTGCTGGTTTGTATTCTGCTGAAACCAGCTCTTGGACTTTTCTTCACTGGAGATGTGGATATGAACAGCATGCTTCCATGGGCAAAAACTTATATTTATATGAGTGTGATCTTTTACATTCCTTTAAGCAGTATTTTCGTATTCCGAAACACCATGCAGGGCTGCGGATATGGATTCCTGCCTATGATGGGTGGTGTTTCTGAATTGGTTGCCCGTCTGGTTGTGGCAATGATTTCCATGGCGGTAGGAAGTTATGCACTTGCATGCTTCTGTGACCCGGCAGCGTGGGTTACAGCAGCAGTATTTACCGGTGTTTCCTATCTTTTTGTGATGAAAGATATCCGCAGGAAATACGAAAAACCGGAAACAGCTGCTTCTGAAAAATAATCATTTCGGATGCGCATGGCAATCTTCTCTGCGTTTCGTAAACGTCAAAAAACAAATCAAATACTAAAAGGAGATGTTTCGATTACTTCGGACATCTCCTTTTATGGTTACCGGCCAGCTCTCTCAAGTAATTATTTTACAGAGGCTTACCTGCAATCAATAACATTTAATTGTCTAATGAAAATATATATTCCAATGGAAGCAAATGTATTTCCTCATATACTGCCTTTTTATCCTCTTCAACGCCTCTTCCATTTCCGCTTTGAGCTGGTACTTTAATACGAAATGCCGGCTGTTTTTTCGTTTGAATATAGTATTGTTCCGGGGTTCCCATTCCCTTAAATTTCTCCCTTGCCGATTCGGTCATCTGTTCCCTTTCCAGATGATAGGAAGAAGATTTCTGCATATGTCTTGCCAGCCGGTAGGATTTCGGAAGACTTCCCACTCCCTGCTGACAGTGATAATAAATGATTTCCCTTCCGGATTGAGCAAACGTCAAAAGTCCTCTTCCATCATATTCCTGAATGATCCGGATCAATGCCTTTGTCTCATTCTCGCTGGCTGGTTCCTCTCCCATACGTGAACGGATATAATGAACCGTTGGAAAATTATGTGAAATATCCATTCCACGGGCATTATATCCAAAATCCTCAGCAGGAATGCTTTGCATACGAAGCATTTGACGGTAAACTGGATTTCGAATAGCACCAAAGCCATTCTGGCGGATTTCATAACCATCCGGGTTTAAAATCGGAATCAGACAGATCCTTATTTTATCAAGGAGTTTTTTCACTTCATAAAATTCATCCAGCTTCCAGCCGCATTCGTAGGCCCTGCAGTATTCTCCTGCCATTTTCAGAAGAAGTTCCGGCAAAAGAGCCTGAGTTCCATTAATTCCAGCCACACAGAAGATCATCTGTGCGCCGGTGCCAACTTCCAGCATTGGGATCATTCTCTCGTCATGACTGTTTCCAATCACGCGAAACTGGCAAAAGCTGCTGTAGCGTCCAGCTATTTCCCATAAAGAATAATATATGTTTTCAAATGACAGCGATGTTTGTACCATATCTGCATCTGTCGGTTGTACTTTCTTTTGTATATTTACTTTCGGCATGTCACTGACAGCCGTTTTATTCTGTGGGAACAATTCTTTTCTGACTGACAATACGCTTTCTGACAACATATTTTACCTCCTGCAGCAGGAAAAAACTCAGGCGGCATTTCATCTCTAGAGCGTGTTTGAAAAATCATTCCAACAAAGTGTAACGTACATCTTGCAGAAGGCCTTTTTTTACACGCTATAGCCTGTCCCCCCGCTGCCTGTATTATTATATGCAAAAAGGCAGGTCAAAAGACCTGCCTAATGTATGTTTCTTATTATTTTGCTGTCAGAAAAACTTCTGATCAAAATGCATGGTTATTCATATGCCATAGATTTTCTTAGATTTCTTTTTTTCTCTTTCTGACGATAACATAACCTCCAGCTACCAGAGAAAGACTTGCAAGCATCATCATAGTGGCAATCGGGGAGTTATCGGCTGTTCTCGCGTTTGTTGCAGATGTAGAACCGGTATCGCTGTCTGTTCCGTCATGGTTCTCTGCATCATCGCCATCTGTTCCATCTCCATCGCCGCTACCTGTTCCGTTATAATCATAACCGCCGGAACCAGAACCGGCTGTTGCAGTTGGCGTGATTGTGCCGGATGGAGTTACTGTGAAGTCGATTGCCTTGGACTTAAATTCTGTAGGGAGAGCTTCCTTCACGCCGGTAGCTTCCCATTCGGATCCATTGTATATGTACTTCTGGAAGAAGATATACATTCTAAAGGTCTTCGCCTGCTTGATACCATTTACATTTCCGATAGACCAGCTCTTCTGATATCCGGTGTCAATGTTCTTCGCGGACATGCTCCAGCCATACGGGATCCACTTGGTATCACCTTTGATCGGGTTTGTATTGTCAGTTCCGGCGCCAGTTACTGTGAAATTGTACATCTGCTTCGGGTAGAATGCCAGTGCTTTTTCAAGACCTGTTACCTTGCTTTCGCTGACAGACGGGTTAATGGTTGCACGAGTAGTTGGCGTCGGTGTAGTAGTAATCGGAGTTTCTGTGGGAGTGCTTGCTTTCGCCTTTAATGTAAGTACAAGTGGCGCAACTGCTTCAAGTCCCTTGGAATCCTCAGCATATACAACTACTTTAATGGCTGTATCATAAGCTACATCTGTCAACTGTACACTTGCAGAGCTTGCAATATCTCCAGAGCTCTTATAATTGCTCTTTACTGCTTCGAATCCAGGTGTAGAATCAGATTTCTTCACCCAGGTCACATAATATCTTCCTCCAACACCAGCATCATTGGTATGGAAGGTCAGATCAACAGTATGCTCATACGCCTTATTCCAGGAAATAGAATCTGCGGTCAGCGTCATAGTACTAACAGGAGCTGTAACAGACTCAAGTGCTCCAGTCTGGTTGTTAATGGTATACTCTGTAGTGTCCAGATAATGAACATGTGCCAGAATATTCTCCATAGTAGTAAGTGCAGTACCATTCGCATCCGTACCGACCTTTACAATAATCTTTCCGGCAGCTGCGTCACTTCTTCTTACCTGAAGGTCTGCTGTTTCAGCAAGCTGGCCAATTGCTGCGATACATGCGTTATCACCGCCTAAAACAATACTGTTATCATTAAGACCATCGTCCTTGTTATCCTTTACAATTACAGCGCCGGAAACACGGATCTCGCCCAGACTGTAAATAGCTCCACCTGTAATTTCAGCAGCTTCATTTACAATACCTTCAGACTGGTTTCCTGTGATAGTACCACCTGCCAGTCCGATGCTTCCGCCAGAATTACAGATTGCAGCTCCCGGCGCACTGGTTCTGTTTCCTGTCAGGGTTACACCATCGGACAATCCGAAGTAACCGCCCTCCACAGAAATAATGGAGCCTGTTGCATCCCCCTGGTCAAGTGCTCCTGTTACAGTCAGACTTAAAACAGTCTCACCCTCCTTGCCTGTACCAAACTGGAAAGAAGTGGACTCATCTTTTACTTTAAACATATCTCCTAAAAATCCGGCTGCACGTTTAATAGTAGTTCCATCCGCAGCTGCTGCAATAGAGATATTCTTATTCTGATCGATCACAACAGTCTCACTGATCTCTACAGTTCCGGTTACAAGGATCTGGGTAACTTCACCATCCTTGCCAATATTAACCGGGGCTGCCGCAATTGCCTCTGCTAATGTGGAATAGGATGTCTGGGTTCCATCTGCTGCCTTCAGGATAATCTGACCAGTGGTCTCAGGAGTAGGGGTAGCACTCTCCTCTTCCTCCAAAGTCAGCTCAGCAGTATCTCCGCTGTTAAAGCCATCATCCACAACCGCATCCGCTGCCTGAGCTGGTTCTGCTGCCGGTGTGTCTGCAGCTGCCTGGGTTGGTTCTGCTGCCGGTGTATCTGCAGCTGCCTGGGTTGGTTCTGCAGTCGGCGTATCTGCTGCCTGTGCAGGTTCTTCCACAGGTGTATCTGCTGCGGCATCTGAAATATCCTGCACTGGTTCAGCTGCTGCTTCTCCTTCTTCTGACTCTGCGGCAACAGCTACTGTGTCCTCTATTGTCACGGTCTGGGTATCTGCCTCTGCAAATGCCATTGTCACCGGAGACATTCCGGCTGCAAGGCTTCCCGCCATAATGAATACCAAAAGTTGCTTTTTCTTCATTTTAAAAAGTCCTCCTTATAAATGAGTCCCCCATATTAAATATTAACATCGAAGTCTAGTATAACATATCTCAGTTCAAAAATCAAACCTAAGGACGAATCTGTCCGTTTCCATAAATGATATATTTTGTGGAAGTAAGTGCCAGAAGTCCCATGGGGCCACGGGCATGAAGCTTCTGGGTGCTGATTCCGATCTCGGCACCAAAACCAAACTCAAAACCATCCGTAAATCTTGTAGAAGCATTCACATATACAGCAGCTGCATCTACTTCATCCAGGAATTTCTGGGCATTGTTGTAATCTCTGGTAATAATTGCCTCTGAATGGCCTGTATTGTAGCGATTGATGTGGCGAATCGCTTCATCTGCAGATCCAACTACTTTTATAGAAAGTATATAGTCCAGATATTCTGTACCCCAGTCTTCCTCAGTGGCAGTGACTGCGTCTGGGATCAAAGCCTTCGCTTCCTCGTCAGCACGCATCTCCACATTCTTTGTCCGAAGGCGCTCTGCAAGAACCGGAAGGAAAGCATCCTTCACTTTCTCATGCACCAGAAGAGACTCACAGGCATTGCAGACACCCACCCGCTGTGTCTTGGCATTCATCACAATGTCTGCCGCCATCTGAAGATCTGCGCTCTCATCCACATAAATATGGCAGTTTCCGGTACCAGTTTCGATTACAGGAATCGTGCTGTTATTTACTACTGCTTTAATAAGACCTTTGCCTCCTCGTGGAATCAGTACATCCACATATTCATTCATCTTCATGAATTCTCCGGCAGTCTCTCTTGAAGTATCAGAGATCAGCTGGATCGCATCTTTCGTAATTCCATTCTCATCCAGGGTTCTGCGGATGCAATCCACAATAGCAGTATTGGAATGGATGGCATCACTACCACCCTTTAAGATCACCACGTTGCCAGTTTTAAAGCAAAGGGCAAAAGCATCTGCTGTCACATTTGGTCTTGCCTCGTAGATGATTCCGATCACTCCAAGAGGGACTCTCTTCTGTCCAATGAGAAGTCCGTTGGGACGTTTTTTCATCCCGGTCACTTCCCCGATAGGATCTTCCAGTGCCGCAACCTGACGAAGCCCCTCTGCCATGCTTGCAATTCTGGCTTCTGTCAACATCAGACGGTCTACCAGTCCTTCTGGCATCTGATTCTTCCTGCCATTCTCTACATCAATGGCATTTGCTGTAAGAAGTGCTTTCGAATCTGCAACAAGGCTGTCTGCAACAGCCTCCAGAACCTGATTTTTCTTAGCTGTATCAAGGTTTCGAAGAACGATTTCTGCCTCTTTGGCATTCCTGCCAAGAGTTTCCAGCATTTCATTCATTTATAAGTCCTCCCTCCGGTAAACTTTACTCTGTGTCACAATGATCTGAGGACAAATGTCCGTAGGTTCTGTGGGCACCAGATCAAGGATCTGAAAATCAAAAGCCACTGCCAGTCTGGTAATATCAGGATGTTTTTCTAAAAAGCGGTCATAAAAGCCGCCGCCATATCCCACTCTGTTGTTCTCAGGATCAAAAGCTACACCAGGCATGACCATAAGAGCATCCTCCCACTTCACGATCTCGCCTCTGACAGGCTCCGGAATTCCAAAATATCCAGGCTCTAGCTGAGAAAAATCAGTAAGGCGGTAAAAAATCATATCCTTTCCCACAACCTTCGGGACTGCCACTTCTTTTCCTGCTTTCCAGGCTTCCTCAATGATATATCTGGTCATTACTTCATGATTGTAATCTGCATAAGCCAGAATATGCTTAGCCTTCACAAACTCTGAGAGTTTCAGCACCTGATCTGTAATCTGATGGCTCCATTCTTCTACCTGCGCATCGCTGCACTGCTTTCTGGCTGCAAAAATCTGCTTTCTAATGAGTCTTTTTTCTTCCATATCTTTCTCCAAGATTCACAACCGTACCATCGGCTTCCTTTACATCAATATTATCCAGCTGATTTCTAAGGTTCATCTTAATGGTGGCAATATACTCCTTGCGCAGCTCTGCCTGTTCTTTTTTCTCTTCTTCTGTAAGGCCTACGCTCTGTGCCTTATGGTGAAGGGTGTTGATTCTGTCGATTTTTGTGCTGTCCATAATATACTCCTCCTGAGAATGTTCTATGTAATTTTAATTTATACAAAAACTTAAAGCAATTGTAACTGTGAAGATACTGAACAGTTACAGCAATTTTTCAATATAATCGATCAGGAAAAACTCTTCCTTTTTCTTTCCAACAAACAATGTACCGCAGGGGTCGCCCTCCACAATGCGGTGAATATTATGAAAATCGCCGCCATTGGCAATTACCATGTCGGTACCGGCAGCTGTGGCAATTCTGGCAGCTGTAAGCTTGGTAGCCATTCCTCCAGTGCCCACTTTGCTTCCGGAGGAGCATTTTCCCATGTTAAGAAGTTCATCGTCCAATGTTTCTACCATGTCAATAAATTTCGCATCTGGATTTGTATTCGGATCATCTGTAAAAAGTCCGTCTATGTCTGACATAAGGATCAGAAGATCTGCCCCTATAAGAGCAGCTACCACTGCAGAAAGGGTATCGTTGTCTCCGAATTTTTCCAGAGACTGAAGCTCATAGGTGGAAATAGAGTCATTCTCATTAACAATAGGGATCACACCCATGGATAAAAGCTCATTAAACGTGTTCTCTGCATTTTTGCGGTTGGCGTTGTTTACCATGGTATTTTTGGTCATCAGGATCTGACCTGCCATCTGATTGTATTCTCCAAACAGCTTCTGGTAAATCATCATAAGTCTGGCCTGTCCAACCGCTGCACACGCCTGCTTCTGACGAGGCTCCTGTGGCTTCTCTTTAAATCCAAGAGCTGCTGCTCCAACAGCGATGGCTCCTGAAGATACCAGAACCACATCCTTACCCTGATTTCGAAGATCGCCCAATTCCCTTACCAGAATCTCCAGTTTCCGAAGATTCAGCTTGCCAGTTTCAGCATGGGTAAGAGAGGAACTTCCAATCTTGATTACAATACGTTTTTTATCTTTCAGTCTTTCCCGATCATTCATTTTATTTGTCAACTCCGTTATTATGTTTCCATGTAGTTTTCATACATATCAATTTCTTATCTTACATCATTTTTTTCATTTCGTCCATGGTTTCAGGTAAACAGTTCTTAATTTCAGAAAAATTTCACATTTTAACGTGTAGAATTATTGTTTCTGTAAAATATTGCATAGTCTGAAAGAGCTCTACCGTGTTTTGATCGTCCTATCACTTTTGCAAATCAAGTCAAAACGCGTTCATTTGCATCATGCGCTCGTGCAGACAGGCTCTAGAGCATGTTTTTCACGTAAATACAAAAGAGGAACGCCTTATCTTATGACGTCCCTCTCCATTTTTAATTTATTTTACTGTAAAGACACAGAACCTACAGAATCATTCAGCACGATCTCGACCCATGTTTTTCCAGGATTCAGCTGAATCTCCTGATTATTGGAATCATAATAATGAGTGATTCCCCACTGGGAATCCTTTGTCCAGTGGATGTCGATTGCCTTGCCTCTGGTGATGTATTTGCCCTCACCTCCGGACTGGGTATCTACGTTCAGATAACCATTTGGATCATATGGAACATAGTTGGAATACTGTAAAATAATATTCTCACATGTCAGCTGATTACCTGTGTTCTGGTCAATATGCGGTGCATTAAACTGGAAGCGGCTGTACTCCTTAGTCTCTGCATTGTACTCAAACCACGGATGGTTATAAGCGAAATTATCAAGCTTCACAACATTTGCAGAAACTCCGTCATCCAGGGTTGTCTCAGTTCCTTCCGGTGCAAACTGGAAATGACCATTATAGTCCTCTTTATAATCCTGGCTATAGCCCTGGCTCTGGATTCCTGCCTGAAGATGGGAGAAATCAGTGTAAGCATTGTGCGGTGCTACACGGTCAGTGCTGCGATAGTAAGCATTTCCAAGTGTAAGTCCGTTCAGATTGTCGATCAGGTGCTGGTCCAGATACTGAAGTGCATATACAGCCTGTCCATAATGAGAATAGATGGCATCATACTCATTTGCATAGAACAGGAAGTAATCACGGCAGCTTCGCACAGAACCGATCCTTGGAATATTGTCATAGTCCTCGATGATCGCCATGAGACGGGTGATGCTTCCCTCTACCGGTGCTTCATAAATGACTCCTGCGTTCTCAGTTCCGCTCTGTGGAGCGCCATTGGTATCGTTGCCAAGCATAACTGCGATGGGACGTCTGTGGCCAATGCCGACAGATACATCCTCTCCGGTAAGATAACTCTTCACGGTATCTGTCCCGGCTTCCTCTGCCTGTACCGCTACTGTGGATCCTGCAAGTGCGCAGGAAAGCAACATTCCTGTGAGAAGTTTAAATATTTTTTTCTTCATGTCTTCTCCTCCTTATGCATATATATTTAACCTTCTAACTGAACAGAAACTGCAGAAACCGCCACTTATAAATACATCCGGAATGGTAATGCCACCTGCTGATGACATCACCTTATATGAAAATCAGTCGCTTTGCAACTGCCATCCGGAACTTTCATAGTAACTTATTCACGGCAAACAGCAAAAGCCTCTCCAGCTATAGGGTCATGCACAAAAAAATTTAACGGGTAATTCCAAGTTCCTCCAGTGCCTTCGCCTGGCGTGCTTCCATATCTGCGGCTTCCTCCGGAGTCATGTGATCGTATCCCAGAAGGTGTAGCATACTATGTGCAACTAGGAAGCAAAATTCCCTCTTTACACTGTGTCCATACTCTTCTGCCTGGGCAGCAGCACGTTCTGCAGAAATCATAATATCTCCCAGAAGAAGCTCTCCACTGTCAAGATCAAAGCAGGACTCATCATCTTCAGCCACAGAATAATCTGCCGGTGTTTCAAATGGCAGCATTGGAAAAGAAAGAACATCAGTAGCTCTCTCAATGCCACGGAACTCTGTATTTACCCTTTTAATCTCTTCATTATCTGTGAGAACCAAATTTACCTGTGCATCCCATGGACATTTCTCCATGTCAAGCACCTTCTCTGCAACCATCTTCGCAAGCGCCGGACAGTCAAGTCCAAGGTCAAAATCGGTCTCGCATTCGTATTCTATTGTTACCAAAACTTATTCCTCCTGTATGACATCTGCCTGATTTCTCAAACAGGCGACACCATATGTTCAATTTTACTATTTTGTTTGAATTATTCTGTAAAATTCACATTTCAGTTTCAAATTAATCTTCCCACAGGATATTGATTGTCATTTACTGAAAATCTTGTCCTGGCTTCCCAATTACCGGCTTGTCCGCCGAACTGCCCGCTTCTGGGTCTTTTCCTGGGCTTTCGCTTCCTCTTTCTCAAATGCTTTAACAATGTCCTTCACGATCTTGCAGCGGACAACATCACGGTTCGTCAGGGAAATAGTAGCAATATCGTCTACATTTTTCAAAATAGAAGCACACTTCTGAAGTCCGGAATCCGTCTCTTTGGAAAGGTCGATCTGTGTTACATCGCCGGTAAGAATCATCTTAGAACCAGTACCAATACGGGTAAGTGCCATTTTCAAAATAGGAAGTGTGGCATTCTGGCTCTCATCAATGATGATCATACTGTTATTCAAAGTACGGCCTCGCATATATGCAAGAGGTGCAACCTCAATGATTCCCCGTTCTCTTAACTTCGCAGCCTGATCTGGCCCGAATACGTCATTTAGTGCATCGTAAAGCGGCTTCAGATAAGGATCAACCTTCTCCTGTAAATCTCCCGGAAGGAAACCAAGCTTCTCGCCCGCTTCAATGGCCGGACGGCTGAGAATGATTCTCTCAATCTCGTCATTCCGGTACAGCTCTGCCGCATAAGCAACTGCCAGGTATGTTTTACCTGTACCGGCAGGTCCGATACAGATAGTAACCGTATTGTTCTTCAAAGCAGTGATATAATTTTTCTGTCCAATTGTCTTAGTTCGAATTGGAATATTCTTATAATTCAAAGTCACTGCATCCCCCAGCACCTTGCGGGTGCTGTCTGCAATATCCTCCTCGCTGTCATCCTCTTCCTCGGTCTCATCCAGAAAACGATGGATCATATCCACGGAAAGCTGCTGCTGTTTTTCAAGAGCTTCCTTCATGGCTTCAATAATATTCACAGCTGAATGTATCCTGCCGTCATTAGTCCCACTTACGGTAATGCAGGAATTTCTCTGGGTAATGGATACGCCAAGACGATTCTCAATCACCTTGATCAGCTTATCATTGATTCCAAAAAGCTCCTGTAAAATATCTAATGAGTCAATCTCTATATTCGTGGATTTCAAAAACTGCTCCTCCTTGTGTCTGTTCAAAAATATCTCTGGGTAAAAGTATACCACTCTAAAGATTGTTTTTCAACACTTATGATTCCTGACTGAATTCTATATTCTGCTTCTTTCCGCTTTTTTCATCTACTGTCAATGTACCCTGCACAGTACAATTTGTACTGTCAAATGTGACAGACAACCGGGAATCTGCAATCCGGATTCCTTTATTCAGAAGTTTTTGTTCATATATTCTCAGCTGCTGCACTGCTTTCTTCTGAGCCTGTTCTTTCGTGTAAACTGTGCTCTGTATCTTATAAGGTGTTCGGGTGATTTTTCCCAGGGAAAAAGGAAGGACGAAATTCTCGGTAAGTTTCCAGGGGATTTCTTCCGTTGAGGTTATATATCTGGATTTTTTTCCTGTATCTGCGCCAAAAACGAAGTCACCAACACGAAAATACCAGCTGGTTTTTGAAGTGCCGCTTTGAACCTTTTTTTCATAGGAAAGGGGGACCTCCTGATAATAGGCAATCTGATGGCGCACATAGATGTCTGCGTCTGCCGGAACATATTCCACACGTACAACCTCCTGGCTGTCATTCAGGATTGGCACCTCGCCAGATACCAGAATATCACCCTGTTTGCAAATGTCTCCAGTTTTAACAAGTGGAGTTCCATTTCTGATAACCATATTCACAATTTTCCCATCCAGATTGGAAATCAGATTGCATGGAGATTTTGTTTGCCGGATACCTTCTGTGAGGTTTTCTTCCTGAATGGTAAGAAGAAGCCGGGTACCTTGAACCCTGGCGGAAACAAAAGTAATATCCGGGTAGTTTTTCCTGAGAAGGTCGGCAATCCGGGTACAGTTAACCTGATTTTTACGGATCCCATGGGTAATTCCCTGCTGGTCCAGAAATTCCAGAAGCTGAGGGGTGGAATTTTTTACATTTCCATCAATGTGGATATTCCAGATGTGGCCAGAGAGCCAAAGCAGCAAGACCACACAAAGAAGGAACCCGGCTGTAAAGCACTTACGTTTTTGGATTCTGAGCAGCAAAAACGGCAAACCTCTTTTTTTTAGAATATGGATACGGACTCTGGTCTTTCTATGTATGGGAAGGAGTTTTCGGAAATCATTTATGGAGATGCGAGTTGTTATGTTTTTTTCTGACAGATAACGGATTCTTTCCAAAGAGACAGCTCTGGCATGGCACAAATTCAGGAAACGTTCCAGCTGGTCACCGGATACTGAAAGTTCTAAAAATCCATGGAGTATTTTTTCGGGGTCATTCATTTTAATCTCGCCTCCATTTATATTGGATTTACAATGTACTGCCGAACGGCAACCGAATTCAGGTGAAATATACTGCAAACCGGGGCATACAGATTGCGGAAATGATTTTTCAAACACGCTCTAACATTACCGACAAAATCTGCCCTTTTATTTCCATTTCCCAAGTAGTGTAATGAAATATTTCCAGATTTTTCCCTTGAAGGATCACGCGTCCCTGGCAGGTAACCACGATTAATTTCTCGCTTGTATAGGATAAGATGCTTTTATAATTTTCAATCTGTACCTGCGACGGTCCGGTAATCGTTATAATAGGGGCTTTACAGGACAGGTCACCAGGAAGTTCCATAGCTGTCATAAAACGTTCTGATACAGACATAAAAAAAGCCTCCCGGTCTTTATCTCTAGCTTATGCGGGAGGTTTTCTTTTCATTCTGATTTATATTTAACAGATCACGCTCTCTGGCGAAAAAGCACCAGGGAAAACCACAGAATGGTATTTCCGCCAAGATTATATTCCATGGAATGATGCTCTACCAGCTCATTTACCACTACACCGTGACTTTCCAGGCAGGGATGCATTTTCTCAGGGAAGCGACAGGGCTTTCCGTCTAAATAGGCACAATGCTCGCAAAGATCGCAGGATTCAGTGGACAAGGTAAATGTCTCAAATCCCTCCCCTTTCAAAAATCCGGCTACCTCTGTAGTCAGCTCCTCGTGAGCATCTCGGGTAGCAAGCATTTCCGCCATGTTCATCACATCGGAAACCTCTGCCACACTGGAAAAAAGGATTCCATTTGGATAACTGTGGATTCGCTTCCCACATTCTTCCAGACTGCCCACAGCAGGGGGACAGGCCCAGGTAGTGCCGTAACGCTCACACTCCTGTTTGCAGATGATCCGCACCCGCTCTCTTACCTCTATTTCAGCAGTATCCACAAGGCGGTATTCATAAATGGGATACTGAGATATAAATTCTTCAAAACGATCGGTATTTAACATGTTATTCCTCTTTCGAATTATTTATTGCTATTTAGCCCGCCAAGGGGGATCCTTTCAGCGTTCTAAATATCCAAAATACTTAATCTATCAAATCCTGCTCTGCAAATAAACTGGATACCACAGACGAATACTCTGACAGATGCTGGGATTTCTTGATTTTCTTGGCATATTTCTCATAATTTGTAAAATTAACGGCCATATAGCTCCATAATTCTTTCATACGGAACAGCACATTCCGTTCGCCGGAAAGAAGTTCCCGATACTCTTCGAAAAGACAATCATGGAATTCTCTTACTGTCTTTTTATCCGGACGAATGCCTTCCCGGATCTCAGTTACCAGCCCCGGATTCGTGATCAGCCCTCTTCCATACATGAAGCAGCAAGTGTCTGGAAAACGCTCTGTAATCCGCTTATAATCAGCTGCAGAAAACAGATTCCCATTATAGCAAAGTGGCATTTTCAGACGGTTTACAGCCTTCTCATAAGCTCCGAGCCGCGGCACTCCGCGATACATATCTGTCTGAATCCTTGGGTGGATGATCAGTTCATGAATGGGATATTTTTCATAAATGGCCAGCAGATACTCCCAGTCTTCCTCGTAGTGAGTTCCAATTCTGGTCTTTATGGAAATTTTCATATCAAGTTTCGAAAAAATCTGATCCAGGAACTGATCCAGCTTCTGGGGCTCTGCCAGAAATCCGGCACCCTTTCCCTTCGCTGTAACTGTTCCAGAAGGACAACCAAGATTCAGGTTCACTTCCTGGTGTCCGTAATCATCTTTCAAAAGCTGGGCAGTACGGATAAAATCATCTGCATTGCAGGTCAGGATCTGGGGAACCACGTACATTCCCTCATTCCGCTCCGGTGACACCTCGCAAATTTCCTGGAAGCTCAGGTTTTTCTTCGGCTTGGCAGAAATAAACGGAGTAAAATATTTATCCATGGGATGATAAAACCGGTGATAAGTCCGGCGGTATACAAAGTTTGTCACGCCCTCCATAGGGGCCATGTAGTCTTTCATTTATGTCCTCGCATGTCTTTTTATTCAAATCAAGGGGGGGGGATTTTCTCAGCTGCTTTATTCAGAGCTTTCACCATGCAAAAAATTCCTTAAATTCTTCGAGAAACTTCTTCATTTTCTTTTCCTCCCTTGGTTTGATATAGCCAATTATACACGTTTCTCTATTTTTAGACAATGCCCTCTTAAGTGTCTGCTGCTATTTTTTTCTAAAATTTATACAAAAAAGAACTTTACCCCTAAATCTGGCAGTGCACGGCAGCCATCCATTTTCGTTTGCTATTAGCAATACAAATGTCTTGCCCGAAAATACATTTTTGTCTTGCACTCTGTTGTAGTACTGTGATAAAATAAACAGGATTTTAGCATAAACCTATTGGTTTGGCATTTTGAGAGAAAGAAGGCTTACTTACGATGAATTTTTCCAAAAGACTGAATTTATTTGGAGATGAAATTTTTGCCGCGCTCAATGAAAGGCGGCTTGAACTTGAGAAACAGGGAAAGAAGATCTACAACATGAGTGTTGGAACGCCGGATTTCCATACACCGGATCATATTAAGAAAGCACTGATGGAAGCTGCTGCTGACGATCAGAACTGGCGTTACAGTCTCCGCGATCTGCCTGAGCTTCTGAATGCGGTCTGTGCATATTACAAGAAGCGCTTCCATGTGGAAATCACACCGGATATGGTAATGTCCGTTTATGGCAGTCAGGAAGGCATGGGACATCTTGGCATGACTTTATGCGACGAGGGAGACGTGGTTCTTCTTCCAGATCCGTGCTATCCGGTTTTCGCAGCAGGAAGCAAATTAGGAGGCGCAGTTCCTTACTACTACCCGCTTGTAGCAGAGCATGATTTCCTGCCATATGTAAAGGATATTCCGGAAGATGTGGCTCGCAAGGCCCGTTACATGGTAGTCTCTCTTCCATCCAACCCGGTAGGCAGCATTGCCACACCAGGACTTTATGAAGAAATTGTTGCATTTGCAAAAAAATACGATATTGTAATTATCCATGACAATGCATACAGCGACATTATCTTTGATGGCGTGGAAGGTGGAAGTTTTCTTGCCACTCCTGGTGCGCGGGAGGTTGGTGTTGAGTTTTTCAGCCTTTCCAAATCCTTTAACGTAACCGGCGCCAGAATCAGCTTTCTCATTGGAAATCCAGAAATCATCTCTGCTCTAAAAAAGCTTCGCAGCCAGATCGATTTCGGTATGTTCCTGCCAATCCAGAAAGCTGCTATCGCTGCTCTTGAGGGACCTCTTGACAGCGTAAAAGAACAATGCAGACAATACCAGGCACGCCGTGATGCTCTATGTGACGGACTTGCTTCCATTGGCTGGGAGAAGCCAAACGGCAAAGGAACTATGTTCGTATGGGCAAAGCTTCCGGGAAAACGCACGGACAGCATGGCATTCTGTATGGAATTAATGGAAAAAGCCGGTGTCATCGTTACTCCTGGCGCAAGCTTTGGTCCTCATGGGGAAGGATATGTGCGCTTCGCGCTGGTACTTCCACCAGAGAAAATCAAAGAGGCTGTGGAATCTATCCGTACAAGTGGAATTTAAGTACCACTTCCAAATTTATCTTCAAATATATTGCAAGCTTTAACAAACCGTACACCACACGTTTTGCGCGTTATGGCAGCAATCGCCAGAAACTTACACAAACGTCGGCTTTAGGTTTTGACTGATTGCTCGTGTAAACTAATAAACTCCCGGATGTTAGCTGCCTCGAACATGCTCTAACATCTGGGAGTTCTTGTGTCTGTAATTATCATTTATGGAACTTTACAAAAATGAAATCTCATTATTTATGATAAGGCTCATGATTCATAATCCGATATCCCCTGTAAATTTGTTCCAACAGAATCATCTGCATCAATTGATGCGGAAACGTCATTCTTGAAAAACTGAGCTTATAATCTGCCCGTTTCAAAACAGCATCAGAAAGCCCAAGTGATCCTCCGATCACAAAGGCAATGCTGCTTTTTCCCTGAACGCCTAATCTGGCAATCAGGTCAGAAAGCTCTACAGAATCCAGCATTTTACCCTCTATAGCAAGTGTAATCACATAATCTGTATCGCGAATATGGCTAAGAAGCCGATTGCCCTCCGTCTCTTTGATCTGACGGTTCAGCGCATCGGAAGCTTTATCCGGAGTCTTCTCATCTGGCACCTGGATAAAATTCAACTTACAGTAGCGGCCAAGGCGCTTGGCGTACTCTGCAATTCCGTCATTCAGGTATTTCTCTTTAATTTTTCCAACTGTGATAATACGAATTTCCATTTACACCTCAAAGTCCATTGCTACACGGTCGCATACATTTGGTCTTACGTAAGTGTCCGCAACATGAACATGATTCGGATTTACTGCATAGGCAGCCAGTGCCTCAGCGCTCTCCAGCTCAGTGATCAGGCACAAATCACGTGTGCTGGATGGAAGAAGGTCTGTAACAACCTCTGCCTTAATGAGCCCTGGCACAACACCAACCAGACCTTCAAGATGTTCTTTGATCTGTGCTTTTAATTCAGGCTTCTTCTCCTCAGGAATCTCTTCTTTAAATGACCACATTACCATATGTTTTACCATTTTTATTGTCTCCTTTACATATATTTTCTTAACTGTTATACCAATTTATATAAATGATATGAGTGTCAAAAGGTCTTTTGACACTCATTTGATACCCGGATTGCTACGCAGCTACGCTGCTCCCGCAATCCTCCAAATATTCGAAATCCGCTGATTTACTGCGTAAATCGCTACTTTCTCATATTTGGCGTGTCCCAAGTTCAAAAGCCTTATCGTGCAAGCACGAACGGCTTTTTGACCTTTTGACACTGGTATCATATAAATTTTTACAAATGCTCTTCCACATAAGTCTGGAACTCATCCATACTCATCAGTACCTTACGCGGCTTCGTACCTTCTTCAGTACCTACTACCCCAGCGTCACAGAGCTGATCCATAATACGGGCTGCGCGGTTAAATCCAATCTTATACATTCTCTGCAGCATACCGATGGAAGCCTTTTCCTTCTCAATAATGAACTTACCCGCCTGCTCGAAATAGACATCTCGCTCATTGCCGCCAGAGCTTCCGCCAGCTGTAAGAACCGCATTGTTCATCTGCTGTTCAATCTTATTGTCGTAATCTGTCCGTGGATTTTTATCTGCAAGGAAATCCACAATATTGCTGACTTCGTCATCTGAAACAAAGGCTCCCTGCAGTCTGGCAGGCTTCTGGTAGCCCTGCGGATAAAACAGCATATCTCCTTTACCAAGAAGCTTCTCTGCGCCGTTCATATCCAGAATGGTTCTGGAGTCCACACCGGAAGTGACAGCAAAGGCAATACGTGACGGCATGTTCGCCTTAATAAGACCGGTAATAACATTGACAGACGGTCTCTGGGTAGCAATAACCAGATGGATGCCTGCAGCACGGGCCAGCTGGGCCAGACGACAAATAGCGTCCTCCACATCCCCTGGTGCAACCATCATAAGGTCTGCAAGCTCATCTACGATAATGACGATCTGACACATTTTCTCAGGGCGCTGCTCTCCCTCCGGGAACTTCATCTTCTCAATCTTGCGGTTAAACTCTTCCAGATTTCGTACCCCATACTCTGCAAAAGTATTGTAACGGTTACTCATCTCATTTACTGCCCAGTTCAGAGCCCCCGCAGCTTTCTTCGGATCTGTGACAACCGGAATGAACAGATGCGGGATACCATTATAAACACTAAGCTCTACCACTTTCGGGTCAATCATGATCAGCTTAACCTCGTCTGGCTTGGCTTTATATAAAATACTGATAATAAGTGTATTGATACAAACAGATTTACCAGATCCGGTGGAACCTGCGATCAGAAGGTGGGGCATCTTGGCAATATCTGCCACGATCGTCTTACCCTCAATATCTTTACCAGCAGCAAAAGCCAGCTTGGATTTGGCATTCATAAACTCCGGGCTCTGGATCAGATCACGGAGCATAACCGCACTGTGTTCTTTATTTGGTACCTCGATACCTACAGCTGCTTTACCCGGGATCGGAGCTTCGATACGGATATCCGGCGCGGCAAGATTCAGCTTGATATCATCAGAGAGACCTACGATCTTGCTTACCTTTACACCCATTTCCGGCTGCAGCTCATACCTGGTAACTGTAGGTCCGCAGCTTACGTTTGTAACCTTGGCATTTACTCCGAAATTATACAGGATTTCCTGTAATTTCTGAGCTGTCTTTCGAAGATGGGAATCAGAATCTCCCTGGGATTTCCCATTTCCACGTTTCAGAAGATTCACAGGCGGATACTGATATTCCTTTTTCACCGCCGCTTCCTGGGTTTTGATCTCATGCTGGATATTTACAATTCCGTTGGCAATCTCCTGCCTGGAAGACTTAGGATTCTTCGCCGACTGACGGGAAGTAGTTTCATCCGAAACTCCATTCCCCGCTGCCATTTCGTCAGAAGCTTCAGAAGAGTGGAAGCCAGAAGTTGCCGGAGATCCATGGGCAGCGCCACCTGCTGCGCCAGAAGTATCTCTCGTCAAAGCAACTGCATTCTGCATGGTAGCCATAGCTTCATTAAAATCCACTCCATCATAACTGTTTTCTTCTTCCTCTGCCTCAGCTGGTTGGTCACTGCTAACTGGATTTTTCATATAGACAGTACCGTCCTCTTCCGTGGTATCCTTTTCCATAGAATATGACGGTACAGGATCATCTTGTCCAGAGGAGGCGCTCGTATTCAGATCTGGCTCGTCTGACTGCTCTGGCTCAGAACGGTGAATTGCAAACTGCAGCTGTGTTTCCTCCTGTGATGATCTGTCATCAATTGACAGATCATCATCCTGGACCCGATACTCACTGATATCCACATACTTTCCTGTATTAATCGGAAGATTCTGAGCAGAAGCACTCTCGGAAAATTCTCCATTCACTGTAGTCATATTCTCCAGTGATCCTGCATCTCCCGGATTCATGGCATTCTCTGGATTTAAAGGAAATTCCTGATCCACAGATTCCCCGCTTTCCTCGGAATTTCTATCTTCAAATAAATCTGTCCCTGCAAGAAAGCTTGTAGAATCCAGGTTTTCTCCTCTTCTGCCCCGGGCCTGGTTATTTCCACGCATTCTCATCCGGGAATTTGCCCTGGAATCATTTCCAGCTGTCCTGGAAGCCTTTTTCCCTTTCTGTTTGGCTGCCTTTTTCTCAAAACGGGATGGTTCTTCCACCATATCTGAAGTAATCCCTTCTTCGGCAAGTGCAGCTTCCAGCTCCTGCATCCTTTTCTCACGGCGCTCCTGGGCTGCCAGCTGGCGCTGCTGGACTTTCAGCTGCTTCTTCAGCTGACGCTCCGGTGCTCCCTCCTGATAGAGCGCCTGCTGCCCCTTCACAGCTTCCAGGATCTTATCATAAATCTTATACAAAAATCCCAGGAAAGAATGCTGCGTGATCAGGATCAAACATACAAGGATCACAAGTACAATGATCACATAAGCACCGATGGTTCCAAATGCGGAGATTGTAGAAATACAGATTGCGCCTCCAATGGCTCCGCCACCAGTACGATACTCAGAACTGATCCTGTAATATTCTGCAAGAGTTGTACTCTCTGTATAGCCTTCTGTAAAAAGCTGTGCCAGTCCACAGCAGATCAGAAACAGAACTGCGGCGGCGGCTGTTTTTTTATAAGCAAGCACATTTCCCTTATTGGAGATCAGAAATGCTGCCATAATAAAAAGTACAACGGGAAAAATATAAGCCATCAGTCCCATTACTCCCATGAGTACCTTGCTGATGCTTCCTCCGACATTTCCACCAAGTCCGACACAACTTACCATAAGAATGATCGCTGCCGCCATCAGCACCAGAAGTATGATTTCCGTCTGAAAGCCGCTGGATATTGACTGCTTTCCTGCTGTATTCTTTTTAGACTGGGTACGTGCGGAAGATTTTTTCTTCGCGGATGTACCACGTTTGGTTGTTGATTTCTTCGGCGTATTAGACGCTGCCATTAAAAAGTTCCCCCTTCATCAGGCAAATTTGTAACCGATCCGTGTTTCTGTAAGCTTTCCTGCCGGACAGTTATGCAAAATTGCTAATAAGCGCTATGGCTCCTGCCACAAAACAGTAAAATGCGAAATAGCGCAGTTTCGCATGCTGCAAAATGCGGAGCAGATTGCGTATCATAAAATATCCAACTACTCCCGCCACGATCATACCAAAGACATAGGTAAATCCAAGAGACACACTCATCTTTGGCGTGGTAAACTGTCCAAGCTCCAGAAAAAGAGAGCCTAGAACTGCCGGAATGCTGATAAGATAAGAATATTTCACTGCAAATTTCCTGCTGAAACCGCATAATAAGCCTGCACAAATCGTCATTCCACATCTGGATATACCTGGAAATACGGAAATCCCCTGACAAATTCCAATCCACATGGCATTGTCATAAGTCACATCTTTCGGTGTCTTGATTCCACCGATATTACTGAGGTCTGTCACAAGAAGAAACACTCCTGTCACAAGGATACATGCTCCTGGAAGAAGCGGGGAAATCGCCGCTCTTGTCACCAGTCTTCTGCAAATGTATCCAAGCAATGCTGTGGGAATAAATGATACAGCCATAATCGCTGTAAATTTACGGTATGTTCCGTGCACCACTCTGGCATAGTGGAGATTCTCACCGGTTTTCCTGTTGTGAAAATAGATATTTACATTCCCGATTATATCCATGATCATGCCCAGAAGCTCCTCTCCGATCCGGCGAAGATCCTCATGGAATGCAAAAAAAACTGCCACCATCGTGCCTATGTGAAGAAGCACTTCAAAAAGGACTGCAGTGTTTCGTGTAATTCCCATTGCATTTTCTATGGCTGCCAGATGTCCGAAACTGCTCACAGGAAGAAACTCCGTGATTCCCTGAACAATTCCTAATAAAATCGCCTGTAAAACTGACATATTCAATATTTCCTTTTCTTTGGGATAAGACGGGCCGCGAAAACCCGTCAAGCGTACCTATTATACCACAAAGCAGGCAAAGATACAACTTTAATCGAACGACTGTTTTGTCTGCGGCGTGAAATCAATTCCTGTTCACTTGCAACTTTCCTAGAGCGTGTTTGAAAAAGGTTTTCTGCAAGATGTGCGTCACATTTTGTGGGAGATTTTGTCTGGATGAGGGCGTCGTAGCGGGCTACGACAACCGAATTCGGGCAAAATACACCGCAAAGTGGGGCGTGCAGATTGCAGGAATGATTTTTCAAACACGCTATAATATATAGAAAAAACCCTGCCTGAGATTTCAAACCGAAATCCCAGACAGGGAACTCACACCTTCTTACTTTTCAGAAAAAAGGTGCATATATTTGTTACTGTCCATTTTGAGGCCAGCAGCTTTTATTTTGCATATTTGCTCTTAATATACTCATCGATGCCGCGTGCACCTGCTTTACCTGCTCCCATAGCAAGGATAACAGTGGCAGCACCTGTAACAGCATCTCCACCAGCATATACGCCTTCTTTTGAAGTCTTACCAAACTCTTCGTCAGCAATGATACATTTTCTCTTGTTTACATCAAGACCGATGGTTGTAGAAGAAATCAGCGGGTTCGGGCTTGTACCAAGGGACATGATAACAGTATCAACGTCGATGGTAAACTCAGAACCAGGAATCTCAACAGGGCGTCTTCTTCCGGAAGCGTCCGGCTCGCCAAGCTCCATACGGATACATTTAATACCGGTTACCCAGTCTTTGTCATCTGTAAGGATCTCAACAGGATTGCAGAGAAGATCAAACTGTACGCCCTCTTCTTTTGCGTGATGAACTTCCTCTTTACGTGCAGGCAGCTCTGCTTCTGAACGACGATAAATAATATGTACCTCTGCGCCAAGACGAAGTGCAGTTCTTGCAGCGTCCATAGCAACGTTACCACCACCAACAACAGCAACCTTCTTGCCATGTGCGATCGGAGTATCATAATCCTCACGGAATGCTTTCATAAGGTTGTTACGTGTCAGGTACTCGTTAGCGGAGAATACACCGTTAGCCTGCTCACCCGGGATTCCCATGAACATAGGAAGTCCGGCACCGGATCCGATAAATACAGCCTCAAATCCCTCATCTTTAAGAAGCTCATCGATTGTTACGGATTTACCAATGATAACGTTGGTCTCAATCTTAACACCCAGAGATTTTACGTTCTCAACCTCTGCAGCAACTACTTTGTCTTTTGGAAGACGGAATTCCGGAATACCATAAACAAGAACTCCACCTGCTTTGTGAAGTGCCTCGAAAATTGTTACATCGTAACCCATCTTTGCAAGATCTCCGGCGCAGGTAAGTCCGGAAGGTCCGGAACCGATAACTGCAACTTTATGTCCGTTCTTCTGTGCAGCCGGAACTGGCTTAATACCATTCTCCTTCGCCCAGTCAGCAACGAAACGCTCCAGTTTACCAATGGAAACAGCTTCCCCTTTCAGACCACGGATACATTTACCCTCGCACTGTGTCTCCTGAGGACATACACGTCCGCAGACAGCCGGAAGAGCACTGGACTCACCGATAATCTGGTAAGCTTTTTCAAAGTTTCCTTCTTTTACTTCATGAACGAAGCCTGGGATATTGATAGATACCGGGCATCCTTCCATACATTTTGCTTTCTTACAGCCAAGGCATCTGTTTGCTTCTTCCATTGCCTCTTCTTTATTGTAACCAAGGCAAACCTCTTCAAAGTTAGTAGCACGAACCTTAGGAGCCTGCTCTCTGACTGGTACTTTCTTTAATACATCTGCCATTATTTGTCACCTCCACAATGTCCGCATCCGCCGTGATGGGTATCGCCTTCCTGAAGCTTCAGAAGAGCACGTCCCTCTTCGGTCTTATACATCTGCTGTCTCTTCATGGCAAGGTCGAAATCAACTTTATGTCCATCAAATTCCGGTCCGTCTACGCAGGCAAATTTCACTTCGCCTCCAACCATTAAACGACAGGCTCCGCACATACCGGTTCCGTCTACCATGATCGGGTTCATGCTGACAACTGTAGGAATGTTCAGTTCTTTTGTTAACAGGCAGACAAATTTCATCATGATCATCGGTCCGATTGCAACGCAGAGATCATACTCTTTGCCCTGGTTCTGCACAAGGTCACGAAGTACATCTGTACCCATACCTTTACGTACATAAGAACCATCATCTGTAGTAACATACAGATTACATACTTCTTTCATCTTGTCCTCAAGAATAAGGAGATCCTTTGTCTTGGCACCAACGATCGCATCAGCGGTAATGCCATGCTCGTGAAGCCATTTCACCTGAGGATATACAGGAGCTGTACCAACACCACCTGCTACGAAAACGATTTTTTTCTTCTTAAGCTCTTCGAGATCTTCATGGCAAAGTTCAGATGGCTGTCCCAGAGGTCCAACAAAATCTTCGAAGTAATCGCCTGCTTTCAGCTGGGCCATTCTGGTTGTTGAAGCACCAGCCGGCTGGAAAACGATTGTTACAGTACCTTTCTCTGCATCATAGTCGCAGATTGTAAGCGGAATTCTCTCTCCTACTTCGTCCATCTTCACGATGACGAACTGGCCAGGCAGACAATGCTTAGCCACACGAGGAGCTTCCACATCCATAAGAAAAACATTTGCAGAAAGTTTCTCTGCGTTGAGTATCTTATACATAGTTCCCTCCTGAAGTACTATATTTGTTGCTGCTCACTCCGCGGGCAGTAACCTATATTTAACCGTCACTTCATGTATATGTCCGCTGTATGGACACTTGTGTCGGTCATATCCTATAACACTATAGCACAAAAAGACAGGTTAGTAAAATAAAATTCTCCTGTTTTTCTTATATTTTTCCAAAAAATGTATAATTTTTCATTTTTCGGGGGATTTGCTTTTCTCTTCACCAATTAATTCATATAATTTTCCAAGAGCTTCTTTCATTCCTCCAACTTCATCTATCAGACCTTCTTTCACTGCCTCCGGACCTTCTAACATAGTTCCCACATCTTTTACCAGCTGCGTAGTGTCCAGCATCAGTTCTTCCAGTCTTTCCTGGGGCACGTGGGTATGACTGGAAATAAAGGTGGTGATCCGGTCCTGGATTTTCTCTATGTTGCGGTAGGACTGGGCAACACCAATAAACATGCCATTTGTGCGAACAGGATGGATCACCATGGTGGCACTGGGAACTACAAAAGAATAATCTGCGGATACAGCCATGGGAACACCAATGGAGTGACCGCCGCCAAGTACCAGGGACACTGTTGGCACGCTTAAAGAGGCGATCATCTCTGCAATGGCAAGACCAGCTTCCACGTCACCGCCCACAGTATTAAGTAAAACCAGAAGCCCGTCCACAGACTTGTCATCCTCGATCATGGCAAGCTTTGGCAAAACATGCTCATATTTGGTAGTTTTGCTGTGAGACGGCGCCGATTCATGACCCTCTATCTCACCGATGATCGTCAGAAGTTCCACTTTGTATTTATTGGAATTTTCATTTAAAATAACCTGTCCCATATCACGGATCTGCTTATTTTGCTGTTCTTCTTTTTCCACAGATTCTTTTTTTTCGCTTTCTGCTTCATTATCTTCTCTTTGCTGCATAAAAATACCTCCACACAATCGTATGGAGGTATTATCTGCAAATCTGATTAAATTATTCGTCCCAGTTATGCCATACATCTGTTACATCATCGTCATCATCCAAAAGATCAAGGATTCTCTGGATATCCTTAAGGGATTTCTCATCTGTCAGTTCAACAGTTGTCTGCGGGATCATGGCAACCTGTGCCTCAAGAAGCGGAACGCCTGCGGCCTCAAGAGCCTCACGTACTGCACCTAAATCATCCGGAGCAGTGAGAACTTCATAGCTGTCCTCTTCTTCGTTGAAATCCTCAGCACCTGCATCAAGAGCAGTCATCATCAGTTCGTCAGCGTCCATCTCGCACTCTTCCTTGTCGATGATGATCTGGCCCTTCTGATCGAACATGTAGGATACACAGCCCTGGGTTCCAATGCTTCCGTTACCCTTTGTAAAAGCGTTTCTTACGTTGCTGGCTGTACGGTTCTTGTTATCAGTCAGAGTCTCAACAATGATGGCAACACCATTCGGGCCATAGCCTTCGTATACAGCTTTCTCGTAACTGTCTGCGGAATCAGCGCCGGCTGCTTTCTTAATACCACGCTCGATGGTATCGTTTGGCATGTTGTTTGCCTTTGCCTTTGCAATAACATCACGAAGCTTACCATTGTTATTCGGATCCGGACCACCTGCTTTAACAGCCATTACGATCTCACGGCCGATGATGGTAAAGATTTTTCCTTTTTTAGCATCGTTTTTTTCTTTCTTGTGCTTTATGTTTGCGAATTTTGAATGTCCTGACATTTTTTATCCTCTCCTTTTGGTTCTTTTTTTATCTTTTCGGCCCGCACCTTTCCGATGGTTTTGTTGCCAAGGGAAAGAATTCTGAAACGGTAGCCGTTTACAACAATTTCTTTATCCAGATCATCTTCTGTAGGAATATGTCCAAGAAGATTCGTCAGATAACCATTTAAGGTCTCAAATTCCACTTTACCGAAATCAATTCCAAGCTCTTCCGCTACATCTTCCAGATACGCCAGTGCGTCAATGATCACACTGTTATCCTTCTGCGTCCGGAAAGTACTGTCGTCTTCATCGTATTCATCCAGAATATCTCCTACGATTTCCTCCAGAATATCTTCCATTGAGACAATTCCTGAAGTCTGTCCATACTCGTCCACTACCACTGCCATATGAATTTTCTTCATCTGCATGGATTTGAAAAGATCACTGATTCCCCTTGTCTCCGGAATAAAAGAAGCTTCCCTGATCAATCCTGGCAGATCTTTAAGAGGTTTGAACTTTGCCCAGGAATTCCTGGTAAGGAATTTCAAAGCATCTTTATAATGAATAATTCCTACTATATTATCTATCGTCTCTCTAAATACAGGATAACGGGAATTTCCTTCCTCAAGCATGGTATCCACAATGGTCTGAAGATTGTCTTCCTCATCAAATGCAATCACATTTTTGCGATGAGTCATAATGTCCTTGGCTTCAGTGTCCGTAAACTCCATGATATTCTGGATCATCTCTGCTTCGTTCTCCTCAATGACACCCTGCTCATGGGCTTCATCTACAATGGAAATGATCTCTTCCTCCGTCACCGGATCCTCCGACTGATTAAAAGCAACACCAAATGGTCTTGCTGCCAGCTTGGCAATAAAGGTTACGCACATAGTAAAGGGGTACAGGATCCTGGTAAAAAATCCTACAATCTTCATATACCGATATGCATATTTCTCCGGGTGATAGGTTCCGATTCTCCTGAATGTAAGAATACCAAGAGACGCAAGCAGAATGATCACCAGTGCAAGCACCAGGATCAATGCAGCCAAATGCTTTATGTAGGGATGAAAGGTCTCGGTAGCCCATGGAACGATAAATGCTCCGAAACAGACTCCGGAAGCCATAACAATCAGCGGAATCGCATTAATAAATGAAACAGGATTGTTGATCAGAGAAAGAAGAAAGACTGCTTTCTTATCTCCTTCCTGCGCCCGTTTCTCCACTTCGTTTTCGCTCAGATTGTGCACTGCAGCTGAAAATCCATAAAAAATACCATTCAGCCACAAAAGCAATAATAAAATGACAAAGCCCGCCAGGGGCATACTACTGCCAGATTCCATATATTAAACCTTTGTTCCTCCTAGACAGCGTTACCGCTTATTACCTTCGCAGTAACGAAAACATACTGCTGATTCCTTATTCCACAGCAGCACGAATGTGCAATTGCGGCAGTCAATGCCGCTGAGACTTTACAACTATATCACTAAAGTTTCTTTTCGTCAAGAGAATGTAAGCTCCAGGCTGATTTCAAGAGCATGGTTCACCTTGTCAAGCATAGGACCATCCAGGTGACATACTTTATCTTTTAATCTTCTCTTGTCAATGGTGCGAAGCTGTTCTAACAAAATTACAGAATCTTTTTCAATTCCATAGGCCGATGCATCAATCTCAATATGGGTGGGCAGCTTCGCCTTGTTCATTTTGGATGTAATAGCTGCGCAGATCACGGTAGGACTGTGTCTGTTGCCTACATCATTCTGAATAATAAGTACCGGTCGGATGCCTCCCTGCTCGCTTCCCACCACGGGCCGAAGATCCGCATAAAAAATATCCCCTCTTTTAATTACCACACAATTCACACTCCGTTTTACTTTTACTTTTCTGAAAATAAGTATTTCCAACTTTTTTCATGTGTATACATGTGTGGTATTTTTCCCGCAATTCGTTACGGGTTCTTGCAAAGCAGATAAGGGAAATCTAAATATCCTCAGTCAAAATATGTCAGCTCGCCGCACTCTTTCCCATCTCTGATATAGATCCTTGGCACACGCTTGCTGATATCACATACAAATTCATAGGAAAAACGGCCTGACAGATCTCCCAGTGTATCTGCACTGATAACCTCATTCCCATCTTTTCCAAGCAGTGTCACTTCATCCCCTGTCTTTACATCCGGGATTTCTGTCACATCTACCATAAACTGGTCCATACAGACTCTGCCACAGATCGGCGCTTTTTTTCCATGTATCAGAACCCAGCCTTTATTAGAAAGCATTCTTGGGTATCCATCTGCGTATCCAACAGGAATCGTCGCCATCTTTGTAATATGATCTGTCGTGTAGGTTCCACCGTAGCTTACCTGAACCCCTGGCTCCACATCTTTCACATAGGAAACATGACTCTTCAGTGACATTACAGGTTTCAGCATTACAATGTCTTTTTCCACTTCCTCAGAAGGATAAATTCCATAAATGGTAATTCCTGCACGGACAATGTTCAGGTTGGCTTCCGGTACACGGATTATTCCGGCACTATTGGAACAATGATGCAGTGGAATATGGATTCCATTTTTTTCCAGAAGATCCGCAAAATCAAGATATCGTTTCAGCTGAACCATTGCCGGGGTACGGTCGTATTCATCTGCTCTTGCAAAATGAGTGAATAAACCTTCAATTTCCACATTGGGAAGAGCTGCAATTCTGCGGATTTCCTCCAGACTCTCTTCGCTGTCCTTAAATCCGATCCTGGTCATGCCGGTATCCGCAGCCAGATGGATCAGACCTTTTTTGCCCGCTGCTTCAGCAGCTTTGTTAAACTTTCTGGCTGTCTCATAATCACAGACGGCCATGCGCACATCATTTTCGGCAAGTTCCTTATAATATTCTTCAAATACCAGTCCCAGGATCAGAATCGGTCTTGTGATCCCGGCTCTTCGAAGCTGTAATGCCTCCTGGGCTGTAGCTGCAGCAAATCCCCATATATAATCAAATTCCTCAAGCATTCTCGCAATAGGTACTGCACCGTGACCATATGCATCCGCTTTGATTACTGCGATGATCTTTGTTCCCTCTTTTATGTTCTTCTTCATCTGTTCAAAATTATATCTGATTGCATCAAGAGAAATCAATGCTTTGATTCTACTGTATTTTTCCATAACATTTTCCTCGATTTTCTAAATTTATCAGAGCATGCCCCAAAAGGCGTTCTGCAAAATGTACGTCACAATTCTCATCCTTTACTCTGAACTTCTGCCAGTTTCAAAACTTCCGGCAGGGCTTCGATCATATCCTTCGCCGTCATGCCGTGAGATCCTTTTTTCTCTCTGGCAATATCGCCGCAAAGACCATGAATATACACTGCCAGGGCAGCTTTATAGGAAAGCTCCTGTTCTTCCTCACAGCTTAAATACATGCAGAGAACAGCTGCGATAATACCGGAAAGTACATCTCCGCTTCCTGCTGTGGCCATTCCCGAATTACCAGAAAGATTCAGATACAGCTTTTCATTCTGGTCAGTCACTACTGTACATGCGTCTTTCAGTACCAGAACACCGCCACTTTTCTCTGCATATTGATAAGCACGGGCTACAGGGTCTTCCTTTAGTTCTGATACATCCAAGCCGCAAAGACGGCTCATCTCGCCCATGTGGGGTGTGAGAATGGTCTGTTCCCCTAGGAATTTCATCCACTGTGGATGCATTGCCAGAATATTCAGACCATCTGCATCCAGTATAACAGGCTTTCCTGCTTTTGCTCCGTTTTCCAGGAACCAAAGCATTCTTTCCTTTCCTGAGCCTTCTGTTCCAAGCCCTGGACCGATCACCAGCACATCACACCAGTTTAAATTTTTCCTATTGGCTTCCTCATCAAATTCGCTGGTCAGCATTGCCTCAGGCAAAAGGCTCTGTAAAGGAATCCGGTTCTCTTCCACAGTCTGGATCTTCACCATCCCGGCACCTCCATGAAGTGCTGCACTGGCACTCAGGCAGGCTGCTCCGCACATTCCCTTCGAACCCGCTACAAGAAGGACCTTGCCAAATGTTCCTTTATTTCCCCATGGTTTTCTTGCCGGAAGAGTTTTCACGTCAGATTTTTCCATATGCCAGGCAGCCTTGCTTGCAAGCTCACTGCCATCACGGTCCCGGTCATAAATTCCAATATTCGCCACCACAATTCTGCCAGCATAAGCTCTTCCCGGATACAGACAAAGTCCACGTTTTTTATATGCAAATGTTACGGTAAGATCTGCCTCAAAAGCAGTTCCAAGAACAGCTCCCGTATCTCCATGAATGCCAGACGGAATATCCACCGCTACTTTATACGCAGGAGCTTCATTCATATGGTCAATTATCTCTTTGTAATTCCCGGTAATCTCCCTGGAGAGTCCAACGCCGAAAATTCCGTCTACTATAACAGTATATTCATCCCATACAGGGTTATTCATTACCGGTACCTGGTAGCTCATGGCAATATCCCACTGATGTCGGGTTTCTTCTGTCATTTTATCCGGATTTCCTGCAAGATAAATCTCAGAACGAATTCCCGCCAGATGCAGAAGTCTTGCAATGGCAATGCCGTCACCTCCGTTATTGCCAGATCCGCAGACGGTCAGAATCCGTTCTTTTTTCAAATTAGCAGAACCGTTTTTCTTTTCCAGATATTTCCGGATCTCTTCTGCTGTGGCAAGTGCTGCCCTCTCCATGAGAACCAGGGAGGGAACATGCATATTATGAATAGTGCCATGGTCAAGCAGCTTCATCTGACTGCAGGTTACAACTTTTTTCATAAGGCCACTCCTAATGCAAAACTGCCGCCCGGTCTCCTGTAAATCCTTCAGCGAGACAAGCAGCAGTCCTCTTTGACTTTTATTCTTTGTTTTCTTTATGTTCGTTACGATACTGGCTTAAGTTGTAAGACAGTGCCATCAGACTCTCGGACAGATGAACGTTCTCTACGATCACATCCTCCGGGGCGTCAAGATCTGTATGGGCAAAATTCCAGATTGCCTTGATTCCATTGTCAATAAGAACCTTCGCCATCTCCTTGGCCTTATTCTTCGGCAGGGTCAGAATGGCAATCTCCACCTGATTCTCCCTGATAAATTCCGGGAGACTGCTAACCATCTGGATCTCAATCCCGCGAACGGAAATCCCCTCCAAAACCGGGTTTACGTCAAAAATCCCTACCAGGCGGAAGCCACGTTTTTCGAAGTCTCCATAATTGGCAAGTGCCTGTCCCAGATTACCTGCACCCAGGATGATCATGGGATGAATGGTGTCCAGTCCCAGTATTTTACCAATTTCTGTATAAAGATATTCTACATTATATCCATATCCCTGCTGTCCAAAACCGCCGAAATTATTTAAGTCCTGTCGGATCTGTGAAGCAGTCACATGCATTTTTTTACTCAAGTCGTTGGAAGATATACGTTCCACCTTCTCTTCCATCAGCTCCCCCAGATAGCGATAATATCTTGGCAATCTCTTAATTACCGCCTTTGAGATCTCTTTTGCATCCAAAATGTTCCCCTCCTTGTTTCCGCTGCCTGTAATTTTCCGCTAAAAACGCATCGCGGAACATTACCTGTAATCGGCAGCCCGCGTAACACTATGTCAATTATACCGAAATGTTATTTTCTTGTCAATTAAAGTTGTGCAGAATTACAAATTTTTGCAATTTTTTTTGTGATTTGACAATTATTCTTTCAAAAAATAAATTTTTCAAGTATAATATACTATTGAACATTCTAATAATGCTGTTTCTGTGTATACAGAACCGCCTTTTTAAGGAGGAACTTATGATTTTATCATGTCAGAGCATCTGCAAATCTTTTGGGGAAAAGGTGATCCTGCAGGATGCTTCTTTTCACATAGAAGAACGGGAAAAGGCCGCTCTTATCGGCAATAACGGTGCTGGGAAAACAACTCTTCTTCGTATTATCATGGAGGAGATTTCCGCGGATTCCGGTCAGGTGGTCATTGCCAAGGATAAGAAGATCGGTTATCTGGCCCAGTACCAGGATATCCACGGTCATCACACCATTTACGAAGAACTGATGACCACCAAGCAATACATTTTGGATATGGAGGACAAAATCCGTTCTCTGGAACAGGAAATGAAATACGTAGCAGGCGACAAACTTGAGAGCCTGATGAACAGCTATACCCGCTTGACGCACCAGTTTGAGCTGGAAAACGGCTACGCTTATAAAAGTGAAATCGTAGGAGTTTTAAAAGGTCTTGGATTTGAAGAAGAAGACTACGGCAAACAGATTGAGAACCTTTCCGGAGGTCAGAAAACCCGGGTTGCACTTGGCAAGCTTCTGATCTCCAAACCGGATATTCTCCTTCTGGACGAGCCTACCAACCATCTGGATATGGAGAGCATTGCATGGCTTGAGACCTATCTTCTCAACTACCCGGGCGCTGTATTTATCGTTTCTCATGACCGTTATTTTCTGGACAAGGTAGTTACCAAGATCGTGGAGATCGAGGCTGCCCAGATGAGAATGTACGAAGGCAACTATTCCGCTTATGCCCTGAAAAAAGCGCAGCTGCGTGACGCCCAGTACAAGGCTTACCTGAACCAGCAAAGAGAGATCAAACATCAGGAGGCTGTTATCACCAAGCTCCGCTCCTTTAACCGCGAGAAATCCATTAAGCGTGCTGAGAGCCGTGTAAAAATGCTGGACAAAATCCAGCGCATTGAGAAACCAATTGAAATTGATAACCAGATGCGTATTTCCCTGGAACCACGTTTTATCAGTGGAAATGATGTACTTACTGTAGAGGGACTGTCCAAGGCATTTCCGGGACAGACTTTGTTTACAGATATTAATTTTGAAATCAAACGTGGGGAACGTGTTGCCCTGATTGGCAACAATGGTACTGGTAAGACCACAATTTTGAAGATTCTCAATGGAATTGTGGATGCTGATGCAGGACGCTTTGCCTTGGGTTCCAAGGTTCAGATCGGATACTACGATCAGGAACACCATGTTCTGCATATGGAGAAAACTATTTTCCAGGAGATTTCAGACACGTATCCGACTCTCACTGAGACTGAAATCCGCAATATGCTGGCTGCTTTTCTTTTCACAGGAGATGATGTGTTTAAGCTGATCTCCTCTCTCTCTGGTGGTGAACGCGGCCGTGTTTCCCTGGCGAAGCTGATGCTCTCAGAAGCCAACTTCCTGATACTGGATGAGCCTACCAACCATCTGGATATTGCATCCAAGGAGATTCTGGAGGAAGCACTGAACAGCTACACAGGAACTGTCCTCTACGTTTCCCATGACCGTTATTTTATTAACCAGACTGCTACCCGCATTATGGATCTGACCAACCAGGCCATTGTCAATTATATCGGTGATTATGATTACTACCTGGAAAAGAAGGATGAGATGACCCGGATTTATGCTCCTGCTCAGGAGACCGCCGCTCAGGAAGTTAAGGAAAACGTCTCTGAAACCAAACTCACCTGGCAGCAGCAGAAAGAGGAACAGGCTCTGAAGAGAAAACGGGAAAACGAGCTGAAGAAAGTGGAAGCACGGATTGAAGAACTGGAAACAAGGGATAAAGAAATTGATGAAACCATGGTTCTGCCAGATATCTGTACGAATGTGGCAGAATGCACGAAGCTCAGCCGGGAAAAAGCTGCTATAGCAGAAGAACTGGAAGGGCTTTATGAAAAATGGGAGGAGCTGGCATAAAATACCAGTAACCTGTTCTTTTGAGCCTTACATTTCATATTTATTTCAAAAACAGGAACGGATTTCGAATATAAATATCCGAAACCGTTCCTGTTTTTTTATAACAATATTAACATTTTTACTTCAAATAGCTTTTAAAAGCTGTCTGTTTTATTACATGGCCTCAAGCTTCTCTCTGATTGCAAGAATAAACTCGCGGCTGTTAAGGACTTTTACATCCTTTAAGGAAGTAATCAGTGCCAGGTCTTTGGTCATCTGTCCGCCTTCGATGGTGGAAAGGGTTGCTTTCTCCAGCTTATCTGCGAACTCTATAAGCTCCTGATTCTGATCCAGCTCACCCCTTTTTCTCAGAGCACCGGTCCAGGCGAAGATTGTTGCTACAGAGTTGGTGGAGGTCTCCTCTCCCTTCAGATGACGATAGTAATGTCTCTGTACAGTTCCGTGAGCTGCCTCATACTCATAATATCCATCTGGAGAAACCAGTACAGAAGTCATCATTGCCAGAGAACCAAATGCAGAGGAAATCATGTCACTCATAACATCTCCGTCATAGTTCTTACAGCCCCAGATAAATCCGCCTTCTGCTTTCATTACGCGGGCTACTACATCATCGATCAGACTATAGAAGAACGTAATGCCTGCTGCCTCAAATTTCTCCTTAAACTCAGCTTCATAAATATTATGGAAAATTTCTTTAAATTTGCCATCGTATGTTTTGGAAATGGTATCTTTGCCACCAAACCACAGATCCTGTTTGGTATCTAAGGCATAATTAAAGCAGCATCTTGCAAAGCTGGTAATGGATTTGTCCAGGTTATGAACACCCTGGATCACGCCTGGAGTATCAAAGTGATGGATCAGCTCCGTTCTCTCCTCGCCATCTTCTCCTTTGAATACCAGCATAGCATCTCCTGGTTTGTCAATGTACATCTCGGTATTCTTATATACATCGCCGTAAGCATGACGGGCAATGGTGATAGGTTTCTTCCAATTCTTCACACATGGCTCGATTCCCTTTACCACAATGGGAGCACGAAAAACAGTTCCATCCAGGATTGCACGAATAGTTCCGTTAGGGCTTTTGTACATTTTTTTCAGATTATACTCAGACATTCTGGCTTTATTCGGGGTAATGGTGGCACATTTAACAGCAACTCCGTATTTCTTGGTGGCTTCCGCTGCATCTATGGTTACCTGGTCATCAGTCTCATTTCTGTATTCCAGTCCAAGATCATAGTATTCTGTCTTCAGATCAATAAAAGGAAGAAGAAGCTCATCCTTGATCAACTGCCACAGAATTCTGGTCATCTCGTCCCCATCCATCTCAACAAGAGGGGTCTGCATTTGAATTTTACCCATTATTACCTCCTAGTATATGTTTTGTGGTAACTGTGAACTATGTCCACAGCAACCCTATTTTAACGTAATTCCAAGTCTCTGGCAAGTCTCTGCTACAATTGCTTCCAGTTCTGCTTCGCAAAGCACAGTAACACGGCCATCCTCATACTGCTGGTCAACCCAGGACTTGATCATCTTTACAAGCTCACTGTTCTTATCAACCTTCTGGTCACCCTTCAGTCGATAATGGCTGTCGATCCAGTGTGCGATTCCGGCAGCTCCGGAAGTATTGGAAACGGCAACCTCAACCGGGCGGTTCAGGAATTTCTCGGTATCAAATACGTTATAGATTTCCTCATTTTTCAGAAGACCGTCGGCGTGGATACCAGCTCTTGTTACATTGAAGTTCTTTCCAACGAAAGGAGTTCTTTCCGGTATGTGGTAGCCAATCTCTTTCTCATAGTACTCAGCAAGCTCTGTGATAACAGTTGTATCCATACCTCCAAGGTTTCCGCGAAGCTGTGCATATTCAAATACCATTGCCTCAAGAGGTGTATTTCCGGTACGCTCTCCGATACCAAACAAAGAAGTATTAACACCACATGCACCATACAGCCATGCTGTTGTGGAGTTGCTGACTGCCTTATAGAAGTCGTTATGTCCATGCCACTCGATCAGTTCAGAAGGAACGCCTGCATGAACCATAATACCATAAATAATACCAGGTACAGAACGAGGGATCACAGCACCAGGATAGTTAACACCGTAGCCCATGGTATCACAGCAGCGAACCTTAACCGGAATACCGTACTGCTGGCGAAGCTTCATCAGCTCAAGGCAGAATGGGATAACATAGCCATAAATATCAGCTCGTGTAATGTCTTCAAGATGGCAACGGACAGAAACACCGATTTCCAGACATTCTTTTACAATGCTTAAATAATGCTCCATCGCCTGTTTACGTGTCATTTTCATCTTATAAAAAATATGATAATCGGAACAGCTTACCAGGATACCGGTCTCTCTCATACCCATATCGCGGACAAGCTGGAAGTCCTTCTTATTTGCACGGATCCAGCTGGTAACCTCAGGGAACTCATAGCCTCTCTCCATACATTTCTCAACAGCATCACGGTCTTTCTTACTGTAAAGGAAAAATTCAGAAGCACGGATCCTTCCTTCCGGTCCGCCCAGCTTATGAAGGTAATCATAAATCCTTACGATCTGCTCAGTGCTGTATGGTGCTCTGGACTGCTGGCCATCACGGAATGTCGTGTCGGTGATCCAGATATCATCTGGCATATGATGTGGAACAACTCGGTCGTTGAATGCAATTTTCGGTACTTCAGAATATGGAAAAAGATTTCGGAATACATTGGGAGTTGCAACATCCACAAGCGGATACATATGCTCCTCTAACTGAAGCAGGTTTGTGTGGCGATTCATAGAAACACGTCTGTTTTCCATAGATATTTCCTCCTCATCTCTTGGAACTCTTGCTGTCCATTTTACTCACTTAAAGCGACTTCGTCAAGTGCTTTTATACTGTAAAGTGATAATTCTTTATCAAAGTTTGTGTATTCTTTTTCGTACATTTCTTCAAATCACTTAAGCAGAAATCCTTTTCACACAATTGGCTGCTTTTACATTTTCAGAAACTTTCTGCGGTTAAATTTCCCCCACCCTTGCAGGTTTTGAGGCAGCCCCATATCATCTGCACTATTCATCAGCATAGTTTTGATATCCGTATTGGTAAGTGCAGGATTTTTTTCCAAAGCACAAGCAATAGCACCTGTCACCAGAGGCGTAGACATAGAGGTGCCGCTTTTCACACCATAGGAATAAGGTTTTCCAGGCACGCAAGACATAATTTTATTTCCAGGTGCCACAATATCCGGCTTGCACACGCATTCTGCCGTTGGTCCTCTCCCTGAAATAGCACTGCGCCCTTCCAACAAATCGCTGGAGCCCACTGTGATCACTTTTTTGCTGCTTCCCGGAGCTGTGATACTGCCCGGCCTTGGTCCCTGGTTTCCGGCAGCTGTGACCACTACTACTCCTTCATCCCACAGCTGCTCCACACTTTCCAGAAGCCTGGCATGGTTTCTTTTTGAGTTACAGGTAGTTCCCACAGAAATATTTACCACCCGGATCCTGTACTGCTGCCTGTATTCCCGAATCCACCGAAGAGCCCGAAGCACGTCATCCTGACTTCCATTTCCATAACGGTCAAGCACTTTCAGAGCAATGATTCCGCAGCCAGGTGCTGCGCCTCTGTATTTTCCCATGGAAGCAGTGCCATCTCCTGCCACCAGCCCGGCTACATGGGTGCCATGTCCATTATCGTCATAAGGTCTCCTTTTAAAATCCAGGAAATCATAAAAAGTCCAGATCCTGCCAGTAAAATCTATATGCTCATAAATCCCGGTATCCAGAATACACACACCGATTCCTTTTCCGGTATAAAAGGATTTTTCCATTATTTTCCCCGATAAAAAGAAACTTATAATAAATTATGTTTCCATTTTCCAATCTGCTTTAAAATTATAGACAATTTTTGAAATTCTCAAAAATTTTTGTCGCTTTTTCTGAGCGTATATAGTATAATAAAAATACGCATAAATTCGTATTTATAAAAGGAATTTTCCAGTAATATCAAACAATTATTTCAGGTGACAAAATGGAGTAAGTCACAACTATACATGAGAGGACGAAAATAATATGGAAAAAGACAACAGGCAGACTCCGGAGGAAAAATTTCACTATTACTCCGGAGCTATCAGACGTGACATGGGGAACCTGCTTAAGTGGCTGCTTCTGGCAGTGGTGGTAGGATGTATAGCGGGAGCTTTTAGTACTTTGTTTTCTTTTGTGCTGAAGGCAGTAACCGGTTACCGCAAGGCACATCTGTGGACCTTTTTTCTCCTGCCCCTGTTCGGACTTTGCATCGTATTTCTTTATGAGAAATTCGGAAAAGACGATGGCGGCACGAATCAAGTCCTTTCTACAGTCCGTTCCCAGGATGATGTGCCCTGGAGATCCGGTCCGCTGATTTTTATTTCGACTGCATTGACACATCTTGCCGGTGGTTCAGCAGGACGTGAGGGTGCAGCTATTCAGCTGGGTGGCAGCATTGCCAATCTTCTTGGCAGATGGATCCATCTTGATGAGGAAGACCGTCATGTGATCGTTATGTGTGGTATGAGTGCTGCTTTCTCTGCACTATTTGGCACACCAATGGCTGCAGCTGTTTTTTCCTTGGAAGTTGTCAGTGTAGGGGTTATGTATTATACAGCTCTTATGCCCTGTATGATCGCATCTTTGATCGCATCCCATTTTGCGGCTGGTATGGGCGTTACGCCGGAAGCTTTTCACGTAGTAGATATTCCTGCACTTTCCCTGGAAACAGGGCTGAAAATGGGCGTTGTAGCCCTTGGATGTGCAGTGATCAGTATTGTCTTCTGTATTATTTTAAATGAGACAGCCAGATTCTACGGCCGGTTTTTTTCTAATAAATATGCACGGGTAGTGGCCGGTGCCGTTCTGGTTATTTTTATTACACTGATTCTTGGAACTACGGATTACATGGGAGCCGGTGCTGAGCTTATTGAGAAAGCAGTGGAGACCGGAGACACCGATTATATGGCTTTCTTCTGGAAAATGCTCCTTACCGCACTGACTATGAAGGCTGGTTTTCGCGGAGGCGAAATCGTTCCGTCTTTCTGCGTAGGCGCCACTTTCGGATGCATGGCAGGACAGCTGATAGGGCTTTCTCCCTCCCTTTGCGCAGCCTGCGGAATGGCTGCTGTTTTCTGTGGTGTGACGAACTGCCCGATTACTTCTATTCTGATTGCCTTTGAAATGTTTGGCTTTAAGGGAGTGTCCTTCTATCTGATCGCCGTTTCTATCAGCTATGCGGCTTCCGGATATTATGGACTGTATAAAGATCAGACAATTGTATATTCTAAATACAAAGCCAAATATATAAACAAACACACAAAGATGTGACAAGCCCTGAAATGATAATATTCATTTTGCAGAGATTTTTTCGAAGCTCTATCCTCTGTCAAATGTTCACTACCTGAAATTTGCAGGAATCCGCGTTGCGGGCGTGGCAAAGCAACATCCAAAACATTCCTGTAAAATATAAAAAACGGCACACAAGCTGCCGTAAAAAGAAGGGGGTACATTTATGAACCTTGAAAAACTTTTTCACCTGAAGGAAAACCACACTGACGTGAAGACCGAAATCATGGCCGGTATTACCACATTCATGACCATGGCTTACATCCTCGCTGTCAATCCCAACATCCTTTCCGCTGCCGGAATGGACCGCGGTGCAGTCTTTACTGCTACTGCACTTTCATCCTTCATTGCAACCTGCCTGATGGCACTGTTATCCAATTACCCGTTTGTCCTGGCACCCGGTATGGGACTGAATGCATACTTTGCATATACCGTAGTTCTTGGCATGGGTTATTCCTGGCAGCAGGCTCTGGTTGCTGTTTTTGTGGAAGGTATCATCTTTATCCTGCTTTCCCTTACCAATGTACGTGAAGCAATTTTTAACTCCATTCCTATGACACTGAAACACGCAGTTTCTGTTGGAATCGGTCTTTTCATCGCATTTATTGGTCTGCAGAATGCAAAAATCGTTGTAAACAATGATTCCACACTGGTAAGCATGTTCTCCTTTAAGGGCTCCATGTCAGATGGTTCTTTCAATTATCTTGGAATCACTGTTCTTCTTGCCCTGATTGGCGTACTGGTTACCGGCATTCTTCTTGTAAAGAATGTAAAAGGCGGTATCCTGTGGGGCATCCTTATTACATGGGCGCTTGGAATCCTCTGTCAGTTTGTGGGACTTTATGTTCCAAATCCAGATGCAGGTTTCTACAGTCTTCTCCCGGATTTTTCCAATGGAATTTCCGTACCGAGTATGGCTCCTACCTTTATGAAAATGGATTTCGCAGGAGTTTTCTCACTTGACTTTATCGTTATCATGTTTGCATTCTTATTTGTAGATATGTTTGATACTCTGGGAACTCTGATCGGTGTTGCTTCCAAGGCAGACATGCTGGACAAAGACGGTAAGCTTCCAAAAATCAAAGGTGCTCTTCTTTCCGATGCTGTTGGTACTACTGTAGGTGCTATGTGCGGTACTTCTACTGTTACCACATTTGTTGAGAGCGCTTCCGGTGTTGCAGAGGGCGGACGTACAGGTCTTACTTCACTTGTTTCCGCTATTTTGTTCGCACTTTCCCTGTTCCTTTCCCCGATCTTCCTGGCAATCCCTTCCTTCGCCACAGCTCCGGCTCTGATCGTGGTTGGATTCCTTATGCTGACCTCTGTTACCAAGATCGACTTTGACGACCTTACAGAAGCGATTCCGGCATTTATCGCAATCATTGCAATGCCGTTCCTGTACAGCATTTCCGAAGGTATTGCACTTGGTGTTATCTCTTATGTTATTATCAACGTCTGTACTGGAAAAGCTAAAGACAAAAAGATCAGCCCGCTTATGTATGCACTGGCTGTTATCTTTGTTCTGAAATATGTATTCCTGTAAAAACAGAATGAAATAATTGTACGATTTGCAGTAACATTATTCACGGAACATCACCTGTAAATCGCAATAAATAATCCTAAAAATTCCCCTGCCATGGAACCACGCTTTCCTGGCAGGGGAATCTTTCTATAACACTACTTAAGGGGGGGTATAAGGTAGATTACATCTGTGAAATCATCTCGTAAATCTGTCACTGTTCACTTTGCAGTTAGTAACCGCTTCGCGGAACATTAGCGTTTTACATTGAATGCGCTCATTCCAGGATATACTGCTGCATCTCCAAGCTCTTCCTCGATGCGGAGCAGCTGATTGTATTTTGCAACACGCTCTGTTCTGGACGGAGCACCGGTCTTGATCTGGCAGGTATTTAATGCTACTGCAAGGTCAGCAATCGTAGTATCCTCTGTCTCGCCTGAACGATGGGAAGAAATTGCTGTATAACCAGCCTTATGAGCCATCTTGATTGCCTCAAGAGTCTCTGATACAGATCCGATCTGGTTCAGCTTGATTAGGATGGAATTGCCGCATCCAAGAGAAATACCTTTGGAAAGTCTCTCTGTATTTGTTACAAACAGGTCATCACCTACCAGCTGCACTTTATCTCCCAGTTCTTTGGTAAGCTTCTTCCATCCTTCCCAGTCTTCCTCATCAAGCGCATCCTCGATGGAGATGATCGGATACTTGTCAACCAGCTTTTTCCAGTGGTCGATCAGCTCGTCAGATGTGTAAACAGTACCGGCCTTTGGAAGCTTGTACTCGCCAATTTTACCAGTCTTCCACTCAGAAGAAGCTGCGTCCATAGCGATCATAAAATCTTTTCCTGGCTCATAGCCTGCATTCTTAACAGCCTCAAGAATTGTCTCAATTGCTTCCTCGTCAGATTTCAGAGCTGGTGCAAAACCACCCTCATCACCAACAGATGTTGCAAGTCCTCTTGATTTCAGAATAGCTGCAAGAGCATGGAAAACTTCTGCACACCATCTTAAGCACTCTTTGAAGCTTGGTGCTCCAACTGGCATGATCATGAACTCCTGCACATCAAGTCCTGAGGAAAGTGCATGGCAGCCGCCGTTTACAATGTTCATCATCGGTACTGGCATACGGTTTCCGGAAATACCACCGAGGAAACGATAAAGCGGGATATCAAGGGATGTTGCAGCTGCACGGCAGCATGCGATGGAAACAGCCAGGATTGCATTTGCACCAAAGTTTGATTTGTCCTTGGTTCCGTCAGCTTTGATCATCGCCTTGTCAATTGCATAAATATCGGATGCATCCATTCCTGAGATTGTGTCGTTGATGGATGTATTAATGTTCTCTACAGCCTTTGTAACACCTTTTCCAAGGTATCTGTTCTTATCATTATCTCTAAGCTCCAGAGCCTCAAATTCGCCTGTAGAAGCGCCGCTGGGAGCAGCTCCTCTGCCGATGGTTCCATCTACCAGATAAACCTCTGCTTCTACTGTAGGATTTCCTCTGGAATCCATAATTTCTCTTCCAATGACTTTCTCAATTTCTAAGTAATCCATGGTATGTATACTCCTTTCATTTTTCAAAGGAACTCCTTCGCGAACTGCTTCCCGGAAAAGTCCAGCCGCAATCCGCATCATATTATGTCAGCGGTCTTTCTGTCATAATAAGAAGTCCAAATGATTTACACCGTTAGGTTAGCCACCCCTAACTCTGTAATTAGTATAAACTAACCATAACGAGATTGCAAGAGAAATAGGTGATAATATTTTTCATGATGTGTACGTGGTTTGTTTTCCGGTCACACTTCCACGATGTATTCTGATAACCGAGAAATAACAGGCTCCAGAGCCTGTTTCAAACGCGCTCTAGTTCAGGTAATTATACACTATACTGGAAAATTTCCTTGATTCCATTTATGCCCGTATACCCCTGCTTTTTCAAATACTTGTTAATATAATTGCACCCTGATGAAAAACTGCCATTTCCAAGTGTCCTTACAAGCTCATTATAGCACTCATTGTCACTGACCGTGATCATACTGTTCAGAAGACTTTTCACTGTTCCATTCAGGTTGATCCGCTTCTTATTGCCGCTGGCATAAACTGCTTCCATAACAAAAAGCTTGATCACACTGGCTGGATACATACTGGTTTCATTAATAGACAAAATATCCCCTGTTTTCAGATTTTCCACATACACAGACCAGTTGCCGCTGTACCCATTTACGGTGGACTGGAGTTTCTTCTTCAGTTTTCCCAGACGTACCTCTTCTTTGGCACATTTCCTGCCCTCTTCATTTACATACACATTCTCTGAAACCATCTGACTTGTAGCGATTGTTCCGTTGGCTGTAAGATAATAGCCCTTATACCAACGGTTTGTGTACAATTTTCCATTTTTATTTAATGCCAGCTTTTTCCCTTTAATGGTAATCCAGCCTGCATTCTCTTTCCCATTTTTCTTCCCCTGTATAAATAAAACGAGATAGAACTTAACTTATTCTCACTCTATAAGATTCGCAAATTTATCGCCATATTTCTTTTTACTAATATACGCCATTATAATTCCTAAAAGAATCCATCCACCGACAATAATCCATTCCTGCCAGACCAATGTACAATTCGTCTCCGGAATAATATACATGGCGGACATGGTTCCTGACATAATAACTGCAACTATTCCTACAAATTTGTAGTGTTTTACCTTATATGGTCTCCTCATATCAGCTTCTTTCCTTCTTAAAACTATAAAGGACAGTGATACAATGCAATAAGCAAAACAGCAGGCAAAATTTCCTGCATCAACAATCCACACAAGCATTGACCGGCCAAAAAACGGGGAAATAACTGATAATGCCCCAATTAACAGCAATGAATTCACAGGTGTATTGTATTTCTTATGTAGTACAGCAAATTTCCTGGGAAGCATATAGGAAACAGACATCGAATACAAAGCTCTGCTCCCGCCAATCAGGAACGAATTCCAACTGGTAACAATACCGCAAAGACCACCAATTATCAGGACTTTAGCCATATTAGCATTATTAAATGCAACACCCATTGCATCGGCAGTTACAAGGCCGGTGGCGGAAGACATCGATGTCTTAATCTGTCCTGCATTCATAACATATCCAACAGCCAGAACAACCAGAACATAGAAAGAAACCGCCATAATGATAGAAAGAATCATCATCTTCCCCAATTTTTTCAAAGGAACATTAATTTCTTCAGCTGCCTGTGGTATAACATCAAATCCAAAAAGAAAAAAAGGCGTCATTATAGCGACCTTTGCAATATTTTGAATAATTTCGCCATTGGTGTCTCCAACCAATAACTGATTCTGAAGATTGTTTACGTTTCCTGAATATGCAGCTCCTGCAACCAGTGCGATCCCTACTGCCGCAATTACACAAGTTAATATTTTCTGAAATCTTGCAGCTTTCTTCATTCCAATAATATTGAGGAATAGAATTAACAGCGCCATTCCAATTGCAATAAGCAGCCATGTAAAATATATATCAAATCCGCCAACCGAATATAAATATCCTCTGGCTATTTTAGGAAAAACATATTGAAGGATAGTTGGAAATGATACTGCCTCATAGCATACAACGCCAATGTAGCTTAAAATAATAGACCATGTACATATATAGGCTCCAATAGAGCCAAATGCCTTATAGCTAAATACATGTTCACCACCACATTTCGGCATTGCGGTAGTCAGTTCGGCATAACACAAACCTACAAAGTAGATCATAATACCGCCAATAATAAATCCAAGTACCGTTCCAAGAACTCCACCACTGGTAATCCACTGACCAGAGGACACAACCCATCCCCATCCAATCATAGCACCAAATGCTACGACCAAAACATCACCCGTGTTGAGCACTTTGCTAAATTCTGACTCTCTATTACTCACTAACATCCTCTCTTTCCTTAATCCTGTGAGAATTTTATACCGTCATTCTTTAATATGGATGACCTCCAATTCTCCCAACAAGTACTTTTTTACCATCTCCAACCTAATTGTCCATCCATGATTTGTTCTGAACAAACTCATGGATTGTAGTTAATCTTTCCACACCGTCAATAACACTCTTATGCCCATTTTCATCTTCATCAAAACAAAACGAAGAAAATTGCATACGCAATAAAATAATTTGTATCTATATCATCTATGTCCTGCTCTTCAATTCCAATATAATCCTTTTCAAAATTTTTCTTAGCTTCCAGATACTCAGTAATTTTATTCACCCTTAGCTGTTTCATTGATACGTCACCTCAAAAAAAATCCCATGGAAACACTATCTTCATTTAAGATAATGATACCATGGAATTGTAAAAAAATCTATAAAATTTGGCACCTGTTAAAAGATCAATCTCATAATCATGTTACAGTTACAGAAATTTTTATGAAGCATACCTTATATAGCGGCTGATTGTATGATTGATATCATAACTTCCATTACCATACACACCACGATACCAGCCCGCAAACTGAGCTTCCGGATCATAATATGCTCCATCAATCATTACCCATCCATGTCTGGTAAGACCATCCGCAGCACCATCTCTTGTACCAGAAACGCGACCAAGAACTACATACGGATTATATCCCAATTCTCGTGCCATCGCTGCAAATGTGCAGGCAAACCCATAACAATCTCCACCGCCTGTAGTAAGCATGTTATATGCAACCTCACGCTGCCATCCTTTTTTATTCAGATCCGGCCAGTATGTTGAATAATAGAAATTTCCACTGCTGGTAAGATATCGCCAACAGGAATAAAGCTTTTCAGATTTACTCATTTCTGTAGTTGTAATTCTGGAAATTATAGTCATAAGTTTCATCTTTAGTTTGGCATTTAAATCATTTTTGGCATATCCCTTGCTGTTAAAGGTAACGTTTGCAACCGTTTTGTTTTTTGTCAGACGTCCTTTAATGTCGCCTCTGTAGAGTTTGTTTCCGATTTTGAAAAATCCTTTTATTGCCTGTCCGTTTTTGTTTACATAATATAATTTCTTTCCTACTTGTACAATTTTCGACTTTGATGGCTTGAGCAATCTTCCCTGGAGATCAAAAACATATGTGTATTTTCCAATTTTTGTTCCACCAACTGCTGCTGTTCCATCAGCTTTAAAATAGTAACGTCTTTTCTGAATGGTTTTCCATTTACTTTTCAGTTTATTGCCTTTCTTATCATAGAAAAAATATTTTGTACCTTCTTTTATAAGACCGCTTTTCTTCACTGTCACTGGCTGAATCTGAATTGTATCAGAAGCACCTCCATTTTCTGCCTGAACAGGTACTGTGCAAACAGTCATTACAGATATCGCGGCAATGGCAAGAATTTTTTTTATCCTTTGCATACTTTCTTCCCCTTATGTACTACAACATTCAAATCAGTCTTTCAGACGGCAGACCATTTCCCAAAGCGCCGTTGCAGAGTTAAAGTTCTCCGGAATAATATCTGCCGGAGTAATAGCAATATCAAACTCATCCTGAAGTTCGCTGACAATTGACAAAATTGCAAAAGAATCAAGCAAACCATCATCAATCAGAGTATCACAGGTTTCATAATCTACCCCTGGCTTAATATCCTCAAGAATTTCTATTAATTTGTCCATTTTTGTTTCCTCGCTTTCCAATTATCGTTTTTGCACAAATACCTGCTGAAGCAGGATACATTTATTTTCCAATTACGAGCATAACACAAATCCTAAATCATTTCAATACGAAGAAAGCTCACTTCTTTATACGTTACTGTTCAGCTAATCTGTGTTGCCAGAAGTTTTCTGTTAATTTTTCCATTCTGATTATGAGGCATTTCAGGTAAATGATTGATTTTTCTTGGCTGCATATAATCCGGTAATTTTGACCTTAATGTTTTTAGCAATGTTTTATCGTCAATTGCGCCAGAATAGAATAACACAATTCTCTTTTTAGCCGAATCAAATACACAACAATTTTCATCTACTCCATCAATGCTGCTTACATTTGCCTCAATTTCGCCGAGTTCAATTCTTCTTCCCATATATTTGATCTGGAAATCTTTGCGACCATAGTACTCCAATTCACCATACTCATTGAAACGTACCAGATCGCCCATTTTATATACTGTTTCCGGATAACAGGAATTCAGTGGATTCTGAATAAATACTTCCGCGGTCTTTTCGGGATCTTTATAATATCCATATCCTACTGAATTTCCTCTGACAACCAACTCACCAACACCTTCTGTTATAGGATTGCCATGCTCATCAATCACAAGAACATCACAATTGCTGTACGGAATGCCGATTGGAAGGATATCTTCATCTTTAAATTCCCGGTCTACAATATAGTAAGTACATCCATCTGTAATCTCAGTAGAACCATATGCATTAATATATACCGCATCCGGAACCGCTTGCTGCCATGCCTTCAGCTGTTTTATTGGCATAACTTCACCGCCGAAAACAATGAGTCTGATTGCTGACAGATCTGCTACAGAAAATGCATTTGTATTAGCTATCATGCAAAGTGCAGATGGAACCCAGCTAAGTAAATTAATCTTATTTTCGTACAAATATTGAACCAGATAAGCTGGGAAAAGAAATTTGCTTTTGGGAATCAGGTAAGCATGTGCTTTGGCCGCAATTGTTCCATAAATATCAAGAGCCGTCATAACATAGTAAAACGGAACCTGAACACCCAGTACATAGGTATCGTCCATTTTATAGTCTGAAACCAATGCAACTATGTAACTGGTGATTGCTTTATGAGGTGTGACTACTCCTTTTGGAACTCCTGTCGATCCAGAAGTAAAAAGGACATAAAGCACATCCGTCTCCAGAATCTTTGCTTTACTCTCTTCAATTATTTCTTCAAATATTTCAGAATCATTTAATTCCTCTGTAACAATAATCCTGTCTTCACAAAAAAACTCTTTTGCATTTTCAAAATGCTTCCTGTCTGTAAGTACCAGTTCTGGCTCAAGTACTTCAAATATTTTATTAATTCGCTCAACCGGCATTTCCGTATCAATTACAGAATAAAAATTGCCACTATAAGCGACTGCCATCATTGATGAAATACAGTAAATGGATTTATCAAAATAAAGGGCTACTGGTTTCTTACGAAATCCCGACTTTATAATCGGCATTGCAATCCTGTAAGCCTCTTCCTGAAGCTCTTTATATGTAAGGGATCTTGCTTCTTCCGTAAAAGCAGCTTTATTTGGATGTGTTTTTACAGCATCATCCAGAAAATCTGTCATAATTCTTGGCATATGACACCTCCATATATTAAATTTGGTTTAAAATATTTGCCAACACTTTGGAATACTCTTTTGCAGCATTTCCATTCATATGACCATTATAGTCCGTATAACTGCTTAAGTCGTGAGAAAATGCCTTGAAGTATTGTGTATTAAAATTCAGGTAAGTAATTCCTTTTTGATTAAAATACTCTCCCAAATATTTTGAAGCCGCATTAAAATTATCACTGTAAACTTTCAGTGTGTCAATTGGAATCGGAGTAGTTACAGCTACAAATTCAATATTATTTTCCGTGCAAAAATCAATCAGCTTTCCAAGATATTCCATATTCTGCGGGTTTACCTGAGCTTCTGTAAAATCCTTCATAGACTGCATTTTCAGCTTGGTTGTATCAACCGGATAACGCTCAATCAGGCCACTTTCATGGTATTCCTGGGTATCGCTCTTTAAATGGGAAATATCATAATCTTTATTCCATTTTTGAGAAAAAGTTTCCTTTACTTTTCCAAGCTCATAGCTAAGTGAATATTCATACCACGGAAACAGAACAGTTCTGAAATTGCAGTCCGCAATAGAATTCCAGAAATATTCCAATTTAGCTTTTGAGAAAGGAAACTCGTGATAAAACAGAAGATAATTGTTTCCTTCTTCTTTTTTGGAAACCAGATATTCCGGATCCACTTCATAAATAATTCTGGTAGGCTTCTGCTTCTCTGCAATCAGCTTCGCAATATGATACGCGTCAATTACGTATTCTCCTCCAACGCACATATTGTGACCAGTTCTTCCTGTAATTTCTTCCATTACTGCCGGATCAATATCTGTCATTCCGTGAGAAGTTCCCAGAATAATGTCATCATATTGATTATTTACCACTGCATGAATATCATTCCTCATAAAGGTACATGGATAAAGCGCCATATCCAATCCTACAAGAAGTGTTATACACACAGCAAGTACCAGTACTGTCTTTACGATTTTCTTAAAATTGTGCATAAATAAAACCTCTCGCTACTGCAGTGGAACCAAACAAGCCAATGGATACCAGCATGCAAAAATAAATGGCAGCTGTAACAGGTAAAGGAAGCTTTGCAAGAGACTCGCGAATTTTCACTCCTCTTTCCTGAAGTACACTGACAATAAACTGAATCACACATAAAACACCAATGATCAAAAGAGCATAAGGAGTAAATGCAGTCCCCTGTTTACCTGCCGGAATCATAAGAAGCTGAGATGGAGCAAAACTTGTCAGGGACTGCTTCATCATAAGAAAAGCCTGTCCTACACTGTCTGCCCGATCAAAATAATTACCAATAAGAACCAGTATAAACGTTCTGACTACTGTAAATACGTAATACCAGGTTTCTTTACCGGAAATATTCAGTTTTTTCTTCCAACTGCGATAGTTATCAGCCATAATTCCACTAAATGCAATAATGATACCATTATACATACCATATACGATATATTTCCATGCAGCTCCATGCCAGATACCCACAAGGAAAAATACAATCAGATTTGCTGCACCAATTGGAATAGCACGGCCGATTTTCTTACCAAATACTTTTTTGCATTTCTTACCGAATTTACTCATCCAACGAGATAATGTAACCGGATAGAATACATAATCCTTCATCCAGGTTCCAAGGGTGATGTGCCAGCGATGCCAGAAATCTGCAGTCGATACTGCAAAATAAGGTCTTTTAAAGTTCTCATCCAATTCAATTCCAAACATAGAAGAAATACCGATCACAACATCCATTCCACCAGAGAAATCTGCATAAATCTGAATCAGATAAAATAATACTCCAAGCAGAGCAACTCCATTGTATTTCTCCGGATCACAAAAAATCGCATCTGAAAAAACTGCAGCCCAATCTGCAAGAATCATCTTCTTAAAAAAGCCCCAGAGAATTCGTTCAAACCCTCTGACAATATTCTGACTTTCAAATTTGTGCTCTGCATAAAGCTGGTTTGCCAGACGACTGTATCTACCAATAGGTCCCTGTAAAATCTGGGGAAAATAAGATACAAACAGCGCATACTTAAACGGCTGTCTTTCTGCCTTACATCTCTTCCAATATACATCCAGAAGATATCCGGAAGACTGAAATGTGTAGAAAGAAATTCCAAGGGGAAACAGAAGTTCAATTCCTCTTAAATGTAAATGAAACAGGGCGTTGATATTCTCTATTGTAAAGTTGGTATACTTTACCACGCCAAGCATCCCGAAATTGAGAATCAGCCCAAGAATTAAAAGTTTTTTTGCACCTTTGTGATTGCCGTTTCCTTCTGTTTTTTCAATGAGAAGAGCCAGTAGCCAGGTTACAATGGTGGAAAAAAGAATAAAGACAACGTAGCGGGGACCGCCTGCTATGTAATAGATATAACTGAAAGCAAGAAGAACGATCCACTGAAATCTGCGTGGGACAAGATAGTAAATAAGTACACTTGCCGCCACAAATAGTATAAACAGATTAGATACTAACGACATATTTTTCTCCTAAACCGGACAACAGGCTCTGCACTGCTCCTCACAGTGCAAGAGCCATGTCCTGTATTTGAGTTGCAAAGCAACTGAAAGTCCTATATGGTGTGCCCCTCTATAGGAAGCAAATCTTTTTAATTTAAAAGACCATCATCCAGGCAGCCGTCTCCGCCATCATCACCGCCGCTATAATCATCCCCACCGCCGTAATCATAGGAATAATCAGCGCTATAATCGTAAGAATAATCATTGTTGTCGTAGGAGTAATCATAACTCTCTGTCTGCTGTGCAGCTGCCGCCTGGTCTGCTGCTGCCTGAGCTGCGGCTGCATCAGCAGCTGCCTGGTCAGCGATTGCTTTCTCAGTATCGTATGTACTCTTCTTCTCTTTGGTGCTCTTCAGTTTATAAGTACCATAAATAATTCCATCCTTCTCGCGAAGAGTAAGGGTACCAAGATCCTCAAGTACAATACCGTGAACATCTGCTGTTGTTCCGTCTTCAAAGGTAAGCTGCATATCATAAGTTGGAGCAGTATCCTCAGAAGTTTCTTCCGCTGTCTCTGCTTCACTGTTTTCTTTGGAAAAATATACTCTCTTCTTCTCTTTTAACTCAAATACATCGTCAGCTTCCATCATATTCTCAGGGAACTCTGTCTCATCAGCAGTCTTGATCGCAAGTCCTGTAATCTTTTTGCCTGTACCATTTCTCAGTTTAAAAGCAATGCAGCCTTCTGTCTTTTCGCCAACTGTTTTTAAGTCTTCTTTCTTTTTGGCAGCGGTCCTTTCTTCTTTTGCATCATCAGAATCAGCTGATTCCGCATCTGCCTCTTCTGCATCTGCATCCTCTTCCTCATCAGAGCTGTCTTCTGCAGCATCTGCCTCAGCTGCTTCAGTTGTCTCTGCCGCAAAGCAGCTTACCGGAGCTGCAATAGCTAATGTGCCTGCTAATAATGCCATTAATAATTTTCTCTTCATGATCAATCTCCTTATGTCATTCTTTTTAGTTATAAAAAATCAGAAGCTGATTTTTGTTCTTTTTTCATTATATTTGTAAGTTCCCTTAGCACCGTATTTGAATTTGTATCCACTGTTGACATTTGGGTTATTGCGGTATGTATATGCAAAGTTCGGATCATATACATAAGTGGTTTTGCCGGATTTAATCTCGCACCATGCATGCTCGCCGTCTTTGCCGTTGCGCTGCGGCACAGAACCCATAACAAATTTAACATTCAGCCCTTTTACTTTCGCCATCATAGCAAAAGTTGCAGCCATTACATAGCAGTCACCTTTGCCATATTTAAAGCCATACGCTGCATAATATTCAACTGCATTCTTACTTTTTCCCGGTTTCTTTACGCCGCCGAAATATTTAATTTTTGTGGAGCTCCAGGTAAATGCTTTTTTAAGGTTTCCGCCGCATTTTTTAAGTCGGATTGCTGCCAGTTTCTCTGCTGTGGAAGCTGTGGTTACCACACCTTTTTTGTTGATATGATAATATTTATTTTTGATTTTGTAGCCATATTTGTTTTTTACAAGTTTTCCATTCTTGTAATAATAGGTCTTACCTGCTTTTTTGTAGAAACCTGTTTTCGGTGGTTTGTTTTCCTGCGCAGGTGTAGGTGTAACAACCGGAGCTTCAGCTACAGTTGTCACAGTATTACTGCTGTCCGCGGTTCCTTCTGCAAATACAGGAGTTCCCATTGTAAGTGTCATACTCAGTGACAGAACAACTGCCAATGTTTTGGTAATCTTTCTCATATTTATTTTCTCCAATCTTATATTTCTTTTATTATTTAGAGTCCGTTAATCTAAAAATCCGGCTCCAAATATCATTTTTGCAATCTGCATATTCTATCGGGGCTGAATACCGTATATGATTTCACCACCGCTGATTTTTTTTCCAAGTGATACATAGATATTTGCATATGTCAGTTTCATATCTTTGCTTACACCATTCATACAGCTGGAATAGGATCTGGTCTTGGAGGGTTTGCCAAGAAGTTTGCGAAGTTTCACACCGTTTTCCATATATTTGCTGGCTTTTTTCAGCTGGCTGCTCTTCTTGGCTACACGTACACCATTCTTATCAAAGTAATAAGGGGTTCCTTTCAGGTCTGCATATACACCTTTTTTTACTTTATATCCATTTCGGTCAAATCCATAGTACTTTTTGCCACTCTTCTTAACTACAACATTTTTCTTATAACCGCTCTCCTTCGGCGCTGCATAAGCCACTCCGTTTTTTCCAAAGTACTGTTTCTTATCTGGGCTCCAGCAGTTTTTCTGCATTACGCCGTCTTTGTAATAATAGGTTTTGGAACCTTTCTTAATAATTCCATTTAATAATGCAGGTGTGGGAGCTGCAACCGGGTCTTCGACTACAGCAGCTGCTCCATCACTGCTGCCAGTTGCCTCTGCATTTGCAATTACTGGTGTCTGCAGCATAAATACACACATTGCAGGAAGAAGTAATTTTTTCCACTTTTTCATTTTCTAAATCTCCTTTATAAAAATTTTTAGCTTTGTAACTTTTTCGTACCTTCTCAGTTGAATCATGATTTGCATGATTTCGCGCACCTTGCGGAATACTGTCTTCTGAATAGTTACTTCGCTTTTTATTTTTAAAGCAGTTTCTGCCTTAAAATTTCACACTTGATCTTACAGAATATGCAAAATGGGTAGATGCCCCGAACAAAGGTCCCATATTGTCATAATAAAGCCCATCAATCATTACAAATCCATGGTCGCCAGTGGTGGCAATTACATACGGCTCATATCCTAAAACCTTGGCACATGCAGCAACTGCACTTGCAACACCGTAACAGCATCCTGAAAGATTATTATCAAACATGTAAATGGCAGACTGATAAGGCCAGATCTGAGTTCTAAACTCTTCATCAGTAGGATAAATCCATGGCTTGAAATCAGTATAGCCCATAAGATAATTGAAACAGGTTCTGAATTTCTGGCTGTTGGACATATTCGGAGCAGTATGCTTCTCCACAAATTTCCTTGCTTTTCGCATACACTCAGCTTTAAGTGCAAAAACCTGAATGGCAACTCCTTCTGAATTGATCTCGTATTCCTTTCCCTTTATCTTATAGCTGGTTTTATTTCTGATGAGAACACCTTTTGAATTAAAATAGTATTTCTTCCCCTTAATAGTCTGTAAACCGGTCAGCCGATAGCCTTTTCTTCCAATGAAATATCTCTTGCCTTTCACAGTAAGCCATTTACTCTTCGGCGCGCTGGTTCCGTTCTTTCGGATGTAATAATAGTTTCCTTTGTATTTTATCCATCTGTTTCTTGCCGCATCACCATTCGACAGATAATAGCGTTTTTTGTTCTTATATATCTGCCAGCCTGAATAGCGAATTCCACTCTTATGGAGATAATATTTCCTGCCGTTGATCGTTACCCAACCCGATTTCTGAAGTAAAGTACCATCTTCCTGCCGCCATTGATACCCTTTCTCTGCGGCTACCCAGCCAGGATCAGCTTTCGGTGGAACAACTGCAGAGTTATCTGCATTTTCCTCTTTTGGATTAACGGAAGTACTTTCAGAAGTCACAGGTGTCGCTTCTGCAGTTTCCGCATATACAATTTGGACTGGTTCTGTGGAAAGCATGGCTGTCAGTATCAATACCAGAATGCGACTTCTCTTTTTCATATTCCTTTCCTCCCATATCTTGTTTCATTATAACAGCATTTCTTCTTCCACTGTAAAAGCATTTTTCCATATTATACCAAAGTCATATACAAATTTCCATGTTTGTTGCGTAAAATGTATAAAATTAACTTTTTCGTAAAGATTGACTTTAGAAATCCAGTAAAATCAAGGGTTTTCAGACTATAGTTCTTTTTACTACACCACTTTTACACCATTTTGATTTTCCATCTTTTTCATCTCATCAAATAAAGTCTCATCTGAGACATGACAGTACAAATCCATTGTCATCTGCAATGAGCTGTGACCTAATATTTTTTGAAGCGTTTTAGGGCTCATTCCATTCTCTATAGCTCTTGTTGCGAAAGTATGTCTGAACGCATGCGGAGTGAATTTCTTTATACGAATTCCATCAGCTTCCATTTTATTGAGTATCTCATTTATTGCGTCAATTGCTGCCACCTCCTGAAAAGGTTTACCACTGCTTGTAGGAAATACCAGGTCTTTGAAATCCCAACATTTGCGTTTTTTAATTCTAGTTTCATTCAATAGCTTTTGATGTATAAGTGCATCAATACACGCATTTGTAAGCGGAATTAATCGTTTTCCATTGAATGTTTTTGGCTCGTGCTCTTCGAAATAATACCCGTTCTCCCCATGTATATGACACATTGTTCTTCTCACATGTAGCGCTCGTCTTTCAAAATCTATATCGCTCCAGTACAGTCCTCTAAGCTCTCCGATTCGCATTCCGGTCTCAAGTGCCACAACGAATATATTGTAGAATCTGTGATCTTTAGCATATGTAAGGAACAATTTAGTCTCTTCGATTCCTAGCACTCGACGCTCTTTCGATACTTCTTTACCGATTTTAGTTATGAGGTCTTTCGCAAAATTTTGTGGTACTAGACCGTTTCTTTTCGCTTCGGCAAATAGCCCGTTCAATACTACTTTGACCCTCGTTCTTTGCTGATTGCTTTTTAATTTGTTCAATTCCGCTTGAAGCATCACAGGATTTAACTTCTGTATTTTTTCACGACCTATCCCTTCTTTTATAGATTTATATGCTATCTCATAGGCGCTTAATGTTGTATTTCTACAATTTCCTTTACATGTAGTTATCCAAACCTTATACCACTCGTCTAATGTCATGTTACTTTTTACCAGATTTACTCCATTGTCATCAGCAGTCTGGGCTTTTCGCATTTGGGTTCTTAGATTGTTTAGGTTCTTATCATATAAAGTTTCCCTTTTTCCAAAGCGATTTGTGAATCTAGCTTGATATAAACCGTCTTGTCTTTGAGTGATGCCAATACCCAGTTCTTTCCCTTTTAGTGATTTTCCCATATATACTCCTTTCCATGATGGGGAAAATCCAAATTGAACTTACCCCAAATATATCATTTTAAAAGATATTTCGCAATAACCAGGCATCGACTTTATCCCTGTGAGCATATAATCGGTTTCCTATTCGAATAGTAAAACCATTATCAGGGTTATGTAACAACTCTCTCGCTTTGGTTTCTCCTATACTTAAATAAGTGCACAAATCTTTCACAGTGAGCAGTTTCTTTTCTTTTTTATTTTCCATTTTGACTACCTCCATTCTAGTCTTGATAGTACCAACGGAGACTGTCACCTGCGTACTGAAAAAAATAAGAGGAAATGTATTTAGAGCGAGAAAGACATCCCATCTCTCCCGCTCATCTTTAACTATTTCGTCGCATCTTCAGAAGTTTTATTATACTGGGATGTACTAATTCCAAGAATCACGCCAAGGAATGTATCAACCGCTGTGATAGTTCCGACAACCTGCTCTCCGTATGGAAAATTCCAAATACCAGCAAGCGCAAAGTACAAAGTTCCCAGAGCTGGAAGCAGATACATTGCAATCCATTTAAGAGTGTCATAAGTTTTGTTACTCATGTTCATTATTCTTTTCCTCCTTGCCTATGGCAAATTTGTGAATCGGGAGCTTGTCCACTTCTTTCATAACTCTTTCAGCAGAACCATTCCCTCCCAATTTTTTATAAGGATCATAGAGATATGTTCGTAGGTTTTCATACTCATCCTGTGTTACGTAACCTCGATCTACGTACTGCATACTAAGATACATAATCCGATCATGAGCCAAACCAACAAGCATCTCCGTTTTTACATCTTTTCTTTCGCTTCTTTTTGTTAAATAGGCCCACAGCCCAGAAGAAGCTAAAACTGAGCTAATAATCGTAAGTACCATCTGAAACCATGGTTCCATCAAGCTACCTCCCATGTCGATTCTTGTTGTGACCTATCTTTTATAATCATCTTCTTTTTCACGATGGTTATGGTCTTATTGAATAGGCCTTCGTATAGTTCTAATAAATCTTTTCTCTGAGTTCTGGACATAAGCTTATAAAAGTCTCCCATCCAGCCCTTGAACATTCCTTCAACATTTTCATATGGTATTTCGCCATTTTCCACCTTAACGGCTAATTTCTTCAATTTTCTACGCATTGTATAAATCCGATCTGGATTAATTCGTTTCATAATTTTTCCAGATTCGGTTAGTGTGTATTTTATCTGAAGAAATTTATAAGTACCACTTATTTTGACGATTTTTGTTTTCTTCATATTAATATGAATTCCGTATTCATGAGCTATTCTCTTGATGTTTTCAAGCAAATCCAATAATTCCTCTTTGGATGGACTCATGATATACCAATCGTCTGAGTATCTTCCATAAAACTTTATTCCTCTGACATACTTTACATAATTATCAATCCGATGCGGATAATAAATACCAATCGCTTGCGATAACTGATCGCCCATATTCACGGACTTCTCCATGAATTTCTCACCAGTCAATTTGCTCTTTGGAATCTTTCGGTACTCTAATTTGTTAAATACCTCATCCAAACATGACGCATATTCATCGTCGCTCATGTACGACACATCAACTTTAAACCCATCAAATATAACGTTGAGTAGCCAGTCTATAAATTCGTCATCCTCAAATAATTCAAGCAACTCTTTCTTTGCTATTTCATGGATAATATTATCGTAAAACTTTGAAAAATCGCCAAAGAGAATATAACCCTCGTTTCCGTACAGTTTGTAATATTTCCGTAAATGTACCTCGAAACGTTTTCTTTGCATAGATATGCCACGCCCTTTCAAGGACGCACAATTATCATATATGATTTTTCTTCTTATTTTGGGGATTAATAATTCGTCGCATAGAACATGCCTGACAATACGGTCTTTTACTGGAATACTTGTAATTGGTCTTATTTTGCCTCGTTCGCGCAGTTCAAATTCATCAACAGGACCGTTTGTAAGAGTCCTATTAATAAGATCATCTTGTAGTTCAAAAATATACCTCAAGAAATTAAGAATAAATCTTTGGACAGATTCTTTCCACTTACTGCCTTTTATAGAGGCTTTGTAACCCGCATAGAGATTGTTGGCGTCGCAGAGAATTTCCTCGTATGTCATAATTATTCACCGTGATAGCAATAGTTACCGTAGTAAATTGCGTCCGGCTTTATCATTTATCCCTTTGGTGGAACGGATAACATCTCCTTCCCTGATTGGTTAGATCAAAGAATCCGGACGAACCCCATTAGAGTTCGAAGCGTTGTTGTAATTCGCATTGCCGTTGTTGTTCACATTGGCAAAGTTAGCCGAAGACACGCATAAATACAGATGTTACCCTGGAAGATACGATTTCATTTTATTGTCTCTTTGACGCCATCTCTTTATCAACTCGATTTCTCGGTCAATAGCTTTACTATATCTGCCATAGGCATTCAAATCAACATTGAATCTGCCTACAACACGCTGTAATGAATTGATTATCTGATTGCAATTCACAATACCGGCATTTAAATAATCACGCCTAATTTCATATTCATGCATAGAAGTCGGAAATAAAGATCTCGCAGCTCGTAAGTTAGCAGTCAATAAAGAGGCAGATTTTTCAATCTGTTCTTTTGTACTAAGCATAATATAAGCATAAGCTTGATAATCAACTTCCAATCCTTTTCCAGTTGCATATTGTTCCCGAACAAACTGTTCCTGACTTTTTATCGCAAAGCTTCTCTGCATAAATTCGATCAGCATGTCGTATAACTCCAGCGAATAAGCAATCGCTTCTTCTCTCGACTCTTTTCGCTTAGATGCTAATACGCTCATTAATAATCATTTCCGGTAATTTCAGTGAATTCTTCCTCTGTAATCCAGCCCATTTTTACGGCGTTGCGGACACGTGTTTCGTTCCATACTTTCAGAATATAAAAACGTTTTACTTTCTCGAAATTTTCACTATGCATCACGATGTTCCTCCTTTTCTTTAAAGTTCAACGCCAGCCATCATTGCAATATACTCAATGTCTGACTGCATCTTGATTTTTTCCATTTCAGCTTTTGAAATGTCTCGAAGAACAAACCAATACTCTTTTCCCATCGGAGTAATCTGAACAAGCTCCATGTTATCGTGAACTACTTCTGTTTCACCATCGCTGATGACAACCGGACTACAACAATCTTCAAATATCTCTTTTGTAATCGGAGATTTTGATATAAAATTGTTGCCGTTAAGTTTCAAATCGTCGATAACCGTACCATCGGCAAGTGTAATTGAATAAGTTTTATCTTCCATTTTGAATTTTCTCCTATTCTTTTATGCAGATATTTATTCTTCGGGGCACAAGGCCCCTCAGGTACTAACCAATAAGGAAATACGGACGAACCCCACTAGAGTCCGAAGCGAGGCCGTAACCCGCACCGCCGTAGTCGATCACAACGGCAAAGTAAGCCGAAGACACTACATCTCTCAGCCAATACCAATATCGTAAATTAACGATTGATGGATTGAGCATAGCTGCTGCGAACTGCTGACGACCAGTTGTGTAATTATATGGAACTGTCGCACCATCGCCTCCTGGGGTGTGTACATGGCATCCATAAACCATGATTTCATTCATTAGTTCAACCTGAGAATCGAACCAGCCACCCGCGGAAGGCTTTCCATCAGTAACAGCATTTGTCAGATAATCTCTATGAGTGAGAAGCATGTCTCCGAATGCAGCCTTGATTGTGGTCTTTGCCTGCTCCAGACCTTCTTTGTACATCTTAGATCCAACATAACCGCCCTCGGTTGTGTTTGTATCATTCATAACATGACTGTATAATGCGGAATCCGGGACGATTACCAAATGTGGTTTGGCGAGTTCAGTATCACCGCTATGGTTAAAATAGTTAATATCCCAAATTCTCCAGGTAATACCGTTAATCACCCAGTAATCGCCGATATATAGATTATCAAATGTTCTATTTCTAATTGCAGCTTTCTGCTCAGCCGATACGGATGTTCCAAGATTTCTTCCGCCCCAGATCATTCTGTGCTGCTCTGCTGACACCATACCAGCCAAGTCAATAGCTGCGTTTTTTGCTGTGATTTTCTTAGTACCATTCGTACCATCCTTGATAAGAATATCCCCACTGTCGAATCTTGTCGCAGCAGGATAATCAATAAGTTTACTCATTTCTTGTTCCTCCCTTTAGCAATTTATTGCGTCCGCAAACGCAGGAAGAGTCTTCAAATAATCATAAGCCTCTTCGATTGTCATATTTTCTTTGTACGGCAACTCATATGTAACTGTAGCCGTATATGCTGGTTTCCCAGCGTTTTCATTCTCTCTACTTTCTTCGTCCACATAGGAAATAACAGCAATCGAAATGTGCGTGTTGATTGCTGAATGAACAAACAGGATTCGATGATAACTCAGAGGAATACCATTATCCTGTTTTATAGATTTGCTTAAAGCCATTTTGAATTTTCCTTCTTAATTGAAATACACTGTAAACTGACCAGAAACGCCACAAGCATCATTATTGGTAACTACATTTGTAGTATTCGAAAAGTGTGCCATAACACTGATACAGTTATCAGCTAAGGTTGCTTCGTAATATTCCGGTTGAACGTTCGTATCTGCTCCAGAGCCATACAAATAATTCCCACCTTGTCGAATTATCAAACCCGGATTAGAAACTACGCTTACGGATGTTACTCCAACACATGGTCTCGATAAAGGAATACAAAAATGTAGATTTGCTTTACTGCCTGTAATAAATCCTCCGCCTTTATAACGCATATTAACGCAAGCGTCTCCTGGGGCATAATATGGTCTTATCCAGGTGTCATATAATCCAGAATATAATACTATATCCCTTCCCATTAAACATAATTGACCTCTTTTTGCAACCGCATGTCCATATCCAACAACCACTTGATCGCTATAATTCACGTCAACAACAGATCGATAATTACCAGAAGTATCTGCCACCCACAGCCCATGACCGTTATTAGCAAGAAAATTATCTCCTGTTTTCACATTACTAGCTGCTGATATTTCTTTTCCAGACGATATTGCTCCTGGAGTTGAAATGTCGCCACTCATGAAAGCGAGATTTCCGTAAACATTTATAGATTTATCAAAAAACTCAAATCCAGCACCATTGGCGATTTCGGTTCCGGTACCCATTTTTCCGAGTTTTATGGATGTTCCATCGAAATATAGGATCTTCTGAATATTTTTTCCATTGAATATCGAATATGATTCTTTGGCACTCATTTCACGGGCTTCGATTTTCACACCAATAATTGATCCGCTTGCTTCTATATCCTTGGCAAACAAATCGTTTACGTTGATCTTATCTGCATTTACCGAGCCAGAATACAAATTTGCACCATCAATGTAGATTAAATCTTTGTCTTTTGCCCACGCTACAAGTTTTTTCCAACTTTCATCAGCGACTTTCCTAACGTCGTCCAGATCGCCCAGTCTTGCAGCTGGGGATGATAAATTTCCATTGATAATGACTGAATGGTTCTTAACCAATATAAGAACTCGCTCACCATTTATCGCATTGACCGTGGCACCGCAAGGGGTAAGTAAATCTGAACCATCCATTCGCACATACTTTTCCCCATTTCGAACAACTACTGTTCCATAAACAGCGTTTTCGCTTCTGCTTTTATCTTTGTTCGCAACAGTTTTTGCAAACTGAGATGCAATCTCGTTAGATAACGCCAAAGTCAATCACCTCCATAATTTTGATGTATATATCGCTGTTTCTGTAACTTTGCATCCAGTATCGCAAGTAATTGCCTGTTTCACGATTTTTGCTTTTACATTGTTAATACCAGCTGCCTTATAGTTCAAGAGAACACAATCCCCCAGTCTAACAGGGTAATACCCATGTGAAAATGTCACTTTATATTCCACTGTCGATAGCTTCTGAAGTAATTTTTCAGCATATTCTTTAACTTGATATTCTGTCGGTTCTCCAGAAAAATCTGGATCAGTGTCCCTATGGATTATTTCTCTCCCACGGCTAACCGTAGATGTGGGACTGTTGGAATCTTTGTTTACAACTCGGGCATAATAATTCAAGTTGTTCTTGGAATACACAACTTCAACTACATTTGGAATCCCGTATAAATCGTATTCTTCACTTACATCTGCATACAAAATAGAACTATCATCATCATTGAATTCAGTTACGGGCTGTAAAGTAGCCGTATCCTGAACTGGTAAGAACAGAACACGGCCTAATTCATCAAGCCCTAATTCGTATTTTGCGTTTGCTATAAGATCATCAATAAATGAAATCCATTTATCATCGGTATTTGCTGCGAAATCGAAATACAATTTCTCGTCACAACTAGGCTTCACGACCGGAGCCCTAACATGATTTCTTACAATCCGATAAGCTTCATCCATTACATTCGAGTCTTTTTTGATAAAATATCCGATTGGTGGCGGATTTTCTTTTAACTCAAGTAATGGCGTGTACGAGTCCATGTTAATTGTTCTTACACGACCATCAAACGCCGAGGATGGTGTTTGTACTAAAAAAGTTCCTAATGGATGCCTTTCTTTAATTCCATTTTGAATTGTTACGAGATATGCTCGAATATAGCACTCACCTAACCGCTCATTGATGTTGAAAGAAGCAGATCCTTTTGTCTCGGCGTCCTCGTCTCGCTCGATGGTAGCTGATCTTACAGTAGTAATCTGATCCTTATCTTTCCAAGTTCCAGGATCGACAATATAGTATTCGAAGGTTTGCTGCATAGATTTTTTCCAATCTGGCATTTATGCACCTCCTTCTACTCTTGTCAATTCTATCGAAACTGGTATCGTTAATGCACAATGTGTCTGTGATATTGATACTTTTATATGAGCCCAGTATCCGGTTCCTGATGGTTCTCTTGCGTAAACATCCCCCATCCAAACGGCAAGTCTTCTGAGAGCATATAAAGTTTCTTCGTCATTAGATGGCACTTCCATTTTCCATGAAGACGTTTCTCCAAGTTGTGTCCCGTAATAACTTACAGGTCGCTTTCGTCCAACATATTTAACAAGAGCTACATCTTTGTCATTCTTATCCGATACATCCACATTATACGGAAGTCTGACTAATGATCCTGTCCACGGAGGAGTTGCTACTTCATCGGCTTCGTTTGCCAACGATGAGTCAAAAGAACTCCATGCTTCACTCCATTGAATAATGACGCCGTCTTCTCCTATAGGATAACCTGGAGGATCATAATAAGATACAGCACCGGTCTTGATATCGGTAGCCACGATTCTGTACCTTGCGTAATCTAATGCCGGATGCGGATCAGTAACGTAATGGCCATGCGTGTTTTCAATACCGCTGGCAATTTCAACGAACTCGCCAGTGTATTCTTTTCTGTACACAGCTAATCGTACGTTTGCTGCGAGTTTCTCATTTTCATCTTCGCAATACGGTCGAATGATGCAGGAATACGTATCTGGATCGTATGCAATCTCTGCATTCGGCTCGTCAACTGTTTCATCCCAGCTCACCGTAAATTTGGTTGTCGCATCGCAACTCAAACCGATATTCATCGTTACAGTTACTTTAACCGTATACGATATACCATTTTCCAAATCTAAGTCGTTAGCTGAAATTCCAATTGCTAAATTTCCAGAAGCGTTGAAATATTTTGAATATACCGATTCTCCAGCAGTCACCATATATTCATTTCCAACTTGATCAGTTGTTTCATACCCTTCGTTGGCTGTAATATCAACATAATACCCTATTGGACTTTGTGTTTTTGGACCTGGAATCGCATTTATATAGAATGGGAAAGATGTTAAAGTTGATAGCGCTGTGCCGTCCATCTTACGTACATAAACAGACAATGTTGGATGTGCATATATATTAACCTCACGAGTTGCAGACCATTCACTATACGCCTCAGTAATACCAGACGTTCTAACTCTCCATTTTATGGTTGTGCCTTCTGTATACACTCCAGTATTGATGGAATATGTACTTGCTTTTCCTTGATCATCGTCGGATTTCGTATTTTGAATCGTCTGTGTCGTAATTCTACCGTCAACGTTCAATTCCAGTTGAGCATGTTTCTCATAAGAACCGTCTTGAGAATTATGAATCCAATATAGAATCAACGATTCTCCGACCATAGCTGTTGTTGTAGACGACCAGGTCGTAGGTGCTGAGGGTTCCTTTCCGATAACAACGGATGCCACATCGCTCCATCCAGAGTTTCCTGCACTATTAACCGCTCTTACCCGAAAGAAATATTCTTTTCCAGATTCAAGCCCTGTAAATTCAGCGTGACCGGCTTCGGATTCAATGGTTTTGCTTGTCACCTGGTCGGGATTTGCATCGAAATATTGTCTCTCAGTAGTGTACTGAATCTCATAACTCGTGCAGTTGACAACGCGATCCCAATCCATAGTAATGGAAGTTGACGACAATGCTCTAAGTGTTGTGATTTTTCCTGGCGAAGATGGTTGAGTAGTGATAGTACTCGAATAATCAGACCATGCGCCTTCGTCGTCCATTGTATATCCACGGCAACGAGCTTTATACTTATACCCAGTTTCGATCGTACAGGATATTCCAGCAGATTGATTCTGAATTGTGGAATACCCTGTATAGAACGGATCACTTGTGCCATCCTTGTAAACTTCAAACTCAACCCCGGTAGCCGTCCATTTCGAATCCAAATTAGAAATACTCAAATCAATCTGAGTTTTATTATACTCGTTGATACCGATTTCAGGTGCCGATGGTTTAGACGGCGGACTGGATTTGAAATTGTATTTTTTCTCGCTTGAAAATTTTCCCGTCCAATACGCAACATCTTTTTTATTGACTTTATGCGTCTTGGCAATCGCCTTAACTTTAAACTTTACCTTTGTAGCGTTCTCTGGAGCAGTATACGTACTCTGTTTTACAGTTTCTGTCGTATCAGCACCGACGAACCAGACGCCGTCTCCGGTTGCATAATACCAAATGCATTTATACTCTTTTGTGTGCGATTTACTCCATTTCCAGGTTGCGAAAATAGTACGCTCTGTACCAGTTTGCAAACCGAACTTTTCTATAGTTGGCGCAGATTTAGTAGTAGCCACTATTATCGCCTCCCTTCCACTACCACTGCTCTTGTTAATATCTCGATAGCATCGCTAACGCCGCTCGTATCATCATAAGTAACACCGCCGATATTGTTATAAGTATTACCAAGGTTGTTAAGTTTCTTTCCAAGTCGATTAATAGCATCAACAACATCAGAAGAATTTCCATTTTGATTTTGTGCCATCATTGTCGTGATGGCTCCGAGATTTCCACTTAATCCGATAGCATGATCCATTCCAAGAATTCCACCGATCTCATTTGCACCAGCTCTTACTGCACTTAGATCAAGAACCGGTCGAATTGTTGGAACATTATCAATGCCATTTGAAACTATCTCAGTAGCTTTATAAATAGCCCGGCTTAATCCTTCCCTGGCTGATAATCCAATGTTCGATCCAGCATCATAAGAAGCCTCACTATAATCGACCAAAGCATTCACAAAACCTTGTCCAGCAAATCCACCTATTTTATAGAAAACTTTTGATGGCGAATTAATATCAAGACTGCTTCTTGCTGCTTTTGACGCTTCAGATGCCATCTGTGCTGCGGCTGATGCTGCCGAACTGATATTATCTCTGATGCCAGCTGCAAATCCGCTGACAAGATAGACACCCGAACTATAAAAGCTACTATAATATGCCATAGACGCACTCGCACCGGCTGATGCTGCCGAACCAGATGCGGATGCGACCACGCCCATGCTGGAACGAAGACCTGCTGCAAGACCAAGCATAAGAGAAGATCCAGCTGTTACAAAATTACTCTTTTTATTTGCTACCGAATTTTTCGCTGAGTTCGCAATTGATGACGCGGTTTTCACTATAGAATCAATCGTCCTACGCATTCCAGTGGCAACTGCTTCTGCCAGCTCACTGCCAGCTTCTGAAACCGTGCTTACTCCACTCTTTAAAGAAGTAGCAAAGTCAGTAACAATAGTCGTTCCAAGTATCTTGAAAGAGTCGGTCGAAACGCTCACATTTCCAATAGCAGCTGCGAAATCTGACAATTTGGAAACGCTTCCGCTAAAGTCAATTGTTGATATATCCGAAACCGCAGTACCAAGATCTTTCACACTCGTACATACATTCGTTACATTATCCACAGAAACGTTATTGCAAGCATTAATCCCGTTTGCAAATCCAGTCAAAGCAGTTTCAAGATTAGATGGAATTGACACATTGTTCCATTTCTTTACAGAATCAGCAAAAGTTCCTAACGGCTCAGTGATGCCAACAATATCGGATGGGCCAACAGTAGACCATGCGTACACACCGTTTGCCAAATAGCTGAGATTGGTTCCTAAATCTTCTGGGATAATGATTCCGTCCCATTTCTTAATGGAATCCGCCATGGTTCCCAACGGTGTTGCCACATCTGCCATAGCATCCGCACCCCATCCGCTGAAGTTGAATGCTTTTACGCCATCTGCAAGATTACTAAGTCCATCTCCAATTCCGTCTGGAACAATTACATCTTTCCATTTTGAAATTGAGTCAGCTAAATCGCCAAGTGGAATCGCCATCGCACCAATAGCATCGGCTCCCCATCCACTGAAATTAAATTTCTGAACACCTGTGGCAAGAGATCCTAGTTGTGTTCCTAATCCATCTGGAACAATAACCCCAGACCATCGCTTTACCGAATCTGCCAGGTTACCAAGAGGTTCAGCCATAGCAGCAATTGCAGCCGCGCCAAATCCGGAAAAGGTATTCAGCAATCCGCCTAATGCAGTTTCACCAAGAGCTCCAGCCATAGCTGTTAAACCACGACCGATTTCATCCCAATCCATGGTGCCAAAAATCGTCAATGCATTGGCAAGTTCGCCTAAGCCTTGCACGCCAAGAGTAAGCGATGCGCTACCGATAAGCGAACCCAAACCTCCAAGATTGCCAACCAGGGCAGATACAACTCCAACCTCCGTTAAGGCGCCACCCATTCCGACAAGACCTTTTGCAATCTCGTCCCAATCCATGGCACCAATTTCAGATAGTGTTGCAGCAATAGGTTCTAATGACTGAGCAGCAATAAGAACGGCAGTTCCACCCAGAAGCGAGCCGAAGCCTCCACTAAGGCTTAACACGCTTAATGCTGCTGTAAACTCAGCAAGTGCGCCGCCCATTCCCGCTAATCCTTTGCCAATTTCTTCCCAGGAAAGAGAACCGATATTCGAAAGTGCTATTGCAATAGGTTCTAAAGCTTGAACGGCTATAAGAATACCAGTTGCTCCAAGAAGAGAGCCAAATCCACCAACCGCACTAAGAATACCAAGCGAAGCCGTTAACTCGCCCAAAGCACCACCCATCGCAGCTAAACCTTTACCGATTTCATCCCACGATAGAGCACCGAGTCTTTCGAGATTCTCTGATATTTCATCAAGAGATTGTACAGCCACAAGAAGACCAGTTCCTCCTAAAAGTGATCCGAAGCCACCCACCGCGCTTAATATTCCTAACGAAGCAGTAAACTCACCAAAAGCACCACCCATTGCGGCGAGACCTCGTTTGATCTGTTCCCAGGAAAGGTTACCAAGTCTTTCAAGATTTTCTGAAATTTCATCAAGAGACTGTACAGCTATCAGCATTCCAGTACCACCAAGTAAAGCTCCAAAACCGCCAGCTTTGCTAAGAACGCTTAATGATGCCGTCATTTCCGCCAAAGCTCCGCCCATCGCAGACAGTCCTCGACCGATTTCATCCCATGAAAACACTGAAAATTTAGCAAGCGCGTCTCCGAGCATCCGACAGGACTTCGCCAGTGCAAGCATTGCAACACTTGTCGAGAGGGAAACTTTTGCACCATTAATAATCTTCATTGCGGCTGACAATTCGAGAAGGCCTCCACCCATAGCAGTAAGTCCTTTTCCGATTTTCTCCCAGGATAAATCTGCCATTTTGACCATTGCGTCTGCCAATACTTTAACCGCAGCAGCGATAAGCACCATTGATGCCCCAGCTTTTATAAGCCCCTTAGAGCCATTTTTAGAGAGCACTTTTGTGATTACAAATAAAGTGCCACTAAGTTCACCGAGCATTACTCCAATAGCAGACAAAGATGTAACGACTTTATCCGAATCAATTTTTGCTATGGAATTCAGTGCAACTGACAATATTGCAATAGCTGCTGCAATACCGATTAATGAAGCAACTTTTATACCAGTTGTGAATGATGAAATTGCATCTTTCACTCCGTTCAGAAGATCAGAAAATTGTTTTGCAATCTTTGATGTTTTCTTCTCAAACAGACCTTCTATTCCTTCTTTTATAGTGCTCAATACGCCGGACAATTTCTTTGCTACAGCGAATATTCCGCCACTAGCTAATCCGGCAAATAGATCCCCAGCAGAAACATTTTCTTTAATCCAAGAGAACACGTTTTTCACAGCGTCGAAAATATTCGTTGCTGCGTTACAGATTGTCGTTTTTACAACTGAAAATACATCTCCCAGTGACTCTACTTTCTCAAGAGCAGGATCTATCACTCCAGCAATTCCTCGGAATGTATCAAAAATACCGTCAGATAGTTTTGATAAGAATTCGCTGACATTTCCACTTTCGTTGAGAGACGTCAAAAAATCACCGACAGATGCTGTTATGTTCAGCAATCCATCGATGATTCCGTTTAGTCCTCCAGAACCAAGAAACTTTCCAATAGGACTGATTATAGAAGAAAATCCTTTTTTCAAAAGATCCACAGCCGAAAATACACCCTTGAAGGTCCTTTTCAGTTTATCTGAGGTCTCATCACTGATTTTCAATCCATCCGTAAAAGATTTGAATTTATCGATCAACTTACTCAATTGCTTTGAAGTAGTTGGTGGAAATACTTCATTAAAAGCTTCTTTAACAGGCTTAACCACATCGCCCAAAGTTTTGAAAATATTCTTGAAAGATTCGATCAGCTTTTCTCTTCCGCCCAGCTTATCAATTCCATCAATAAGCTTATCAATATTTCCGGTAAGATTCTTAGTCTCAGACGTCGCCTCTTTTAACGCGTTAAGAGTCGATTCATCAACAATGCCAGTAGGCTCAATGCCTTTTAGCTCCTGGAATGCTTTTATTGCCGATTGGGTTGCCGGTCCAAGAATTCCGTCCACACCAGTTTGTCCAATATCAAGACCTTGTTTCTGTAATGCCTCCTGGACTTTTTTCACATCATCTCCAGTAGACCACATATCCAATTCACGGCTAACACTACTTAAATCTACCATTCCAGAACGCAGACTATTAACTGCTTCTTTAAGAATATCTGTAGAAGCTGCTCCGGAACGAAACACTTTTTCCAATGATCCGTATTGTTCAATTAAAGCTTCTACATCCAACCCATGGGATGTCGCGGTTTCTTTTAACTGTTCTTCAAAAGTTTTGGTTTCAATCCCGGCTTCGTTTATCTTGGAAATAAGTTTTTCCCAATTATTTGACAGCGCTCCTTCGAGCAAATTATTTCTACGATCAGCGGAAGCATTGAGCATATTGCTTACCGAATCTGATATTCCAGTAAACAATTCCTTTGCCTGATCGAAATCGCCGATGATTAATTCCCAGGTTTGTGTCCATCCAGACTGAGCAGCCTCTTTCAACGTATCAAATAACTGCGATAGAGTCTTCACCTTTGTTGCAGCATCATTGGCAGTCTGCCCCATTTTGATTATTGAAGCGATCTGCTCATCCGTATAACCCATTTGTTTGAGCTGGCTTTCGGTTAAGTCGCCTGTAAATTTTGATAATGTCTCTGTGAGTACTTCAGCAGTAAGCCATCCTTTCGACAGTGTCTCTCTGAAAGAGCCTTCATCGGTAATCATCTGATCAATTGCAATTCCATGAACTCGTGCTGTTTCTTTTAGTGCATCCTGGAACACCTGACCGCCCATACCCGCATTTACAACTGAGTTCCAGTCTTGAAGCTTAACTGTTCCAGCCGCAAGTGCCTGCGAAAGCTGATACATTGCAGTACTTGCCTGCTGAGATGTTGAACCAGAAACCGCAGCCAGGTTTGCGATACCTTTGATTGCAGAAACGGAAGTCTCCAGATCAACACCAGCCGCAGTAAATGTTCCAATATTACGAGTCATTTCCGTAAAATTGTAAATTGTTAAATCAGCATAATGGTTCAATTCATCAAGTGCCTGGTTTACATCCTGTAATGTACTACCTTTACTTTCTGTATTCGCTAAAATTGTCTGAATGGCATTAATCTGTGTCTCATACTCTTCAAAACCACTCCGTACAGGTTCAATGGTCAATGCTGAAATGATTCGCTTCCCAGCATTCACCGCTGAATTAGTAATATTAGCAAGTGCGGTTACTGCCATAACTTCAAGTGCTGAAAACTTTGCTTGGACGGTCTCCACAGCTCCAGTAAGACCAGACAAATTACATGTTTTTGCAGCTGCGCTTACATTCTCCAGCCCTTTTGAGGCTCCCCGTAAATCCAAACTCTGTTTTAATTTTCCAATTGTAGATAAACTCGTCTGAACATTACTTTCGAACTGTTTATTATCAAACCGCATTTCGACGACTCGTTCGTCAACAGTCTTACTCATATACTGGTAACCTCCTTCCAAACTTCTTCTGCCATCTTGTCAAAAAGAGGCTGGATAGCAGGATTGATATAGTCTCTACCCTGCACCCAACCTCCAGTTCCGGTGCCATGTCCGTACTGCAATATAATCGCAATAGGAACCCCTTTATTCACATGTGAATTGTAAAATTGTATAGCCGCAGAACCGTTTGAATGTTCTATCTCGTAATACCACGAAGAGGCAGTCAGACCTGATTCTACAGGAGTGGCAGACGAAAGGGCGTTTACTCCTTCCCTGCCATATTTGTCAAGAATTCCAAGTCGCATAGTCTCTTTCAGTTTCTCGAAATAACTTGTGACTTTTGAAAAATCGCCCTTTTGTCTGAATGAAATCATCTTATCTCCTACTGTTTCCGAATGTATTCTGCTTTTACAAATCCGTAAATGTTGCTGCTAAATCCATAATCAGCTTTATCAAGGTAAATGTAATACCACGGTTCATCATTTGAATCATAAATGGTGTCGCACACATGCACTGGATTGTTATTCTTCAGCTCTGGCTTGGATACTAACTTATCGTACTCGATTCCTGCCCATTTACGAACATTCAGTACACTGTTTACAGTAACTGCACCAATCCATTTTGATTTCTTTGAAAGTTTTGTTGAACCGGACTCAGTCTTACCACCGTTGTTGGATTCGCCGCTGCTCTGTCCAACATTACTCTCATATTTCGGAATGGCGTATCCTCTGATATAGCCCCATCCAACCGGAATTGAACGCCTCTTTACTTCACCGCCAAGGTTTCCTTCAATTGCCACAATTGTTCCGTTCTTAACGGATTCAACAACTCCAATATGATCGGAATATGCATCGTTAGGCTGCACAGCTTTCCTCCAACCATACACAATTGGATAACCAGCTTTCGGAACAATAGTTCCGTCTTCCTGCCAGATTCCCATCTTCTTGAAAATCTTTACATGCTCTTCAACACCGCATTCTTTACCGATAAGATCTTTCATAGCGGCTTTAATAGCTGCGGCTGATACGGTAGTATCACAGTAAGAATCTCCATACTGAACTTTATAACCTCTTGGTAAATGAGTCGGATCATCTTTATTGTAAATGTCGATAATGATCTTCTGTTTTCCATTTGATCGACCGTAGCCAACCCATGAACGTAAAACTTTCAACAGATCTTCTGCTGATCTTTTACTCATAAAACATCACCCTTTCGTATTCCATTTTTCTTTACGCGCTTTGTTCATAGCACGTCTTCTGTCTAAGAAATCTTTTCTCGCCACTTTATTCTTTGGTTTCGATTCTTCATTGCAAACTCTGATTAACGTCAGCAATCTATTGAGATGCCACTTTTCAAATTTTACTGGAATATTTAAAGCAATCATCCAGTAGTAAATCCGCTCACTGGTTATAGTTTCGTTACTCGGTTTCTTAACCGCATCCTTACGAAACCATGTAGCAGTCATAGTATCTGCAATGTAAGCGTTAACCTGATTGATGTGTTCGTTCGTGATCCGCTTGTATGTATTCGGATCGACGTTTTGTGTCAAAGTCATACAACGAATATAATCCAATGTTTCTTCAACGCTTTTTGTATCTTTGGTTAGAAACGGTTTATGCCATTTCGACTCCCATTTTGAAAGAGAGACCAGAGAATGCTCTAATGTAAGTTTCTGCTCCTTCGCAATGGTGACAAATTCTTCGTTCTCTTCGTCCCATCCTTCTATCCGGGGCAAGACAAGTTGTAGCATTTTTTTAGTCCCTCCAAATTATTTTCATTATCAAATTGTTACTGAATCAGATACACCCTTTTCATCCAGAGTTTTCTTAATTTGAGCCTTCTGTTCCGGGGTAAGAGTCGGTAACACCCCATTGATAAAATCAGAAGCTTTCTGAGAATCTGTAACTAATTCCATGAAAAGCTGAGTGTAAGCTTCTGTCTGAGAAAATGCTGTTGCTAATTCTGGAGATTTAACCAGTCTCTTTCCGTCTGGTGACTTTTCACCATAGGATTTGAGGATAAAATCTTTAATAAGTCTTATGATTGTCGGTGTATCAGCCGGAGAAACCAATTTCTCAATCATTTCCGTAAGACTTCCATCTGGCGAATACTCCATCTCAATAATTTCTGGTCTTGACAGATTGAAGTAGAAGTCTTCTGTTCTGCTAACGCCGTTATAATCCGTATAAGTAATAGTCTTTACTAACATATTTTCTCTCCTTTACATGACTGAAGAGCAGCCAGCTTACCTGAATACTGCTCTCCATTTGAAATTATTCATAAACTTTTGACAACATCTTATTTCCAGAGCTATCGGTTATTGCGTTCCCATTTGAATCTCTAAGCGTGCTATGAAACTCGATCAAATCCATTACCTGGGAAACCGTTGGGAGATAAGCACTGGTCTTGGGAGTTCCGTACAATGCATCCTCGATTCCACGTAACACATTTGCCATTCCAGCCTTCTTCATATCAGATGAAGAAAATGTAAGTTTCGACGTGGACTGACGGTTTTCCACCTCCACTGGAGTTGTATCAATCTCCCAGGAAAATGGTGAAATATCCGGGCTATCGCTAGTGCTAGCATGGTTCTCTTCTGTTGGAGAAGCCAGGCAATTATAAACCAAATGAACTTTATACGCATAGTCATTTCCACGCTCATCGTTACCGACAAGTGTTCTATAACTCAGCCCAAAGTGCTCATGCTCCTGCTGACTGATAAGTACACCCGGAGACAGTTCTTCTTTTCCAATACAACCAAGAAATTCGTTGGGATATGTGTACGCTTCAATGGTTAAACCTAACTGTTCAACTGACATCAAAGTCATATACTTTTTATTGTTAGCCCACAAGATTGATGGCTCAGCACCAGATGGATTCTCAGTAATCCCTGTGATTCCATTCCAGGCATAAGCACTATTTCCGTTGTTCTTATACAGCACAACATGGTCGACACCAGTCTCATAACGCCGCTCACCAATTTTATCCCATTCCAATTTTCCCATATTCCACCGCCTTAATTAAGACTCAAGGATTGTGACAAGTTCACTCGGAAGAAGAAGTGCTGGTTCTGCATCAGCAGTTCCATACAGTTTATCCTCAATTAGCTTGAGCTTAGCAGGATCGATTTTTGTGGAATCGATAGTCAGCATTGATGTTGATTTACTATCGTCAACATCAACTGGGGATGTTGTCACTTCCCAGGAAAATGGTGAAATATCCGGAGAATCATTTACTGTGCTTCGATCTTTATCGGTCGGTGAAGCAAGGCAATCGTAAACAAGATGGATTTTATAACCATGCTTGGTACCAACGTCATCGTTTCCGATAAGAGAGCGATAACAGAATCCAAAGTGTTCGCGATCCTGCTGACCAATGGTAACACCTTCTGCTAGTTCAGCAGAGCCGTCACATGCTTCAAATTCGTCCGGATATGTATAAGCTTCGATTGTTAAGCCAAGCTCTTCGGCAGACATTAAAGTCAAATACTTTTTGTTATTAGCCCATAATGCTGTCGGTTCTGCTCCGGATGGAGTTTCATTTACAGCGGTCAAACCGTTCCAGGCTACACCGCTTCCGTATTTTCCGCCCGTTGTAAACGGATAGAATACGCCTCTGTCGACACCGGTCTCGTAAAGACGTTCGCCGGCTTTATCCCATGAGAGTCTCATTTAAAATCCTCCTTTAATAGTAGAGTTCAAATACATAATGATTCAGATTATTGGACACGTACGGACGAACAAATCGACATAATGGTAACGCAGACACTTTGCCTACTATTTCGGTATCCGGATCATCATCAATAACAATCACCGAATACTTTATCGGGGACAAATAAACCCCGCCATTTGCATATACAGGATCGATGTCGTCAAGACTGTATACAATAGCTGGGTAATTCATCCGTACGTTTTCCGGAGGTTGAAAATAGACGTTTCTGCTGTCAAGCGTCTGGCACAAAATTTCATGAAGTTGTAGTCTTCGCTTTTCCGTTATAAACACCTCCAACCATTAATGTCAATCTAGGGTACTGAACATCAACCTTATGAATTTTCCATTTAGCACCCATAAATTCAACGTATCTCATAGCATGAAAATTCTGATAGGCAAATGGATCAGCAATAATACTGATTTCATTCGAAATATTAATATCGTCATTCACTTTGTCAGAAGCTTCCAACTGGCGTATGTTACGAATCAAATCCCCAGAATAATTTCGTTCTGTAACTTCTTCTTTATATACGCCAGGTCTTATTTCAACGTTTCGAATGTATCCTATTGTTCCGTAAAACTTTGCCATTTTGAATTTTCCCCTTTAAAATCAGCCCTGAGAATTTACTGTGTCCTGACTAGATGTATCAGAAGAAGCTGTTGTTACATCCTCCTCGACTACAATTGCTGCGTACACTCTTGTCAGTGCTCCAGAACATCTGGTTTCAAGCAGAGATTTCTCCTGGTTGAAATCGATATCGAACTGTGTGAAGTGAGCAATCTCACCGCCTTTAGTTGCACCCAGGGAATAGTCTGCAAGATTTGCGATAATGGCAACAAGTTTCTTCTTTTTATTGTCAGATGTAGTTCTGGTTTTGCCCTCGAACTGCTCAACAGTATGGATGGTGCCGACATTAAGAGCAGTAGCCAGTTCCTGTCTGGACGCGTAAATACGTCTGCCATTCAGATCTCTTGCAAGAAGCATCTGGTTCAGCATATGTGGTGTCATAAAGGCGTCTGGAGTACCAGTTCCTTTGTAATTTTCTTTTGCATACAGAACAGTATTGATCATTCCCTCGGCTACGACAAAATTCTCTCCGAAATTAGCTCCAGTGTTGGTTCCCTGAAGTTCTTTCTTAGCAGCTGCTACGTCCAGATCAACGTGAATTGTATAAAGATCATCATCTGTCCAGATTGGTCTGATATGCTCTGGATCGATTTTGCCCTCATCGCCATCGTCGCGACCATCGCCAAGCATAATAGCTGTAGCCAGTTCTTCATTCAACATCATGCGATCGATGTTGTACAGATAGGAAACATAGTCGAAATCTGTGATGTCAATGATGTCATCTCTATGCAGAGCATTTTTAACGTATACAGTCTGAGGATCTGTAGTTCTTCTGACCAGCTTAAAGTTACCAGCCTGAATTTTCTGTTTTCCTTTCTTATATCCTCTTGGTCTGAGCTTGTCGATATTACGAATATCAACCTGACTGGTTCTGATTCGTGCAATTGGACTCTTATGTACTTTGTTCATTACTGCGGTGATCCATCCCTGGTCATTTGTAATCAGTTCCGGTGCCCCAGGTCTTACCTCTTTGTATTCTGGGAACAGCAGGGATACATTACCGTCTCCAGTCTGAACAAATCCACTTGCAAGGGCGTCATGCTGAAGAGCATTATCCTCTGCATACATCGCAAGAGCAGTCTGGAAACTTCCCACCTGGCTTGTCTTTGCCTTTTTAAGAATGCTTTCCTGGTCCGCATGAGACAGATAAGTCTTGTTGTCGCGCTGATCGTTTTCAAACACATTATGTTTCATTGTTTCATCTCCTCCTTCGGAATCGTCATTGTTTTCGGACTCACCATCTTCTACAGCATGTCCGATAAGCGCATATGCTGCGGTTTTCTGTTTTTCAGTAAGAGTGTTGAAAACTTCTTCGACAGTTTCTTCGCTGTCGCCTCCATTTTCTTTACCCTCATCCTGTTTTTCTGGATCTTTTTCATCATCAGAATGTTCGAGATAGCCCATAATCATCTCGTCATAGCCAACGATGATACCTGCGTTTTCCCCATCGCCATGAGCAAGCACATCATCAATGAATGCTCCTGGATTTGCACCGGCAAGGACCAGACTTACTTCTCGAATCACACCGTGAATAACATCGCTTCCAGCCTGTTTAAGCTGATTTGCGAAAATGGACAAAGAACGCACATCACCGTGCCTAACAAGTTCTTTAGCGGTCTGACCTGCTTCAGTGTTGTTAAACTCGCAATGTGCGTAAACCCCATCATCTCTATTTTCCAGGTGTGCAAATCCAAGAACATTATCTGGTGCATTATGGTTGTGCATCCAGACTAATGGGACCGTCATTCCATTCTGCCCTTTAAACGCATCTTTTTTAATGACTCGACCATCTGCGCAGGTCAAATCATTTCGTGTGGCCCAGCCACCAAAGTCATACTTCATTTTGATTAATACCTCCTGTGTCTCTTTCTTCCCGAATCGGACTTTCGTTTGGCTGACTGAGATTACTATTTCTAAGCTCGTCTGCCTTTGGATCATCAGACGGTTTCCATCCGATAACCTGTCTTATTTCGTTTGAAGTTGCGATTTCATTTCTTGTGAATTTGTCTGAGATTTCTGCAAGATCTGCAACTGGAACCAGTTTGAATGGATCTCTGAAGAATTTAATAGATTTGTTCTGGGAACGGGCTGTTTTACTAAGAAACTTCCGTTTCATTTCGTCAACAATAGCTGCAATAATTGGCTCAATAGTACGGTTGTAATAATTCAGCATGGTTTTATCGTCTGCTGTTCCATCAAGAATACTCTGAGTGATACCTAACTGGCTATAAAGCATACTCGTAAGATATTCAATCTGTTTCATCAAGTTGTTCTCCAGTGAACGATTTAGCTGAGTTATTCTCTCAGTACCATCAGTGTAAGCAATACCATACTTGGAACCTGCTAATTGCTGCTCAATGTCTTTTCGTCTCTTTTCAGCCTGCTTACGCCTTGCTTCGGTTTTAATCACGTAAGGTAACTGAATGATTAAATCCAACTTTCCAGAACTACTTTGCTCGTCTACAGCATCCAGTAAATTCAACTTTCGAATCAATCGCTGCATTGTTGAATTCGGTTCGTTTATTACCGCATATAACGGATTTTCAACGATTGCCACTGTACTTTTAGGAACAACAATATCCTGTTTTCGTCCAGTCTCTTCATTGTATAATTCAACGCGAATGTGCTTTGGATACCAGTCTCGAATTCTACCAACTCGCATAGACAGAATTTGGTATCCCGTCGTATCGTCTGGATCGTCATCAGTATCAACTGGAACGATTGCTATACAACCTTCATCCATCATGGACATAACTGCATCTTGTATAAATGCCCGTCCTGTCTGATCCAGATTGGTTTCTGTTGATAAACAATTATTCAGTCCACTTTGCACAACATCACAAAACTGCCCTTCGGCATCCAGCTGAACGTGCCGAATATCTATGGCGGCTACATCTAAAGCTATTCGGTTATAAACTGATGTTACAATTGATCTCTCGTTTCCACGAGTCAAACGAAATCTATCCGGTCGATATGAATACCCATATCCAATGTCTTGAAACACCTTTGTCGGCTCTCGATTTCGAAAAGCATTCCAGGCATTTTTGAACCTGGAACCAACTGACAATTCCATTTTGATTTTTCACCTCCATTTACTACATGTTGGCATTTCGCCTATCATCAATTACAATATGTGGTATGCGTAAAGCAAATCTAAAAGGGTTGGGGGTATGTTATGATTAACTATGGCAAGTTTTATAAGCCATCAAGCGACAAGGAACCGAAATTTCCAAAGTGCCTGGCTTATATGGAACGCTCTGAACGCAGACAGTATGTAAGCTATTCGAAATACTTTGATGCTAACAGAACAAAGTACGAGCGTCACGAATAGTGGCTCACTTAAATCCCTCCCAACCCATTTAGATTTGCTTTACGTTGGATACCTCAAAAGTGTAATCTATTCAAATGCCTCTTTATTGGCTTTATAAGCCACATACGCATCTAACATTGCGGCAACGGCATCAATCTTATGATCCAGACGCTTCTTCAATAGTTTCCTGTTTCCATTTGTATCTTCCAGTGTGATACAGTTACCCATCGTGAATGTCATAAGTTCTTCATCAAACAGCAACATCCTTTCTTCCGATAACTTTTTCAATTCACCTAATGGTACTGATTCTGTCCTGGCTCCCTGGATAACTTTTTCAATACCAAACGGACCATTTTCACTCGCCCATCTTTCTACAAACTCTTTTGCGTAATATGGATCATAACCGAAACTCCGAACATCATACCCGCATTCAACAATGTGGTTGTCCAGATCTTCATAAACCTCCATCATGTCAAGGACAGTACCCTCAAGTACAATAAGGCTGCCCTCATCGCGAAACTGATCATATTTAACTCTCATAGCCGCTGGAAGTTTCATTAGAGTTAACGAAGAAATGTAATTTCGAGTTTTAACACCAAAACAACCATTTGATAATGGAAATAGAAAAGTAAAAGCACAGAAATCATCGCCTCGCGATAAATCTGCGCCCATTGAACATGGCATTTGCCAATAATCTCTTTTCCTATGAGGAAGAGTTTCTTCATAAGTGAAGTAATATGTATAGCCTTCCATCGGAAGACCAAAACGTTTTGCAAGAATATCATTTCGAGCGGCTGGAGCTTTCTCAGCTCTGTCGACATCTCTTTGATATGTCTCGTAACTTACTGTTTTTCCTATATTTGGGTTTGCTTTCAGCCATTTTCTTGGATTGGGGACTTCATCCACAGAATCGAGTTTATACCACCAGATTGATACATGAGGATTGACATAATCTCCTTTGAGAATGTCCATCAATTCCATTTTGATTGTATCGCCAGCTCCATTACGGACAGTACCCTCCGAACTGATTGCGACAATCAGATAATCTTCTACTTTAGATGCTCCCTGTTCAATTGCTCCGATAACATCTTCTCTGATATCGCCAGAAAGCCATTCGTCGACTGTTGCCATTTTCAGCTGTAGTCCCTGGAGCTTGTCTATTCGCATTGGTCGTACTTCCAGTAGTGATCCAGTAAGAAAGTTCTCGATTCCTTTTTTGGTAGAAGATAACTTCATGCGATTTGCTTTAGAACCGGTTGTATTTTGCAAAGAACCTTCTGTTAAGAATTTATAAAACGGGCCTCTGGATCTGGTGATAGCCGTTCGAATCGGAGATAACACCTCTTCTGCCTGTTTCATTGTTGGCGCAGTTGTTATCTGATGAGTCGTTGTAACATCCACATTAAGAAAAAAATTTTGCAAGCATGAACCATACATAGATTTTGCAGCGCCTCGTGCAACTATCAGATACTGCTTGTTTATCAAACGTTTCCTCTTAATTTTTGTTACGTACCTTCCACCGTATCCGTCCTCATAAGGTACATACACACGATTCTCTTCAAATTCATACCATCCGAATATTTGCTCAGCCCAGACCTTAAATGAATCCAGCAATTTCAAATCAGAACCATCGGTTAATGTAAGCTCGTTTTCACAATACTTGATAAAGCCTTCTACTGCTTGATCGTCATAATACACATCTGGATCAGCAATAAGATCATCGATTCGGTTCATTTCCATTTCGATTTCTTTACATACCGGAATCTCGCCTCGAATTACGGCATCTCGAAACTCGCCGTAATATTTCGGGACGGCAGTGTTTGATAATGCCATATTGTTCTCCTACTGTTTAATCGTCATCGTCCTTATCATCCGGTCCCACTTTCCAGAATTTTCCAATCTTTTTGTTGTCATTTGCCTGGAAGATTCTGGCACTTTCCTCTTTACCTACAACCGAATCAAGATACTTCTTAGTCTGATTAAGAACCAAACCCGTAACTACAGTCTTAGCAGCTTTTTTAGGTGCTTCTTTTGCTCCTTCACGGATTCCCTCTTTAACGCCGTTCACGGAATTTTTCAGACAGCTTTTCACATATGTTTTTCCACGGTTAATTGTTTTCTCGCTAAGATCTTTCATCTTTACACCGCGAAATTTAGAAATCACTTTCCCAATTTTTTCTGGATTCTTATGGACATAATAAGCTGCTGCCGCAACCGTAGCTACACCCACTCCAACTCTGGCAATTCTCTTATTTCGTTCGGTTTTCTGTTGAGATGTTAAGGGTTCGGCAGACTTCCGTCGTCCAGCAGATGTCAATGTTCCATCTTTATTCTGGTAACGACGAACGCCCCATTTCATACCCTTAACGCCATGATGTTCTAAGAATGTGTTATCCATTTTGATTTTCCTCCATGTCATCATTCTCTGCTGCCCAGTTCAATCTTGATTCGTACTCGCTGATTTGTGTTTTATAGCACTCTAATACAGCGCTGCTCATTGGCGGATCGAAAAGCAGCTTTACTTTTAGAAACATATACGATTTAACCAAATTCAATTTTGGTTCGTCTTGCATAAACTCCACCCAGTTAGTTTTGTCATCTGTGACCGTGAAGCCAGACGCTGGACCAACGCCTAACTGCGTTAAAACTGAAAACACAGAATTAATGTGCATAAGGATGTCAGCATCGAAATGCTCATATTCTGTTTCAATGCCTAACATCTTCTTGACAGAAGTAAGTATGCTGTCCATATAGATCTCACCCCCTTAATTTCTTTTCCATGGACATGTATCGTTTGCCCTCCGTTCAATTGGCAATGCAGGTAATAAACTCGCATCACCGTAATGAATAGCATTATGTGTAGATAACACTGTTGTAATAAGATAATCTGGATTCAAAAGCTCATCAGTTTTATGTACTATGTCACTCAAATTAATCGGGTTCATATGATGAATAAGTATCTTCCCATGTATCTCATAACCCTCCACTCCAAGGTCGCATCCATTATCCCGAATAATGACCGCTCGTCTGACAGAAGTCCATTCTCTGGACTTATAAAATATCTGATTCATGTACCGATCAAATCCGAATGTTTCTTCTCCAACAATTCCGTCCAGCTTCAGATATTCAAATCGGTCTTTAAAAGTTTTCAACTTGATCAATTCGGAATATGTTCTAATCATCTTCTTCATCCCCATGACCACTATATCCTCGAAACGCCTTTAATGCTTCAGCATACATCTGCTCCTGTCTTTCCATAGATTTAAGATTTTGTGTTTTGGCGTCGATTAAATCTTTTTGCTTTTCAAGTATTTCTTTTTCGATTCGTTCTTTTGTTGAACCTAATTTCAAATAATGTGTTATAACCTGGGATGAAGCAGTCCCTTCTCTTAACTGTTTTTCAGCAAGATCCACAGCTAAGGAAATAAGTTGGTTTTCCCTTGCCTCAGGTGTTAGAGCCGGACGCATCATGGAAGAACTGTCTTTTGATGCTTTTTGCTTTACTTTTCCCATACTTGATGCCTCCTTTCTGTAAGTTGATCGATAGTTTATACGCACTTTTCCTGGTGTTTAAACAGACTTATGAGAATTCTGATAAGCATTCCATCTGCCGAAAGGAGATAAAAAGGCAGCCAATATCAATAAACTCATAAGCCTGTTCAAGCACCAGTCCGATTTGTTTTTCAAAAAATATCCCCCGGGGAAAAAATAAAGACCGGGGCGATGCGGGGAGGGGGTGCATTTTTAGCAAGCCCCCTCTATCCCTAATTATCATCGTTCCAGTCCTAATGACTTGTCTTTTATAGATTTGATTACTTTCACGTGGATGATTATGTGAATTTGTTGCACTTCAATTACTACAAAACGATAATTATTGTTGATTTGTGTTATGTTGTAACTGAATATTTATTTTTTTCTTTTCTGCCTATAAGCACGGATGGTTTTCTCTTTTTAATTTAAGTTCTTTACCTTCTTATAGATTCCTCTAAAATCATACTTGATGATTTCATCAATTGCTCTCTCAACTTCAATTCTATTTTCTTCATCAGAAAGCTGATCAGATGTTCGAGCAATTCGTCCTAAATAAGAAGTTGAATGATATCCTTTTTCCTCGTCAAACATGAACCATTCATCAAATTGTTTAAAAGGATCAAAAGGATTATCAATCGTGGTTAATGCACAATCTGCTGTCATTTAACACTCTCATCCCTTTCCATTTAAATACTTTGAAACTGTAGAAGTTGATACGCCAAGAGCATCTGCAATCTCTGAAGTTGTATAGCCAGAAGCACGCATTGCTGAAATTCTATGCTGTTTTGCTGTGCTCAAAGAATTTGTAGCTCGCGGAGTTGCTCGCTGACGAATAGTATCAATATTTGTATTATTCAGAATTTGAATAAGTTTATTCTCACTAATAGCTCCCGCCTGGATAGCCTCCCATTCTCGATCTGTAATCTCGACAGGTGTGCGATGCGCCCCCACAGAGGTTCTTGCTGAAGATAATGCCTGCTGGTTTGCTTTTTTTATCTCAGCTTTTGTCATGTCTGGATTTTCTTTCTTCTTTGCTGCCACAGTTGCATTCGCCATCACCTGTGCCTGTCTCTCCCTTGGCGCATTCGATAATGCAATGTTAAGTTTTGCAGACAATGATTTAACTTCCCCCTGGTAGGTATTCTTAGCAGCGGCGGAATAGGCAATCTTACCAGTATTAATCATCTCTCTTCGAGCCTGGTTCGCCAATGATTTCATGGTATTAGCATAATCAGCATAGGCTTCCTCTTGCGGAGTACCGGAAGATAACTCACGAGCATCTTTAGCTTCTGCCATCTTGGTACTGTTTTGCATTCTGAATTTGAGTTTACCATTTTTATCGACATACTCTTCTTTTACGGTTTTGTATGATAAGGAACCATCTTCATTGATTATTGGAGAACCTTTTCTCTTGTAAACCTGAGTTTCAGATTTAGCTCTGGAAATCAACGTTGAAGCACCCTCATGATAATTGCCATCTTTATCAATGCTACCTTGATACTTTTTCTTTAACGAGGCAATACCATTATCGATCTCGCTCTGCTTGTAATCCAAAGCATGTTTCTCTGCATCAATAACAACCATGCTGTGACGGATTGCTCTGGTAAGTTCTTCTTCGGTAGCTCCTTTCAAAGTCATATCCGTAATCAAGTTAGAGACTTTCCCCATTTCGATTTGTTTATTGCCCATTTTCTTATAGGTCTTTCCATTTCTTGAATAGTACTCTATCTCTCTTGAACCAACGGTTTCAACTTTTACAGGAGAGCTCGAATCTGGACCATACGCTTCTTTAGTATCAAATCCGATCAGTCCTTTTAACTGTGGTGTTGAAGTAATTCTAACTTTGCTGGAAGTTGAATTACATGGAATTACCATAACCGTATCACCATCAAAGTCAGCTCCAGATAATCGATCAGCATTTGTTTTATTAATACCAATCGCATCCATTGGGGTATTACCAAGAACACTCTTTCCTTCTAGTGATTTGTTGTTTACTTTCAGAATCGGAATTTCTGAAGTTCCGCCATGAGGATAGCGAATTAATGCCACTGTTTCGCCATCCTTATAGTTTGGAGCATAAACCTCATTATCTTTTAATGATGGTAGGGGCAATATTACCTGGTAACTCTGTCTCGGAAGCGATGCTGCCTTTAAATGAACGGCTGCTGCATCACAATCATCGGCAAAGGATTTAAGCAATATTTTCTTTACTGTCGGATTGGTAAGAGAACAAATCTCATCGAACTCCGACTGCTTATCCGCTTTTGCTAATCCAAGCTGTTTTGTAATTAAACTAAGACTCTGTTTAGACAAGAACTGTGATGAAAGTGATTTACTCCATTCACCCCAATCACCTTCTTCGGCTCGCTTATTAATTACAGACAATGATTGTTTCTTTCCAGTAAGAGGATCTGTATATTTTCCATTTGGATCGTCATAGTAGCTCTGACCGCCATGTTCTTTGATAAGCGAACCAAATGGATTATTCGGATCATCTTTGATTTTTTTCAATACATCTTTTGTTGGTGTCCCAGAATGCTTATTGGTATTGAATATAACATCAACGCCATCTGGCATATTATCAGAATATACTGCCATGCCTTTAAGATAATGGGTTCCGTCAACCATGATTCGAACTTGGGCATAATGAGAATCGCCAAGAGAAATATCTTTTACACCTCTTCGAAGCTCAATGACCCCATCCTTATCGACACCGCCATCTTCAGCGTATCGAATCTTTAATCTCTTGGAACTCAAGCTTTCCGGATATTCAAACGCTTTTCTAAAAGAATCACCGTTGTCGTAAGAAATATAATTTCGCAAGGAATGGACATTCTCGAAATTATAAATATCCTTATGCTCTGTTCCTGGTGGACAAATGACTTTGATATTTGTCTGTTTTCCGGGATTAGTAGCTTGCGGTACGCCTCCGCCATAAACCGGATAACCCTCTAATTCCAGAATATAAAGAGCCTGATTAAGTTTCTCTTTGGAAACCCCCAATTCTCTTTCTACACCAGTGCCTACATCTATCATTCCTTTTTCTTTAATTTCTTTTCGAATGATATCAGCTGTCGCTTTAGCCTGGTTCATTCGCCTTTCAGAATTCTCATTCAAAAGCGATCGAACAGATGAATCATTGGAAAAACCCATCTTATCAGCAATCTCGTTAAGACTATATCCTTTTTCACGAAGTCCTTTCGCCGTTGCAACTTGAAGAGAACGACGTTCATCTTTTGCAAGGCTTATCTGAGTACGAAGCTGGGTGGTTGTCAAACCAATATTTTTAGCAATATCAGTCTCACTCATTCCAGTTTTCTTCAGTTCCTGCACTCTGCTAAGAAAATCGCCACTGTGCTGATATGGATCATCACCAGATCCCCAAGGATAACGTCCGGAACGTCTTGGCATTCCGTAATGCATTAAAATATCTTCCAGAATCGAGTTCACGGTTTATCCCTCCTGATCTTTCAATCTCTTAATTACCTTATCGAAAGTAATAATCTTATCCATAATTGGAACGATGTCTTCAGCTGTTGGATTATGATACAGAATCTCATTATTCTGGTATAATCTTAACTCCATCTCAATATCGCAGGGTTTTACTTTATATTCCAAACAAAAAAGAGCAGCATATATTTCAAGCTGCTCCATGTGAGCTGGAATCTGCCCGGTTTTCAGATCATGAATTCTTAGTAATCCATTTCTAAATAGAATTGCATCCGCAGTTCCAAAGCAATTATCAGAATAATAAAGCACCTGTTCTGGTGTCATTTTGAAACCTATAGCATCGTTAACATACATGTTTAATGTTTTCTGAGACTTCGGTAGCTTCTGTCCCAATGATATACACTGGGCTGCAAAAGCATGTAATACAGTTCCTTTCTGTGTTGCAAGAAACTTCGAATAAGCCTCTGCAACTTTATCCTCACTATAATTTATCCAATGATATTTACTGGCACCAAGAAAGGCGTGCTGTCCTTCAAGATTGGAATGTTTGTTGAAGTTCATCAAGTACCTCCTCTTTGTTCTCGGGATACACAAATCTTGAGAATGACATTTGATTCATGCGATCCACATAGTATTCTTGATTTGGTTGTCTCTTTGCGCCCGCTGATTTCTTGCATTCCAGAGCCGCCCATTTGTCTTTGTGAAGAACAAGTAAATCTGGAATCCCTTGAATATATGTGGGATCGTTTTTCATAACAATGCAACCAGGAAATCTTTTTTTCAGTTCCTTTATCAGATTCGCCTGGAACTTATTCTCTAGCATGAGCTAACTCCTTTCTAATTTTTACAACATAAAAAGAGAAGAAGTTTTATAAAAATACTTATTTTACCTCTTCTCTTCATAAAAGGGAATGTTTTTTTCGCGTACCAAAAGAAGACAAAAAAAATAGACAGTGACACATTAAGCATCTCTGTCTACAAATATAATTTAATTTTTTTTCAAATACACATCTCCACTTTGGGAAATATAAAATTCTTTTACCTCGGAAACTGCACGCAATGTTTTCCGAAGCGTTTTTCTCATTACAGATTCCTCACCGTTATTCAACGAATCGATCAATTCACAAACATCTTTTTCGTATTGAGATTTATCAATCTTTTCAAGCCATCGACCTTTATAATCAGCTATATGCTTTTTCAAAATGCTAAAACTGCTAAGCATTCTTTTTTCACACTTATCGATATACGCTGTCATCTCCCGATCAATGTACTTGATAAATTCGGCATCATAATTTTGAGAAAAATATGTTTCCAAAATACTGCTCATTCCATACAACTGAATCGATAACTCTAAACTCTCTTTTATCTGGAACGCATTTCCAACTAACTTTTCTATACCATCTTTTCCATTCACGGTTAAGTCCAAATCGTTCATGTAAAATTCAGCATCTTTAATGGCAACCTTTTTTGCCTCCTGAAGACTTGCAATTGTAGCTACTCGTTGTTCGTCATGAGCCATAATGGATGAAAAGTTTTCATAAGCATACTTAACAAAACTCACTTCCGATAGAAGCTCAGCCTTCTTATCCCCATATAAGAATTCCAGAATTTTATCAATGTTCTGATTTATCTTCTTTAGTTCGGAATTAACCTGCGTAATAAAATACTGTCCCGACGCAAACGCCATTGCTGAAAATGCACCGAGTATCATCGCCTCATTCTTTAATGGATATAACGATGCGGTTCCACCAAATTGACCATTTTCTTTTTTCCAGAAACTCATGAATCCACCTTGCTTTAATGACACAAGCGTACGATTAATACCATCTGGAAATTTTGCGATATACGCATTAGCCATTGAACTAGTAGCAAACATTTCTGGTAAATGCTGAATGGCATTGCTCATTTGGCACTTTTGATCATTAGTTAAACCAATCTTAATATATCCATTGGCGAGATCGTATGGTGTGTTAACTGCCTCCAACTTAAAATCATTCTCCAATTCCATCAGTTGCATTATTGAATTATTCTCCGATTCACTCATACTCTTCCTCCATCCAATGGTAAATTAAGAGCATTAAAAAAAGTGCGCCCCATAGAGACGCACCGAAAAAATGCTTCTCCCATTGTTGCCACACAATCTCGTACCGTTCAAGGGTATAAGTAAAAGAGAGAATACACTTTTTACCGAAGCTATTCCCTTGAACGTTTTATGCGATATACGATTGTGTGGCGTATTTAGTATATCACGAATCAAAAAGAAAAGAAAGAGTAATTTAGGCAACAATAAGTTTTCCTCGTTTTCTAACATCATCATAGATCATCTGGCTTCCATCTCTGAAATATACGATAATGCTCATATAATCATGTGGTCTAAAATCTCTTGCATTTTTTGACAAGGTTGGATATACAGTTTTGAAATTGTCAAATATATCTCGCCAGCTCACTTTTCTTTTTGCACTCATAAAAATCACTCCTTTTTCGGTTTTGGTCAAAAGCCCACTTTTATTGGCCATATTTATATATTATATTAATTTTTTTATCATAATAGTTTAAAGAAAAAAGTGGGAAAGTGGGCAAAAAGCCCGCAAACCCGCATAAATACTGGGTTTTTCGTGGTCAAAGTGGGGTTTTAAAAGTGGGCAGAAACCGGGCAAATGGCCAGAAATTTGACCAAAATTCCGATTTTCTGCTCCATTTTTCTTCAAATTTTTCGCTCTGGTCAAAAATAAGTGGGCTTTGGTCAAATCCTAAAACCCAAAAGTGGGCAGAAAAATGACCTGTTACTACCAGGATTTTTAACCTAGATTAGACGAAATTCTATCCTAGATTAGAAATATTCGTCACTTTTTACCTCCAAATTCTACCAGTTTTCTTGTCTTTCACAATGATTCTTTCTTCGATATGGAACCCGGAAAGCTCACAAATAGTGAAGATCGCATCGAGAAGTTTATGAAATCTTTCATCCCCATCCTTCTCAATATTCTTCAAAGCATTGTAAACAGTTGGATCAGAATACCCTTCACTGTTCTTTCTCATATCGTCATTTACCATTGATCTGTCCCTCCCTGAATTTTACTCCCCCATATTTCCAGAGGTCTTCTTTTAACTCATCCAAATCCAGTTCGCCGTCCTGCCATTTCTCATAATAATCAATCAAAAGATCGGCAAACTTAGGAATCTTTTGCGGGTATGATTTTTTCCAAAAATGGTCCATGAGAACCTCTAAGGGTAAGGTCAGCAACAGAGTAAGTGCTGTGTTTACAGCTTCATCGGTAGCTTCCCTCTTGATTCGTACAAGTTCTTCTCCAATTTTCTCACGAACCATTACATCTAATTGCTCTTTTGTGAGATTGTATGCAACCGTTTTAGATTTTTGTTCCTGTTTCTGTTCTCTTCTTCGCTCGGCTCTTCCCATAACCGTCACCTCACAATGCGATCCAGTTTCGTTTGGCAAAGAACAGATATCCGCCGACAATTAAAGTAAATAAAAAGAACGTTGCATCCCACTCAACCGGGACTGACAACGCTCCAATAAGAATCGTAATGATTGCAAATATCTTATTCAAAATTAACTCTTCTCTCCACATGTTATTTTTCTCCTCTCACAGCTAAATTATTTATTCAATTTTGTTTTGATGAATCGGTAAATAAATGTGCATGCTTTCGGATCTTCTGATTCTAACTCTTTTAATTGTTCATTCAGATCGTCGGGTTCCATACTGAAGACAAGTAAATCATATAATTTACGAACGATTTTGATTTCCTCCTCCGTTTCTTCAACAAAGCAGTCATAGCCGAAAATATTTCGAACGTCCAATACAAAACTTAATATTCCGTCAACACTTTTCTGCAATATCTCCAACTCTTCGTGTGTTGCGACTTTTACCCTTTTCATTTCCATATATTATTTTTCTCCTTTTCTGACGAACCAAATTCACTTAATTCCACGCCCATATGAATGCCAGCAATGTGGCAATAATATGCCCAATAATCCAAAACTTGTACATAAGATATACGAAATTCCATCCGTTATTATCTGGATGTTTTTTATAATAATTGACTCCCGATGGCATTGCCCACCATATAGAAACATATAAGACGACGCCAATCATGATCGAGATAATTTTTAAACACCACTTTAAATCGTCCATAATAGTTCCTTTCTATTAAAATATCTTCGCCAATATGTAAATAACGAAGATTATTAAAATACATAAAATCTCATCCATTTTCTACCTCATTTCCGCCATAACGACTCCAATATAATAAAAACACCACATGCCGAGTAAGCACATGGTTAGATAATAGAATATGATGCACAATGTATCGTTCAAACCTGGTAAAATAAATTGCAGCAGCATCCAGAAGATTGTCATAATTAATACTATAAACACCGTTACCGTCATTCCAATTCCTCTTTGTCTTTCTCGCATGCGAACGCACCACCATACACAGTCATTAGTACTAAAATTACCCAATACTGCCAGGTCTCACCACCATATCCCATTTTAATTAAAATTATAGCAACCGCACAAATCGCTGCAAATTCAATTATTTTTGCAATAATATATTTCATATATCAGTCCTCCTTACTTCCAGTCTTAATCTTATCAGCTGGTATCGCTCGTCTTGCGTCAGCCTCCATCTCCGCTATTGTTATTAACTGATCTGGACACATTTTAGCGTATTCAGCAGTGCCATGTACTTCCCAAGGATCTGGAATTTCACGGACTTTTATGTCACCCTTTACTAAACAGTACTTTAATAATTCCCGCAATCAGCCAGTATGGACTAGCAATCATGGCATACATCATAGCTATGGCTGTTTCCAAAAGAGGTCTCTCGTTTACAAGTACTTTTATTTTGTCAGTGGAAAGAGCATATAAGCAAAATATTGCCCCAATAAGAATCCATAAAAATATAAAAATCTTAAAGCTGTACATCATAGTCTCCTTTCAAAAGAACATACATTATAAATATTTGTGTCTTGCATCGCAAAGCATCCGCTGCCGTTTGTACGGATCAGATTCATCCTCAATTTTTCTCACAACATCTTTTGGGTAACAAAGCTCTTTAGCAGCCGTTACATCATTTCTCCATCTTACTGTTTCGCTCTCTGGTCTTTCTCCCCAGTTCCCAACAAACTCTACCATTGTCCTCCCCTTCCTCTGTGAATAGTCAAACTCATAAAAACGTTTTTAGATACAGGAGTAAGTCCACAACTAAAAGAAGGATGTGGTGACAATTCCCTGTTATAATCTTCAACAAACCCGGAGCCTTTTGCTCCATCGGATTTCCAAATAGGCGCGCCATAAATCGCATTTTCATCCAACGCATTATGTTTTGTTTTTCTCATAACGATTTTCTCCTTTCAAAATAATGCGGGCGGTGGACTATGCCGCGTCGTCCGGGGTGCTAACTCTCGTGTTACATTCATTCCGCTTAGGTAGTTTTTCGTACCTGGAAGTCGTCACTGTGACCTAAACCGCATTATTAAATATCATTCTTTTGTTTCTTCTTTAAATATCCTCCACCAAAATCGCTAAAACGAATATCCAATCCCTTCAGACCTTCGTTTCTGGCATATGCAGCAATTAAGCCCATGCACAATTCAAAAGTCTTATTGTCAATAACTAATCCAGCATGAATTTTGACCTCTATGCAATCCTTAACGTTATCAATCTCCATCTGAATCTTCCTCATAAGGAATCTGCTCAACGTCTCCGCCCTGCACAGTTACTGACTGCATGAGTTTTCCAGTTTCTTCATCAAAGTAGATATTATCCAGAGCATGGTCCCATTCTTCAAATTGCTCTGCGATATTTCGCCCTTTGGTTCTTCTCATGTTAATGAGTTCGTCATGCACAATTCGTCTCCAAGCTCTCGCGATCTCCATACGACTCTGGGAAAGAATATTGTACAACCCATTCTCAGTTACAAAGTTGACGGATCGCCGCTGACCTGCTACTACCATTGGTAGTTTCAGCTTTTCGTCGTCTTCACACATCTCAAGCATTTTCCATTCGTTACCAGAACTATATTCGATAACATGGCTAATGTCCTTAGCCTTAAATAACGGAGCATCAAGATCTCCATACACATTAAGAAGCTTTCCACCGAAAGATATGGTTCCTGCGATTTCAATATTTCTACTCATTTGAGATTCCCCTTTTCTCTATATAATTTCACATCAATAGCCTTCTGAATTTCTTCCGGGCTAATATTAAAAATGGACTCAAGGAAATTCAGACAAATATAAGCATCTGCCATCTCTTCCAAGAGTCCATATTGATCGTGATATCCTCGAATTTCTTTGCTTACCTGCTGTTGTAATTCTGCAAATTCTTCCATAGCAATGGTACACTTCAATTTCCATGGATCTTTCTCTACACTCCGTCTTAATATGCGCCGACGTTCTTTATCAGAAAGTTCCAAGTTACTATTCATCCCTTTAATAAAATTATAGCGTTTCATCTTGTTCCTCCCTGTACAAAGAGAAGCATAAAGACTCCAAGAATAACGCCAATAATAAATCCGATAATAAAATTAAGCATTATTATCACCAGCTTTCTCTAGTCGTGCTTTTGCTGCTTCTTTTCTCTCCAGATATTCTTTTTCATCAATCTCAGCAAATCCTACCGGTGCATCTTTGAAATATCGGTTGATTTCAACTTTTTCACCCTTAGGGGTTACTACATATAAAATACCAACCGTATCGTAGTCGCCGTTCTTTGGATCTACTAGGAAATCTTCTGTAAAAACACGATATGCGTCGATCAAAGGCATATAAGGCATTGCGATAGGAAATAGTTCGCTCATCACAGTATCAATCAAACCGCTGTGATAACTACAATGTGGATTGGAAATATTGACTCCATGAAAACGATCCACATCTGTATACTTAACAGTTCCGTCGGGTTTAACATCCTTGAACAGAGAGCTCATTCTCTTGCACTGGTAATGTTTAGAAGCATCCTTTCTGCCGTGTACTTCATTCCACACATCTTCAGTATCTTCGATTGGTGTAAGAGGCTTACCAGTAATCATTCGATTGAGAATAGCTTTAGTAAACATAATACTCGCTCCAGAATGTTCATCTTTGCAAAGGGTTTTAAATGCTTTCAGTGCGCTTTCATAGCTGGCACAACCATAATCGAATTCGTCCCCTTTACGATGGCAAGCAATCTTTACCTCATTTTCAGCCCATAACTCCATTTTTGATTTTTCTCTCTTAATTTTGCTCATTTTCGTAATCTCCTTTCTTTTTATTCAAGCCATTCATTGTCAAGATAATAAAAACCGTAGACACATGCTCCGATTAAAATTATCCAGAAAATCCAGAATAACCATAACGCAAAATCGGATTCTAAGTGATCTACGGTCTCATCAATCGTCATATTCTCATAGAATGGTGAATTATTTTTTATTGTTTTATTTTTTAATTCTGTAAATATCGTCCCAGTGTACTTCAAACCAACTCCATAGTATTTGAAACGTACATGGGAAGATTCCTTTAATGTGTCAATATAATCGTCGTCCGGTAATTGAATCTTCTTACTTGAGAATATATGTTTCAAGTAAGATACCTCTTTGCAAGTCTTATCCTCACTCCTGACATAATCCCATGACCAATAAACTTCCGTCGTATAATATGTGTGGGATTTTCCATTCACAGTCCTTGTGTGAGCTACCTTACGAGTATGTCTCGTGTAATGCTCTTCAACCTTTCTCACATACATATACTTTCCACCAATCTCCGGATAAGTAACAGTGTCAACAGCTTCCAAATCACCATAGATAAATGCGTTTCCAATATCAGTCCGCATACCATATTCAAACAGATCTTGTTCTTTAATCTTTACCGCTTTGTTATACTTTTCGTTTTTATCCATCAAATGGTCTGAGATTTTGCCGGAAATTATAAAGCCAATGAGTAACAGAACTGCAATGATAGATATACTTACTAAGATCTCTCTTTTTGTGATTTCAAAGTCTCCGAAATCAAATCTGTTCCATTTCTTCATAAGCTTATTCCCCGAACAAATTCTGTGGAGCATCAACTGGAGCATCGTAATTCAAATATGTATACTCCTGAAGCTCATAGCCGAGAATATCTAAAAAGATTCGTGTAGGGAATTTTCTTACATAACGTCTGTATACCTTTATCTGTTTGTTGTAGTTACTGCGATATTCCGCAATTAGATTTTCTGTAATAGAAAGTTCATTCATCAATTCCTTATAATTTTCATTAGATTTTAATTCCGGATAAGCCTCGCTTACAGCTGCAATCGCAGTGGTAACATTTTCGATATCTCCGGTTGAACCTCGTCCTTCTACGATAGCAGTAAGTGTATCAGCTTCGTGTTTATCGTACTGCTTTACACAATCTACAAGGTTATAAACCAGATCCACACGTCTTTTTTCCTGAACTTTGATGTCTGAATCAGCTGTATTCACCTGCTCCTCCAGTGAAAAAGCTTTATTCTGCGAGCTCTGCACTCCGAATACGCCTAACATGACAACCGCAAGAATTCCTGCAACAATAATAAGAATTAACTTCCAACTTGATTTTTTCATTTCAATTTTCCTCCAATTAAATAAAACCCACAAGCCAGTTAAGACTTATGGGTCAGTTTATAAATTTATTGACTTTTTCTTTGTTACGCTATATGCTGTATTCCACAAAAATATATGGAAGGGGGGATTAGCATGGATAAAGATTTATATCATCCGTATATGAATGAGAACGGTAAAATGGTTCATGGTCTACCCCAATACTTCAATTGACTCGATTTCATCTTCATTGAAGCCGATACACAATCCAGGTCTCTGTGGACAATCTTCAATGTCGATTGCTGCGATTCCCTCTGGTTCGTTGTCGTCTGGAAATATATAATCCGAAACAATTCCTTCAAATTCTTCTCCATCTGTGCAAATTATTTTAACTCTTTTTCCTTCAAGACTCTGACTAAGCATTATTTTTCTCCTTTCTTCTTGCTGGATAAACGTGCGTTCCCGTTTTAGAATATACGATCATAGCTGTGTTAGATACAACTTCGTTTCCGCTTTCATCAACGTACGTACCAATATCATGATCGGCAGTAATACGTTCTCGATGATTCCAGTGTCCGTTGCGATCTAATCTTGATTCGCCTTTACCGCCATACTTATCAACCAACTTCTGAGCATATTCTACATCACCATCAAGATAGCTTCTTCCTGGTAAATGGTCTGATTTGGTATGACGCTTTTGTTTATCTTTATTGACTGTCTTGGATACTTCCCCAGAATGAATTGCTTCTTCTACAAGATTATCATGTCTGCGAACTTTTGCAACCTTTTTATTTTCTTCTATCGGATATGGTGGACCATTTCTAACACCCCATTTCATACCTTTGACTCCACTATGCTGAATTTCCGCATTGCTATCCTCGTCCAGCTTAACCTTGATCTTACTGAGAATATCTTCTACAGTTTTCCTTGTGTCGGGAGCAAGCTTCATATACTTTGAATGTTCTTCATACCAGTTGAATATCTCATCCAGATTTTCCTGTGCCCAGCTGAACGCCCACCAGTCGCAGATCATTTCAATAATATAATCGTATGGCATCTCCAACACGATTTCTCCTTCTTTTGGATCGTCATTGATTAATACCCAATGTTGCCAATGATGCGGATTACGATGAATATGTAAGAGCCAAGCTCGCTGGTAATCCTGTACAACTTTAAAAGAACGATTATTACCATAAAAATATGCGTCGTAAGCGTTGTACTCATCCGGCTCATCCTTAGACTGATCGTGAGCAAATCCAGTCTGCCATCCAGCATTCACAGCGTCTTTTATTACATCTGGTAAATTCTCACATAGCCATTCATATCCTCTTTTTACATTTGATCGGTGCTGTGCCAGATACTGATCGTATTGAAAGCTCATGCCTCTGGCACCACCTTTCTTTTCGTCAATTTCTTATAAAGTTCTCGTGCTGCCTTTCCCTCAAATGCATTGATGATTTCTGAAGCGTGACCTGGTTTTGGTTTTCCTACTAATAATATCCCAGTGTCTTCACCACCATCATCTGGAAAATTCACGCTAACAATAACACTTTCTACCATTATCATTCCTCCCCCTTCCAATAGATTGGTATTTCTGAATTTGTGTTCATGCCCTCTGCTAAACAATCATTACAAGGATCAAATTTTTCATCCTTTTTCTTATGCTCGCAAGTAGGACAATATTTTTCAAAATTTACTTCTCTGTAAATATTTTCCATGTGACACCTCATTCATACACAATATCGAAGTAAAAATGCGTATACAGTCTCTTCATAAGTACAGCACGTTATCAAAGCATTAAACTCTTCTTCTGATAACATTTTTAATTTAATAGATAACATCCATATAAACATAGTCAATGTTTTTAATGTTTTCAGTATTTGCACGTCAATCCACCATCCTTTACACCGAATGCCCCCGACTTTTATTAAACCATCTCGTTTCATTGAATGTTTTCTTCTCTTTCAGAGCCTTACTAATAGCTAGGTCTATACCAGATCTCGATTTCAAATGATAATAATATAAATCCGTAAATGGAGTATTCATTCTGTCAATCCGTCCAGCTGACTGTGACATTATTTTGTAAGAATAATTCTGAGAAAAGAATACTATTGTGTCAGTTGTAATACAATTCCATCCTTCTGCTCCGGCATTGTACTGTACCAAATATACCCACGCCGAGCCTGTTGGTATAGGCTGATGCTTATGTCCGTTCCATTCTGCAATCTCATATTCAGATAAAATCTGTTTTAACAACTCCAATTCATAATCAAAATTGTAAAATATAATTGCTTTTGGATGTTTCTCAATGATTTCCAATAATGCGATTTGCCTGGATGTATCGGTATTAACTATCTTTCGCCAAACATAACATAATTCAGCCGCATTAATGATTGGTTCTTGCTTGAAGGGATTCCATCTGTTTTTCCCAGCCATTTTGTATTCTGAAACATCGTATTTGACATAGATATCTTCATGATGCGAAACGGTCTGGCGTTTGAAATCCATATTCACGAGAATGGAGTTTCGTAAACGGATCAATCTTCCAGTATCTATATACCTGTCAATCTTTGGAAATTTACTAAATCGGCTGTATATAACATGCTCCCTTATAAATTCGCTCCGGTTTTTATAAAATCCATTTGCTATAAATACCGGAATATAATCCTGCCAAGTATCACCAGGTGTTGCTGATAAAAGAATCCACTCGTTTGATTTCGCAATCTTCAAGAACGCTTTAACCCATGTTCCAGAACCTATAACTCTCTGCTCGTCAAATATAAAGAATGCGTTTCTAACATCGGAATATTTTTTTATATTGTTCCAAGAATCAACAATTACTTTATTACAATATAAATTAACATCTTCGTGAGTAGAAAGAAGGAAGGGCGCAAGCTCACCCTCCCATTCTAAAGTATCTCTCTTTCGAGCAGTTGTAATTATGTATAAGTCTTTCGGCGGATCATCCATAGGCATATACTCATCCGTTTCCAGGCAGCCACCATTACGGACGTAATAATACGCCAAAGATGTTCTAGATTTCCCGCTACCAACTCCACCACAAAGAATACATCCGTTTTTCATTTGCTCAACAGCTTTTAGTTGATACTCACGTAATTCTAATGCGCACATAAGTCTCCACTTTCGCTTGTGAATCCATCTTCAACTTCAAATGCTAAATCGTCGCCAGTCAGATCTGCTTTCGGACCTCTCATAAGCCAGTTACATGAAATTGCAGCATTAGAAAATCCGTTTTCTTTATAATATGCGAAAATACAGTTCTGCACCGGTACGGTTACTCTTATCTTTCTGCAATCATAAACCGTATTGTCGGTTACAGTAATTCCGATTATTTTGGCAACGTTTGCATAAAAATTTTCTATTGATTGACAGCATTGGAATGAACTTATGGAATATCTTTTTTTCATGAGCCCTCCATCAATATTCTTCTGGAAAAAGAATCGTTGTTGCACTTCTATCCCATTCAGTGATTATCCAAATTTTCGTATCACCATACATATAAGCAGCTAAAATTCTCTCACCATTTTTTACAGCTTCGTTGTTACTTCTAACATCTTCTTCACAGGTATCACCCCAGTCACATTTGCAATACTTCCCATACAAGGCATCCAAAATGAATAAATATAAATTTCGGTCTTTTTTCATCGCTTCTGCGATACCACGGGTACACACTATCTGTCCAAGTTCAAATTCGTTCATCTTGATCTCCTTTCAAAATTACGAAATGCTTAGTTAAATGGAATATCATCTTCCTCATCAGACTGATCGCGATTTACATCGGAATGTCTCATACTAATCGGATCGTCATCCATTTTCTGGAATACTTCCATACTCTTAACCCAGAGAGATTTTCCGTTCTTTCCCTCGTATTTATTCAGAACAACATTCACGTTATCGATCCACATGTAATCGATATTACTAACAGATTCCGCATCCAGAAGGACTCCATGACGATCGTTCTCGCCTGTCATTAAGAAAATTTTAGGCGGCCATTCGCTCTCGTAGTTCACTTTGATGGCTACATAATATCTTGGAATAAATCCTTCTTCCTCTCCTGGTTTCGGCTTTGTCAGTTTAACATTGAAGCCTTCATCGATAAGTCTTCTTGCCTGCTCAATATCCGGAATAATCAGATTCCCTTTTCTCTGAGTATTTCCATAAGTGTCTCTATCTGGATCACCAGAGAAATTTGTTTTGTAAATAAATTTTGTTCCCTCGATAATTACTAAATTGTCTCTCATTGTTAAAATATCTCCTTATTAATTTTCTGGTTTATTCATGCAAAGCCCCATCAAAACATCTCCGATATTAAAGCCTTTATCGCAGGACATGTTTAACGGATAATCGTTCTTGAAATCGGGGCAATCGTAGCAACTCTTGTACTTTCCATCACCACAAGGCATACAGTCTGCATCGTTTGCTCCAAGCTCTTCAATATATGGATCGTCGGACACAAACCATTCAAAATCGCCATACTGAGAAATAGTCTTCACAGCTTCATCAACAAGCTTGTCATAATAAGAATGGTCGATTCCGTCCTCTTTTCCAAGCTCTTTAACCATTTCCGATTCCATCCACCGATATCCTTTGGAACCGGTTGCCGCGTAATACTTACCGTCTTTTTCACGCATAAGTAATCCAGCACCATATCCTTCTTTCATCGGACAGAACTGACCAACTTTTCCAACGAATCTGTAATTATGTCCCTTCGCGATTTTCGGATTCAATTCCTGGCAGGTAGATTCAAATGTGATGTCGGAAATAAGACCTTTTTTATAGTCACTTTCTGCTTTGGCAAATTCTTTTTCTTCTTTTGATACATCTGGTAAAGTTTCATTTAAATCCAAATATAAAGAGCTGCTCACCGATTTGGTCTCGCACATATCTTCAAATGCGATTTCTTCTCCGCTGAACAGCTTTTTAAATACATATGGAATCTGAAACTGAGTTCCTGTAGCAGTCCACTTTCCACCATTCTTTTTATTGTCTCCTGGGATATATCCATATAATGCCTTACAATCCTCTGCATCCTTATACTTGGCAATATAAACCGCATCGTTGACTAAAGTCATCCGATCATATGTAGCTTCGTGCTCAAATGTATAGCCATATCGTTCTCCGAAATCCATGACAAACTGAATTATCTCCGGTGTTGCATCCGGAATCTTAATCGAATCGGTCTTGATATGTGCTACCTGGAACCCACGATTGAGAACTTCGTTCTTCAAGTCAATCATGAATAAAGCTCCACGTTTAGCTACAATATTGTCAATATTTCTTGGATCTTTAAATGGATTAGCAAATGAAGCGGATGTGAGTCCGTACACCGAGTTGATGGCTGTCTTTAACGCATTTGCTAAATCTTTCGATGTCATATCGCCATCAATAACCCTCTGAATATATGGAGTAAGTTTTCCATCCAGCATAGTATTCACAATATCCCATGCCTCATGTTTGATGCTCACTCGTCCTTCAACAATTTCCCGGAACGCTCTTGTAAACTTAGGTCCGAATAGCACCTCTGCGATTACACTATGCGGGTGCATTGATGAAACATCCAAAAGCGCAACATTTCCATACATTCCAGGAGCACCTTGTGCAAATCCACCCTCTCCGACTTCTTCGCCTCTATAGGTCGATTTTCCACACTCAAATTCATACCCAGGGAAATATGGTAGAATACTGGATTCTTCAAATGGAACTTTTTCCTTACCGTTATTTTTCCAACCATAATGAAAATCTTCCATCATTTTAGGGCAAGCTTCTTTTAAGAAATCAAGACTTTCCTGATCAAGCGTACCAACAGGCTTTGATAAATCCCTATAATGAAATTCATTCTGAGGATTACGATTTTTACCAAATATAATTCTGGTTGTAAGACTATTGGTTGTATCGTTTACAGTCATTTCTGCTAAATCTGCCAGAATTTGTCTTGCGGTCCAATCGGCTTTCAGATATGTAAATGCTGCCTCAGTTGCTATAACATCGTTGTCACAATATTCAGCGACCTTAATCCATAATTCCTCTGGTACCGGCTGGTCCCATGGAAGTCCAAGTTCCTGATGATGAGTTCCAGCTTTGATGATCTGAATTTCGAAATCTGAAAATCCTTTCTTTTTGAGCTTCTCTTCAGAAAGATTTCCCATCTCAATTTCAAGCTTCTTTAAGCTCTTCTTGTTTCCAGCGGATGCAAAATCGTAAACGTCCGTATACGATACGTTATACGCCTCACCAAAGAAGCAATTTGGACCACCTTTAATAATTCTTTGTGAAAGATTATAAAGCTGTTCGTTGGTATACCCCATAAGTCGCGCATATAAGAAATGATTATCGTATCTGCGACAGTTAAATCCAACCAGCCGAAATTGCATAAGTTCCTCAATTTCCTGTGGTGTAGGATTGATCATACGTATTACCGGTTTTCCGACGCCTTCCATCTTCCAATTGACAAGAAACAAGTTTGGAAAAACTTCAATATCATAAAAGACCAGCTTTGCCTTTTCATTTTTTACAGCGCAGGCTGGTTCTTCTGATTTAAAGTGCATCTTACTTACAAGCTTCACGCAATATTCTGCTTGGTGTGTACTATTTGCACCGAATGCTAATATTGCATTCCGCATATCTGTTACATCGTACTGAAGACCACTTTTGTATGCGTCTTCCAATATTTTGTATATAAAATCGATACTCGGCTTAGTTCCAGGATGAATCTCTTTATTGAGATTTCGTTTTATCAGTGTTCTAAGCCCTTTCTCGCTTTTTATTGCTTCAAAATTTACCATTTTGTTATCTCCTTTCAGTGGTAAACCAGAGCTAATCTTTGCGATAGGTTGATTGTTACATTTGGACAACTTACGTCTCAATGAGCTTTTTCCAGTAAAGACCTTAATTTCAATATGGTCGTCATATACTCTGCTCAATGCAGCTGGATCTCCAGTGTAAATATAATGAAGATGCACACCTTGTCCAGATTTAGAGAGTTCGGCATATGTCGGAGGCCATTTACTAGCTTCTGTCATATTCTTTTCTAAAGATTTATTCCCTTGCTCATCTGGAATATCAAAATCAATAACGATATGATTTTCTGGAACTTTTACGTAATGGAGTTTTGTTGGATCTATCTCTGATAATTTAGAAGTTACTTTTTCCCATTTTTTCTGAGGAGTTTCATTGTCCGAAGCATATTGTGCCAGGCAATCCCCACACATCTCATCAAATATGGAAACAGCACTATCGTGAAGTTCTATAGCGTTAGTTGCTATCCCTTCCGAAGAATTATCCGATACGATTTCCGCTTCGAATTTTTCAGTTCGAAATCCCACGTAATAGCTCCTCACTCTGGTTCCATCGTCCAAATTAAATCTTTCCTGAAAATCTCTGAAATAGTTTTTAAGTTCCTCTTTAAACACCCTCTGCGAAAACGGATAACTCACCTTCGCCTCATCGCAATAAGTTTTGTACATCTCCCATGCTGCTTTTAGTGTAGTTCCGTTTTCTTTCTTGAATACGTGATAAGAATCAATTATAAAGTTGTAGAAATCATTTGATGCACCAAGCATGGTGATTGGAATGTAATCATCATATCTGCCAGGATTTGCTAAATATACATTTTTACAATGATAAGCAATCGCGCCCAACTCAAAATCAATCTGACTTACAATTGCTTTGTATTCTTTCGGACTTAATTTATTCCCAGAGGGTGATACATCAATCAGTCGTCTTATAAGACCCGATTTTGCATCTGTTATTTTTACTACTTTGTTAGTTCCCATAAATAAGAAAGCATTAAATCTACTGGAATATGCAGATTTAAACTTCTCGTTCACAGTCATAAGCTCGTGAGAAACTAAACTGTTCAGTCTAGTATTATCCTCAATTTTAGACAAGTCACCATCATGCTGAATCGCGACAAGTGGGTTGGCTTTAAATGCTTCCAATGCAAAAGAGTTACTACTCGATCCCAATGCTTTTGCATCGAATACTGAGTAATAACCCTCAAATAATGAAAGTATGAGATTTAAAACCGTTCCCTTTCCAGATCCTGGTGCGCCATAAAGAACCATAAATTTCTGTATTTTCTTTGACTCTCCAGATACGATAGAACCTATAGCCCACTCTATTTTCGTTCGTTCTTCTTCAGAATATAAAGTAGACATTAATTTCTCATAAGCAGACAAATCGCCAGCTTCAAGCGGATAACTCAACTTTTTGCTGGCGTAGTCTTTTTTATTTGTTTCCATGTTTGAAAATATAAGTTTGTCGTCAAGCGCATGAAAATTGTCTCTCATTTGCTTCTGGCAATATTTGTGCCACGAATCTATCATTTTAGATTCAGCGTCCCACATATGCAGAACTTTTATGTCCGAATTGAATTTCGTTCTATTTTCTTCGGCATATCTATCCAATTCACGGTCGATAAGTTGCAATGCATCTTGTTCGTCCGTAGACCATAATCCTCGTTCCTCAATCCAGATAGCATAAAAATCACCGCCGCGGATCATCAAATCAGAACTTTTTTTGATTATAAATTTAGGATAGATTTCAATTATTCCGCGTTTGTTGGAACGTGTTGAAATTATCATAAAATCCATCATCACATCACATTTCGTCTCCTGGCTCGTTGTTTCTATTGTTGATATTTTCAATCTCTTTCTCAAGATTCTTGATTCTCATTGCCTGGTTCCTTTTTTCAATTTCATTTGTAAATGCATAAGCAGCTACAGAAAAAGCAAAGAATACAACAGACTTGTTAAAACTCTTCTGCCTCTTCAGATTTCTGCAAATGATTTCGAAGTTTTTCTCCGTGTTTTTCATACTATTGAAAATATACTCAAGCATATAATATTACCTCCTATTTCACGCCGTTTAAGTACCAGTTTGCCTGATACCAGATTTCAACGTTTCTTAAATCGCATTTGCAATGCTTTATTCTGAACAAACCGCCTTTACCGTCACGTCCGTATTCCCGATTCAATAATTTCTGAATCGCATTTTCTACATGATTCGCATCGAATCTGGAATCAATCATATCATCGAGCTCCAGATTAGAAAGCATAGTCCAGAACCAAATTCTAGTTCGGTCGCCACGCTCTGGATCTGACATAATATGCTCTTCTAATCGAATGGCTAGTGCTAAAAGCATCTCCAATACACTACATGGACGAGTGTCTAAATATTTCGCAACTAGCCGTCCACTATACCTGCATTCATCTGCAAAGCGATATCGCAGATTGACACCATCATCAAAACGATTTCCATCCATATCAATAGTGTATGTAAAATCAACACCATGAAGGAAATGAAATAGTTCTCGGTAAGATGCTTCATCGTCACAGACAAGACCGTACATCCACTCAAAATATGCCTTATTCAGTTCATCACTTGTCATCATACCTCCATCTGATGTGGCATCTCATCGATTACATCAGAATATAACTTCTGATCCAGGAGAATTTCATAATCGCATTTCTTAGCGTCATTTCTGACAAATACCGAATCATCTTCATATTCTCCGAAATGGTTCAACGACTCAAAACCGACCATCTCCTCCACATCTTCAATCATTTCATCGTTTTCATCCACCAATACCTGATCGGCATAATATGTCAAACTAATTCTCTCGTAATCTTCATTTTCACCAAACTGCTCTGGAGAAATCACATACGGTTCGTTAACCACGCTTTCTTTCTCTTCGCTGATACCACCATCAAAATACTCCGAATATTTTGTATACCCTTGTCTATGAAGTTTGGCTACATATTCTTTGAGTTCCGGCTTTTCTTTTTTGTCTTCGGTTACATTTTTCGCTACAACATCTTTGTTCTGCTCTTTTTCGCGCTTCTTAGCAAAAACTTCTTTCACCGAATCGATTTCTCTTTGCGCAATCTCTTCATATTTTTTCTTAACCGAATACCAAGTTACAGCAGATCCAGAAGCCGCTCCTAAAATAAATGCAAAAATAAAAGTTGTCTTTTTATTCATTGTCTTTCGTTTCCCCCTCATTGATTGTCATTACTGTAAGAGCGAGTCCTCCGAAAAGTAAGGAAGCACTCAAAAGAATGCCTCCTGTGATATGACGTTTTCTTTTCGTATCAAGAATAAAATCCATCATTGAAATAAAATTTCCAAATCCGTCCATTAGTGATTCCCCTTTCCGCCCATAAGAACTGCAATTCCGCTAAAGAAGCAAATACCAGCAGCTGCTGAAAATGTAAAAGCCATTAATCCTGTCATAATAAAATCTCCTTCCTGTCAGATAAGATCCAGAATAGGACCGTCAACATTAAAATTCATTAAGATAGCATCTTCATATCCGCCGTCTTCAGTTTCTCTTTTAACAACCATAACACCGAAATCAACGAAATTATCTCCGTTTGAATTTCCATCTGGTTTATAAATCCAACCAACAGACTGGCTCATCTTTGTACGAGTAATACCGAGCATATCATACACATCACTTAGAAACAGGAATCCATCTGCAACAAGTTTATCGTTTGCTAACTGTTGCTGAGATCTGAGCAGCATAAGATCGTAATTCATATTCTCTTCATAATGTCGACAAGTCTTATCAAAGAATCTTGCATAGTCATCGACTGTCGGAGCCGCAACATTTACAGTCGTTTTGGATTTCTTTTCTTTTCCACTTTCGGGATCCTTGATCATTTCTTCGATTTTCTTAGCTTTGATATTGTATCGAAGCTCTTTGTCGACATCATCACCGAATCGTTCAACCACTCTGCTACGATATTCTTTGAAAGATTTATCAACTGTTGCGTAAGCGGCAGCCAATGCCACATTTCTTTTTCTTAGAATGTTATTGGACGCAACAATTCCGGCAATGGAAATAGTTCCAAGAACTACAGCTGGAGCATACAGTTTTGCAATCTTAACACCAGTCTGTATATACACAATTGCTAAATCTTTCTTAGCATCTTCCTGAGAATACCGCTCTTCCATTTCTTTATCATTTTCGCATTTGTGAATAGTTTCAATATTGCCTTTTGATTCGTCCAGAATTGTGCTTAATTTTGTAGTTGCTTTACAAGCGAGAACCGTGCTAACAACCGTTCCAACTACACCAGCAGCAATTAAAAGCTCTGGACTATGCTTTCTGAGTTTGATGTTTACTTTTCCTAAGGCAGAAGATGCCTTTTTAACAATTTCATTTTTATTCATTTCGTTTCTCCTCTTTAATTTAATGGTACTGCTTTTGGCAGTTTTATCATATACCCATCTCGTACACGAACTACGGAAGCTGTTCGGATATTAAACCAACCATACTTGTTGTCGGTATAATTTCCATTAATACCAACAAGATCATACAGATCAGCAACGCTCACCAGACCATATTGATCAATAAGCTCATCCATTCTGGATAACACGTCTTCAGCTTCCCCTCGATTTTCGATAATAATATCATCGTACTCATAACCAGATCGAGTGCGATTACCAGACCCGCTATCCCTTCGTTCACGATCATCATAATATTTTCGATATGATACTCTTGAAGATGCGGATGATTTTCCCCGAGAGCTTCCATTAACGCCTAAAAATGCTTTTACAGCATCGAGGAACATGTCTTTTACATAAGGAACCACAATGTCCTCAAAAATATAACTTTTTACATCATCAACATCCTCCGGAACAAACATGCCTGTAAATTTCTGAATTCCACCCTTTTTCTTAGACTTCGCAGAACCAGAAATTACTTTCTCAACCTTTTTCTCAATCGGCGCTTGACTTTGCTCCTTTGATTTATGAGAATTTGATTTATACTCTTCTGTCGCCATTTTCTAACCACCTCCCAATTTATGCTCTTCCAGCCATTGATTTCGCGATCGTGCTATAAATATTCTGCACGTTGGCAAGATTTGAATTATAGGTTTCGAGGATATCATCCATAGAAGACTGAAGTTTCTCGGTAACGGCTTCTTTAGCTTCAGCCTTTACTTCCCGTTTCAAACCAGAAATATCAATATTACGAAGCTCTTTTCTGATTTTCTCTTTCGCCTCAACTTCCATAGAACGGTATGTCGAATCTACAGCTCTCTCCGCAGCATCACTGATTTTGTTGTACATGGAAGTTTTCACATCTACAACAATGTTATCGCACGCCGCTTTTACTTTTCTCTGTATCTCGCAATCAACTTTTTCGTTCACCCGTTCCTTAATGGTTTCATTAATAAGTTCTTTGGGAATATCAAGTTTACCGTCAGAAATCATGGAATCCACGGATTTTCCAACTACTTCACTAACTTCTTTCATTTTCTTATTTGCTCCAACAGCATATCCGAGACCAAATAAGCCAACTGTTACACCAACAAATCCAATAACTGTATCCAAATCAATAGTCATATTTGTTCACCATCTTCACCTTTCCCGGGAGAGTGATCCTCGATCCCGTTATGCGATTGTTATTTTTCTTAAACTGATAAGCCAAATTACTCCTGGCTTTTTTCTCAGATACAGCATATGTTGTTCCATGCCATTGATCTGAAATACAAGTCCCGAAATTCATAACAGGACCATCATACGTATACTGGTTCATAGGACACCTCCCATATAAAAACAAAAAAGAAAGAGTCCTAGATTTCTCTAAGACTCAATCTTCCTAAAATTCATTTCGATGCTTATTCTTCTGGAGCATCGTCATTTGGAACTTCTTCATAATCCGCGTCAACAATGTTATTAGGATTAGATGCACTTTTCTTCGCTGCACGTTCTTCTGCTTTTCTTTTCAATTTTGCTACGCCTGGCTCTACTACAAATTTGCAGATCAATCCTCCCGCAATCATAGCTAATCCAAACTTAGTAGCTGTACTGAAACTGCTGTTGCTTGAAGCCGCCTTAACGATTTCTTCAGTTGCTGTTTCCATAACTTCCTCGCTGTTTTCGATGATTTCATTGTTGTTTTCCATGATTTCTTTCTCCTTTCAGTTTTCGAAATTAATTTTCTTTCATAATATACTTTGTAAATTTTGCGTACTTACATAAGATTACGATAATCGTATCTCGGAGCAACTCCATAGTCGATTACCAGGCAGGGCGTTCCATCTGTAGCTAATTGAGAACTAAAACTCAAATCCAGAAATCCTCTGTCAATATTCCATCCAAGATCGTCCCCGATTGTTCTAAGCGGTTCCAAACCAATTTCATAATAGAAATCATTAAGGGAAATATACATTTCGGTTCTCAATCTGGCATCCAGTTCATTTTCAGCTTTTTTGATTGTCTCTATATCTGATCTGAAATATCGACCAGACACAGTATCAAAACATAAAGTATCGCCACGGCCAACGATGATAACTTCTTTATTTTCTATGGGATTCTTTTCTACGTGTTCCTTGGCGACTGCATCTCTAACTGTCTGCTCCTTCTTCTCTCCGATGGTCTCAACTACCTTTTTCTGATAATCTCTCAAAGTGGATTCGGATAATGTGTATGCCATCGCCAGAGCAGAATTACGTCTGAGATTAACAGAACTTGCCCCGATCAAGCAAGCCATTGACACGAAACAAGTAATACCAGCTGGAATATAGCATTTCCACGTGATTTTTACAATTTCAAGCGGCTCTAAGTGACTGATTTGATTGCATTCTTCACAGCCAGATCTCTTCGCTTCTTCCAAATTTTCATGGTTCACTCGATTTTTTTCGCGTTCAATCAATACGAGCGCTTTCGGAGTTGCTTTTACAGCCATCACAGTTGTCGTGATCATCCCAGCAATTCCAATGCCAGTTAATATTTCCGGACTACGTTTTACTGTTCTGATTTTCAAATCGTTGAGCACTTTCGGTAGATTTACTTTTTGCATTTCAAAATATCCTCCAAATTTTAGTAATACCGCCCACAAGGGGCGGAAGGTTATTACAGGCTGAGTTTCTTAACCACACGGAAAGCCGGACGAACCCCACGAGAGAACGAAGCGTCGCAGTAATGCGCATTGCCGCCGTAGTTCACACCGGCAAAGGGAGCCGAAGGGTATTTTTTTTTCATTGCATTACGAAGCCAGCCCCATTCGCATTCATTATTAAAATAAGCAACTCGATTGCGTCTCTTTTTCATAAGTGGAAGCTGTTCGTCTCCATCTGGTTCAAAATGGCTTTTATCCCACGCATCGTCCCAGCCAACAACCTGTCCAACTGTAGGAATGGTGAGCTCGATGATACGTGTTTTCAACTCTAATGGAAATAAACTATATAAATAGCTATCAATCCATTTCTTCAGATCTGATTTTTCATATCCGCCTTCGTTCGTAGGCTTTTCATTCATAGGACGCTCTGCAATATAATCATCAAAGATGAAAAGAACGTTGTTATCTGTCACTTCATAGGCAGTAGCTTCAAATTTTCCCAGTTCTTTCAAGTCTACTGTAATCTTGTCACCTACTTTAGTTTTGGAAAAATCATATTCGTGCTTTGGTACACCGAAGTTTAAATTAAGTAATTCTTTGGCAGATATATCGCTGGAACCCATCCATGAACCATAAAGCTGGTATTTCTTACTCAGTTCTTTAATATTTGTTTCATTTGCAACAGATTTCAACGCAAGCGATGCTGAATCGTAATCTACAGCCGCCAATAAATATTTCTTTGCGTTATAAAGTTCCTCCTGTGAAGCATTAGAGCTAAGCATTTTCTGAACAAGTTTTGATGCGGCAAAAGTTTCTAATGGCATAATATTTTCTCCTATTCTCGTTAATATTTAAAATTTAAGCAACTAGCAGGTTGATAATCCATTCTGTCAATTCTTTTGCGGTACAAAATATACTTGCAGTCAATGGACTTACTTTTGAATATTCTTCCATCTGATTTCTAAAATCTTTGATTATAATCAGAGGCGTTACTTCAGGATTTTCTCTAAGACGATCTAATAATTCATTAACCGTCCATTTTAAATAGCTCCCCTGCTCAAAGCTACAATCCTGCAAAGATTCATTAAGGCAATACTGGATGATGTAAATCACGCTTTCAATGGACAACATTAGCAAAAATAAAAACGAAAAGAGTCCACATCAGGACTCCTCCGCTTCTTTCTTGGCAAGTGCTTCATTCACCTTTTTGTCAATTTTTTCATCCATCTTTTGGTCATCAACCCAATCGGTTATAAGATTTACCCCTATTCCAATCAGTGTTGCTGCCATTCCAATAACCTTAATCATCTTACTGTTCATGACTTCACTCTCCTTTCATAATAGCATTTGTGCATTTTGCGAATTAGCACTGTTCAAAATCCAATTCTGGAACATAATCCATGTCAATAATGCAGACTTCCAACCCATCTTCCAATGTCGTTTTATAATGACGAAAATCGATCCAGCTATAACCACTGCTCATCGTCCAACCAATTTCGTCCCCATCATCAATCGGATCTAATCCAAGAAATCCATAAAAATCATTTACTGATAATTGGGTTCCAATGGCAAAATCTCGATTAGAGTAATATTCTGCTTGAATTACCCGATTAAGAGAGCTTTCAAAATATCTTTTTGAGTAGCTATCATAGAATAATACATTATCATCTGGATTATGCTCTTCAATATCGAGAGATCCGCCGCCGATAAATCCATCTGACGCGATATAGACATCATCTGCTTTCTCCACAGCAATGGCTTCCATAATTTTTCTGTGAGCATCCTCGCCATACAGTTCTTTCAGTTTATCTCGATAATCCTGGTATGCATCATTGAGCAACGCATAAGCACTGGTTAAAGCCGCCTGCTGACGTTTGTTCAGAATATTTGCTCCAAATATACAAATAATCGTTGCTGCTCCCATAACTACAGATGGAACATAATAAATCCATGCGGACTGAATAGCTTCGAGTTTTGTGTACGCATTCGGGTCATTATGATTCTCTCTACTATCTGCTCTTATTTTTCTAAGAGCTTTTGGCGTAGCTTTTACAGCCAGAGCAGACGTTCCAATTACTCCAACAGCTCCAAAACATGATAAAAGGGTTGGTGATGCCTTTTTCAGATTCTTCTTGTTTAATTTCTTCATACTATCTCCTTTCATTTCGTGGCACGCAACACATCCAATACATCAGACAAAATATCTTGTGCCACAACAAACATAAAATTGTTATCTTGTCTGATTTGAGCATACCGTCTCATCTTGTTTCTAAATTCATTCGTAAGTACAATTATTTCGTCAACTGCAACCTCCTTTCTTGGATAAACTTTTTGTGAGACATACTCTGTTAATTCCTTTAATGCCCAGACCGAATAACTTGACTTTTCGAACTCTCGGTTTCGAATAGAATACTCTGGAAACCACATATCCAACTCGAATACGTCACTAAGCATTAGCTTTAATTCTTCAATAGACATTCATTTACTAGCTCTCCTTTCGATAAAAAATAAAAGAGAAGCAGTACGGAACAATCCGTTGCTCTCCCAATCGAGCTACCCGTTTCTCTTTCTCTCATAATAGTCCTTGTAAATTTTGCGAAGTAAAAAGAAAGAGGCGTTGCCCACGCCCCTCCCGGTTAGTTCAAACCGATACTTTTTAGAATTTTAATAAGCTCGTCCTTTTCCAGCTCAGCATCTACATCCAAGTGAAGGTGTGTCTTTCCATCATTGATTGTGGTAGTAATCTCATTTAACTGAATATCCACGTTATATCCAGTTTTCTTATGTACCACCATCTTCAACGCTTTGGAAATAATTCCTCTTGTGAATTTCGATACTATTCTCATTTCGTCCATGCTCCTTTTTCTCCTTTCAAAAGCTATCGTTTTTTTTTTTTCATAATAGGAGCTGTAAAAATGGCGAAAAAAGAAAGAGCCCTTGTTAGGACTCTTCTTCCGATGGTAATGCATATCGTATGTCTAATTCCATATCCGGTAGTACGGCTTCCATCACGCCATTCGTTTTTGTATAAATTTCAAATCTAAACTGTTCATGGATTTTAGCTCTTACCCACCCGGCGATTAACGATTCTTTAGTTATCGGTATTCCTAATGCTTCGTATACATCTCTCAGCAATAAGTATCCGCGGGTCTGTAAATGATCGTTTAATCGACATTCGTAAGCACCTAACGTCCACGCATTGACCAATTCGTTTTTACTCCATTGGCATGACTTTTCGTCAAATATTATGGTTTTGTTCATAAAATGTCACTCTCCTTTCATAACATCCCATGTAATTTTCGCTATATTTCTCTCCTGTCAAAACAAGTTTCCCATCGTTGCCTCTGAATAGGCTTCATTTTTAATGCCCACATAATCTGTCTGACCGTTACTGTAGGGTATAACCCGTCCTTACATGTTCCACATCTGTTGTCAAAATATTTCCTAAATCCTGGATGTAGATATAAAATATCTGTTAGCCAAGCATCCACTTCTCCCCACCAGGTACTTTTGGTTTCTGCATTAAATCTCTGCTGAATAACGGCTAATCCATTGTCTCCTATTCTAAACAGTGTGCATTTGTTATACACTGGATGATTGCAAATATAAGTTTCTCCATACATTGATCTATAAATATCTGGTTTCTGATGATGGTATCTCATTTGTGTTCTCCTAGGCAAAAAGAAAAGAGCCTCAGATTTCTCCAAGACTCTTCCTTTTAGCTTATACGTATTTACTTATCGGACTCTATGACTTCTTCCAGTGTCGGATATAAACTTTCATATTCTTCTTCTCCTTCACAGCCATAGTGATCTAAATCTACGCTATGACCGCAATTCGGGCACACTAAAGTGTCCCGCCACTTTTCATCTTCAAATTCCATTAAATTTCCGCACTCATGACAAATGTATTTGCCAGTTTTCATAGAATTGATAAGTTCTTCATTAAAAATACTCATAGCTAAATATCTCCTTTCGCATATAGACCGTCGTACATATCTGTATATCACAGTATATCCGTCGGTATTATTTTGGTCAAGAGATAAAGCTTTATTCTCTCATAATAGTCCTTGTAAATTTCACGCAAAAAATAAAAGGAGATGCAAACATAATTGTAAGCATCTCCATCAAAGTTTACCAGTCAACCATTATGCATCTGTGACTGTATGAGAGCATTATTTTCGTTGAAACGTGAAGTTTTATTCCATCGTCATCTCTGAAATCGAAATCGAATTCTACAGTTCGCATATTTTTGCTCATCACCTGTTTACTCTGAATCGACCAGTCTTTGTCGTCTTCACTGTCTTTAGCTCGAACAGTTACGATGCGAACCTTGGATTCATCCAATTCTGTAAAGATTACATGAATTTTTCCCAATAGTTCATCGTTTCTGTAAGGTATGCTCATCATCACCTCATTTGTAGTTGTTGGTACTTCAATATAAATATTTCTCATATATTTCATCTCCTTTCATAGTAGCCAATGATTTTGACGCGTAAAACGAAGAGGGCTTGTACCATTGCCCTCGACGCTTTGAACCTTAATTTTTACTTCCTGGTTGGTCTGAAACGGTTGATTAAGTTTCTGAATACCTGTGATGAAATTGTTCCAGTTTCTTCAAATCGGAATCCTTTATTCATCCAGATGCCATAGAATATCAATGGTAACAGAAGCTCTGCTCCAGCAATACCAGCTTTGAAATATCGATCTTTAACCTGCTCGTCGATCTGCCGCTGTTTAAGTTTTTCATCTCGCTCCTTTGCCTCATTATCAGCAACACGAGAATTATACTTCTCATCAGCATCCCATTCGCTTTTGTTCTCTTCGATTCTTAGCTTGTAAAGTGTAGCTAATTCATCAATTGCCATTGATTTTTCTTTACTTCCGGATGCAAATTCAGATAACCCCTTAATCTGTCTTGCAATTTCCTCACTCAATAATTCTTCAATATTCTTTTCATCCATTTCTGATATCTCCTTTCAGATAAATTATTGATTTTCATAATAGGACGTGCTATTTGTGCGAAATATAATTCTTAATTTCCACTCGCAATGAAACACGCTGCTTCTTATAAATCTCATTTGCTCTGCCAGGATCTAATTCAAGAAATAAATATGGCCCGCTATCCTGATCGGATTGATCTACCCGAAGCGAACCAATTGGCTTTTCTTGAAATATGTATCGCTCAATAAATAATCCAATAAGAATACCTATCACTAAGATGATGAGTTCCATCTGCTATACCTCCTCTCCGTCAATATTTCAGTTATCAAAATAACACGATTTGTTGTAGTCTCCGTACTGTTTTTAATCTAGAATAAAAAGAAAGAGCCCTAGATTTCTCTAAGACTCAATCTAAAAACTTACATCATCAACTAAGCTTTTTCGCTGTGAAAATATAACGCCCTAACTCTGAATTATTCATAATAAGTCCATCTTCGCAACTTGTGAATACGATCTTATTTAGTATTTCTCCTTGCCCCTGTCTGATACCTTTCGTATGCCCGAAAGCATAACCAAATGCGCATCCTCCGGCTAAAGTAAGACTCGATACTACAATCGTACTAATGTTGTTGCAAATAAACTTTTTGAATGGATTTCTAGTTTTGGTTTCTGTTTTAGTTTCCATAAAAAGCTCCTTTCAAATAAATGTTTGTTCATAAAATAACTTGTAAACTTTGCGAAAAGAAAGAGCCATTGCTGGCTCAATCCATTAACAGTCATATTTACTAAGTTCTTTAACAACATACAACAATCCGCTTATTGAAAATATTGCAATTCCAATTAATATTTTGTCAATATTGTTAATGATAATATTCTTCATAAATATCACTCTCCTTTCATAATAGGAGTTGTTTTTATCGCGCATTTTCATCCACGTTCCTTGTTTAGCAGCCAGAAGAATCGTCTGTACAAGTTGTAATATGTGTCTTTACAACATGGGATCTCTAATCTAGCTTTAATAATATCGTAGGACCATCCTTCAGTTACGCCTTTTAATATGTACTCAGCCAATTCTGTATCTGTCCGCTCAGCCGTTTTCTCTATCATATCCATACGCTTTGAAAAATACGATTTCAGCATTCCGATTTTTGCAGTCGGATCGCATACTGTGCTGTTTGCTATAACTGCCACATAATTAGCAGAATGACTAGACAGACCATCTAGTGATACATAGTTTCTTTTCCATGTTGGATATTGAAGACAAAAATGTTTCAGCTCGTAATAACGATGTTTCTCAATCCAATATGGATTATTTTCAGATACTTCAGCTCTTATAATATTTCCCATATAGTATTACCTCCTTCTAAATTCTATTCTAGGTTAGAATTTAGAAAATGTTAAAACAAAGTCGGTGGAAAAATTTTCCATCATAATCTTGGTTTAATGCCCCGCTTCTTCCAACGTTTCATTGTTTCCTCGCAAGGGAAATCTTCAAAGCCTAAAGTCTCTGGACTGATGAATCCTTCTATCACTCCATCTATAATATCTGACTCGTAATGCTTAAAGGGATATAAATATTCTGGAAGATCTCTATGAATTGTTTTGCACTTCGGGCATTTATAACGTTCTATGGCAACGAGTTTTTGGGAATGATCCTTCCCTCTTACAATTCGTTTTACAGTATCATATCGCTTCAATTTTTCTTTACAGTCGGGGCAGTATTTATCTATGGTGTTCGCCAGCCTTTCATATAATCCGTACTATAACCATATCATTTACTGCCAAAGGAGCACATATACATAAAAAGAGCACCAGTAGATTTCTCCGCTAATGCTCTTATAAGTTCAATTCGATTTTCCTTTTTACTACACCATTTACTACACCATTTTTACACCAAAATACGATATTTTGCGGCATTTTACGATAGGTACAAAAGTCCGCGAACCCGCATAAACACTGGGGTTTTCATGTTTTCCAAAAATGGATGTATAAAATTAACTTTTCTGTAAAGACTTTTATATAAACTTTACAAGGAGGTTTTTATGTTGCCTATAATTTTACTTATTGTTTTATTTTTTGCGTTGCAGCTGCTTGTACTTTTCTGTTGTGTTGCGGCGGGAAATGATCCTTATTCACAGTTTCTTTCAGACGAGGAACAGGTGGAATACCTGGCGCGCTGGAAAAAAGAACATGGATATAAATAATCTTTGATAAGGAAAGGGAAGCACCACAGTTTTCCGTATATTGGTAAGTACCCATAAAGTATTTTATATATAAAAAAAGGCAGTGCTTATAACAATACTGCCTTTTTTCATAAAAATACCTATATGATAATACACACAAGACCACCTTTACTGTCATTTACGATTTTCTGCATGGTATCCTGAAGCTTCACCTGGCTTTCCTCGCTGATCATGGTCAGCTTGCTGCGGATGCCATCCTGTACCAGCTGTTCAATGGATTTTCCGAAAATATTCGTCTCCCAGATGCTCTCTCCTCTTGCATCGCTTTCTCCAATATAAGTGATCAAGTCTTTTGCCTGCTGCTCCGTACCTACGATCGGAGCAATTTCAGTTTCAATATTTGCTTTGATCATATGAATAGACGGACTCTTTGATTTAATTTTCACACCATATTTATTTCCCTGGCGGATCACAGCCGGCTCTTCCAGCTGAATCTGGGAAAGCTCAGGTACCACTACACCGTAACCGCTGCTATTTACTGCATCCAGGGCATCTTTAACCTTTACGTACTTTTCCTTCATTGCAGCTAGCTCCTTCATCGTATGGATCAGCTCATACTCACTTTCCATGGGGATTCCACTCATATCGCTAAGCATCTTATAGTAATATTTATCATCTATCTGAAGCCGTATCTGAATGGTTCCATCAGAAAGACCTACGTGATCCAGAAGAGTGTCCTGTACATAAGGACCTTCCAGTTTTACCGATTCCCTGGTAACATCACGAATGTGTAAAAGCTTCTTCATGCACACTTTAATCTGGGAAAGGATCTGGCTTTTCAATTCGCTGTCTGCAGGCAGCATTTCCACCCATTTGGGAATAAAAAACTGCAGCTGGGTAATGGGAAATTCATATAGGATTTTTTCCAGGAGCAATGCGACATCTTCTTTTTTCAACTGCTCACAGTTAACCGCAACAACTGGTACCTGGTACTTCTTCTGAAGCCCGTTAACCATCTGAGTGGTTTCTTCTTTATAGGGAAACTGAGAGTTTACTACAATGAGAAATGGCTTTCCCTGTGTTTTCAATTCAGCCACAGTCTGTTCCTCGGCCGGAACAAAATTTTCCCTTGCTATTTCTCCAAAACTTCCATCGGTGGTGATCACAAGACCGATCGTAGAATGTTCCTGGATAACCTTTTCTGTTCCTGCTTTTGCAGCTTCATGAAAGGGGATTGCCCTGGAAAACCAGGGTGTTTTTACCATCCTCTCTTTACCATCCTCAACGTTTCCTCCAGCATCCTTTACAAGAAAACCAACACAATCGATAAGCCGCACTTTCGCCTTCCTGTCTTCGCCAAGATCAACTGATACAGCTTCTTTTGGGATAAATTTGGGTTCCACAGTTGTGATCATTTTTCCGGAACCACTTAATGGAAGCTGGTCTCTGACCTCTTTCTGCATTTTTTCATCCATTCCGGGCAAAGCCACCAGTTCCATAAATCTGCGGATAAATGTTGATTTTCCTGTACGGACAGGGCCTACAACGCCTATGTATATATCGCCTCCGGTTCTGGCCTGTATATCACGGTAAACCTGAAAATTTTCCATACAAAAAAGCCCTCCTGCCTGATTATTTAAAGGTCTGCAAGATTTGTTTACAGCGTAATGCTTATATTCTTCCTCTAAATAATATGCAGTCGGGCTTTTTATTATACTTGTACATCGAAAATTAAGTTTCTGCTATATTGACGCAGGATGATTTCTTCATATGCAAGGCGGAGGAAGAAGGCGTAGCGGTGGTTACGGTGGCTGACGCAGCCGCTTTCAAGAACCTTTTCAAGCGCGCTCTTGCGCACCATATTATTGCCTGTCCAGCTACTATATTTCAGCATCAATAGAAATCATTGTGGAGCAGTTTGTGCTCTTTTCCTTTGAGCAGTCCCTGATACAGTTCCAGAACCATAGGGTTCTCATCGGATTTCTTGATCAGCATAGTATTGTCAGCATTATATAAACCTTTCGCTCTTGCAGCTTTGGTTCTGTCACCGGCCCGTACCGGCTGGCCACCGCCCATAATACAGCCACGGCGGCATGCCATTACTTCAATGAGATGATAGTTTGCTTCGCCGTTCTTTACACGTTCCATAACGGTTCTTGCATTTGCAAGACCACTGGCCACACATACATTGATATCCATTCCCTTGTATGGAACTGTGAATTCTTTGATTCCTTCATCTCCACGGACACCACACTCAGAAATCTCCCGCATGGTCTCCTTGGAATGATCCGGGCTTAAGCGGCGTAGAACCGCCTCTGTAACACCGCCGGTAACACCAAAAATAACGCCTCCGCCGGAGCCAAATCCAAATGGCATATCACATGCTTCAGGCTCTAACTGTGCAAAATCAAGGCCAAAGTTATCGATCATGCGCAGCAGCTCTGTGGTTGTAATTACAATATCCGTATCCTGTTTCTCATCAGTAAAACTGTTCGGACGGATTGCCTCAGCCTTCTTGGCTGTACATGGCATAATAGATACCATAACGGTCTTTTTACCCTTGGCATTCTCCGGATCACGGAAGTATTCTTTAATAACTGCAGACATCATTCCCTGTGGGGATCTACAGGTAGACAAATTCGGGATATAATCCTTATACTGGTCTGTAATAAATTTCACCCATGCAGGGCAACAGGAGGTAAGAAGTGGAAGTTTCTCCCCCTTCTCAACTCTTTTTAGAAATTCTGCTGACTCCTCCATAATAGTAAGATCGGCGCTGAAAGTAGTATCATAAATCTCGTCAAATCCCATTCTGTGGAGTGCATTGACAATTTTGCCCATTACGCTCCGTCCCTTCGGAAGACTGTAATGATCACCTACCGCAACACGAACTGCCGGCGCAATCTGTGCTACTACACGTACATCCGGATCTGCAAGAGCTTCCCAGACTTCATCCATATGCGTCTTAATGGAAATGGCACCTGTCGGACAATATACACGGCACTGTCCGCAGTTTACACACTGGGTTTCTGCTATTTTCTTATTAAACGCAGGAATTACAATAGCCTCTGTTCCACGGTATGCAAAGTTCAATGCTCCGATTCCCTGAAGCTCCTCGCAGGCACGGACACAGTCACCACAGAGGATACATTTGTTCGGGTCACGGATCAGAGATGGTGAACTGTCATCAATCTCATATTGCTCTCTTGTATTCTGAAAACGGATGTTATGTACTCCAAGACGGTGAGCCAGCTCCTGAAGCACGCATTCTCCACTCTTTACACAGGTTGTACAGTCACGGCAATGTGCTGCGAGAAGCAGTTCCACAATCAGTTTCCTGTATTTTTTGATCTTACCTGAGTTTGTATAAATTACCATTCCATCCCTTGGCTCCTCAGAACAGGAAGCGAAGGTTCTTCCTCTGTCATCCTCTACTGTGCACAGACGACAGGCTCCAAAAGTGGAAACCTCTGAGTGATAACAAAGTGTAGGAATATTAATGCCTGCCTTGCGGATTACGGTCAGGACATTTTTTTCATCTGTAAATTCGACTTTTCTGCCGTCAATCGTCATTGTACCCATAATCTGTCCTCCCTACATTTCCACATATATTGCATCAAAGTTACAGTTATCCTTACAGCTGCCGCACTTGATGCATACATCATTATTAATATGATAAGGTGATTTAATCTTGCCGGAAATTGCCCCGGCAGGACAGTTCTTGGCACATTTTCCGCAGCCGATACAGAATTCCGGATTAATGTGGAACTGACGGAGTGCTGTGCAGACCTTTGCCCGGCACTTCTTGTCCCGGATATGCTCTTCGTATTCCTCGCGAAAACGCTTCATGGTACTGAGGACAGGAAGAGGTGCACTCTTTCCAAGTCCGCAAAGAGCCATGCTCTGAACCATTTTGGCAAGCTCTTCCAGCTCGTCAAGATCAGACATCTCCCCATTGCCTGCTACAATCTTCTCCAGGATCTCCAGCATGCGCTTGGTACCCTCACGGCATGGAACGCATTTTCCACAGCTCTCCCGCTGGGTAAAGCTCATGAAGAAACGGGCAACCTCTACCATACAGGTATTCTCATCCATGACAACTAGACCGCCTGATCCCATAATAGCATCAAGCTTCTTTACAGAATCAAAATCAAGAGGAGCATCCAGCTGGTCTTCTACAAGACATCCGCCAGATGGTCCGCCAATCTGAACGCCTTTAAATGCAGCGCCACTCTTCAGACCGCCGCCAATATCATAAATAATCTCACGAAGTGTTGTTCCCATTGGAACTTCAATAAGACCTGTATTCTCAATTGCTCCGGTCAGGGAGAAGGTCTTGGTTCCCGGGCTTCCCTCTGTTCCGATGGTGTGGAACCAGTCAGCACCCTGTATGATAATCTTCGGAACATTTGCGTAAGTCTCAACGTTATTCAATACAGTTGGCTTGCCCCACAGACCTTTCTCAACAGTACGAGGTGGTTTTACACGAGGCATACCTCTGTTTCCCTCAATGGAAGAGGTAAGGGCAGAACCTTCACCACATACGAAAGCTCCTGCACCACGATTAATATGTAAATGGAAATTCACACCGCTGCCAAGAATATTATCTCCAAGAAGACCATATTTCTCAGCCTGGGAAATAGCAAGACGAAGTCTGGCTACGGAAAGAGGATACTCTGCACGAACATATATGTATCCGTTCTCAGCGCCAACTGCGTAAGCGGCAATGATCATGCCCTCGATCATCTTATACGGATCGCCTTCCATAACGGAACCATCCATAAATGCTCCCGGGTCACCCTCATCACCGTTACATACTACATATCGGATCTTCTCAGCCTGTCTGGCTACCTGTGACCACTTCTTACCTGCCGGGAAGCCGGCGCCTCCGCGTCCGCGAAGACCAGATCTGGTAACTTCATCAATTACATCCTGGGGAGTCATCTCTGTAACTGCTTTGGCGAGGGCAGAAAAACCGCCTGCTGCAATATATTCGTCAATGGATTCCGCGTCAATCTTACCACAGTTCTCAAGAACGATCCTGGTCTGACGGTTAAGGAACGGGATATCCTCAGGCTTTGGACAGACTTCATCTCCATGGCGGTAAAACAGACGATCTACAGGATGTCCAAGGCGTACAGTTCGCTCCACGATCTCCAGACAGTCCTCCTCCTGAACATGTACATACTGATATCCGTATGGTTCAATCCTTACAAGCGGTCCCAGCTCGCAAAGACCCTGACAGCCAGTCTTGATAACGCCTACGTGAGGGATATCTTTCTGCATTTCAATCTCTACACCATCAATACCTTCACAGAGTCTTACCATCTCATCATAGATCTTCTGAGCACCGGAAGCCATACATCCGGTACCGGAACAGACAAGAACACGGCATGTGAAGTTCTGGATATTCTGTTCGATCTCAGCTTTTTTGCTTTGCAGCTCTTCTTTACTGTTAATCCTCATCCGTTCTCACCTCTCAATCTGTTAATAAGCTCTACTACCTTCTCCGGTGTCATCTTGGCATGCACTTCTTCATTCACCATACAGGTGGGAGCAAGCCCGCAGGCACCAAGACAGGATACGGTCTCCACAGTGAACATCATGTCATCTGTGGTATGCTTCTTATTGCTTAATCCCAGTTCTTTCATGAATGCTTCTTTAACCGGGATTGACTTTCTTACATGACAGGCTGTGCCATCGCATACCTTGATAATGTATTTTCCTTTAGGTTCAAAAGAAAAGTTCTCATAAAAGGTTGCAACACTGAAGGCCTTCGCTTCAGTAACGCCGATCTGTCCGGCTACGTAGGTCAGAAGTTCTGCAGGCAGGTACCGATATTCCGCCTGGATATCCTGCATGATGGGGATTAATGAGGCAGCACACCGCTCATAATGCTCAATAATCTCATCTGCTTTCTTGTAATATGACTGATCTACCATTTTGTTAACCTCCTTACTTGCCAGATGCCTCCAGGTCTTTTGTCCCCGTCCTCCAAAGCTTCCGGCTTTGCGTATTTTTTAACAGACATGACTATTTTTGTAATGAAATTATATATTTTTTTGTTCATTTTGGCAAGTAAATATGAATAAGTTTATTTATTAACAATATTTTTGCACAATTCTGCATCTCAGATTATACTGAAATATACAAAAAGCCGGATTGTTTAAGTTGTACAAATGATACAACAATAAATCCGACTTTTCTAAATCGTGTTTTCTTTTGTTTTTCAAAATCATCCACCGATTTGAGCCATGATGTGGGATTCTTCGTTTCCCTTCTTATGTTCCTGAAAATTGTGGCCTACAGGCTTTTCATAAGTGACTTTTTCTATCGTTTCTTTAAGCATCCCATCAGAACAGCCACTTCGAAGCAAAACCTTCAGATCTGCTCCGTCCTCAAATTGCAGGCAGCCTTTCAGAAATCCGGTAGAAGTAAGCCTTACACGGTTGCAGCTGTCACAGAATTTGTGGGACAGGGCACTGATAAATCCGATTCTGCCTGTAAACTTCTCCAGGGTATAATAATGACAGGGACCATTTCCAAGCTTTTCTTCCGTTGGTGTCATTGACCCATATTCCTTTTCCAGAACAGACTTTATCTGTTCCTCTCCCCTGGCTGCAAACTCCTTGCCCAGACCGATTGGCATCATTTCAATGAAACGCACATGAAGAGGATTCTCCCTTGCAAGAGCTGCCACCTGTAAAAGTTCCTCGTCCGACTGAAAAGTGGGGACACAGTTCAATTTCACTTTCAGGGAAGGGTAGGAAAGTGCTGCCCTAAGTCCCTTTAAAACCTGGTGAAAATCGTCCCTGCGGGTGATTTTGCGAAATGTGGTTTCTTCTAAAGTATCCAGACTGATGTTTACGGCATCCAGACCGGCCTCCATCAGGCCCGGAAGCTGTTCTCCCAAAAGGATTCCGTTGGTGGTCAGTGTAACCTGGCAGATCCCGGGAATGGCTTTCAGCTCTTTTACTAATGGGGTGCAGATTCTGCGGACAAGAGGCTCTCCTCCTGTCAGTTTGATTCTGGAAATCCCAAGTTCACTGGCCGCCTTACAGATTCTCACGATTTCATCTGTATCAAGAAGTTCTGTCCTTGGAATCTGACGGATTCCCTCTTCCGGCATACAGTAGATACAGCGGAGATTGCACCTGTCTGTCAAAGATATCCGCAGATAATCAATATTTCTTCCGTATCTGTCAAGCATAAACCATTTCATCTCCTTCAGAGATCACACCGCCTTTGATTACTTTGGCAAAAACGCCTTCGCGGGGCATAATGCAATCTCCCATGATCTTGAAAATCTCGCAACCGTTGTGACACTGCTTTCCAATCTGCGTAATTTCCAGAATCACATCGTTGCATTTCAGACGGGTTCCTACTGGAAGGGTCTTAAAGTCAAATCCCTGTACGATCAGATTTTCCCCGAAAGCACCATCCTTTACCGGTGCGCCTTTTGCCTTAAATTCTTCTATTTTTTCATAAGACAGAAGGCTGACCTGACGATGCCAGTTTCCTGCGTGGGCGTCATTCTCCAGTCCATAATTTTCAATCAGTTTTACAGTGTGCACATTGACCTTCTGAGTTCCTCTTTTAACACTGATGTTCACTGCCATCACTTTTCCCATAGTGAGTTACCTCCATATATCTGTACCCTCTATAGTACAATATCTTACTGAGAAAAGCAAATTTTTTGTAATAGCAAAACAAACTTTTGCCGCAATAAGGATTTCAACAAAATTTTCTGCAACAAAAAAACTCTCCAGTTTTTACTCTGAAGAGTTTTTCTTCCGCTTGTACACATGATGTACTTCAAGTACATCGTTCTATTAGTTCAAAGTCAATTAACTATTAAGCGTTCACTTTGCGCATAGCAGCCTCTACAACATGTCCAACCAGGACAGATGTTGTAACGCTTCCAACTCCGCCTGGAACTGGTGTAATAGCATCTACGATCGGCTCTACTGCTGCGTAGTCAACGTCTCCGCAGAGCTTGCCTTCTGCATTTACGTTGATTCCTACATCAATAACTACCTGTCCTGCTTTTACATAATCAGCGCCAACAACGCCAGCACGGCCTGCTGCTACGATGATAATATCCGCTTCGCGTGCCACAGACGGCATATCCACTGTTCTTGTGTGGCAGATGGTTACAGTTGCGTTTTTCTTAACAAGCATCATAGCTGCCGGTTTACCTACAACAAGGCTTCTTCCGATTACTACTGCCTTCTTACCTGTGCAGTCGATTCCGTAATGATCAAGGATTTCCATACATGCCTGTGGTGTACATGGTGGGAAACCGATCTTCTTGCCTGTAAAAACACCAGACATGGAAAGGTCTGTCATACAGTCAACGTCTTTCTCAGGAGCAAGTGCATTCTCGATGACAGCCTGATCCAGATGTTTCGGAAGCGGACGGAACAGAAGTACACCATGGATATGATCGTCTTTGTTTACCTTATCAATAACTGTAAGAAGTTCTTCCTGAGCAACATCCTCCGGAAGAAGAATTTTCTCACATGCAACGCCTAATGTCTCACAACGCTTTGTTGCACCCTTCTCATAGGAAATATCACTTGGATTCTCTCCTACACGGATAATGCAAAGTGTGGGGTTAACGCCTTTTTCCTGAAGAGCTGCCACATTTCCTTTGATACGCTCGTTTAATGCAGCAGTTACTTCTTTACCTAATAACTGTTTTGCCATTTTTTAGTAATCTCCTTATATTATGATAAATCCAGTCATGCTCATACCAGTTTCATGGTAATACAGCATTTTGAGACTGCAAAAAAGACTTGCAGGATTTTGCTCCTGCCAGTTCTTTTCTTTTTTTATCTTTATTTCAGTCTGCCAAGTACGCTGTCAAATGTCTCGTCTGCAAGCTTGCAGTATTTTTCAAGCATTGCATCAGCCTTTGCATTTAATTCTTCTGCATACTCTCTGTCTGCCATGGACTTTGTGTTGATATAAACGTTCAGGCTTGCACCTTTTAATGCAGCTTTGCAGAAGGTTGCAGCTACACCAGCGTCACTGATGGCAAGCTTGGAGCCTTTTGCAGCAAATTCCTTGATCAGGTCAAGTGCCTCACAGCATTTCTCCATGATTTCCATAGGAACAGAGCAGGCATCTTTTAATACGATTGCCATAACTCTTGCTTTTTCAGCTTTCTCTTCTTCTGTTTCTTTCGGCATTCCATATGCTTTGGAAAGCGGCTCGAATACTTCGGCGTCACGCTCGATCAGACGAAGGAAATCTTTCTGAAGCTGGTCGCATTTACCTTTCAGCTCCCACATTTCTTCCTCAACATCAGCATATTTCTTCTTACCAACAGTAAGGCTTCCTACCATGTTTCCAAGTGCAGTTCCCACAGCACCTACCAGTGCAGATGCTCCGCCGCCGCCTGGAACCGGGGCTTTAGAAGCAAGAACTTCTACAAATTCTGTACATGTACTTGTTGAAAATCCCATTTCGTTGTCTCCTTATTGTTCTTAGTCATCATGTAAGCCATGACCTTTTTATAACGCCAGGCGGACAGGTATATCCGCCTGATGTTTCTTTTTTCTTTGATTAGAACAGACCTGTGATCTTACCAGTCTCGTCAACGTCGATTCTCTCAGCTGCCGGAACTTTCGGAAGACCTGGCATGGTCATGATCTCACCAGTCAGTGCAACAACAAATCCAGCACCTGCGGAAACCTTCAGGTTACGAACTGTGATCTCGAAATCTGTCGGTGCACCGAGTTTTGTCTGGTCATCTGTTAAGCTGTACTGAGTCTTTGCAACACAGATCGGGCAGTTGCCAAAGCCAAGAGCTTCTAACTGTTTTGCCTGTTTCTGAGCGTTTGCTGTGAGAACAACTTTCTTTCCGCCGTATACTTTCTGAACGATCTGGTTCAGCTTATCCTCTATAGAACCGTCAAGCTCATAGGAATAAGAGAAGTCATTTGGCTCTTCGCAGAGACGGATTACTTCCTCAGCAAGCTTCAGGCCGCCTTCACCGCCTTTTGCCCATACTTCGGAAAGTGCAACGTTAACACCAAGCTCTTTACATTTTGCTTCAACAAGGTCAAGCTCTGCCTTGGTATCGGTCGGGAATGCGTTGATTGCAACAACACATGGAAGTTTGTAAACATTTTTGATCGTGTTTACATGTCTTAAAAGGTTCGGGATACCTTTCTCAAGAGCCTCAAGGTTCTCATTGTTAAGGTCTGCTTTTGCAACACCGCCGTTGTATTTAAGGGCACGTACAGTAGCAACGATCACAACTGCATTTGGATGAAGACCTGCCATACGGCATTTGATGTCAAGGAATTTCTCTGCACCAAGGTCAGCACCGAATCCAGCCTCTGTGATGGCATAATCAGCCAGCTTCATAGCCATCTTAGTAGCTGTTACAGAGTTACATCCATGAGCGATGTTTGCAAATGGTCCACCGTGAACGATTGCAGGTACATGCTCCAGAGTCTGAACCAGGTTTGGTTTCAGAGCGTCTTTCAGAAGAGCTGTCATAGCACCTTCTGCGTGAAGATCACCAGCTGTTACCGGTTTCTGCTCAGATACTTTGCCATATGTATAACCAATGATCATCTTGGAAAGTCTATTCTTCAGGTCTGTGATGTCGCTTGCAAGACAGAGAACTGCCATGATCTCGGAAGCAACTGTGATGTCATAACCGTCTTCACGAGGCATACCGTTTGTTCTTCCTCCAAGACCATCGATCACGTTACGAAGCTGACGGTCGTTCATGTCCACGCATCTCTTCCATGTGATCTTACGTGGGTCAATGTTCAGTGCATTGCCCTGGAAAATGTGGTTGTCGATCATTGCTGCAAGAAGGTTGTTTGCAGCTCCGATTGCATGGAAGTCACCTGTGAAATGAAGGTTGATATCCTCCATTGGAACAACCTGTGCGTATCCGCCGCCTGCAGCGCCGCCCTTAACACCGAATACCGGTCCAAGAGATGGCTCACGAAGTGCAACCATTGCGCTCTTTCCAAGTCTCTGCATTCCATCAGCAAGTCCTACAGTTGTAGTTGTTTTTCCCTCACCAGCCGGGGTCGGGTTGATTGCTGTTACAAGGATCAGTTTTCCGTCTTTCTTGTCGCTCTCTTTTAAGAGATTGTAGTCGATTTTTGCCTTATACTTTCCATACTGCTCCAGGTATTTGTCATCAATACCAGCTTTCTCTGCAATCTGGGTAATCGGCAGCATTTCGCATTCCTGTGCGATTTCAATGTCACTCTTGTATCCCATTGTAACTTACCTCCTTTTTACGTCACCGCTGTTACAGCATGACGCCTCCGCTTAATTTGGATTTATCAAAACGGATCCTGGTGCAGGCTCAAACACCCGCACTCCAGTCCGCTTTAATCAAAAAATATACAGCTCATGCATTTAGAAAACTTTAAATCTCGGTTAACTTTCACGCAGAATCTGTTTTACAATAACTTTACTGCTCTTTCGCTGCTTTCAGAAAAGCCTTCAAAGAGCCAATGATCACATCTCCCATAACCGCCATATCTTCCGCAGCAAAGGATACCGGGAAATTGTCGGAAAACAGGATCTGGGAAGACGGCGGGAACTCATCGTCCCCCTCCCACAGGATCATCTGGATCTGATATCCCGGATAAATGGAAAGCTCATAAGCCACATCTCCGAATTTCACCGGAGTGCATTTCATATGATCCATTACAAGCCGGAAATCATCCAGTCTGTTTCCATAGGTAAATGCAAGCCTTTTGATACAACGTCCGTCAAACTGTCTCAGGTACACTTCTCCCCATGGCATTTCCCGGTAAGTTTTAAACCTGCCAGTCCCCACAGAGGCGGAACCATTTAACAGAAAACGAATGGTAAGAATCTTTGCGTAGATCATATCCTCCAGAGGATAACATTTCTTCTCATCTGCCACATGTTTTACCTGGAAATCCGGATATGTGATCTTATATTCAGAGCCCAGGAAAGTCAGAGTAAATTCCTTAGCCTCTTCATCATATGGAATGGAAAGTCTGGATGCGATCTCCTTCGGGTCAGCTTTTGCATACAGCTCAAGATAATGCTCCCATGGCATTCTCTCCTTGCTGTCTTTATCATAATTTAAGTCATCAATTGTAAATGGCATTTTATTAATTACTTCCTGTTCTGTAAATCATTCATTACATCAGGGAACATTCCCGTATCTGTATGAGGAATAAAGCACGCTCCTACAAATTCGTCCATATAAGTTGGCACTGTAGAAAGCTCCATATATGTCATGTTTGCAGCAAGCTCATAGGTCTTCTTCTCGGCCTCTGTAGAAAGAAGCATCAGATAGGAACCCGTCAGGGAAGAGTTGCCGATATAATGGAATTTCTCCAGAGGGATATCCGGGAACATTCCGATGTTTACAGCATTTCTCATATTGATTCCGCTTCCAATACCACCGGCAACGTATACATCATCGATCATGCTCACGTCAAAATCAAGACTATTTATCATAGTTCTGATAGCTGAGAAAATAGCACCTTTGGCACGGATAAAGTTGTCAATATCAACCTCTGTGATCTCAATATCCTTCACAGAGCCTGCATCCTTTTCAAATGCGATCACATAGCTTCCCATTCCGTATTTATCGTGACGGATTCTCTCCCCCTCACGGACAAATTTACCCTTAGGGTTGATGATTCCGCACATAAAAAGCTCGCTGATCACATCAATGATTCCGGAACCACAAAGTCCAACCGGCTTGGTTCCCGGTTCTCCAACTACTTTATAAGTTGGTTCCATAGTCTCCTTATCAATGGTACAAGCTTCAATAGCTCCATCAGTTGCACGCATACCACAGCTGATATCACCACCCTCAAAAGCCGGACCAGCGGAACATGCACAGCTCATCATAAAATCAGAGTTGCCAAATACCAGCTCACCGTTAGTTCCAAGATCGATAAATAAAGAAAACTCTGGTCTGTTCCAGATCATGCTTACTAAAGTTCCGGCAGTGATATCACCGCCTACATAGCTTCCGATATTTGGCGCAATGATAATATGCGCATCTTTATTGATAGCAATTCCCACATCAGAAGCAAAAAGGGAATTGGTTTTGAAGAATGCTGGAATATACGGCTCCATACGGACCGGATCCGCGTTGATCCCGGCAAACAGATGATTCATCGTTGTATTTGCTCCCACAGACATTCTGTAAATATGGCTGGCTGGAATGCCTGCACTTTTACACATCTGTGCGATCATTGGATTGATTGTCTCTTTAATGACTGCATCCTGCAGTTTCTTCTTACCGCCTGGCTTCTGCTGTTCGATGATACGGTTGATAACATCTGCTCCGAAACGGATCTGTCCGTTTCCAGAGGAAGCCTTGGCAAGAATCTCTCCGGTCTCCATGTTGATCAGGACTGCAGAAACAGTTGTGGTACCAATATCCACTGCAAGTCCGCCCACTACCACTTCTTCATCTTTTCCGAAAATATCGTATACAAAAAGATCATTAGGAGCAGTACGAACTACACATTTTACTTTGAAATGATTTTCCCGGAGGACATCCGGCAATTTTCTTAATACAGCGTAAGGGATCCTTACCTGTTTCAGATTCATGTATTTCTTTAAAGCTCTTGTAAGGCGCTCATTATCCGGCATGGTGTCATCAAGACTTGGCTCATTCATATCAAGTTCAATTACATCCAGACTGTTTCTGAGCTCAATACCGGTCATTTCTACGTCTCTTTTGGAATTCTCGAAAATGGCAATTTCCTCTTTGGAGCTGAGATCTGCAACCTTCATTCTGCTCTTGTAAGCAGACGCAATATCAGGTACCAGTACGGTCACATCTGCACAGATCTTGCTGGTGCAGGCAAGACGCCATCCCTCCTGATATTCTTCCTCACTGATATGTAAGGTTTTCTTGCTGTCCAGTTCTCCTTTTTTTAACTGTACCCGGCACTTTCCGCAGGAAGCATTTCCGGAGCACGGCGCGTCGATGGCCACATTGGCCTCTCTGGCTAATTCAAGTAAATTGTCCCCCGCATTGGCAAAATGTTCTACCACACTGCCATCTTCAAAAGAAAATGTAACCTTAAACATCCGGCACTCACCTTTCTCATATGGTCATATATCTGCCAAAACAGACATCATTATTATTCTTATCCGTTAGAAAAAGGGACTGAGGCCAAAGCCCCAGCCCCTTTTGTATCTTACGTCCCTATTTAGAAACGAATTACAAATAATTACAGTTCAAGATAGGAATCAGCATACAGGGTGTTGCCCTTGAATACATCGCAGGATTTGATTGTTTCCATAAGACGAAGGTCGTTAGGGTTAACAATTGCGGATGTAAGGCCCTGCATCATAGCCATAGCAACTAATGCGGAATCCATGATTGGACGGATGTTCTTCGGCATACCGTTACTGTTGTTGGACAGACCACCTGTAGAGTTCAGTCCCATATCGGAGAACATTTTAATAGCCTCAAGTACTTCCATCTGTTTGTCCTGCATTCCTTTAACAACCAGGAACAGCGGGTCAAACCACAGATCACTTGCGTCCATACCATGCTCCATACCTCTTTCAAGAAGCATCTGGCAGTACATCATACGCTCGTCGTTGTCTTTTGCAATACCTTCACCGTTGCAAAGAGCGATAACGATTGCATCGTTAGCTGCTGCAAGGTCGATGTTCTCAATTCTTCCAGCTGCATCAGCAGAGTTTACGATTGGTTTTCCTTTGGAACGGTTGTATACGGAAATACCAGCCTCAATTGCTTTTTTGTTGGATGTATCCAGAGACAGCGGAACGTTGTCGAAGTTCTCCTGAAGAAGCTTAACAGCCCATTTCATCAGGTCTTCTCCATCGTTCTCAGCTGGTCCGATGTTTACATCAAGATAAACAGCACCAGCATCAAGCTGCTGTTTTGCTCTCTTTAAGATCGGCTCAGGATCTCTCTCTGTAAATGCTTTGTTTACAGAAGGTGCTGTTGTTGAAAGTCTCTCTCCAATTGTAACAAATTTTGCCATGTCAAATGTTCTCCTTTACATTTATAGTGGTGCCGCCCATAAGCGGCATACCCTTTTAGGGTCTTAAAGGCTTAAATCAGCCTTCAAGATCCTTTAAGAACTTCACAAGCTGTACAGCTTCTCTTGGTCCAACGATGATTTCCCATCCTGGAAGTTTTGCTTCCAGATCACCCTTCAGGACTGCAACCTTACCTGGGATTACCAGACGTCTGCTCTTAACATTTGGCTCTACTTTCTCTTTGAAGAATGTAGAAATACTGTTTCCGGAGAATTTTCCTGCTGCCCAGGATGTCAGTACGGATAAACCGCCGGCATCGTTGATAACAAGATTAAGCGGAACACCGGAACGCTCCAGCTCTCCAGATACAAGGAAATATGTAAGAGCGAAGTCAACAGTTGTAACAACAAGAGAATTCTCATCTCCACCGTTCATCGGGTAGATACCTGGCTCTACACGCATTGGCTTCTGCGGGTCAGTAAATACGTTCTGACGCAGACCATATAACGGAAGTGCCTCTGCATATGTCATACGCTCCATAACAACGATGGAACCGTATTTCATTGTAAACATAGCTGCCAGACCTGCCTGAAGGTGATAGTCACCACCAGCGATCTTTGCAAGGTTTACGATGGATGGATAACCGAATGTTCTGTCCTGATCCTTCAGAGCTGCACGACGTACCTGTACGGCATTGCCGAAGGTCTCTTTGATGTCAGCGCCTGTTACATCAAGTACCAGATTCTTGTTTCCAAGTTTCTCGATTGCTGCTGTAGTATCATATAACTCGTTAAGATCTTTGCCAGATACACCAAGAACAACACCAGCTGCTGTTGCAACTGCGTTCATAGCCTCATAGTTAGAAGCATTTGCTCCGTTTAATACCGGCTTGCTGTCTTTGCAAACCTCAAGGGCTGCTTTTGCGATCTCCGGATCAGAACATCCAAGGATCAGGGTACGTCCAAGAGCTGCTGCTTTCTGTACAAGTGCTACATATTTGTCAGCTGTTGCTTCTGCATCGCAGTTTACGTAAACGATCTCTGCGTACATTCTCTCACCGATACGGTCATAATCAACCTTCGGGATCTCAGCCAGTTTTGCATCTACAGTAGCGTCATCCATGCATGTGCAAAGCTCTACTGCATATCTTGTCTTGTTTACAAAGGTCTTCTCATGTCTGAAAAGAACGGTCTCACCACCAAGGGTAAGCTCCTCATCGCCAGTACCAATCTTGATCGTCTTCATTGGCGGAGCAGTTGCCTCGGAAAGAGATGCTAATGCTTCCTCAGACATATGTGGACACTGCTCAATCTTTAAAGCGCCCTGTGCAACTTTCATGGAGAAAGCCATACATGTCGGGCATCCACATTCCTTACAGTTTTTCTTTGGTGTTAATTTAAAAATCTGAATACCATTCAGTGCCATATCAATTTTTCCCTCCTAAAAATATTACACAAGTGCTTTGATCATCTTAGCGATGGTCTTTACAGACTCTGGATGTCTTAAGATAACTGCGTCAGATCCTGCTGCCAGGTCTGCTGCTGCTGTCATAACTTCCATGTCGATACCACGCTCATCCTCTGAGCCCCATTCTGGCATATCTTCCTCAGTTGCAACTGATTCCTTTACGCCCCATGTCTCAGAAGAAACTGGTGTAATAATAGGCATCTGCAGCATGTTATCATTCTGGGATAATGCTGCACCTTTGATACGGTCCATAGTGGAAACAACATACTCGTAACCATAACCAACGGTAGCTGTTCCTACGTTCATAACGATCTTCTTCGCATCAACACCTAACTGTGTTGTTACTACGTTCAACTGTTTTGCAAGGTTGATATCATCAGCGGACTCAGCGCCTACGATCTGGTTGTAAGCAAGTCCTGCTGCAGCACCGATTGCCTTGTAGTTTTCTTCCTTCTCAGACATCACGATCACGTTTCTGCCCTGAAGTGCCTCTGCAACCTTCGGAAGAAGTTCCGCATCCTTCTCCACATTTTTGCAGCCTTCAACTACTAATGGACAGTCGATTGCATCTGCAACCTCTTTTACGATTGCAATAAGTTCTTCTGTAGATTTGTTTACTCCGTTTGGATCTCCGCCTTCCAGGTTGAGTACAACGAAATCTCCACCTTCCATAGCTGCTGCTTTCTGAGCGATCTCAGCCATGGTGGTGCATCCTTCATAATATGCTTTGATTCCAGGTGCAAAGTCATCAAGTCCCATATCCGTGATCTCTACACCGATTTTCGGGCTGTTCTCGGTTGGTGCGTCAAATGTATAGAAAGGAAATGTAGAATTTCCTCCAATAGTAACCGCTTTATCGCCAGTTCCAACCGTAACAGTGTTGATCTTTGCGTTGAACTTCTGTGGTTTCTGATTAAATGGCATTTCTTAAAGCCTCCTTAAAAATTTGTAAAAATTATACAGAACCATTATACTACATCATCGGATCCATTGACAATGCAGGATGGTTATGTTCTGTTAAAAATGCAACAAGAACTTCCGGATCTGTGGCAACGGTCTCATCACCGATCATATCAGTGAAGTTGTCAATGCCATAGAGTTCTTTTGCAGTCTTATTGAGTCGCTCCGCCACGGTCTCTTTTAATTCCTTTGGCATCCATACGATACGCTCAATTCCGCCCTCTGCCTTCATGAATTTCTTGGATGAAATAAAGTGTTTTCCATGTCCCATAAAGCCTGGTGTCTGAACACCGCCGCCGGTCATGGAAGCCATCTCGGAGAACGTCATTCCAAGAGGTGTCATGCCTGCATACTCACGGTTTGCGATAACCACACCATTAGAAAATGGCTCAATACCGCAAATACACTCGAAGCATCCGCAGGAGGTCATAGGATCCTGCATGATGGAGTACAGAGTAACATGCTCCAGAGCACCCTGGGAATATTTCTTTACTGCTTCATCAACATCCTCGTAAGAGCCCAGATTTACATCGATCGGGCGCTCCTTGGTGATGATCTGACATGGGCCGTTTGGATCCAGTTCATTGGTTGCTTTTGCATCCAGCCATGAAACGGCTCCACAAAGTCCAAGTCTCTCCGGTGTTACTACGCAGACATGTGACGGAGAAAATGCCTGACACAGGATACAGCTGTAATAAACATCTACAGATTCATCAGTCAATGTCTCCAGACGTGCATCACGTTTGTCAAAAGTAGGGATTGCTACTTCATGACGCATTCTGGTACACTCATCCGGATCTGTATAGACAGTTACCTGACACTTATCTACAACAGCCTCGAACTCATTCTTTACCTGAGTGTAAAGAACTTCACCAAAGTGTTTTGCTCTGAAACCTGCTGCAAAAGCATCATTGCTGATACGGATACGGAACATATCCCTCTGTCCTGTGTGATATACACCTTCAATGCAGTTTATATAATTGTGGAATTTACGCTCGATAACCGGTTCAAAATCCGGCTGCATCTTCTTACCAGCTACTTCTACCACGTAGGCAAGGCTGTGCTTGCTTCCAGGTTCGAAGCTATCGACTTCCGGACCTACGACAGTAATCTTGTGATCCTCGACCTCGTTCATTTCCTTAGTCTGCACAAGCTCTACGCAGTCCACACGGGAACCGTCAAATTCCACACGCATATCTTTACGACGAATGATCTCACCTTCAAAGGCAGACGCAAATGCTACCGGAATATCCACCTTTGTGATCTTGATCTTGATTCCTCTTGCTTCAAGGGAAACCTTATTAAAGTCAGCAACGTTCGGACACGCGATCAGGGCTCCTGGTACTTCCACAATGTTCTCATCCTCATTGGAGATTACCGGGAAACCAAGCTTGATCGCACCAGCACCGGCTGCAAGAACTACATCATCAACAGGTTTGAAAGCATTTACAAATGCCGGAACCCTGTCTTTGGTGTATGTAAGAAGGCTTGCTGCATCGCCAGGTGTTACATTGCCGAAGATCAGTGCTGCACGAAGTGCAACAGATACAACGTGGATAACAGATGTTACGTCTTTTCCCAAAGGAACAATTCGTAAATTATAGCCCATCTTAAGACCAAGCTCCTGTGCCTGGTCAATGATACCGCCAACTAATGTTACCAGGATACCCTGTGCCTGATAGCTCTTGATCAGGTCAACACCTTCCTGTGCAGTCGGTGCGCTGCCAAGGATAACGGCTACACCAGGGATATCTCCTGTTACAAGCGGTACACCAAGCTCACGGATAATGGAATCTGCAAGATGGCCATAACAAGGCTCCTGATAGGGTTCTGCCCCATCAAGATACTTCAGTGCTTCAATAAATTCCGCACAGAGGGCTGTTGCTACACCTGACATAAGAGCATCATCCAGAGCATGCTCTCTTGTCATAAGAGATTTTACGACGCCAAGGGCTGCCTGCAGTTCTCCAAGTGTTTTGATCTTCACACCGGTTACTGCATAATAGCATGGAAGACAATATGCTGTGTGTGGAAATCCCACTGCCTTATCTGCACCATGCTGCTGTACAGCATCGTTTACGGCTTTTTCTGTTAGACCGTATACTGCATCATTACCGCTGAAAATTCTGTTAATTAACAATTTTCTGCATCTCCTTTTCTGTTAATCTTCTATCACAAACCATGTAAGGCTCCGCCTCTATCCATTGGTTTGCTGCTAAATAAATTATCAGATACAGATCATTTCATTCCGCAATCAAAATGATCTGCTTGTTCGCCCTCCGCAGCGAAACTATAAATCAGTATTCCTGCCGGAAATAGTGAATCCCGGAGCCTGTCTAAAGGAGACAGACTCCAGGGAAATTATCTCCATTTTGCAGCAGGAGCTGCTGGATAAATTACATCATCGGGTCAAGTCCAAGTGCCGGATGTCCCTTCTCTGTAAGGAATCCTACCAGAGTCTCAGGATCTGTAGCAACAGTCTCATCACCGATCATATCTGTAAAGTTATCGATTCCGTAAAGTTCTTTTGCAGTAGCATTTAATTTCTCTGCGATGAACTCTTTTAATTCTTTCGGCATCCATACGATACGCTCGATACCGCCCTCAGCCTTCATGAATTTCTTGGAAGCGATGAAGTGTTTACCATGTCCCATGAATCCAGGAGTCTGAACACCACCACCTGTCATGGAAGCCATCTCAGAGAAGGTCATTCCGAGAGGTGTCATACCTGCATACTCACGGTTAGCAATAACTACACCGTTGGAGAATGGCTCGATACCGCAGATACACTCGAAGCATCCGCAGGAAGTCATAGGATCCTGCATGATGGAGTACAGGGTAACGTGCTCCAGAGCACCCTGGGAGAACTTCTGAACCGCTTCATCAACGTCTTCATAAGAACCAAGCTCTTCATTGATCGGACGCTCTTTGGTGATCACCTGGCAAGGTCCGTTCGGATCAAGCTCGTTGGTAGCTTTTGCATCCAGCCATGAAACGGCACCGCAAAGTCCAAGTCTCTCTGGTGTAACAACACAAACGTGAGACGGGGAGAATGCCTGGCAGAGGATACAGCTGTAATATACATCAACAGACTCGTCAGTGAGGTTTGCAAGACGATCATCACGTTTCTCGAATGTCGGAATTGCAACTTCATGACGGATTCTGGTACACTCAGCAGGATCTGTGTAGATCACAACCTCACACTTGTCAACAACTGCGTCAAATTCGTTCTTAACCTGAGTATAAAGAACTTCACCGATATGTTTGATACGGAATCCTGCATCAAATGCTGCATGGCTGATACGGATACGCTGCATATCTCTCTGACCGGTGTGATATACACCCTCAATACAGTTGATGTAGTTGTGGAATTTACGCTCGATAACAGGCTCAAAGTCAGGCTGCATGTTCTTACCGGCAACCTTAACAACGTATGCAATGCTGTTCTTGCTTCCGTCTTCCATCTCGTCAACTTCCGGTCCTACAACTGTGATCTTGTGATCCTCGATCTCAGAAGCGTCACAGGTATGTACAAGCTCAGCACAGTCAACACGGGAACCATCGAACTCAACACGCATGTCTTTACGACGGATGATCTCGCCCTCGAATGCAGATGCGAATGCAACCGGGATATCGATGTTTGTGATCTTGATCTTGATGTCACGAGCCTCAAGGGAAGTAGCGTTGAATTTGCTTACGTCCTCCTGAACGATAAGGCTCTTCGGTACACGGAAGATGTTCTCTGTCTCGTTTGTGATTACCGGGAAGCCAAGTGCGATAGCGCCAGCTCCGCAAGCAACTACAACGTCATCCAGAGGTCCGAATGCGTTAACGAATGCCGGAACACGGTCCATTGTATATTTCATAAGTGTACCTGCATCTCCAGGTGTTACGTTACCGAAGATCAGAGCTGCACGAAGTGCAACAGATACAACGTGGATAACTGCTGTAACGTCTTTTCCAAGAGGAATAACACGTACGTTTGCTCCAGTGTTCATGCCAGCTTCCTTCACCTGGTCAATGATTCCGCCAACCAGTGTTACAAGAATACCCTGTGCCTGATAGCTCTTTACAAGTGCAACACCCTCTTCTACAGATGGAGCTGTTCCAAGGATAACGGCTACACCAGGGATATCGCCTGTTACAAGCGGTACACCAAGCTCACGGATCACAGCATCTGCAAGGTGGCCATAGCATGGCTCCTCATATGGTGTTGCTCCGTCGATATATTTCAGAACTTCGATGAACTCTGCGCAAAGTGCGGTAGCAATACCGGACATGAATGCGTCGTTCAGTCTTTTCTCTCTTGTCATAAGAGTTTTTACAACGCCAAGAGCCTCTTTTAACTCTTTTAAGGTTGTAACCTTGGTTCCTGTTACTGAATAGTAGCAAGGAAGGCTGTAAGCGGTATCAGGGAAGCTTACTGCTTTGTCTTCGCCATGCTGTGCGATGGCTGCATCAATAGCGCCCTCTGTTAATCCATAAACAGCGTCGTTTCCGCTGAATACTCTATCAAATAAAGTCACTGTAGTACCTCCTATTATTTACAGACTTGATTCGTTGTCTATCTTTTCTTTAATCTTTCTGATCTCAGATGTTACTGTCTCACTGAAATCATAGGGTGATTTACCCTGGCGGTCTGCGTCCATAACTTCTACATTGTAATGGATCATTCCAAGAAGATCTTCTGCCGGAATCTTGTTGCGGATAAATTCTTCATCCTCTTCGTTCCGTACTTTGTTGGCCACTACCTTAACCTGAGTAATGCCAAGATCCTTTGCAAGACGTTTTACGTTTTTGTAGGTCTGTACACTTCTTGCACCTGGTTCGATCACCACAATAAATTCGTCCATGCTCTCCGTGGTTCCCCGGCCCAGATGCTCCAGACCGGCTTCCATATCCATAATTACCACATCATCCCTGTGCACTACAAGGTTGCTGATGATTCTTTTTAACATGACATGTTCAGGACAGACACATCCGCCTCCGCCTGTTTCCACGGTTCCAAGGACAAGCAGCTTTACACCATTACAAACCTTTCCGTAGGTGTCCGGAATGTCGTCTACCTTCGGATTCAGTGTATAAAACTGATTCTGGCTGTTGGCTCCGGTACGCTCCTCTACCAGCTTACGCATCTTGGAAATGGGAACGATGGAATCTAAAGTCTCCTCATCAAATCCAAGAGCCAGTCCCAGGTTTGCGTCCGGGTCAACATCAGCTGCAAGGACCTTTTTCCCTTCATCTGCATATAGTCTGGCAAGTGTTGCCGCAAAAGTTGTCTTTCCTACTCCGCCTTTACCGGTTACTGCTATTTTCATAAGTTAATCGCGCCTTTCCTTCGATCAGATTCCGAGAGCGTCACGTTTTTCTTCGATTCTCGCAATCATAAGATCGCCTAATTTATCAATATCTTTCTCAACTGTATATGCTGCCTCTACCCAGTCACGTACCCCTTCTGTAAGGAGGCTTGCAACCTCTGTAGAACCGGAAACATATGGGTCTACACCAAGATATGTATCAAGACCAGTTGCTACTACATAGTTTCCAATGGAAACTGCCTTCTCAGACATCCACTCAGGAGCACATCCTACTACTGGAAGCTGGGAAATGTTCAGTCCGGAATCCTTGGCAAGCTCAGAAGCAAGGATCAGCATACGGCTGATATCAACACAGGATCCCATATGTAATACTGGCGGGATATCTGCAAGCTCGCAAACACGTTTCAGACCAGCACCGCAAAGGTCTTTTGCAGCTTTGTCCATAAGTCCTGCACGAGCAGCTGCCTGAGCGGAACATCCGGAAGCGATGATCACGATATCGTTTGCGATCAGTTTCTTCATAAGTTCGATGTGAGCTGTGTCAGGTCTGACCTTCGGGTTGTTACATCCAACCATAGCAACAGCACCACGGATAACACCAGATGTAATACACTCAAGAAGAGGTTTGGTGGTACCAGTCTCGTCTACCTGAGAGTTTGTTACGCCGTCAAGTGTCTTAACGATTGCTTCTACAGAGTAACCAACAGTAGCTTTATGTTTCAGATCCGGGATATGTACAAGCTCTGGTTTTCTGTTCTTGAAGTTTTCACATGCAAGTTTTACGATCTGTTTTGCTTTCTCTCCTGCTGTACCTGCATCAAATTCAATGAAATCGGAATCTGGCATCTGGCAGATTGGAGAAGTTGTGATGAATTTTGTATGGAAGCATTTGGAAAGAGGTCCAAGTGCCGGGAAAATACACTGAACGTCAACTACGATTGCCTCACAGGCACCTGTCAGTACAACGTTCTCCTGCTGTAAGAAGTTACCTGCCATCGGAATACCGCGACGCATTGCAACCTCATTAGATGTACAACATACACCGGAAACAGTGATTCCCTTAGCACCCATGGATTTCGCATAGTCGATCATCTCTTTGCTGTCTGCATACTCACAGATCATCTCAGAAAGACTCGGGTCATGTCCATGAACAACGATGTTTACATTCTCTGCATTCATAACACCAAGGTTAGCCTCGGTATCGATTGGCTTTGGAGTTCCGAAAAGGACATCAGAGAACTCAGTTCCGCACATGGAACCGCCCCATCCATCGGAAAGACCGTTACGAAGCGCCTGACGGATCAGAGCCTCCGGTTTACTTGTGTTACCCATATGAGTCATATGAAGTGCACAGGAAACCTCACGGTCAATTGCTCTTGGCTCAATTCCAGCTGCATGCCACAGATCCTGTGTATGCTGAGGTGCTCTCTTAAGCCATCTGGAATATCCTCTGATCTTTCCGTATTCTTCCTGAGCAAGATCAGACATTTCATGAGCCAGATCATAGATGTCTTTACCCTCTGTCTCAACGCCCCACTCTTTTGCAATACGGATCAGCTTCTCAGGATCTTTCACCTGATAGTCGCCGCCCTCTTTTGCATGTCCAAGTGTGATACAGATCTCACGTCCGTGATCAGAGTGTGTAGCTGCGCCGCCTGCTGTGAAACGAAGGAAGTTTCTTCCTACGATACCATGTACATCGCATCCGCAGATACCTCTCGGTGCCTTAGGTGTAATACGGCACGGACCCATTGAACAGATTCGGCAACATACGCCCTGCTCACCGAATTTACAGTGTGGAGTCTGATTCTTAACACGCATCTGCCAGGAATCAGCGCCTACCTTTGCACCAGTCTCAAGAAGACGGGCTGTGGCAGCTTCGAATTCTTCCACTGTAGTTAATTTGAATTCACTCATTATTGACCTCCTCTAAGTATGTGTTACTTTTGATAAATTTATTTATATTCCGTTTTCCGGAACCCATCCCCTCCCATGGGATAAATACCTGACAAAAATTCCGCAGCAGCGTTCTTGCCTGCTGCGAATTATAATGCCATTTCTATCCTCTTATCACATAAACATGTGGGGTAAGGGGGACTTCCCTTATAAAACAAGCTTATCTACGATCTCACGAAGAGCCATCTTTACCGGATTATCTTCCGGAAGCCCTGCAGTCGGTTTACCCTCGCAGTCATACTCGTAAACAGTCTCATCCTGCGGCACTACGCCAAGAAGATGAAGACCCTGCTTCTCAATCTCTTCTTTGATTCCGTCATTCAGCTTTCCGCCAGGAGCACGGTTAATGATAAGGCCTACTGTATCCGGGTGCATATCACATTCTTTAATAAGCTCTGCAATACGACCTACAGCCTGTACACCTCTTCTGGAACAGTCACTGACCAGAATCGCTGTCTGCATGGACGGAAGTACTCCCCTGCTGATGTGCTCCATACCAGCTTCGTTATCAACTACGATATAAGGATAATTATTCTGGTATTTGGCAAGCTGGGTCTGAAGAAGTCCATTTACAAAACAGTAGCAGCCTTTTCCCTGGGTTCTGCCCATAACCAGAAGATCAAAATCATCATCTTCTACCAGAGCATCCTCAAAACGTCTTTCAGCGTAATCCGCCTTGGACATTCCCGCCGGGATCGGATTCTCGCTTGCAAGCTCTGCGCGAGCAATTTCTTCCCTTACATCACCAAGTGTAGTCTCCACTTCTACTCCAAGAACTTCGTTCAGATTTGAGTTTGCGTCAGCATCTACTGCAAGGATCGGTCCTTTGCCTTTCTCGCAGAGATACTGGATCAGCATTCCGCATAATGTGGTTTTACCAACGCCGCCTTTACCTGCGACAGCAATTACATGTGCCATAATACTATCAATTGCCTCCTGAAAAATTTAAGTCAAAATCGATTAGATTAAAGTACAAAGTCCGGATCTGTCAATGATCTCGGATACATCTTTCCATTTATTCAAAGCATACAGATGGATGCCATCTACGCCGAGAGCGCGGTACTCGTCGATCTGTCTGATCGTGTACTCGATTCCCTCTTCTTTGAATCTCTTGATCTTATCATCATAGAACATATCAAACGGCTTGCCATCAGCATCTTTTGCTGCAAATGGATTCGGGAACAGCCAGTTTCTGGAAATGAGTCTGCAAAGCTCACGGTCCATTACACAACCGTTACGGGAAAGTGCCATATTAATTGTAGCGGACATGTCAAGAATTGGCATAACTCCTACGTCTACAGGCATTGTAACACCAGCCTCACGGATTGAATCCAGCCAGTATTTAAACTGCTCCATATCCCAGCAAAGCTGAGTCATGATATAATCGGCACCATTGTCCTGTTTCTGTCTCAGAACTGCAATATCAGCATCAAGGCTGCGGCATGCAATGTGTCCCTCCGGAGATCCTGCAACTGCGATTTCGAATTTGTCACCAAATTCGTCACGGACAAATTTAACAAGATCTGTAGCGTAGTTGAAATCACCGCAGGTTGTTGTTTCACCAAGCGGAATATCTCCACGAAGTGCAAGCATATGATCTACACCCTCTGCAAGGTACTGATCCAGCTGCTCTTTGATTCCCTCTTTTGTGTTCTTGATTACTGTGAAATGGGTAACCGGTGTTGTTCCGGCTTTCTTGATCATCTGGCATACTTCTCTGTTAGCACCAACGTTTCCGCCGCCTGCACCGTATGTACAGGAAATGTACGCAGGTTTGTATTTCATCAGATGATCGATCGTCCCAGGAAGGTTATCCATCCCCTTTTCTGTCTTCGGCGGAAATAGCTCGAAAGACAGAAGCATTCTTTCTCTCATTGCTTCTGACAATTTCATAATTACATACCTCCACGTATTAAGTAATTTTTATTCTAAAGGCATAATGCCTCAAGATCTGATAAGCATCACGGATTACTGAAGCAATCCGCTTTTGTTCTTCTGTATCAGCAGAAAACGTTACTGTACACTTTGTTTGCAAATGCACCTTATGAAACATTTCCACTGAACAGTAATCAGAAAATTCATGTCAGTCACATTTTACTTTAACGATACTGTTCGCAAGGTCTACCATAAGGATGGTTCCCTCTACCACTCTTTCATCACCCATAATATCGCGGAGAACAAGTTTGTTTCCATCTACATTAATACGGCTGACGTTCTTGAAGATTACAGAATCGTCATTTTCTTTATATACAGTTGCTAAACACATAATAATGCCTCCTTATTTCATTTCCTCTTTCACAAGAGTCAGGGCAAGGCCAAGGCGCATGTTGCCTTTCTGGAAATCGGATACGCTTTCCTTAATGGTCTTCGCAGCGGCATCCATTCCCATCTTGGCAAGATTATCCGCCATCTGGTCAAGTTCTGCTGCATGGTGCTCATTGTGCTGAAGCATATAGGTAAGAAGAGCTACTGTCTCATTCCTGCAGTCCCCTCCCTGGCAGCCGCCGCAGTCTGTACTGCAGTTCTGTCCCTCATTATGTGTATGGTCATGACCTTCTGTTCCGTCATGGGTATGCGCATGTGTATGGCTCACTCCGTCTGCATGGGTATGCTGGTGGGTATGCTCATGACCATGCTGGATCAGATTGCCGTTTTCATCTTTGATCAAATGCATAGTAACTACTCCTTTCCGCCTTGAATGCGGCAGACAAATCATAACATTGTTTCTCTTCCAGGCACGAAAAAAACTCACGCCGGCAACGTGAGAAAACATGTAAGAATGGATATAAAGATATTCTATTCCCTTTTAATATAATGAGATTCCGCATACCTCATACCTTCATGCATAACACATTTTCTTTCTTCTACCTAAAAAATCGCAGAGTTATGACATAAATTTATCAAATTTTTCTTTTATTATACAACCTTTCTCATTATTACGCAAGGAGATAATTATAAAATTTTACCAAATTTCAACGCTTTACCACACAAATATATGTTTTAATTTCTGTACAATTTTACCAGTTATTTCTAAAGTTTGTCTAAAGATTAACGAATGCGTATTTAAGCAAAAAACAGGTGAATGTTTTGTAATTATATGCTATAATGAATGAAATTTATTGGTTGCTGATTACTTCATGAGCAGCAGCATTTATTGTTTAATGAGGAGGAATTAGCTTTGAGAGAAACCGTATTCCTGAATACCGACAGAGAAATGCCCCTTTTAGGGCTTGGTGTATATAAAACAGCAGATAACGAAGCAGAGACAGCCATTACAGCTGCAGTGAACGCGGGCTACCGTCTTATTGACACTGCTTCCGCTTACAAAAACGAAGAAAGTGTAGGCAAGGCAATTGCCAAATGTGGTGTCCCACGCAAGGAACTTTTTATCACCAGCAAGATCTGGAATAACGCGCAGCGCCTTGGAGATGTAGATGGGGCTTTTTATAGAAGCATGGAGCGGTTGAAGCTGGATTACCTGGATCTTTATCTGATTCACTGGCCGGTGCCTGGCTGCTATACCGGAACCTGGCTGGAGATGGCCAAACTTCTTGAAACCGGCCGTGTACTTTCCATCGGCGTCAGCAATTTCCAGATTCATCATCTGGAAGAGCTTAAGAAAATTTCCGGTATTGTACCTGCTGTCAACCAGATCGAATGTCATCCGCTTTGCTATCCGAAAGAACTGATTGAATATTGCCAGTCGGAAGGAATTCAGGTTCAGGCTTATGCACCGCTTGCCAGAGGTGCTTACCTTGACAATGATGTAATGTGTGTTCTCGGAACCAAGTATGCACATACTCCTGCTCAGGTCGGTCTTCGCTGGGCAATCCAAAAGGGTATTTCTGTAATTCCGAAATCCGTCAATCCAGACCGCATTGCTTCCAACGCCAATATTTTTGATTTCAACATTGAGGATGAAGATATGGCGATCATGGATACTTTAAATGAAGATCTCCATACATCCCATGTGCCGGATGATCTGAAGGATGTTATTTTTTAATCTTTTCACTCTTTGTAAATTATTAACTGCCAGAACATTGAGCATACTCTTTCGTTTTTTTGCTCACTGCTCTGGCAGTTTTTTGCGGTTCTATTCTTTCAGTTATATTTTCTGTATTTTATATTTTGCAACAGCTTATTTGCTGAATATAGCATTCACAGTTCCCAGGAAATTTCTCCCTGTTTCTCTCTCTGCATCAGGTCTTTCACAGCTTCAGATGCAGGCTTGTTTTCAAACAGAAGCTTATTTACTTCCATAATGATCGGCATTTCCACATTATATTTCTCAGCCAGCGCTTTGGCTGCCTTTGCGGAATAAACGCCCTCCACAACCATCTGCACTTCATCCATAGCCTGCTTCATGGTGTAACCCTGTCCCATCAGATAGCCGGCGCGTCTGTTTCGGCTGTGCACACTGGCACAGGTAACAATCAGATCACCAATTCCGGAAAGGCCGGCAAAAGTCTCCAATTTAGCGCCCATCTTGACACCAAGCCGCGCCATCTCTGCTATTCCTCTTGTGATCAAAGCAGCCTTTGTATTATCTCCATACCCTAAGCCATCAGCAGTCCCTGCTGCCAGGGCGATTACATTCTTAAGGGCACCGCCAAGCTCTACCCCCAGCATATCCGGTGTCGTATACACCCGGAAAACAGGGCTCATAAAAAGGCCCTGGAGATATTCAGCGGTCTCTTTTTTGCGGGCACTGACTACACACGTAGTAGGGAGTCCGCGGCTTACTTCTTCCGCATGGCTTGGTCCTGAAAGCACACAAACATCTGCCTGAGGAATCTCTTCTTTAATAATATCACACACAGGCATAAGCGTATTTTCTTCTACACCTTTCGCCACATTTACAATAATCTGTCCCCGTCGAATCAATGGGGAAAGTCGTTTGCTGATAGCACGCATATAAGCAGATGGTGAGGCAAATACAACTATATCTGGTGAATCCAAAGCTGTCTTTTCATCACCGGTTATCACAATTCCATCCGGAATTTTAATTCCGGGAAGCTTTTTCGGATCCTCCCGGGTCTGATTCAGACTGGCTGCCTTTTCCGGATGTGCAGACCACAACATAACCTGATGACCATTGTTGTGAAGCAGTATTGCAAGTGCTGTTCCCCAGCTTCCGGTTCCCATTACGCTGATTTTTGCCATTTTATCACCTCATCTTATTTGGCTGCAGTTTTCGCTGCACCAAGCTTATTCTCAGTTCCATTTAAAAGGCGGTAAATATTCGCCCTGTGTCTGTAAATTGCAAGTGCTGTCATAAGTCCCATGATCACATCCATCTCAAATGTATGAGGGAAATCCATGCCATAACTTCCCGCAGCGCCAAACCCAATGAAACAAATCAGCGCACCTACATATGCTGCCATTGACCCCAATGACACATAGCGGGTAATAGCTACCAGCCCAATAAAGATCACCGCGCAGATCAGAAATACTCTCCAGTCCATTGCCAGCAGCATTCCCGCAGAAGCTGCAATTCCCTTGCCGCCCCTGAATCCAAGATAAAACGGAAAATTATGTCCAAGCACGCAGCCTGCTGCCGTGTACATGCCAAGCAATGGAAGAATTTCCTGATACCGATTCTTAAATACTGCATCCACGATCAGAATGGCAATCACACATTTAAGCATATCGCCAATAAGAGTCATTGCCCCCGCTTTTTTTCCAAGAGTACGAAGGGCATTGGTAGTTCCTGCATTGCCGCTTCCATATTGACGGATATCCATGTGATGGATTTTTCCGATAATGTATGACGTCTGAAACATTCCAAACAAATATCCAATAGCCAGACAAATAATACGTTCCATCTTTATTCCTTCTCTCCGCGCTCTCTTACAATAAATTTCAGCGGTGTGCCCCCAAAGTCAAAGGCATCCCGGATTTTATTTTCCAGATATCTGGTGTAGGAAAAATGCATAAGTTCTTTGTCATTGACAAAGATTACGAATGTAGGCGGTTTTACCGCAACCTGTGTCATGTAGAAAATTTTCAGACGGCGGCCCCTGTCAGACGGCGGCTGCTGCATGGCAACTGCTTCTGCAAGGATCTCATTAAGCACACCAGTCTGGATACGCATAGTTTGATTCTCAATTACCGCATCCAGTGTCTCAAACATTCTGGAAATCCGAAGTCCTGTTCGGGCAGAAATAAACACGATTTCTGCATAAGGCATAAAGGAAAGGACCTCCCGAATACGGTTAGTATGTTTGTAAATGGTCTTGTCATTTTTCTCAATAGCATCCCATTTATTCACTGCAATGATCACGCCCTTGCCTTTCTCATGGGCAATTCCGGCAATTTTTGCATCCTGCTCTGTAACGCCTTCTGATGCATCGATCATTACAACTACAACATCTGCACGTTCTACAGCTGTTACAGTACGGATCACACTGAAGCGCTCAATTTCTTCTTTTACTTTTGCTTTACGGCGGAGTCCGGCTGTATCGATAAAAATATAATCTTTTTCGTTCCAGGTAACCTTCGTATCAACTGCATCACGAGTGGTTCCAGCAATATCTGAAACGATTACACGGTCTTCCCCCAGCAGCTTATTGATCAGAGAGGACTTACCAACATTAGGTTTACCTACAATAGCAATCTTCGGAATATCAGAATCCTCATCCTCTCCCGTATCCTCCGGGAAATGTTTTACGACCTCATCAAGCATATCTCCAAGTCCCTGACGGTTAGCTGCAGAAATGGCAAATGGCTCGCCGATTCCCAGATTATAAAATTCATAAACATCCATCATATATTTCTGAATGCTGTCCACCTTATTCACTGCAAGTACCACTGGTTTGCCGCTGCGGCGAAGCATATCTGCAACTTTCGCATCAGAATCCACAAGTCCCTGATGTACATCTGTAATAAAAATAATGACATCCGCAGTATCAATAGCGATCTGAGCCTGCTCCCTCATCTGAGAAAGAATCACATCGCCGCTATCCGGTTCAATACCACCTGTGTCAATAATAGTAAAATCATTATCCAGCCATGATACATCTGCATAAATTCTGTCTCTGGTTACACCTGGCGTATCTTTAACAATGGAAATCTTATCCCCTGCCAGTACATTAAACAATGTGGATTTTCCTACATTAGGCCTGCCCACAATTGCTACTACCGGTTTGCTCATACATTTGTCTCCTTTTCTGTTTCTTATGTTCAATCGGATCAAGGACTGCAGACACAAGGTCTGAACCACCTTCATCCACAATTACAATTTCTACATTCAGTTTCCTGGAAAGCTCTTCCACAGAAATATCATCCAGAAAAACATCTTCTTCATTTTTCAGCATGTTGCAGGGAAGCAAAAGCTTCTCTCCAAGGTCTCTGCCGCTTAATTGTCTGATCAGATCCTGTCCCGTGATCAAACCAGACACCGTAATCGTTTCTCCGAAAAATTCGTTTCTTATGGAGATCACATCCACTTCTACATTTGGAAATTTCTCATGGATCATCTCCATATATTTCTTAATAAATGGTGCCGCCAAAGCACCTGTAGCACTGACAGCCTTTATCCTTCGGTCATCTCCTGTCCTGCCTGCAACAGCTTCTTTCACTTCTTCGCCAAGGAGCCGAAGCATTCCCACACCGTTTTCCAGCTGAAGATAGCCATCATAGGACTCTTCCAGGGGCAGATCCTTCCCTGCCAGAATGTACCATTCATCTGAAGCATGGATAAAATGAATGCCATACTGGTCCATCATTTTCTTCTGCCAGGAATGAATAATATCCAGAACTTCTAATGCATCTTCCTTCTGAAACTGTTCCATCGGATACAGCCCCTCACGGAACTTAGTCAGACCAACCGGAACTACTGAAACGCTCTGAAGTACTGGTGCATAGGCAGACATCTTGCGAATACTGTCATCCAGTTCCTTACCGTCATTAACTCCTTTGCACAAAACAATCTGCCCATTCATAGTGATTCCTGCATCATACAGTTTCTGAAGCTTCTTCAATGCATCCCCGGCGAAGCGGTTATGGAGCATTTTACATCTCAGTTCCGGATTCATGGTCTGGATGGAAATATTAATGGGCTCCAGATGGTACCGGATGATCCGGTCTATATCATGATCACTCATATTGGTCAGGGTCACATAATTTCCCTGTATGAAGGACAATCTGGAATCATCATCTTTAAAATAAAGAGTATCTCTCATTCCAGGCGGCATCTGGTCAATAAAACAGAAAATGCAGTGATTGGAACAGGAACGATAATCATCCATCAGATCCTTCTCAAAGGTAATCCCAAGGTCTTCTTCATATTCCTTCTCCACCTCCAGCTCCCAGATCTCTCCGTTTGCCTTTTCCACTTCCAGAACAACGAATTCTTCATTCATCAGATATCGGTAGTCAAATATATCTTCCACAGGCTGACCGTTTACAGTGAGCAGTATATCTCCCGGCACAAGCTCCAGTTCCTGTGCGATACTTCCATCCTGCACAATTGCAATCACGTGTTTATTTTGTTTCTTCACATTTATCTCCATTATAAGTCAAATGCGATCTGTCGCGTCAGCTCTGTTCCAGAATCTGTTTGAAAAATCATTTTTCAAATACATTTTAAGATTCAGAGACCCGAATACAACATCACAGATCGTCCATCTCTGGCTCAGCATAATAAAGCCATTATTTTTAATATAACAAGTTTTCCCGAAAAACACAACAAAAACTTTCATTTCCTGCTCACGTCCGGGTAATTTTTCAAGTAAAAATCAATAAATTCCTTGACGACATTTAGGGCAAATGTTATAAATATAAAGAAGAGATCTGCAAAGGTAAAGGACATGTGTCCCCATTTTTTTGCAGATAATCGAATCGATAATTAGCATACTACTTAGGAGGAATATCATGCCGAACATAGAATTGCTTGAGAAATCTATGCCTGTCGCACCTATTCGTATCGCTGCGCTGGAGGGCTGCCGCGAACTTGCAGAGGAGGTAGACAGAAACCTGGTAAAATTCCGTAAGGAACTTGTAGAAAAGAAGGGCCTTGACAATGTTCCACAGGGATACAGCGAAGACTCTTTTATCGTGGAGTGCGAATGTCCGCGTTTCGGTACCGGTGAAGGTAAGGGAATCATTAAGGAATCTGTCCGAGGAACCGACCTTTACATTATGGTAGACGTTACCAACTACAGTTCCACATACACTGTCTGCGGTCACGAGAACCACATGTCTCCGGATAACCATTTTCAGGATCTGAAGAGAATTATTTCCGCAGCTACAGGTAAGGCACATCGTATCAATGTAATCATGCCATTCCTTTATGAAGGCCGTCAGCACAGACGTAAGAAGAGAGAATCTCTTGACTGCGCACTGGCACTTCGTGAATTAAGTGATATGGGCGTATCCAATATCATCACGTTTGATGCTCATGACCCGCGTGTGCAGAACTCCATTCCGTTAAATGGTTTTGACAACTTTTTCCCAACCTATCAGTTCCTGAAAGCTCTGATAAAGAACGTTGACAATTTCCAGGTTGACAATGATCATCTCATGATCATCAGTCCGGATGAGGGTGCTATGTCCAGAGCCGTATATTTTTCCAATATTCTGGGCGTTGATATGGGCATGTTCTATAAGAGACGTGATTATTCCACAGTGGTAAATGGCAAGAACCCCATCGTAGCTCATGAGTTCCTTGGCGACTCTGTAGAAGGTAAAGACGTTGTTATCATCGACGACATGATTTCTTCTGGAGAAAGTATGCTTGACGTTGCCAAACAGATCAAAGAACGTCACGCCAACCGTGTATTCATCTGCACTACTTACGGTCTGTTTACAGAAGGTATGGATAAATTTGACGCTTACTATGAGAAAGGCTGGATTGACAAGGTTATCACAACCAACCTGAACTACCGTATTCCGGAGCTTCTTACCAGACCTTACTATGTGGAAGCAAATATGAGCAAATATCTTGCAAGTATTATGGATATCATCAACCACGATGTTTCTGTTGAGAAGGTTCGTTCCAGCAATGAGAAGATCATGGATCTGATGAAGCGTGTAAATCAGTAATAGACAATAAACAAACAAAGCCCTGTTCCACATTATCTCGTTTGTGGTACAGGGCTTCTTTATATTTACTTATTTACATGGGCAGTAAAACGCATCTGCACTTGTCTGTAACATTATTTTTCCCGACGAATGCCCAGAAAAGCTGCCAGATTTCCTCTCCTTCCATGGGATGCCCTGTGGGAAAAGAGGAATTCCGGATTGCAGCAGGTGCAAATTCCAGGCACGGAAATATGATCTTCTTTTATTCCTGCCTCCAGAAAAATAATGTGGTTTGCTTCCCAAAGATTCAGCTGGTACTTACCATTCTTCTTTTTATAAAAAAGCTTTTCCCAGTACTTCTCTTCAAAAGCTTTCTGAAATTCCAGAATCACATCTTCGCTTACTTCATAGCAATCCTGACAGATAGAGGGACCAATTGCCGTAAAAATCTCCTCCGGATCTGAGCCAAACTGCTCTGCCATTTTCTCTATAGTCACCTTACCGATTTTCCCAACTGTCCCGCGCCATCCGGAATGAGCCAAGCCCACGGCTTTGTGAACCGGATCTACGAAATACAGCGGCACACAATCTGCATAAAAGGTGCATAAAACAACACCTGGAACATTGGTGATCATTCCATCCACATCTTTATATGTTCTTGGACGCGTTACACCTTTCCCCCTGTCTTCTGCCCCCACCAGCTGCACGTTTGTAGTGTGTGTCTGATCAGATGTGACAATATCTTCCAAAGAAAAGCCTACCGCTGCACTAAGTCTGCGATAATTGTCTTTTACCGCGTTTTCCTCATCACCTCTTGTAAAGCTAAGATTCATAGATGAGAAAATCCCCTGGCTTACACCGCCAAGTCTTGTACTGAAACAATGCACAATATCCGGGAACTGTTCAAAAGAGGGATAAGTAAGATAGGTGACTCCATTATTTTCTTTTACTTGCATATGAAGTTTATTTTCGTTATGCCATTTAATCTTCATCTGATTCTCCTCTTCTTCTGATCTCACAGTTCTTCTCGAACCTGTTAAGAATTCATTCTCTAGAGCGTGTTTGAAAAAGGCTTTCTGCAAGATGTGCGTCACAATTTGTGGGAGATTTTGTCCGGATAAGAGCGCCGCAGCGGGCTACGTCAACAGAATTCTGGCATAGTATACCGCAAAGTGGGGCATACAGATTGCAGGAATATTTTTTCAAACAGGCTCTGGCTCACTGACAGAAATCAAAGGCATTTTTTATCCAACAGATCTTATCGCCGTTGATTCCCACCACATCAAACCTGCATCTCACATCCATGCTTCTGTAATGATTCTTCAAATATTCCACTGCCACCTTGGAAATCACCAGCTGCTTTCTGCCGTTCACTGCTGCCAGCGGACTTCCTGAGCGTTCCGAACTTCTGTACTTAACCTCCACAAAAATCAACCATCCATCAGCAGTCATTCCGATCAGGTCGATTTCCCCCAGCCAGTTCCTGTAATTTCGCTCCAGAATCATCACGCCCTGGGAAACCAGATAATCTGCAGCGATTTCTTCATAAAAAGCACCTACTTTTCGCTTGTTTTTCTGCATAAAAACTCCCATATATACTTCTGTGTAGGTATCTTTTGTATTCATAACCGCAAAACATATTCATATCCGGACCATCAGCCTTTTCAAAATTTCACATTATCCTATAAAATTCTTTATAAAAGTTGCCCTGTGAATCGGACTTGGACCATATTTTTTCAAGGCTTCAATATGTGCTGCAGCTCCATACCCCTTATTTGAGGCAAAGCCATATTCCGGCATCACTTTATCGTACTCTACCATCATCCGGTCTCTTGTGACCTTAGCTACAATGCTGGCAGCTGCAATGGAAATACTCTTGGCATCCCCTTTTATGATCGGCACCTGAGGTATAGTCACGTCGGGAATGGTTACTGCGTCATTGAGAAGAATCTGCGGCACCGGCTCCAGCTTGCTGACAGCCTCACGCATTGCCTCATAGGTAGCCTGAAGAATATTGATCTCATCAATTCTCCGGGGACTTGCCATTCCGATTCCAACAGCTACCGCATTCTCCATGATCACATCATACAATTCATCCCTTTTTTTAGCGCTCAACTGTTTGGAATCATTCAGATACAGGATTTTGCAGTCTCTTGGCAAAATAACAGCCCCCGCTACAACAGGACCTGCCAGCGGGCCTCTTCCAACTTCATCAATTCCGCACACATAGCCCAAATCTTCGTATTTGCGCTCAAATTCCTTCATCTTTTCTGTGCGCAGAAGTTCCTTCTGGTAAGCCTCTTCTTTCTTATGAAGCTGCTCCAGAAGCTTCCTGACTCCACTTCTTGTATCCTCTTTGTATTTTTCAAAAAGAGTGGCATATTCTCCCGGTTCAGCAGCCTGGATTTCACACTTTATTTCTCCGATTTTCTGCATATTATTTACCTTCTTCCGGCACCCACTCCAAAGTAATTTTTCCAATCTTTCCAGAGCGGAAGTCATCGAACAGAATCAGAGAGGCCTTGGCATAGTCCAGCTCCTCCCCCTTCTTCAGACATCCTCTGGAACGCGCGATTGCTTCTAATATCTGCACAGCTGTGCCTTCCTCCTGGATCTGATAGCGTTTCTCCAATGCACCAGAATATTTTTCCCGAAGGAAATCAATAAGCGTAAGGGAAAGCTCCTCCATATTCAGTATATCGTCCTTGATAGAACCAATATAGGCAAGGCGCATTCCCACTGCCTCATCTTCAAACTTGGGCCAGAGAATCCCAGGAGTATCCAGAAGCTCCACATTCTTATTCAGGCGGATCCACTGTTTGCCCTTGGTTACACCTGGCTTGTTTCCCGTCTTGGCGCATGCTCTTCCAGCAAAAGTATTGATAAAAGTAGACTTACCAACGTTAGGAATTCCTACTACCATAGCACGGATCGGGCGGTTTTTGATTCCTCTTCTTCTGTCCCTCTCCGTTTTCTCCTTGCAGGCTTCCTGAATAGCCGCCTGAATTGCTTTCATACCAGAGCCGCTACGGGAATCTACTTTTACCACATAGAACCCATTCCCCTGAAAATAAGCTTTCCATGCTTCATTCTGGCGTTCATCTCCAAGGTCTGATTTATTCAAAAGAATCAGCCTTGCTTTATTTTTCCCAAGCTCGTCAATATCCGGATTCCGGCTTGCAAGGGGAACTCTGGAGTCCACAAGCTCAATGATCAGGTCGATCAGCTTAATGTCCTCCTGCATCTGTCTTTTCGCTTTGGTCATATGACCAGGATACCATTGTACGTTCATATTTACCTCATTCTTACAGCTGTTCAGCAGATACCGTTCCACAAAGCGTGTAACCGCGAACGTGCTGAACAATCACATATTTTTTATAAAAGTCTCACAGTTTAATTATTCAACGGCCCTATGTCTTTCTTCGGGGATATCTGGAACCAGAGCTTACCAGTTATATATTTCTTATTCACTCGTCCGATATCGCCATAACGGCTGTCTTCGCTGTTATTACGGTTATCGCCCAGGACAAAGTACTCTCCCGCTTCCAGTGTAATGGCATTGGCTGCCATTCCCGGATTGTTGATCGTGGGAAAATCTTTGCCTTCTTTATATGTCTCTCCATTGATCAGAATTCTTCCATTCACGATCTGAATCGTCTCACCTGGAAGTCCGATCACACGGCGGATATGAAGAGCCGCATCATCACTTGCATTTGTGCGGAATACAATAATATCGCCGCGTTTCGGCGAGGATGCTTTATAAGCAAGCTTGTTTACAAAATACCGGCTTCCAACTGCCAGAGTAGGCTCCATGGAGCTCTCCTGCATCGTCACAGACTGAAACAGCATCATAGAAGTCAGCACTGCAAAGATCAGTGTAACTGTGATCTCGAATACCCAGATCAAAACTTTTTTCAGTTTACTGTCTTCTAATTTCTCTATGGCACCAGAAAAAGATTTTTTCTCCAGTTTTGCAATTTCCGGCATGTTGAACAACTGCTCTTTTTCTCTTTTATTTCTTCTGTCGCTCATATCTACTCCATTCGTGTCATAATTGCATGTCCTGCGTCTGGTTCCAAAACACTTTTTTTCATCTCAGGCCAGATACTTTATTATCTTATCACATATCCCGAAAAAGAAAAAGAAAAAATAATCAAAAAAATGCTGCCCAGACAGTCATCACGGCCATCTGCGCAGCAAAAGTCACTGTTCGTATTCACTTCGTTCACGAAAGCACTTCGCGGAACACCACCAGTGAACAGCAACCAGCAATTTTCGATTGAAATTATTTAACAAGCTCTTTAACCTTAGCAGCTTTACCTACACGGTCTCTTAAGTAGTTCAGTTTCGCACGGCGAACTTTACCACGACGGATAACTTCTACTTCTTTTACGTGTGGGGAATGAAGCGGCCATGTTTTCTCAACGCCAACGCCGTTGGAAGCTTTTCTTACTGTGAAAGTAGCTCTGGTGCTTCCGCCCTGTTTCTTTAATACAGTTCCTTCAAAGATCTGGATACGCTCACGGTTACCCTCTTTGATCAGTGCGTGTACTCTTACGGTATCACCTACGTTAAACTGTGGAACGTCTTTTTTCAGCTGTTCTGCTTCGATGTTTTTAATAATTTCGTTCATTTTATTCTCTCCTTATTCTCTGGATGTTCTTAATACCCATCACGGTAACAGCGGACCATCTTTTTTCACAACATAAGTGATTATACTATAATTATTTTCTGTTTGCAACCATTATTTTTATAAAAAAGTGCATAAAACAAGTCGAAAAAGAATTTTTCAAAGACAACCTTTTTAACAATTACCAACAGATAACCTCGCAGCCATCCTCTGTTACCAGCACGGTTACTTCCCACTGGGCAGAAGGCATACCATCCTCAGTGCGTACTGTCCAGTCATCTTCCTCATCTGTATATACTTCATCGCTTCCCATATTTACCATAGGCTCAATGGTAAACATCATTCCCGGCTCCATAATCACGCCGCTGTTCTCTTCGGAAGTATAGCTTACCCAGGGATCCTCATGGAATTCCAGGCCAACACCATGTCCGCCGATTTCTTTTACAATTGTGTAGCCATTTTCAAGTGCATGCATATGAACAGCGTGACCCATATTTCCAATAGGTTCCCATGGTTTTACCTTGGAAATACCGATTTCCACGCATTCTTTGGTTACGCGGACCAGTTTTTCTTTCTCAGGACTTACATTTCCAATACAAAACATACGGGATGAGTCAGAAAAATAGCCATTGTAAATTGTAGAAACATCTACGTTCACTATATCACCGTCCTTCAGGATCTCATCCTCAGATGGAATTCCGTGGCATACCACCTCATTCACAGAAGTACACACGCTCTTTGGAAACCCTTCATAATTCAACGGTGCCGGGATTCCTCCATGACGCACAGTTTCCTCATGTACCCAATGATCGATTTCTTCTGTTGATACACCAGCTTTAATATGCTCTGCCACATAATCAAGTACTGCAACATTGATTCGACAGCTCTCTTTAATCTTCTCAATCTGCTCTGGAGTCTTGATCAGTTTATGATCCAGAACCGGATATCCTTTCTGACGCAGGATTTCTACTTTCGCATCAAAAGCCTCATGGCATTTTTTATATTTCTTTCCACTGCCGCACCAGCATGGATCATTACGTCCGATTTTTGTTGACATTTCACTCTCTCCTTTTATCTGTGACTGCTGCGAATGCTACAGCAGTACTTTTTTTTTGTAAAACATGATATAAACTCACTCTGTTTCTCATTTTATACTTGAAACAGATAAATTGCAACTAATTTTCTATAGAAGGCTCTACCTCCTGCAATTCATGTGTTACTGTTCACTCCGTGACCAGTAACGCGCTTCGCGATGCACAGAAATCATGCATTCGCATGATTTCGCGCCGCAATTCTCGGGTTTTCTGTGAACTTTGTTCACAAAAAACACCTCGCGGAACGTTACCAGCGAACAGTAATTGTTCATATTTTTTCAACTGTTTTCATTTTCCCACGCAAACAGTTAAAAAAGTTTCAAACGCAAAAAGAGTATTTCATTTTCTCTGATCTAAGAATTTGAAATACTCTTTTGCTTTTGAAAATTATATGTAACTAATTAGCTGCTGCATCTGCGCCTGCCTCTGTGGCAGTATCTGCTGCACTCTCTTCACTTCCCGCCATGATCTTACTCAGTTCTTCGATCATCTCGTCATCCTTCAGTCTGAATTTGACCTCAACACGACGGGAAGCCTCTTTATCTACATTTCCATCTGCATCCAGAATCGGATTCGCCATGGAATGTCCGTTTACAGTCAGGTAATCCTGCAGATTCAGGCTCTGGTCCTCAGTCAGAAACTCCCCCTGAATATCAAGAAGATACTGCGCCACTGCAAGTGAACGCTGCTGGGAAAGCTCCAGGTTATACGCATAATCACCATCTGTATCTGTATAACCGTCAATAATGATCTCAGCAAGATAATTCTTATAAGTATCCTCCATCAACACCTTACAGTAAATCGGAAGTACGTTTCGGAGTGCTTCCTTACCAGCATCTGTAAGCTCCGACTCATCAACATCAAACAATACACTGGCATCCAGTGTCAATGCACCAGTCTGGGAATCCAGATTTACATTGATATTATTTTTCTGGAATTCTTTTTGAAGTGCTTCCACAACTTCAGCCTTGACACCAATAATATTATCGATCTTTGTCTGCTGCTCACTAAGCTGCGTGGTCTTCTCATCCAGATCCATCTGCTGCTGATTCAGAAGAGCCTGCTGCTCTTTTAACTTGGCTTCCTGCTCTGCCAGAGTCTGTGCCAGTGCAGTCAGCTTCTCATCTTTGGTCTTAATAGTTCCTTCCTGTTCTTCAATGGTATTCTGCTTGGCAAGAAGATCAGCCGTATACTCTGCCTGCAGAGCCAGCTTCTCATCTCTCTCCTGAATACTCTCGTCGTAGCTCTTCTGAGCCTGGAAAAGCGTCAATGACATGATCAGTATGAAAAGAAGCAGAACGCCAGCCATAACATCGGAATAAGAGCGCCATACATTAAAGCCTCCATCCCCTGATTTTCTTTTTTTGCGCATGTCTATCTCCTCTTATCTGAATAAGCCAAATTTTCCTTTCTGTGCCGCCTTGGAAAGCTCTTTCATGTTCTTGTTGATTTCCTCAAGAAGAGCCTGCTGTCCCTCATTCTGCTGAGCAATCAGATTGCCCAGCTTCTCTACAGAATCATTTCTTCCGCTTGCGATCAGAGATACATCTCTGGTATTCGCTGCAGTCACCTCACTGAGGAGCTTGCGGACCTGTTCCATTGTTTTATAGGAAAGTCTCTGATACTGGGCAAAATCCTCCATCTGGGCCGTAAACTGCTCTGCCATCTTGCTGTTTGCCTGGATCAGATCTGCACTTGCCTGACCTGTAGCCCCTACTCTCTCAATAGAAGAAGCTGCTGTTTCAACATATTTCTGCATTGCCTGGTTGCAGGCAACCCAGAACTTAGCTGCAGATTTCTCGGCATCCTTCAGATAATCCACAATATGCTGATAATCCTGCTGCTGCATCTTCTGGATCTCCTGATTCTCAGAAAGGATACGATTGGCAGTAGACATGTAGCGGGTCTGCATACCTCCCATCTCCCTTACCATATCTGTAATGGCTTTGTCCTGCTTGTCATAGGTCTCAGAAAGCTTCTGGCTCATAGTCTGGTACATGGCAGAAGTATAAGCTGTATTCTCTTTCTGTGCCTTTTTCAGCTGATCCAGTGCCACGTTGAAATCACGGAACTGCATATGGAAAGAATTGTTCATCTGTTTTAAAAATTCGTCCGATATTTCACGAATAGCATCCTCCTGACATCTGGTTACAGAAGAAACCAGCATATCCAGAGAATCATTCATCTTCTGGAAGGTAGGTGTGATAACCTTCTCAAAGCTGTCTGCCATCTGAACGGAAAACTGCTCTGCCATCTGTTTCATGGCGCTTGTCTGCAGCTTCTGGCTTGCAAGCAGCAGATTTCTGGACTCATTCTCCGCTGTAGGCATTACATAAGAATGAAACTTTTCAAGGAATCCCTGAAGCTCCTCTGTCATGGATGAATACTCTCCCTTCATCCCAAAGGTATAAATAATGGAAAAAGAGATACCATAAATAGAGGTAAGGAATGCTACTTTAATACCTTCCACCAGCGCTTCTACAGAAGAAGTCATGGCGCTGTAATCTGTAGGCTGGAAATCGCGAAGACCCCAGACAAGACCAAGGAAAGTACCTAAAATACCAAGACTGGTAAAGATATCCGGAACCATTTCCAGAAGCTTCTTATGAACATGGATATCCAGCTCATCTTCATTAATAAATTCCTCAATATCCCCAAGACCTTCTTTACTATTGTTAATGCTGTCTGTAAAGCTGTCCATCTTCTGATCCAGATATTTATCATCGAAGAGCTCGCCTAAATATGTAAGATTCCTGGGATCTGTCTTCCCTGGAGTCTTGAACATACCGTTCAGCTCCTCTACTGCTCTGTGGAATGCCGTACTCAGATTATTCATACGGAACATTCCGCCAAACATTGCGATCAGATACAGGACTGCGATCACCGCCAGAAATACGAAATTGTAGATCGTAGATGATAAGTTCCCCCTGCCGGCAAATAAAGTCAAAGCAGTGGTTCCTGCAAGAACCGCAACAAACAATACAGAATGTGTGATTTTTTTCTTCATTGTCTGCCTCCCCATTTGTATTTTCACAAAATAGATATGCCGTCTGTCGACGGCATCACCATATATGAATGCCAACTACTCTGCACTTATAGCATCTGCAGAGCTGTTTAAAAAATCATTCCCGCAATCTGAACGCCCCAGGGCTTTCATCGTAATATATTGGTGCATTTTGTGAATTTTCCATTAATAATGGTACATTTTTTATCATAATATCACAATTTTCTAATAATAACAAGAAAAAACATACCCCTTGCCTAATGAAAAAACGTTTCCTGTTACTGCTCACGACCTTCACAGTAATCATTTCACACCTTTTTCATACAGCCAGGGGTATTATATCATATTTCATATTTTCAGGCGTAAACCTTATCTTCCTCCAGGAATCTGGCCTTACCATCCTTCACTTCTACCAGGTTAATGCTGCAGTTAGGAGGCACACATCCATGCCAGAAATGTTCAGGATCCTTGTACAGGTTCTGGAGAAGAGCCCGCACTGCACATCCATGGGAAGACACCAAAATCGTTTTGTCTGCCAGAGACGGATCTGAGGTTTTTTCAAGCCAGAATTCTCTGGTACGATCCAGGACATCCTGTATATTCTCTCCGTTTTCCGGACGCGGAAATTTCAGAGGATCCTTAAAAAACAGATCAAATTCTTTGCAGTTGGACTCCATAGTATTTCCAGTTCTCATAATGTGCCCTTCCAGAACCCCGAAATTAATTTCCTGAATCCTTTTATCCGGTATCACAGGAATATCACGGCCACCCAGAACCAACCGGGCAGTCTGTCTCGCACGGGTAAGAGGACTTGTAAAACAGATATCAAACTTTACATCCATCAGAGCCTCGCCTGTTCTTCTGGCAAGATCAATTCCCTCCTGAGCAAGAGGAATATCTGCTGAACCCTGAGCCTTATGAAGGTGGTTCCAGGGCGTCAGGCCGTGTCTTACAATATATAAAAGCATCAGCTTCTCAACTCGATTCCAAGGCCTTCCAGACCATTTAAAATTTTCTTCATTGCCGCAGAAATCTCGCTTTCTTCCAGGGTCTTATCGTGATCACGGAATACAAGCGCATAAGCCATAGACTTGTAGCCACCCTTGATCTGGCTTCCTTCGTAGATATCAAACAGCTGATAACTCTCCAGAATCTTTCCACCTCTCTGAGCAAGAATGTCCTCGATCTGACCTGCAAGCACCTGCTTCGGAACCAGCATACTGATGTCACGGGTTACCGCCGGATATTTTGCAATTCCGGTAAACTTGCGGTCAAAATTTGCAAATTCAAGAACGCTCTTGATATCGATCATTGCGATATATGCGCGCTCCCCAATTCCATAATTATCTGCAACCAGCGGATGTACCTCTCCAAGGTAACCTACAACGGTTCCCTCGTATACCATATCGGCCTGTCTTCCAGGATGAAGAAATGGTTTTCCGCTTGCCGGATCATACTCCATTTTCTTCTTCATACCGATTTTTTCGAAGAACTCCTCACAAACGCCCTTCATATCAAAGAAATCACCGTTTCCGTACATTCCAAGTGTAAACATGGTTCTTTCATCTGGAAGCTCGGTAAGCGGAAGTGCCTTCGGAAGATATACATTTCCAAGCTCATAAAGACGAACGTCTTTGTTTCTTCTGTTATAGTTAGTTGCCAGAGAAGAAAGCATTCCATTCAGTGTACTGGTACGCATAATGCTGTAGTCCTCACCAAGAGGATTGCTGATGGTGATCACCTGACGAAGTACATTATCTTCTGGAATTCTCAGTTTGTCAAATACCTTCGGGCTCTCAAATGAGTAAGTCATACCTTCTGAGAATCCGCAGTACTCTGCAATATCTCTTGCGATATTTTCAATGCGAAGCTTGAATGGCATTTTTCCTGTAGTAGCCTCACCGGATGGCAAAGTTGTAGGAATCTTGTCATATCCGTAGAAACGTGCAACTTCTTCTGCAACATCTGCCATGCAGTGGATATCCTGGCGGAAAGTCGGTGCTACGATTTCATTTGTCTCCTCATCATAGGTGAGTTCGATCTTTGCAAGATAGCCAAGCATCTCTTCTTTGGAAAGATTTGTTCCAAGAAGACCGTTGATACGATCTGGTTCAAATTTTACACGGGATGGCTCGCTGACCTTATTGCAGATATCAACCATACCGCCAACAACCTCACCGGCACCAAGTTCTTCCATCAGCTGGCAGGCTCTGTCGATTGCAGCCTTTGCATTATTCGGGTCAAGACCTTTCTCAAACTTACCGGAAGCATCTGTACGAAGTCCGATTCTCTTGGAAGAAAGTCTGATGTTTGTTCCATCAAAGCAGGCTGCCTCAAACAGAACTGTGTGTACGTCATCTGTGATCATGGAGTTCTCACCGCCCATAATACCAGCGATTCCAACTGGTTTCTCACCATCGCAGATCATCAGGACGTTCTCGTCCATAATACGTTCCTGTCCATCCAGTGTGACAAATTTCTCATCTTTACCCGCACAGCGTACAACAATTTCATGTTTTGCAATCGTATCGAGATCGTAAGCATGCATTGGCTGTCCAAACTCTTCCATTACATAGTTGGTGATATCTACCAGATTATTGATCGGGCGGATTCCATTGGAAGCCAGACAGCGCTGCATCCATTTCGGAGATGGTCCGATCTTAACATTTTTTACAACTCTTGCACAGTAACGTGGGCAAAGCTCCGGTTTCTCTACAGTTACCTTTACGTAATCAGAAGCTTTTTCAGCATTTCCTGTCTCTTTAACTTCCGGAGGGTAAAATTTCTTACCAAAAGTAGCTGCTGCTTCTCTTGCAATTCCAAGAACACCATAACAGTCAACACGGTTGGACGTAATCTCATATTCAAATACAACGTCATCAAGTCCAAGAGCCTTAATAGCGCTCTCACCTACAACTGCATTTTCCGGGAATATATAAATTCCATATTCCGGGGCTTCCGGATACATATCCCGGTTGCTTCCCAGCTCTTCGATGGAGCACATCATGCCGTTGGACGGTACTCCGCGAAGTTTTCCAGCTTTGATCCTGATTCCGCCAGGAGTCATTTTTCCATCATGCCCTCCAGCTACACGACCTCCGTCAAGAACAACCGGAACCTTGTCTCCCTCTTTTACGTTTGGAGCACCCGTAACGATCTGGATCACCTCAGATCCGATATTCACCTGGCAGATGATCAGCTTATCTGCATCCGGATGTTTCTCAATTTTCTCAATCTGTCCGATCACAATCTTTTCAAGGTCAGCGTCAAGCCTGGTGAAGCCTTCTACCTTTGTACCTGACAATGTCATTGCATCTGTATATTCCTGTGCGGTTACATCAAGATCCGGCACATACATTTTCATCCAAGATAATGAAGTATTCATTTATTTAATCCTCTTCTCACTCTAATATTTATATTATGAAAGGTAACTGTTCAGTATCTTCACAGTTACACGCTTCGCGACGCCCAGAAATCAGAACTGTTTCAGGAAACGGACATCGTTTTCATAAAGCAGACGCATATCATCAATCTCATATTTCAGAAGCGCAATACGCTCAAGACCTACGCCAAATGCAAAACCAGTGTACTCTTCCGGATCGATTCCACACATGCGAAGTACATTGGGATGAACTGTTCCACAGCCAAGGATTTCGATCCAGCCGGATCCTTTACAGAAACGACAGCCTTTTCCGCCACATTTGAAGCAGGAAACATCAACCTCTGCACTTGGCTCTGTAAACGGGAAGTGATGTGGTCTGAATTTTGTTTTGGTTTCCGGTCCGAAAAGCTCTTTCGCAAATACTTCAAGAGTTCCTTTCAGGTCTGCAAACGTAATATTTTTATCTATTACAAGGCCCTCAATCTGATGGAAAGATGGAGAATGAGTTGCATCTACTTCATCAGAACGGAATACTCTTCCAGGTGCAATCATACGGATCGGCAGTTTGCCTTTTTCCATGGCACGCGCCTGAACCGGAGATGTCTGGGAACGAAGAAGTATGGAATCATTGATAAAGAAAGTATCCTGCTCGTCTCTTGCCGGATGATTTTCCGGAATATTCAGCTTGGTAAAGTTGTAATCTGCATATTCAACTTCCGGACCTTCTACAACTTCATAGCCCATTCCAATAAAAATGCGCTCAACCTCTTCCAGCGCAATGCTGTTGGGATGACGATGACCGATTCTGGATTTCTTTGCAGGTAGGGTAACATCGATTACTTCTGCTTTCATCTTCTCTTCTCTGACTGCTTCTTCCAGTTTCTGTCTGGACTCTTCAAGAAGACCTTCGATCTTAGCTCTGGTCTCGTTTACAAGCTGGCCAACCTTCGGTCTCTCCTCCGGGGAAACGTCTTTCATTCCTTTTAAGATTGCGGTAAGCTCTCCCTTTTTTCCAAGATATGCCACACGCACATCATTTAATTTATCCAGGCCTTCGGATTCTTCAATCCGTACTCTGGCGTTCTCAGCCAGTTCCTGAAGTCTTTCTTTCATATCCATGGTTCATTTCTCCTTTATTTTTATAATCTGCCAGATGAGGGGGGGGGAAGGAAGGTAAGAAAATATCTACATAGCAGATTTTTTCTTTCGTAAAGCGGATTGTTCAGCGCTCGCGCTCCAAGGACTTTACAATGCGAAAAACCCGCTTTGCGTATTTCCTACATTTTCGCGGCAGTCACCAAGTTCTCACCCAAGCGTGGACTTTGACTCTTGCTCGTGAAAATAAAAAAGCTCCGTCCCCAACAAAAGGGACGAAGCATATTCCGCGGTACCACCCTGATTCCTGTATATACAGGCTCTCCCGCCGCTTAACGCGCAGCTTCACGTCGCTTCCTACTGGAAATTTCAGAAACGCGGCTCCGGTGCGAAACTCAGAAACTATCTGAACTTAAGGAAGCTTACAGCCGGTGGCTTCCTCTCTCTGAAAGAAAATAATTTCCTAAAAACACCTTCCTGGCTTTTTCTCTTTTATAACTATGCCACATCAGAGTGAATCTGTCAAGAGGTTAATTTGTCTGTTGCTCTTCCTTCTTTTTCTCAGCTGAAGCTTTCATCTCAGTCTTTTTCTTTCTCTCATTCTCTTTTTCCAGATATTTTTTCTTCTCTTTATTAAGCTCTTTTTCCGCCTCATCGCGCTCGCGGCTGAGCATTTCCCTCATGGATGCCTGGGCCATTCTGAACTGTTTTTCAAAATAAGCGTTGATCTCTGCTCCATACAGCAGCAGATTCATACAGATATACAGCCACAGCATCACCATGATCAACGCAGTCAGGCTTCCATACATATTGCTGAAGCCTGGAAACATGTCAAAATAAATAGAAAAGAAATAGGAAAACAGGGACCACCCTGCTGCAATCAGAAGAGCTCCCGGCACCTGACTTTTAAAAGTAGCTTTACGGTTTGGAAGCATTTTATACAAAATCAGAAAGATCAGAAACAGTCCGGCAAATACAAGCGCCGTCCTGGCTCCAATGATCTTTCCGATAATTCTCCCAAGGAATGGAACGTACTTTCCTGCCATAATCTGAATCTGATTTCCAAGAACCAGAAGCAGAAGACTTGCAATAATTGCAATGCTGAACAGAAATGTATAAACAACTGCATACATTCTGGTAATCAGCCAGTTACGGGTCTCATGGACGTGATAAATGCTATTCAGTCCGTTCGTAAGGGATTGCATGGCTTTTCCTGCAGACCACAATGCCATGATAGCAGAAATCGGAACTACCGCCGTGCTTCTGCCATATACTTCTGATACAATGGTAAGCACAAAATTCTGTATATTGTGGGGCACAAATGCCCGGATGGTTTCGCTGACCATATTGTATGTTAAAGGTGTATATCGAATTATAGTCGTGAGAAACAGAATAAACGGAATAAAAGACATAATCAGGAAATATGCTGCCTGTGCCGCATAAGCTCCCACATGGTCTCCATTTGCCCTGTCCATAAAACCGAACAGAAGCTGGAGAACGCTCTGTTTTTCTTTCTTCTTATCCATATGATTGCTCCTGTTACATTTTCGTAATCATTTTTTGTATCATATCACGAAACATGCTTTCTGTCTACTTTTTCCTGGTGTTACTGTTCTTTCCGTTCACAGCAACAATTACTGTTCACTCCATAATCAGTAAACGCTTCGCGATGCACAAAAAGACGAACCTTCCTGTGACAAGCACAAACAGCATCGTTTGCTGCGCAAACTTAATTCTCGGGTTTTCTGTGAACTTTGTTCACAAAAATACCTTGCAAAATGTCATGTTTCCCGCTTTGACAGGTTATTCCCCACCACTTCCAACGTAATATCCTTAAAAAAATAATTTAGGATTTCCTGCCAGCCATAGCCTTCCCTGGCCATTTCATTTGCCCCGTTCTGGCTCATTCCCACACCGTGTCCATACCCTTTCCCCTGAATCTGTACTGCCTTACCGGATTTCACATTCAGTTCAAAATAGGCGCTTGGCAGAAGATTACTGCCGTTCACAATACTTCCATCTTTTTCTGTAATCAAACACCCTGCCGGGGAAAGAAATTGCCGTATTTCATATTCGCCTTCCAGCTGTATACTTTTATTTTCCGTCACAATCTCCATTCCCGTAACTGCACCACTGATATTCTTTTTAATAACCTGAAGTCCTATAAATTTCCCACTGCCTTCCAGATTTCCCGATCGTTTCTCCAAAGTTTCCCAGGGAATTTCCACGCTCCAGCTGCTCCATGGCATATTCTGGTCAAAATCACATTCTACACTTTTCAGATAAGCTGCTGACCTGTCTGCTCCCCATATCTCATCTGTGCTTGTCCTGCCTGCTGATGTAGAAAAATAATAAGCCGTGATCGGTTCTCCATTCTGGCATAGGATCTGACCTTTTGTATCCTGTACTGCTTTATTTGTTCTTTTATCTGCCCCAAAATTGTTGTAAACCTGATAATTCACGCTGTCATCTACATCCACCCCATATTTTTCCAGACTGTTTTCCTGTATCTGGCAAACTGCATAGGTTCTGGCACATACTGCCTGGGCCATCAATGCCTGTTCTTCATAGGATGCAGGCATTTCACTTGGGACTACAGCTTCCAGATAAGCTTCCAGGGACAATTCATTAATAATCAGCAGCCCCTGCGCTGTCTTTTTAATTTCCAGAGTTCCATAATAAACAGGAGGATTCTGAGCTCTTTCAATAGAGGGAATCGCAATGCCATCAGTTCCCCCGTCCAGAAGCAGACTATCATTCTGGAGCTCCTGTGAATCCGGGGTGTAGGTATGTTCTTTTCCTTTTTGTTCTATGGTTACTGACTGGTGATAACAGGATTGCCAGGACGAGTCTGTAAGCAGAACGCGAATGGAAGGCTCTCGTTGTTGCACCTTGTTTTCGTCAGTTTCCTTTTTCTTTTCTTTCTGCTCCCTTTTGGCACTTTCTTCACTCCTCTTGTTCATTTCTGCGGCTTTTCCAAACAAAAGCAGCCAGCCCAGCAGTACAATCAGAAAATAATTCAATCCATAAAAAAATCTGGTCTTCTTCATACAAAAGTATATGAAGAAAACCAGACAAAAATATCTGTATTGTAATTATTTTCTTACGTCAAATTTATATGCGGTAAAAGACTGATACTTCTCACCAGCTTCAAGTACTGGTGAATGGAATGCTTCCACATTTACTGCATTTGGTTCAACCTGTGTCTCAAGGCAGAAGCCTTCACGCTTGTTGTAAACATGTCCATTCTTACCCTTCTCATCAATAACAAAATTACCGGCATAGAACTGCACACATGGACAATCCGAAATCACATCCATCGTAATACCAGAGGTCTCATTGTAAGCAACTGCAACCGTTCTCCGACTGCCTTTCGCGTAATTGTCAGTCACATAATTGTGGTCATATCCGCCAGTGTACTTCAGCTGCTGGAAGTCTGCCTCGATTTCCTGGCCAATCTTTTTCGCCTTATTAAAATCCATAGGAGTACCCTCTACTGCTGCATATTCGCCTGTAGGAATAGAGAACTCATCCACCGGATTATAATCTCTGGCATGGATCGTAAGATATGTATCAAGAACCTTGCCGCTTCCCTCCCCTGTAAGGTTGAAGTAGGAATGGTTGGTCATATTTGCCAGCGTCGCCTTGTCACTGATTCCGCTATAGTAAATCTGCAGGGTATTGTCCTCTGTAAATTCATATGTAACAGACACCTGGAATTCTCCCGGGAATCCATTCTCGCCATCCGGGCTGATTCTGGAAAAAGTAATGGCATTTTTGTCAGAATCTGTATTCTTAACAGTCCAAATCTTCTTCTCGAAGCCATTGGGGCCGCTGTGAAGATTATTGTCATTCTCATTCTTGTCAAGCTGGTATTCCTGTCCATAAAGGGAAAATCTGGCACCTGCGATACGGTTTCCGCTTCTTCCTATGATCGCACCAAAGAAGCAGCCATTTACTTCGTACTGCTGAACATCGTCATAACCAAGCACTACATCTGTAAGCTCCCCATCTTTGTCCGGAACGCAAAGCTTCACAAGAATGGCACCGTAATCCATCACTTCTGCATATGCACCGGATTTATTCTCCAGATGGTATAAAGTAATCTCTTCCCCAGAGGTTAAGTTTCCAAATTTCTTTGCTGTAACACCCATATTACCTGCCTCCCTGTTCTAAAAAATCCCAGAATGCCGTTCCCTTTCTTTTGACGCCTAGCTAACCGCTAGGTGGGTATCCTCAACAGGACTTCTGCCTACCACAACGAGAGGTCTGGCATCCGCACTGCGATATTGGATTCCCTTGATGTCAATGTAGGTTCAAAAATAAAAGGGGCCTCGCACATCCCAGGATTCATTTTTCTAAAAATAATTATACTCTAGTATATACTGTTTTTCAACAGAAAATGCACAAATTCTTTTTGCTGATTTTTAACTGATTTTTAGAATCTCTTTCACAGTTGCAGGCATATCTTCTGCATCTACTACCCGGTCATGAAGTACTGGTGCAGTACGGATATCGTTGACTGCCTTCGGAACTGCCACCCCGGAAAGCTTCTCAAGTGCGTCTGCAAGCCCGAAATCATCCAGATTCTCATGTCCCTCGGAGATTGCATCCATAACACTTCTGGTAAACTTGTATGGACTTGCTGTAGAAGCAATAACTGCCGGAATCTTATCTCCGGTATCTTTCACATATTTTTTGTATACGCCAGCAGCAACTGCAGTATGTGTATCAATCACATAATCACTTGTCTTATATACTTCGCGGATAGCTTCCTTCGTCTCTTCTTCGGAGCAGTAGTTTCCATAGAAATCCTTCAGCTGGGCTTTCATCTCAGGTGTAATAGTGTATTCACCACCCTTGGAAAGATTTTCCATAAGTTTTGCACACTCCTCAGGATTTCCGCCTGTAATGCGATAGATCAGGCGCTCCAGATTGCTGGAAATCAAAATATCCATAGATGGAGAACTGGTAAGGATAAAGTCTCTCTTTCTATTGTATGTACCTGTGGAGAAGAAATCAAACAGAACCTTGTTCTCATTAGAAGCACAAATCAGCTTGTTCACCGGAAGTCCCATCTGTTTTGCATAAAATGCTGCCAGAATGTTTCCAAAATTTCCTGTAGGAACTACTATATTGATCTCCTGTCCGGCTTCGATCTTGTTCTGGCGCACCAGCGCAGCATATGCATATACATAATAAACGATCTGGGGAACAAGACGTCCAATGTTAATGGAGTTTGCAGAAGAGAACTGGAATCCAGCCTGGGAAAGCTCTGCTGCCAGTTCTTTATCATTGAACATTTTCTTTACAGCTGTCTGGGCATCGTCAAAATTACCTGTGATACCCACAACGTAAGTATTGGCACCTTTCTGGGTTACCATCTGCTTCTCCTGGATCGGGCTTACGCCATGTTTCGGATAGAATACAATAATCCTGGTTCCCGGAACATCGGCAAAACCTGCAAGTGCTGCTTTTCCAGTATCTCCGGAGGTCGCAGTCAGGATAACGATTTCATTTTTTACATTATTCTTTCTTGCTGCAGTCGTCATAAGATATGGCAAAATGGAAAGTGCCATGTCTTTAAATGCAATTGTAGGACCATGGAAAAGTTCCAGATAATATGCCCCGTCAGCTTCCTTAAGAGGTGCGATCACATCTGTGTCAAACTTCTTGTCATATGCTCGGTTGATACAAGTGCGCAGCTCTTCTTCTGTAAAGTCAGTAAGAAGGCGGCTCATTACCTGATAAGCAGTTTCCTGATAAGTCATTCTGGAAAGTTCATCCATAGAAACATCAAGTGCCGGAATCTGTGTTGGTACAAACAGTCCTCCATCTTCAGAAAGTCCCTTTAAAATAGCCTGGGAAGCGGTTACCGGTTCTCCTTTTCCTCTGGTGCTCTGGTACATTACCTGCATTTGTTATTCCTGCCTTTCGCTTATTGTTATGAGGTACACATTCCGGAATCTGTAACCTTCCGACAGTCATCCTCTCTTTGTTATCATATTTTAACTTTACAGGTATTATACATACTTCACCGTGCTAAATCAACACCCAATTTGAAAAAGCCACCTGGAATTGTAATTTCCTGGCGGCTTATATCTCTTTATTACAGAATGTTACTGTTATTAAAATATTATTTTTTCACCATCTGAACAACATTTGTGTCATCTTCTGAGGTTTCATTCTCAGTGTTCTGTGACTTAGCTTCATCCGGGTAGGTGTAAAACTCGTGAACACCATATTTAAATAATTTTTTTAAATCCGTATCAAACCAGGACACGTTCTTTTTGTCCGCAGCAGAACGCTGAACAAAGAACAGAGCTCCTTCTGAATAGTCAGTTCCCTCTAATGCCTGTTTCACAGCTTCCCTGGTCTCATCTGTTACCGTTACTTCATAAAACTTACCATCGTAAACAGGTGAAAACTGAGGAATTCCATTTCTCTGATCCAGAATAACACCTGTAATGGTATCTGGAAATTCCTCATGGGAAAGGCGGTTCATAATTACATTTGCGATTAGTACACGACCTTTAATGTCCTCTGTGCCCGCCTCTGCCTCTACTATATGAAGCAGGTTATCATAATCTGCGTCCGACATGATCTTCGGATTTGCAGACATGGATACTGCAGCTGCATCAAGGCTCGCAACTGTATCAGCCATAGAGTCCCCTACATTCAGCTCATCCACGTTTCCTTTTATCTGCTTCACGCGCTGGCCTACCATGACTCTCTCGCATGAAGTTCCAATTCTTGTTACAGATGTTCCTGCTGAAGGAGTATCTGCAACACTGGTTACCATACCGGCAATTCCGGTAGGCAGATCATACTCTACACTTCCAAGGTCAGTCCAGGCATCCGCGGATCTGTTCTCTTTGTCCGAAGCTGCATATACCTGGCTCCGTGGACCAAACTCCGCCACCTTCGTTCCAACTGCCAAAATCATTGCCAACGTGGCGCAGGCGCTAAGAGCTACAAAATTATGTACAAGAGCATTTCCATTCTTTTTTTTCTGGGCATCGCTCTTGCAAGTTGTTACATGTTGTAAACTTCTTTTTAATTTCATATTCTTCTTTCCTTGCACTTCTGTTATGTTTTGATTTCTTTTATTATTTATTCTGTAACATTTCTGTAATTTATAGGAAAATTATATTTAATAAACTCCAAAATGTCAAGTTTTTTTTGCTTTCTATAGCTTTTTTCGCTAAAAACAGGTAAAAAAAGAAAGGCAACAAGAAAGAAATAGGATGATTCATTCAAAAATCATGTAATATTTTTGATAAATTTACCCTGTTTCTATTTGTCCCCTTTTATTCTTAGGTATGGTTATTTCTCCCCTTCTTATGGATTTTATTATAGCTTTTCTTTTTCTGTTCGTCAAACCTTTTTTATCGCCGAATTCTGACAAAAAGCGCCGTTACCTTTCAAAGCAGCAAACCACCGCACAGTCTTTTTTATGAACTGATTTGCGGTGGTTTGTCTTTTTGTTATCAAATATGCTTCTTATTATAAATAAGGTTTAAACAAATCTCTCAGCGGTTATTAATTGCTGTTACAAGTGCATCAATGGAAGCACGGATAATATCCGGGTCTACGCCTGCTCCCCACGCCATAGTTCCGTCAGGTTTCTTGATTCCAACATATGCTATAGCCTTGGAACTGGAGCTGCGCTCTAACGCATGTTCCTGGTATACTTCCAGAGAATACTTCAATTCGTATGCTTTCTTCAGGGCATTGCTCACTGCGTCAAGACGTCCATTTCCCACAGCCTCTGTGGTAATTGTTTTTCCATTAAATGTGGAGGTTACCTTAGTTGTAATTCCCTCGCTCGTCTGCTGGAAGTGCACTTCATTAATGCTGTACGGCTGTCCCACATTCTCAAAAGTCTTTTTGAACAGATCAAAGATTTCATCTGGATGAAGCTCTTTATGAAGGTGATCAGAAACACCCTTGGCTGCGTAACCCATTGCCTCACGCATTTTTGGCGGAAGGTTCAGACCGTATTTTGTTTCCAGAATGTAGCCTACGCCGCCTTTGCCAGACTGGCTGTTGATACGGATAACATCTGCATCATAATTACGTCCAACATCTGTGGGATCAATTGGCAGATACGGAACTGTCCAGCGGTTCGGATCTTTTTCCTCGATCCAGTGCATACCTTTGGCAATTGCATCCTGATGGGAACCAGAAAATGCTGCAAAAACAAGTGCTCCACTGTATGGACTTCTCTCTCCAACTGTCATTCCCGTGCAACGCTCATACACCTCGCAGATGTGAGGCATATCGGAGAAGTCAAGCTTCGGATCTACTCCCTGGGAATACATGTTCATTCCAAGTGTTACAATATCAACATTACCAGTACGCTCTCCGTTTCCAAAAAGAGTTCCCTCGATGCGGTCTGCTCCGGCAAGAATTCCCATTTCAGAATCTGCCACACCACAACCTCTGTCATTGTGAGGATGTAAGGAAACGATTACATTTTCACGGCGAAGCATATGTTTGCACATATATTCAACCTGACTCGCATATACATGCGGCATGGAATGCTCCACTGTTACCGGAAGGTTGATGATACATTTGTTGTCCGGAGTCGGCTGCCATACATCGATAACTGCATTGCAGACCTCAAGGGCATATTCCGGCTCAGTTCCTGTAAAGCTCTCCGGACTATACTCAAACTGGAAGTTTCCTTCTGTCTGTTCAGCCAGTTCTTTTAATAATTTCGCACCTTCTACGGCAATCTTTAAAATCTCTTCTTTGGATTTCTTGAATACCTGTTCACGCTGTGCAACAGATGTGGAATTGTATACGTGAACAATAGCTTTAGGCGCACCTTTTACGGCTTCAAAGGTTTTACGGATAATATGCTCTCTTGCCTGAGTCAGTACCTGGATCGTAACATCTTCAGGAATCAGTTTGCGATCGATCAGGGTACGAAGGAACGTATACTCTGTCTCGGAAGCAGCTGGAAATCCTACTTCAATCTCTTTAAACCCAATCTGTACAAGAAGTTTGAAAAACTCAACCTTCTGTTCCAGGCTCATTGGGATGACAAGTGCCTGGTTTCCGTCACGAAGGTCTACAGAACACCATGCAGGTGCCTTGTCAATATAGTCCTTTTTTGCCCAGTCCATACAGATTTCTGGTGGAAGATAATACTGTTTTTTGTATTTGCTTACATTCATCATTTTTTATTCCTCCATATTGTAAATTTAATTTTTCTCTTTTCTGTGACGGAAGGATTCTTTGTCTGCTGGGTCAGAGCTCAGTCTGATAAAGCAGCTTTATGTGGTATTAAATTCCAATGGAATTACTATCACATAAAAAAAGTCCTCCAGCTCTGCACACATACAGGTGCAAGAGACGGAAGACATACATCTTACGCGGTACCACTCTTATTTCATGAATAGAATCCATACACTTATCGGATACGGGATTACTCCTTATATCCTTTCCCTGTAACGGTGGAATCCGGCTGTGTCTACTCTCGCTTCTTCTAATCATTCGAAGTAATTTCAGACAGCTGCTCCAAGGCGAGTTCTACAGTTTCCTTCCGTCATCTCACACCACCCGATGACTCTCTGCGCTCCGGTACCTGTGTACTACTCCTTATCAAAGCATTTCTCTTATATGTTCTTTGTGGTTATTACCTTAACATTTTTCAAGTCACTTGTCAATGACTAATCGGGGCAACAGGATTTGAACCTGCGACCTCACGGCCCCCAAATGACTTTCTTACTATACCCTATAATCCCTTAAAAATCAAGCATTTTATTTGTTTGATAGTAAAATATTTTTGATTACCTTGATTACTTTTTGTTATTTTACTTCAATTTCTTCAATAATTTTTGTCTTATACTTTAAATCTGTTGTATCAAAAGTGTAATATTTTTCATTTACTTCTTCAGTATGACCAAGTAGAGAAGCTGCTACAGTTGTAGAGACTCCATTACATTTCAATTTAGAATTTACCGTCTTTCTAAAAGAATGAATTCCTCTATTTCTTATACCTTGCTGCTTGCATTTGTTCTTTATACAAGAAGATACCATTGGCGCATGAATCCTACCGTCTTTATTCGCGAATACCCATTCGCACAAAAATCCATTTGTCTGTTCGACATATTTTACTGTGTTAAACAGCTTCTCAATCTCTTTAGTCTTTGGGAAAACTCTGTCTTTCTTATTCTTAGTCTTATCAATGAAATACTCTTTTGTAATCCTATCGTATTTTTCAGACTTGTTAATGACGATATAATCCACCTTAATGTCTTCCCATTTGAGCGCAACTATTTCTCCTACTCTCATCCCGGTTAAAGAAGCTAACTGTACTGCATATGTGGGAATATAATCTGGTTTTTTCTCATGGTCAAGATCAAATCTCTCATGTAGACTGTTCAAGTCCAAATCAGAAAAAATCTTTTGCTCTAAAGGCTTTTCTTTTTCTACACAATATTGATAGAACTGTTTTGCCTGTAAGAATTCCATAGGATCACCAACAATGGCTTTATTTACTCTTGCACTGTAGATTGTATTTTTAATATAACTGAATAAAGTCTTACAAGCCTTTTTGCATAGTTCTTTTTCTTTAACTGTTTTTACGATAAAAACCTTTATATCTTCTTCCGTCATGTCCTGAATATTCTTTTTTACAAATGGGGTGCCATCGAAATACCTTTTGCGATCTGTATTATATTTACATACGGTATTATGACAAACCAGAGAATCTTGGACACTACGCCAATGCTCATAGGCATCTTTAAAAGTTTTTATCTTGCGTTCTTCTTTGGGATTTTTGCGGTAATATTGAATCACTGCTTTTTCAATGGCTGCCTTTGTAGACCTTTTCACCTGTTTACGTCCATCTTTGCCATCTGGTAAATATGTATACCACTTTTGATTATTTCCTTGCCAAATCTTATATTGATGATTTTGTAAAATTTCAGCATTCTTCATCATCTCAACTTGATCCTGCAAATGTGGTAAGTCGATGATACCATTTTTGATTGCAAAATTCAACATTTCCTGTTCATTTGACCCAAATCCCATTACTGCTGCATTTGTTGTTTCCTGTGTTACACAATTTGTTGTTTCCATAAAAATTACCTCAATATATTTAAAAAGAGCTTCCAAGAAGCCATTTACCTGTTACAGTAATTTCTTCTTAAAAGCTCTTTGTTTTAATTCTAAAAAATTACATCCTTCAAAAATCACTCATGCAGCACTTCACTTTATCGCAAACTTTTGAAATCTCTGACTTGCTTCTTGTCATGTGCCTGGATTTTCTTATCCAAGTGTTTGTCAATTTCTTTCAAAATAGAATCTGTATCTTGCGCACCATCAATATAGAAGTTATTTACATAAGTGTTTCCACTTAGATTCTGAATATTTTGGATATTCTTTTCTATAGCTTTTGCCATTCCAGCATAGTCTGGCATGTTTTTCTGGGTGGCTATAGTTGCATTGTCCAATAAGCTTTTCGTAAAGTTAGCATCAAACACTTTGTCACCCTGGTTTAAGAATGTAAGAGTACCATATTGTTTAGAAAAGACAGATTCCATACCATTTTCGTTTACTCTGTATATTCCAGATTTAGGTACATAGTCTGTACCGGAAGCATAACCGGTAATATTTGTAAGTCCAGACTGTGAAATCTCACTATCAGATAATCCGTAATGTCTTAATATTGAAGAAATAGCATTGATTGTTCCGGCTGTGGATAGTCCTGCATTCTTCACAGCATCATTAATAGCTGTAGTCATTTCTTCCATATTAGAGCTTATAGTATTAATCCATTTATCCAGATCTTCACTCATATCAGTAGACAACTTGTCAAGTGCGTCTGTCTGCATACTATAAGCATGATCTGTGATTGTATCATTCAGATCTTCTTTTGCACTATCCAATTGCTCTTGGAGCTTGGCTTTTCTTGCCTTATCTTCTGCACTGGTGCTTCCTTCCAACGCCGCAATCTGTCTCTCCAGCACTTCAATATCCTTGGTTTTGTTTTTCAGTGTCTTGTCATAGTCATAATAGTTTTTCTTGGCTGACAAAGCTTCTTTCCTCTTATCAATGACCTTGTTCAGCACATCCAACTCAGCCTGAGATTGGGATTTCACCAGCTCCAAAATGGAATTCCTGGAAGAATAAATATTTGCAGTGGTACTCTTGATATTTTCGTCAACATCCTTGAGCTTCTGGTTATATTCATCCTCGCCGAATTTTCCTGCATTATAATCATTAATAATCTGCTGTCTTTCCTTTATATAGGTTTTCAGATTTTCTGTGGAAGCATTGATATCATCCACATCTAATGTAATTGACAATGCACCTGATTCTGTAAGAAGTCCTGTGTTTTTATCAATTTTCATATCATCTGAAATCAGGGATTTAAGACCATCCAGCTTATCACGGAACCTGTCAACCTTTTCTGCAGCTCTTTCAAACTGTTCTTCGTAATAAACACCAATCTGAGATTGCTTCAATTCCTCAATTTGTGTGTCATAGTCTGCCACAGCATTTTGCGCTTCTTTGATTTTTGTCTGCATGTCCAGCCATTCTTGTGAATTTTCCACGATTGTTCCAGCTTCAACGCCATCATTTAACTGCTTAGTCAATTCATCAAGCTCATTCTGTTTAATTGCTCTTTCAGCCTGAGTATTACTGATTTTTGTATCATAGTCAGAAGATTTTTCGTAATCTCCGTGAGATTTTGCTAGGTCTATATTCTTTTCCTGATATTTACTTAATTGCTCTTGGTAACTTAGAAGTGCTTCGTAATACGTCTTCGCATTATCAAATTTCGTAGATACCGCTTCCACTGTAGCCTGAGCAGATTCCACCTCGGCTGTCATAAGATTCTCATTAGCTTCCGCAAGAGCATTTGTGGCAATAGTTACGTTCTCTTTCTTCTTTTTACTGTCTGCCAAAGCATTATTGTATGCGGTCAGAATTTTCAACTGCTTTGCATTAGTAATTCCGGTTGTATCAATTTCTTTGCCAGCTACAATCTTCTTTTTCTGAGCTGCTGTAAGATTCTTACTGTTTTTATATTTCTTCTGAAGCTTTGCAAGCTTTTTGTTAGCTGTTGTTTTCTGCTTCTTAGTCGTAGTCAAATTAGCATTCGCTTGTTCCACAGCTGTTTTTCTTGCTTCTTGTTCAGCCTTCTTCCCAGATACTTGTTCGTCAACCAGACCATTCATATAAGAAAGAGAATCACCGGAATCATAAGCATTAAGCGCTGTATTCACATTAGACTTCATGGATTTATATGTAGAATTGGATGAATTGTAGTTAGATTTTGCCGTAGATAATTTAGATTTTGCAGATGTGGCTTTCTTATTCGCTTTGCTCTTGTTTGTCACAGCTTTATTATAAGCGTCAGCTTTTTTCTTCTGGGAACCTGACATACCAGTAGAATCAATTTTCTTACCAGATTTCACCTGTTTCTTCTGTTCATCAGTAAGATTTGTTTTCAGTAAGGATTTTGCAGTAGATTTAACCTTATTGTCTGCTTTTTTCTTTGCACTGTAAGCTTTTTTATTAGCAGTCTTCGCAGATTTCAACGCTTTATTATCTGATTTCTTCTGATCCTGAGCTTCAGCCAGATCCTCTTTCATTGTCTGAGCAAGAACAGCCTGAGTAGAGCCACCTTTTGTTGCTGCTGTAAGCCTGGAAGACACAGCATTAATACCGTTATAACCGGTAGTCAAACGATCAATCTTTTTCTCGGCTTTCTCTGTAGGCATGTTAGCCCATTGCTCAAATAGTTTTTGTTGTTCATTTCTCAGATCAATAACTGCCTGTTTACAATCTTGTGCTTTCTCATACCAATTCTGATATTCTGAGATAGCTTCTGCTAAAGCCTTACCCTGATCTGTTGAAGTATCCATGTCTTCAACTCTATACGCACCGGACTGTACGAGCTTCTGATATTTCTTTGGAATAGATACATTAATCTCACCGCCATCACTATCATAATATGTGTATTTCTTAGCTACAGAATTAGCCTTTTTCATGTAAGCAATCTCACCTTTGTTATTGGAAGAGATTTCTTTATTCATGGTCTTCATCTGTTTCTTCATCAAAGAGGTTTTTAATGCAGATGTAATATAATCCGTAATCTGGTCGGATATTTTCTTGACTTTCTTCTCCCATTCCTTTAGCTTATTAGCAACCCAATCAAATGTCTTTTTAGACTTCTTAGTAGCTTTTGTGGAATCATTTGTTGCTTTTGTGTGATTCTTAGTGGCTTTTGTATCAGCATTTGTAGCATTGGCAGTCTTTGCAGTATTACCACCTGACACAACAGATTTCTGAGCCTGTTTTACACTGATTCCACCTGTTACCATAGCATTTCCAGATACAAGAGCTTTCCCAGATATGTCAGGACTTGTACCGGACGCTAATGCGACTGCTCTTGAAGCTGTGAATCCATTGCTTAACAATTCCTCTGTCTGTACATGATTAAATACGATTGCACCTTGCGGAATGTCCCGGAATTCTGCCCCATTGTTACCGATCGTTTCCCATTTTCCGGTGCGGATATCGACCCAGAGTTCTCTTCCTAACTCCCCTACCAATGTTTTACCAGGGTGTTTATTGCCCCAATCACCTGAAGCTTTGGCATTTCCAGATACTTTCGCTGTACTAGATACATGAGCAGTTCCGTTTACACTGCCCTTACCACTTGTAGGCGCAGAGGTATTTCCCCAATTAATGTGTCCAACTGCTGTGAACTCTTTCTTAACCAGAGTCTCGTCATTACTCCAAAGCACCGTACCTTTACTGTTCTTCTCGGCAGCAGCATACGCATCAACTTTTGTCGTATCATTATCCCAATCCACTTCACCTTTTGCATCATGTTTGGTTTCTTGAAATCCAATGATAGCAGAATCATCAATTCCAGCTTTCACCATGACTTCATTTGTAAGTTTACTGCTAATACTGTCCTGGATCGTATCTATAGAGGAATCATCAATGGAAAGTGTTGCTTTTACATTTGTATCAAGCCCTTTAATCTTATCTGCTACAGCTTTCACATTTGCCTGGGCTTCTGAGGTGTCCATTCCTAATGTTTCTTGCATCTGCAATGTGTTCTGTGCTGTCTGGAACTCTTGCAACAATCCAACAGCTTCTCCAATCTTACCGGAAACCTGGCTTACATCAACATTCATTACTGCTGGTGCTTCTAATTGTTGTTTCTGAGCAACGCAATACTGAATAATTGTATTCGCCTGGTCCACTTCTGATGAATCCACGCCTACCTTTGCTTTAACCGCATTCATCTCTGATATAGTATCATCCAATGCAGAACATTTTTCTTCCGTAGTTTCCAGATTAGACACATCAAGATTGATCTTCAGGTCTTCATTTCCAGCTACACCACGTAATGCTTCTGAAGCTTCCGTGGCAGCTACAGCAATATCGCCCATTGTTTGGATTCCTTCATCTGACCAATCGAAGTTGGCTCCAAATTCCTGCATCTCACCGAACATTGCTTGAACCATAGGCATTGAAAGATTCATACCCTCAGCAAAATCTTCCATGGTCTTCCCACCTGCTACCTGGTAGTTTTCACCAGCTTCATCCAGTACCATAAGACCTTTATCCATTGCATTTTTGCAGAACTCTTCTATGTTAAGTCCGGCTCTTTCCCCATCTTCATTGTGGGTAAACAGATTGTCAATGCTGCTTAAATAGGAATTGATTGCATTTTCATCTGTACTATCAACCGTATCAGGAATAAGAAAATCCAAAGAAGCTTGATAATCTTTACGTCCAACTCTACCATAAATATCTGAGTCTGTGTTATTTAAAACATCATCTATCTGCTTAGATGCCGTAATTGCATCATCAAACATATTTCCAGATTCAGAAGCATTCTGAGCATCCTTCCACTGCTGATAAATTCCTATGGACTCCATCAATGAAGAATTTAACAAATCAAGCTGACTACACTGCTCCACAATTGCGTCATTACTTGCCAATAGCCCATCAATCTGTTCCTGAATGCTCTCTGCGCTCTTTCCTGTTGCGTCCGTATTGTCCAATAGTTTCTGGCGCAAAGCTTCAATCTGCTTGGCATTTTCCAGATATTCTTGCTGTTTCTGTGCTTTTGCAGTATTATTTGTAGCTACTTGTTCCTCTACTTTTGCTTTTGTTAAATTTTTAACGTTCTCTTCATTTAGAACTAAACTACCATTCACATATTCAAGGCAATCCCTATACTCAGCCAGTGCATCTGAATTGAAATCATCATAGCTTACCGACATACCAATAGACTGAGAATCTAATACTTCTTGTACAGCACTGATTTCCTGTAACAGGCTCGAACTGTCCTCTTTCGCAAGATCAGAGAAGGACATATCCACATTGCTTGCACTATCAGCTACATTGTCCAATCCATCTGCGGACATATTGCTGATATAACCCAGATTTCCCAATGCCGTAATCAAAGGTTGAATCTCACTAGCAGATTTTCCAGTAATGATTCCTGCATTTTTAGCAGCTTCTACAAGATAATTAATGGAATCCACATCACCTGAAGCTACAGCTGCCTTAAAATCTGCATCATCCATATTTAACTTCTTGATCTCTTCAGCTACGCTCTGCAAATGTTTCTGGAATCCATTCTCACCCTCACCGGATAAAGCCTGGTTGAACTCATTGGCTTTTATGGCAGCCGTGTTTAGCTGATCTCCGATCTCCTTAAATTGTGAGGAATACTTAGAGGCATCTGTGTTCATTAGGACTTGAACACTCTTGTTGATATCATCATAATATTGCTTTGCATCTGCAATCTCGTCTGCATTTCCACCCGATATTGCATCATTATATTTATTTACCGCGTCTTCATATTTATTAAGCCATTCCAAAGCAGTCTTACCAGAATATTGTTGTTTACCGGAAAATAACTCAGCTTGTTTCGCCTGATTGTATAAGTCCTGATATTCTGTCAAAATGTCATTGGCTTCTTCCAAACCACCAGAAGCATAATTAGATAAACTTGTCAGCACATCACTTTCACCATATTGCTCTTGAATTGATCTTATTTCATTCATAAAATCATTCAGTGCATCTTTAGCAGTAGAAGCGTCTGCCGTGAACTCAATTTCGAAATTACCAGTTCCTTCCATGCCCTCTTGCAGATTGAAAACATCATCACCATATTTATTTTTGAGCTTGGTGATTGCTTGATTAATAGCGTTTGACTCGTCAGAGCCATTATCAGAATATTGTCCTAAATAAGCATGGCGTTCTTTCTCCATCTGCTTCTCAGCTTCTTCAACGCCTTTTTTGTTCTCGTTAAGGAAACGTTTGGATTCTTCTGTAGATAACTCCTTCAGTTTGGAAATCTGCTGATCCAATGATCCATTAACAAGATCTATGCCCTGTGCCTGGTTTCCGTAACTCTCCGTCAAAGAGTCCTGGATTTCCAATAGATCAGATTTAGCCTGGTAAGCTTCCTCTTCAGTCAGTGTCCCATTATCCAATGCTGTACGAAGTTCTGTAATTTTGTCGATATTATCTTGTAAAGATGTATTATTGTCTTCCCAAGCATTACCAGCTTCTTGTGCTTTGTCCACTGCTTCCTCAATTGATCTTTTATATGCGGAAAAAGCTGATACGACAGCTGTTACACCAGCAGCAATTAAAATCATAGGATTTGCAAGAAGTGTAGACATTAATCCAGAAAGTGCAGAGCTAAGAGAAACTGTTGCTCCTGTTGCAACTTCTTCAGCACTTGCCAGTCCCATTGAAGCTACCGCAGCACTCGCCTGTGCTTCCGTCATGCCTTGCCCCATTAGCACCGCTACTCTCTGTGCATCAGATAAAGCCGTACTGGATAATACAAGTTTAGTTTGTGATTCTGAAAGACCTTTCGTGAGATTTATAAGACTTGCCATGTTAGATGTATCAAATGTTCCTGCGGACTCCGCTGCTTTTACCATCTTCAGAGCATTTGACAGATTAGAAAATTCTTTTGTTGCACTTGTAGCCATACTTACTAACTGACTAAGAGCATATGTAGCACCAGCCGTTCCAAGTCCTGCTAAAGCTCCTTTAAGAAGTCCAGTTTTTTCCGTGAAGTCTACAACTGCTTTTGATCCATCCAAGAATCCTGCATATAAATCTCGGGAGATCACGCTAGATGATAAAGATTCCAGGGAAGCCTTTAAGGAATTGGTTTTTGCTTCAAGTCCTTGCAAATATAAGTCAAACTTTTGCTCACCACTGCCTTCTGAATTAGCCGCTACGTCTGTATACTTTTGCACTCTGTCATAATTCTCCATGAGGACTCTAAATTGATTCTGCATGCGTTGGCCACTAAAAGAAATCGCAATGGCGTTTTGCTGTGCCTGATTCAATGTATCCCACTTGGAAGCAAGTGCATCTAATACGTCTGAAGCACTGTTATACTCCGTCATTGTTTTTCTAAGATTAATTCCCACGTTTGCAAGTGTAGCTTCAACATCAGACAGCTTCTCAGTAGTTCCGTCCTCGTCTACCAGTTCCAACTTCCCGGCTTTTATATTAGTCATACGAGTTAGAATAGACTTCATAGCAGTTCCCACAGTAGACATACTTTGCTGTGTGACTTCACCGATAGTTGCCACATAACCCAATAGACGGTCCATAGAGATTCCGGCTTGATCCGCAGTAACAGCAACACGAGACATTGCTTCAGCTAGTCCACTAGAACTTACCGCTGCATTGAGGTCAACATTTGAGATCTTATCAACTACAGACATTGCATTCTCTGCTTCCAGCTGATATCCATTCAGACTTGCAGTTAAATACTTCGTAGCATCTTCCGCAGACATATCACCAACTTTTGAAAAGATTACAGAAGATTTAACCAGATTGTTGACTTCTTCAATACTCTTACCCTGTCTTAGCCATGCGTCCGCACCTTCAGCAACAGCTGTACCTACAGTACCCAGTTCAGCACCAAGATCTATGTAATCATTCATCATATTACTTACGGTATTATAAGATTTTCCTGTAGCCAACTGCAACGCCACAATGGAATCATCAAGCTCTTTTACTGTACTTACCGCATCTCTCGCTGCGTCACCAACTTTATATATGGCATCTGTAAGAAAATTAAATACAGTAAACGTAGCGCCTACCTCTTTCAATGTATTGCCAAAGCTCTGGAACACACTCTGTCCCTGGACACCTGCGTTATTAAGACCATTAAGAATATTCTGTAATTCGCTCATTCCAGATGTATCAACCGTCGGGACATTACTTCCACCATTGTTCACAGCACCCTCAACAGAGCTTCGCAGACTATCCGTATTAACCCTCAAGTTGATTTCAATGTCTGTAATCTGATTAACAGCCGCCTGGATATCAGCTGCCATCTGTTCTGAATCAATCTTGAATTTAATAGGAAGCTCCACGTCTTTCAATGCAACTTCCAAATCAGCTTCCAAACTCTGCTTATTAACTTGAATGTCAACCTGTACTGGCTCGTCCCAAGTGGCTAACTGACTAATAGCAGACCTCATCTGAGACAGCAACTCTTCATCATTGATTTTCACATTAATCTGAACCGCATCTTCAGCACCAGAGGTAGCAGACTGAATAGCATTCCGGATATCAGATACAATTTTCTCTGTATTAATATCAACATCAAGGTCATACGTATTCTTCACACCTTCTGAAGCAGTCTCGATATTCTGCTGAAGTCTTTCCCTCATTTGATTAGCCATAGATATAACTTCATCAAATGCATCAGCTTTAATCCCAGCTGCCTGCTCCGGTGTCATATTTTCCGCAGAAATAACCTGAGTCATGTCTTGTCGTGCCTGGGCTAATACTTCAAAAGCTCTCTTAATCTGATCTGCCTGGTTTGTAATATTGTCAGCGAAATGCTCTGGAAACATACTGGTCATCTCGCCCCAGATACTATCAATAGATACACCTTTACTTGCTTCTCTGACAATATGACCGATATTATTGTTTAGAAGTTCTTTATATTCATCACCGGACAAAGCTTTCTTCAGATCATCTGATACATAAATCTTCTTATCTTTGAAATAGCTGTAGAACTGGTCGTAAATCCCCATTTTGCCCTGAATAATGTTGGCATTCTGAGAAACACTGTTCGCAAGATCACTCAAACCGGAAACAAAAGCATTACCTTTTCCACCTTGTAAATTAAACTCCTTGCCATTCCAAGTCTTTCCAAGCTCTGACATTACACTGTTGATCTGACTCTTAATCTTGCCAATTGCAGACTTGTCCGTAATATTAAAAGCGTCCGCTAACTGCTTACTCAGTCCGGACGTATCAATTTTTGTGGATTTCAGTCCTTTTTCAATGCTTTTTGCAAGATTATGTGCATCATCATTACCCTTAATCTCAACATCAAGAGTTACTTTTTGTTTTTTTATAGAATCAAGCTGCTCCTGGACTTTGGATAAATCCAGGTCAGCTCCAATTTGCATAACGAAGTCACTCATTTTATGCATCCTCCTTTATTCTGTTTTTTGTAAATATATTTATATTTTTCATAAAAATAAAAGATATATAGATATATATTTTTGCTATTTTGTTATAAAATCATTGGGTTTTATAAGATAATAAATATAAATAAATGAGTATTATTATATTTTTATATATATTTATTTTTTAAATAAATGTGTGAATTTTGCCGATAATATATGGCTTTTTGATGTGTTTGTAGATATATTTATTTGAGTATTTTTATTTATTAATAATTTGTAATAAGAACCTCGCAGTCCTTACTTCTATCTTTCTTCTGGTAACAACAGTTACTATAATTCCCACTCAGATAATGCGCAGTATATTTGTTTTTCCACTTATTCAATATCGGATTATCATATTTGAGATTATTACTTAATGCAAATTTACCGCCGTTACCATTGACTTTATCAAGTAAATTTAATAAATGAATTTCTTCCGCTTCTGTCCATGATTTATTATATGATGCACAAGCATTTAGATAGGGCGGATCTGCGTATACGAAACTGTTATCTAAAATAAAACTTTGCTCACGAAAATCGCTGTTCTCAAATACAACATCTTTTTTATGTAATTCATTAACAAACAGCTTCATTTTTTCCTGCATAGAAACATTATAATCGCGATTTCCAACAGGCATGTTGAATCCACCTTTTGAATTGAAACGGATTTGATTATTAAAAGCAAATATGACAATCGTATAGAATTTAATCCAATCAGCATTTTTATTATATGCTTCTCGTAATTTTAAAAACTGCTGTTTATTAAACTCTGCAACACCTTTATCAGAGTTAGTTCCATAATATTCATATCCATTAATATCTAAACGGCTTAATCCGTATTCAGTAATGATATCCAGAACTTTTCCATGAATGTATTCTGAATCATGCGTATAAAAATTACGCAGCAACTCAACAACTGGTGCACATTTATCATTATAAACAAAATGATCTGCAGCCACATTAATCCCAACATTAAATCCACCACCGAATAAATCTACAAATGTATCAACCTTTTCCGGAAGAAGCGGGATAATCTGCGGAAGTAATTTATATTTACCGCCTGTATAATTAAGCGGATTTTTTATATATGTATTTTTCATCTTATCCAAGCCTCTTCTCGATTTTATTAATACTTTCATACAATCTATCTAATGCACATTCAAAAGCTCCAATGCCGGAAAAGAAACTGCTTAATCTCAAATCATCAAACAAATATGGCATAGCTTTATATAATTCGATAAAAATATAATATAAAACATCTACCACAATAGAGTTTCCTGCCTGTTTATATAACTGAGTGTTACTAACCACCGCTTCTGCTGCATTAAACGCATTATCAGAAAATCCCATAAGCCTAAAACATTCTCTTGGTGTTAATTTTCTAATTCTAATATTATTAATTTCAAAAACATAATTGTCTTTTTGTACAGAAGTCAATGTATTTGTACAGCCATTGTGATTAAATTCTAATCTCTGTTCAGTAAGTGATCCAGGAGTGCGATCTGATGGATTTTCCGGATTTCTTCCTCTGCTTGCACAAATAACTTTATCATCGTATTTAATCTTACATACGCTAGTTTCTGCTGCAGTAATTGTTGGTGATATATTTCCACGGTCTTGCACTCTGCCTCTTCTTGTCTTCGAATCTGGATAAGATAAATCTGCAACGCCACCTACTTCGCATTCTATATACCCTTTTTTAGTTGCTTGTGGAATTTCAACAACTGCATTCATCCCCTGGTTTCCAAAACCTTTATAATCTCTTGCAAGTAATGTATTTGCAACATCAATCTCTTTTTCAAATTTTTCACCACAGTTAGATACAATTCCTGTCATTATATGTGATTGTCTGCCTCCACCCTGCATTGTCGTTAACGTATGACTTATATTATTTTTATCCCATACACCACCAGCATATCCTGTTCCGAAATCTGGACGATTTATATTTCCAATAAAATGCTGCTCATTAGAAGTATTAGATTCGTATGTATGAATATTCTTTATAAATTTCTTAACCTTTTCCTCTGAAATATAATACTTTTCATCTACTTTATTTTCGAGAATATCTTTTAAACGTGTACCATTGTCAAATGGCACTGGAAATTTAAACTCCCCATTATCCAGTTCTTTCTTAATAAAAATAAGATATACTCTTTCTCTATTCTGAGGGATTCCATAATGCTTTGCGTTGAGCACTTTCCAGTATACGTTATAACCATATTCTTCTAATTCATCAGTAAATAACTTAAATGTTGTTTCTTTAAATTGTTTACCAACAATGTTTTTTACATTTTCATAAATACCAAAATTGGGTTTGTTTGATTGAATAACTCTTAGATATTCCACAAGAAGTGATGAGCGAGTTTTTTCAAGATTTGTACTTCCACAATGAGGACATTTATCACGCTCGGACCAATGGACTGTTAATGGATTATATTCATGTCCACAATCCTTGCAAGTCCATATAGATCCTTTTTGTTTACCAGCTACACTAAAATCCTGGCAATTATATGTAATAATATTATTTGCAGTGTATGTATGATCTTCTTCAACCTCAATGTTATATACGTTTTCGACTTTATCTGTTTTAGAAATTTCTCTAACTGGATACCATACAATATTATTTTCAATAAACCACAAATGTTTCTGTGAATTTTTTCTAAATCGAATCATATATGTATCTTTTTGATTTACTACCCTATTTTCAATAATATAAGTATCTGGACGATTATCATAATAAATACAACATCCTACATGGTAGACTTTTTGAATTACTAGGCACAAAGACATTGCAAGTTCTTTACTTACTGTTGTTGCCTGATATATATTGCCAATATTGCAACCATCACCTGCCATATATCCTTTTAAAAAGTATTTCAATTTATATGCCGGTAAATCCAAGATAAAATTAGGAATTATCTTATTTTCTGCACCAATACCAAAATTATGTTCAAGAATAAATTCTACAAGTTCCATAGATGAAAATACAACTCTATGTGTGGATTTTGTATGAGGATAACAACTGTAATGCCGTTCCTTTACAGTACTTTTTAATTCATCAATCTTGTTACTTCCTATTGATAAAATACACTGATATTGATAACTGTTTTTTCTATTTTTTCTTTTATCTTTTCTAATATGACCATCAGCAACATATCTACCAAGAATCCAACAATCTTCGTCAGATAAATTATATTGATTTTCAAATTTAGTGTTAATATGACTTCCAACATAATAACCTTTTTTTATATTCTTTAATTTTATTTTTTCTGGTTCTGAGTCTTTTGTTTTTTTACAATAAAAAGGGTGATAATCTGTACATTCTGTTTCTAAGAATCCTTGTACTTTTAATTTATATATATCTTTATTTGTATCACCGCCGGTTTTCAATACAGGCATAAATCTATTTTTATGAGTTAATACCATATCTCCAGTTTTAATGTTCTCAATATTTTTATATCCTTCTTTTGTAATAACTTTTGTACCTGCTACAAAACATGGTGACCCACCACAAATCATATTGAATGGAGATAAATTCTCTTCATCAACTTTAGTTATATCTCCAAGATTTTTTGATGAATCTACATTATGAATAGCACAATATGATTTTTCTGCATACTTATCAAATTCACAAAAATTTACAAGCTCCCATTTTTTATTTTCACATAATTTATTATTATTCAATTCCCATTACCTTATGGGGATTACGTAATCACTTTATTCTAGAATTTACCAATTACCTTTCATTTTAGTTAAATCCCGGCGTCCCAGGATCTAAATTTATTTTTTGATTTTTTGTTGGAAGAGAACCTTCCCACATGATATAAAATAGCTACGAATTTTTTAGATTAACCTAAAATAGAAATAATGTCTTCTAATATAATAGAATTTTAAACTCCTTAGCCCAGCCTCTTCTCAATTTCTTCTTCAAGTATCTTCGGAATTTCTTCCTTGCTTCTTTCCCAGAATCCACCTTTACCAATCAATCCATCAGCCTCAGCATAACCATAAATTGTCTCCGTGTCTCTTCCAGCTGGATCATATTGTGTGCTTGTATTAATAGAAACCTGCGCCATAGCTCCATTCTTGGTTTCAAACACAGTATCAAGTTGCGGAGCCGCCTGAAGCATACCTATTCTGTGATACCGTCCCTCGGGGATAGAATAAAATTCATCCACATTCTTCTGAAGTACATTTTCGGATTCTTGGGCAGCTACGTCTACTGCGGAACGGACTTCTTTAAGAATGGCAGATTTCAGAGAGTCTAATGATTTATAGGTTGCCATTTTTACACGCTTTCTCTAAACGCTCAATCTTCTCTTTTGCAGACTGGCAAAGTGATTTAAATAATACATTCTGGTCCATAATTGTCTTAATCATCTTTGTTTGATAGAAAAACTCAGCTGCAATATCTTTTTCGACTTCCTCTAAAATAGCCCAATTATCTATTACTGCTATAGCCTGATTACCAATATTTCCAGGCTCTTCCACTTCAAAATTATGTCGTTTAACAATCTCATTAATCTCTGTCATCAAATATAACAACCATGAATTCTTTTCTATCGTCTTTATCTGGTAATCAAATACGGCAACTCCATCTTCATAAATTGTATTGAGTTGGTAAAATTCATATATCCCACCATTTGCATAAGTTGTTCCTTTTGCAGTAATAAGTCCTGTATACACCTTATCATCTTTTGTTGAGATTCTTACATATTCACCAACATTAATTTTAACATCCATAATTATTTGTTCTCCTTCTGATTCTTCTTCGGCTCCATCATAGATAGCCATGTTTCCGACTTACAGCCCAGAGCCTTGTATATTTCATTAATTTTTCGTAGTTCCTCTACATCCACAGTGGAATAATATCTTTCTTGTAACATCTGGATCAGATAGCCGTAACTGGCTTCATCCAATTTAATTGTTCTTTCCATCTTTTAATCCTCCATCACACTCTCAATAGATTTGTAATATTCACCATTTAAGAAGCTATGAATTTTCTTTAACTTATCCGCTGGTAAAGTCTTAATCTCACCATTCAACCATTTGTAAGTCACAGCTAAATCACAGCCGATACATTCAGAGAAATATTTCTTTGAAATTCCATTAGCTTCTAAATACCTTGTTACAATCTCATTTAGCCTCATTGTTTCTGCTCCTTTCATTAATCTTTTACGCAAAGAAACCAGTACCCTGTTAAGCACTGGTTCCAGTTTTTTCCTTATATTACATAGTTTTTTTCGATTATCACATCAGATATTGTGTGTTTTCCTCTTTTTCCATTATAGGGATTCGACTTCTTAAATTTCGACCTTTGATGATAACATAAAAAATATGTTACAAATCAACTTCCATTTTCACGATAACTGAAAAATATTTTCACGCAGCCTTATCCATCCTAAAATAATCCCTTATTTTCACACCGGCTTGATTATAGTTTTCCGTGCAAAACCACACTTCACCAAACGGTTTGCCATAATACAATACATCAATTTTCAGATCACCGCTCTGCATTGTCTCAATATTAATAACACCACATTCCTTCAGACTCTTCAGCGCAGGTTTGATAAAATCATTATTTACACCAGCCAACATTGCAATGTTCTGATAAGATAACTCTCCCGGACAATTATTTCTCAAAGTCAATGTCTGCATATTCATCTTTCGGCTCAAATACAATAACACCGCAATCAATCTTTCATACTTCACCTGATTGTCACTACGCTTCACAATCTTATGTTTCAATATCAGTTTGCGGATTTCCTCACGATCTTCTTTATAAAAGGTCACCTCATTATCAGTGCAATCCGACCTATCAATTGAAGCAATCGTGATTTTTCCTGTGCGTTTTTTCTTGCTCTCAGCCAGATTGTTCTTATGGTGCTTCACTGATAACTTCTTAAAATCAACCTGTTTATTGATATTCTCACTCTTTGCTCTAGCAATCATCTCTTCCGGGAATGCATTCCATAATAAGTCTTTAGATTTCTGGTTATCCCTAAAGTCTCTCTTTGTATAATAAATTAGGATCAGCATATCCAACAGCTTGTCTATATCCGGTACAATATACAGAAGCTCTGCACGGCACTTCTCATAAAACATTCTGTATCTCAAAGAAATGTTGGCTTTTTCGTTCTTGTCCTTGCTCTTATATGAAGCTCTGATACCATCAGCCAGCTTTTTATATTCATCCTGTGAAATCTGCACTTTCCTATATACATCTCTGTTCACATGGACATTTCCCGATAACAACGTCCTGTAATCAAATTCTTCTCCTGCCATAACTTCAGTCTGCTTGTCAATCTCAGCAATCTTCTGTTCAGCGAGGTGGCACAGCCTATTCATGTTACAATCGTAATCCACAAACCGCTTCTTCTTATCTGGATCGCCACCAAAAAATTCTGCATTACTCATAGACAAAGCTTCATCCTGGGCTGCTGACAGATTTTTTTCAAGATAGCGCATCCAGTAACCCTTTTTCTTGTCCTTCAGAAATTTCAACACTTCATCAGGAAAAAACGCATTCTCCCCTGTCTTAGCAAAATCTATAGTCTCGGCACCCACGATTGTACCAATCTTAATATATTTACGACATTCGGGATATAGCTCCGATAATGTCCATAGATCAGTCACCCGATCAATTACGCTGCCTATATTGTTCTTGTACCCTCGGGCATTCACTTCCATAAGACCAGGCACATCTGATATAATCACTGACTTCAATTCTTTGCCGGACTCTCCGTCTTTTACAATCAGATTACCATTTCCAAATTCCATCTCACGTTTCACAGCATTAATAATCTGCACATCATCAGTCGTACAAACTGTATCTCCGTCATAGTCCGCACCAGATAATGCCAGTGCTAAAGTATCATACATACTGGACACAATTGTACATTCCTGATATTTGTACCATTTTTTCATCTCAGCACTGGTTGCTACCTGGCACACCCTATGCTCCATTGCAATATGCGGATTACGGATTACATCTACTTCAGATACACCGCGTTCAGTCCAATACCTTGAATAGATAATCCATGAATTAGGCAGCAATCCTTTTACATCCAGACCAAAAGCATATTCAGCAAGACCGTAAATATCGGGACAAAAGACTTCGTAGTGACCGTGAATTCTTTGCTTACCACTTAGTAATTCATTCTTCATGCGTTTAATATCATCTTGCATCTTACATCTAACATAATCATCATTCGCCAGTGCATGATTGTATTGCAAAGCCTGATAATATGGCTTGATATACTCCGCTTCTTCAGATACACCACAGTATTTCAGAAATTCATCTACACTGGACTTAATTCTCTCATATGTACCAACGCTATCAGATACTAACTGCTCTGCTTCTTCAAACGTAAATCTCACTGTCTGCAATGGTTGATAACTCAACAAACTGGTATTCCTCAAATCTTCTGGTGCATCTGCATATTTTGCTACATTGAAAGTTCGCCTATATCCGTGTACTTCTTCCTCAAAAGCACTCTTCCATTTCTGGCAGTCAAATAGTCCTACATCATCCAGATACAGATTCCAAAATTTAAATTGAGATTTTGTGACAATCATATCAATCTGATCCGTGAATATATCCCACTCCTTACCGCCCAAATCAACAATCTTGCTTACTCCTTTTTCTATGGCGAACTGCTTCAGATCAAATGTAAAAGCTTCACCTTTCAACGATGGCAAACATCTGAATTGAAAACAAGATGGAATGTATCTTCTGCCGGTCCATTTACTTCTGCAATCTAATTCTTCAGCCCACCTTGAAGCACATTCAGGTGTAACAAGTCCTGCACCATCAAAAGGCAATATTGGAATCTCCTTCTCTGTAGGTGGCAATACCTGATATTCTTTCTGCTCACCGCTTCCAGTCACCTTTACCATATCTACAGTTTCTGCAACCAACTTTTCAAAATCATCTATCACAACAATATTCGGTTTCGATACTGGCTGACTGTTCGTAGTCACAAGTGCATAGTAAGCATTCCATTTAGATGGCTTTGGATAATCTGTGTTCTTTGGAATTCCGCATTGCAGAATATCATCCAGCTTGTCTTTAATGCTACGGTCCACAAATAGATTCTTCTGAGTTCTGGAATGGGAAGCCCCACAAAATTCAGATACATATTCAGTAGTCACCTCACCCCGGGTTACTTTTAAGATTCCACCATGTTCTCTTAACACATCGTACCGCTTTACATTTTTACCGATCTCCAATGTGATAAGATAAGGAATAATCTCACGACCAGCTTCATTTACCTCAATGTGTCCGTGTTCCTTCTTATATATATGTTTCAGAATCCTGTGTAGCTCACTTTCACTAGAAAGATTCCTAGTGGATTGCTCTCGTGATGTCGATAGGACAATTTCATTTGTATAACTTCCGTCCTCATTTTGCTTCAGCCAATTTATATTTAGGCTCTGTGTTTCTACTAATTTTGTATTAATGGTCCATCACCATCCTTTCAAATGTTATATTCTCCAAATCCCATATGAAATAATATGAAATCATATGTCCCCATTTTGTTATAATTTCCGTAACCTTTCAAAAAGTTGATACCAAATGATACTGAAATATACCACTGGATTGTTGTAAAATTGCTTCATCAAATAAAGAAAGGAGCTTTTCAAAATGGACAGAAAATTAGCAGCTTTATTACTCCGTGAGGTCTTCTTACCTGGAAAATATCCATATCACATCAATATTTCTTCCGACGACTATTCAGATAATGATATTGAAAAATGTATGCTTGATATGGAAAAAGAGGGTTTACTTCACTTCTGGGAGCAAAAAGTTTATCTAGGCGATTCCACGTCTACCGATCATTGCACAGACTTCCATCTACGTGTAACCATCAATTATGAAGCCTGTGAAAAATTCTTAGCTTCCATCAAGTAAGATCATCAGCCCAGGGGACATTTTCCTCTGGGCTTCTTACCATCTAAAAATCCCGATACGCACCTATAACATTCTTAAAAATATCACCATAAAACTATTCTTTTATCGGAAAATCGCCCCCAGAAAAACCCTTATTTTTACTGCATTCTCTAATTTGCCATTTTTGCATTTTTGCCAATTTTGAGGAAAATCCGGTCAAAACACCCCTAAGAGGACAAATTTCATCCTCCCGGAGTGTCACCAGCACAAATCATCCAACTTTGTCCATCAATCCATCAACTTTCTGGTCCATGCTAACCGCCCAACCCTTCACAGCCTTAATTGCTTTAACATATTCTTCAAAATCCTCTTCCGGAATACTCTGCAAGTCATCAAGCAACCAAGCAGATTTATCCATCTCCTTCAGATAAATTTCTGTCTTTCCACTGAACAGCTGCACAGTCTCATGGATCTTCTTCAGTCGTTCCTGTTCTGGATCTTGTTTTTTCTGAAGATCTGCAAGCTGACGTTTCAACTGTCCGTTTTCCTTATCCAATTTTCTGATCCTTGCTTCGAGAAATTCATTCTGACGTTCCATGTCTCTGTTAGCTTTCTGCAAGGGTATATAATCAGCCGGAGTTTCCACAACAGTCTTTGCAGCAATATCATTCTCCATCTCTTTAATCCTGGAATCTCGTTGTTGCAACATCCGCTTCACATAGTCCAAAGATTCCACGAAATCAATTTGATTTACCTCTGACAACTTCTTGAATACCGCTTTTGCTGCATCCAACGTTACCATCCCAGTATCAACTACATCTTCCAATTCAGGAATCATTTCAATAAGCATTTCGTAATTTACCAATGTTTCTGCAAGTGAATTATTATCATTTTCTTTCATATAAATTTTCTCCTTCTGTTCAAATTTTACTGTTGAAAATGACAGGAGATAATTTCTCCTGCCACATCATCAAGAATTAATGTACACCGTTGCTTACTGCATTCAGCAATACATTTTCTTGCATATGCTTTTCTTCTCTGTCCATATGATCTTTGTATTTTTCAACAACACTATCTACGTATTTCCGACTGTGATAATTGCTCAGTACAGCAGCATTCAATGCTTCTACTACATTTGCTTCATGGTTCTCTTCCTTATACATACCGCATCCGCTCACAGTATCATCTGATACACAATACTTGAATGTGCCTGACATTGGCATTTCTACAATCTCAAAATTGTATTTCTCAAAGTGATCCAGGAACTCATCAAGCGAGACACCGGCTTTCTTATAGTCCTCATAGATATGTAAGAAATACTCCGGTGAAACGAACACCCCTGTTCGATTGATAAACTCCCTACGTGATACAAAATCTGCAAACTCCGGTTCTCTGTAGGTTGCATCCATTTTGTAAGATCCAATAATTTCCTGACTGCTTTTCTTCATTTCAGCTTTCATCATAATGTATTTTCTCCCAGACTTTTAATATTTAGGAACCAGCCTTTCGCTAATCCCTACAAATATGTATTGATGGAATAGGGGCTTCACCTATCATTCGTCCCATCCTTATAAACCACTTCTCATTAAAAAAATGATTTATTTTCAAAAAAATTCAAACTTTTTTCAATTTTCGTATGATTTCAACAAGTCTCATTCGTATATAATATGTAAGCGTATCAACCATCAATCTCTCAGTATCTTATTGGCCTTTCATAAATTACCCAATGGATGAGGAAACTAAATATGGAATTTATTGAAATCACAGATGAGGAAGCTCTTAACCTTCCTGCGGATCAGCTTATGGCAATTGCTATCTATAATTATCTTCTCAGTGTGCAACCAGACTATGTACCAGAAGATATAAACCTCTCACCAGAAGAGATAGATAATCAGTACCAAAAACTGATGCAGCAAATAAAAGGTTAGTCAATCATCAAATCAAGCAAAGTAACGGTGGACATGGATAATTTCTGTGTCCACTTTTACGTCTGCTTCACTAGCAGCTTCTTCCAATGACTTCTTAACTGGTATATCATCCGGTACAACGTGTCCACCAATCTTACAGTCATCATTTTTCACATTGCTCTTCTCTTTATTTACATTGCTCTTCTCTTTCTTCTCAAACATCTTATCAATATCCTTCGCAGTAAGTTTTTTTGCACTTTTCACCCATTCGGCAACTTCAGGTAAAGTCATATGTCCGTATTCTTCCAGAACCATCTTCCGATCACCATTCTTTACAATGATGCTCCACTTACCGCCTTTTTCGCTTTGAAAGCTATATCCTTTATTTGCCAATGCTTTCCTGATCTTTGATCTCACAGCTACGTAAGATGTAACCTTTGAAACAAGAATATGGTGCTTTTGATCTACTGTGAATCTCACAACATCACCATTGAAAAGTTTCGCTCTTGCAGTTACCGCCTTTCTACCGAAGCAATACTCTTTACCGTCTTCACCTTTAATAAGTCCGTACTGCCCTTTGATGTAATACTCGATTGTTCCTTGTAAATTTTTACTTGCCATAATGTAACTCTCCTTTGATTTTAAATTTTGTTGTTTATCATTCACTGGGAATTTCCTAGTAAGGATCATTCATCCAGTTACATACATTTCTTCTTATTCAGTTTTTCATTTATTCTGCAAAATCTCACAGCAACAAATTCCGGAAGCCCAACATAGTTCTGTCATCAGCTCAAAATTTTTACTCTCTCAGTAAGCACATATATCCATCCATATAGAGATAATTTCACCCAAATATCAAGCAGTGCTAAATTAGTCTGGAAAATCTTCGTCCGTTTTTACCTTCGTTTTCATATAAAATAGTCATTGCTATAGAAACAGCTGCTACCGCTGATCCTGTCATAGAAGATTGATATATGGGTGTCCATTTTTGCTTCCCATCATATCTAATAAATCAGATAAATCATTCTAAATCATATTGTGTTTTATATTTTTCTTCTCAAAAAGGATAAATATTGTTACATTATCTGATTAGAACGAATGAATTTTGAAGCTTTAGCGAAAAATTCAGTAGTGATGACAAATGAACGTAGCTTTAGCGTAGTGAATGCGGCAGTACCTGTCGGAACGACAGATAAGTTAAGTGATTTTTATCTTACTTGCCTGGTGTTCCACCAGTTTGCTGCCGCGCATCTAAAGATGCTTGTCATCACTTCACAATCTGTTCCGCTTTGCTTCACAGCTTGTTCGTTCGAATTAGGATAATTTTTAATATATTATCTTCTTTGCAAGAACAACATTTAATATCATATATAATAGATAACAATATTGATTTTTTATTATGTACCCCATCTCCTAATAGATATATATATTAGGGAAAGGGGTATAAAATATTTTAGCTTACTTTATAAAATCCTTTTTTACTTGTTTTATCATTATTGATAAGATTTAGAATTACAGAATTTTTACTTTTTACTTTTTGGAATTGATTATTGCTCAATCCGGTTCCTTCTAAAAGATCTTTAACCTTGTATTCTGTTCCAGGCATAAGTTTCTCTCTCCAAGCTATAATCTTCTGAGCATTGGTTTGATTCTTTCCCTCAGGCGGCTTTCTATCTTTAACTTTCTCAATCTGTAATTCTTCCGGTGCATCCTCATATGTAAACTTTACACCGTAAGGACCATAGCGTTTCTCAATCCTATTTGCTAATTCATGGTATAGAACATCATCAGTATTGCAAAATACCCAGACACGTACTTTATCCGTATTCTTAAAATTACGAATGGCCAAACGAAATATATTCTGCTCAAAATCAGCCAACATGCAACGGAGCATTACTTCTGTGATAATGTCCTCATATTCCTTGTTATGATTCTTACTCAACTGGTCAAAAAAGTGCAACGATTCCTCTTCTGACATTTCCGCAAGCTTATCATATTCTTCTGGATGGCAACCACAATACATATAGTAGTATGCTAAGTTCGGAAATCTGTTCATTCCAATATGCGCCATTCGGTACATATCTTTATAATCGTTATATCCTTTGATGTTTCCAAAATAAACTACGTGTTCAAAATCCTTCTCGAACCTTTTCACCAGATCACTGTATGTTGCCACAAGTATATCTTTATGTGATCCAACAGCCTGTTTGATTTTTTGTTTCATATAAGAAGCCGCTGCATTGATAGATTGTGTTGCTCTTTTGGATTTCCTGCATAATACATTCTTGCTGGTAGACATGTTCACAAAGGATATTTCCATATTAATATCTTTGTTGTATTTATCTCCGGTTACCACATCTACATAATCCAGATCATAGCGTGGATCCAGATCAGCTGTTGCGTCAAATACAAAAAACTTTCTGTCCTGTCCAAGATAGAAACAGTCTTTGTTATCTTTCAAGCGTAGAAATGATCTTTCGTAGTTACCATATTTCTTCTTAACAGAATCAAACACTGCTCCATTTTCAGCAATTTCCTTTAGGCAATAGATATCTCGCATAATCTGTGGATATTGTTTTGTTAGGGAATCTGAATTTTCGTCCAGGATTTTAAAGAATAATTCATCATTCGGAGTGATACCGGAATACCTCTTATCCTGGCAATAAACAATTACATTACTCTCCGAATTCAGTTTTTCTTTCTCGTCCATAAGATCAAGCAGCCTGTCTTTGAACACTTTATATTCCCGGACAGCAAATGCCTTATCCTTTACCTCATTGGATAAGCCTTCATATAAAGCAGCTTCAATCTTCGTCAAATTGTTACTGTCTATAGTTGCCATCTCTGAGAAATATGGTGCTTCATCAAAGATCACAATATCTCGTTTCAGGTTTTCGCCATTGTGAGTAAATGTAAACAGCTGCTCTCGTACCGCTTCCGACATCATAAAATATCTTTGTGTAGATAGCAGGACAATTGGCTTATATTTCTGTCGGATCAACTGATCCTTAAAGTCCTCAGTGGAATTGAGTACAATTATGCTACGCTCAAATTCCTCATATAACCCTTTTATCCCAAAGTCCTTAAAGAAATCTCCCCAATACTTTTCTCCGTCAATTTTATCCTGTTCCATATCCGTCAGGCTTTCCAGACGCTTAATAATATCAGTTACAACAATCATTCCCTGCGGATGCCTTCTCAGTTCATAGTTACAATCTGCCAGGCAACAGTGCATGAATATACGGATCAGTGTTGATTTACCAATTCCACAGCGCATTGCTAAAGCAGTTATTTTATTGGTATCTCTGTTATGTACCAACATATCCACAGTATCTTTAAAGAATTCCATCTGCTGTTCATCAAAATCATACTGTGGCAGGTATGTTTCAAAATCTTTCCATGTAATGTCTACTCTCTGTTCTTCCAAATTTACACTTTTCTCCTTTATCTCAATTCTCCCTTGATTTTACATTCTTTGATCCAACCAATTAGCAAATTTCTCATGCGCTCACTTGGGATATAAATATCAATTGGTTTACCGTTGTAAATTTGACTCTTTTCAATCCACTTTAGTAAATATCTTAAAGTACACATATCTACATCAAAATCCACAAAAATCTGATTGACAATTTCCCGGATTTCCACCGGAAGGAAATAATTCACCAAGTATGCTAATGACTTCTTATTTTCATATTTCTCCGTTGCACATTTTGCAACACATGGTAAAAATCCTTTCGCATATCCCTTACCCTTTATATATTCGCAGTATGGCTCAAATGTTGTGTACATATTATCTTCGGAATTTGTCTTTGTATAAGACCTAAAGAAATTTTCTGTATTTAATCTCAACTGTTCCAAAGCATCCTTATCATTCTTTCTTTTATCTTCGTACCAGGATTTTGATAACGGATTAGTCTTTCCAATCTTAGTGCCAATCTTATTGAATTTGCCCTCATAAATGTTTATCAGGTCAACCACTTTTCTACGCTTCTCATATTCCAGTTCTTGATTATGCTTAATCAATTTTCTGTCATAGTCCAGCATATACTTCTCGTAATGAATGCCGTGAATATCAAAGTATGACTTCTGAATGCTACCTTCCCACAGATATGTAAAGATGTAGCTCTCTTCAAAACACTTAAAGAAGTCTACTGGAAAATTCCACATGATGATTCTTGCCAGTTCTTCGCTGTCTTCTTTCTTAAATCCCATAAGTGACTTGAAACTGCACAAGCGCTTGATGTCTCCGAATACACCTTTATACTTCTTGTCATCATTCCAGATTAGAAAGCCCTTATCATCCAGAGAGACAAGCTTCTGCTCAAAAATAATCTTCATATCATCCTTGGTTATCTTATAGGTATCAAGTACATCCAGGCATTCATCAATTATCAGAACATAGTCCTTACTCTTCAGCAGTTCCAGCATATCCAGGTCCATCTTCTGAATGAGCGAATGCGTTGTGACAATATTCTTTTCATTCTCTACAAGCCATCTGAAATGTTTCCATTTGGAACCCCATTTCTCCGGATCAACAATATCAATGTCTGTGCCATCCTTGAATCTCTCGCATTCTGACAGAAGTGGTACAATGCAAAGGAATTTCCTATCTGGATTGTCATTAATGTAATTGATCGCCCAGGTGCTTTTGCCAGATCCCATAATATCGTCTACGATTGTAATTGTTCTTTCTTCTGTACTCATAAATTGTCTCCTCCAATAATTTAAAATATTTTGATTTCATTCTTATCTTCCTCCACCTGTTACTTCTAATTTAATTGTTGATTTATTCTTAGAATTCCTTCCGGTGATTCGATTATCTTTAACCACCGGAAGGGACATTTTAAAGTGCTTTCTTTACAATATTGTTCTTCTTTATCAGGCTAACAACTGTCCTTTTCTGCCCTTGCATCACAGATGGAATATGGAATAGTGTTTCTTCACCGTTGCTAAATTCGATTTTGTAATATCTCTGATTGCTGTTCCATGGACGAATTTTTGAAACATTCCAAATTTGAATATTGTATCTTTTACAAAAATCTTTATACGCTTTGATTGCAACATTAATTTCATCAGCATAAAGTCCAGATAAGTGTTCCATAAGCAGATCGCCACCATAATATACTCGAAAACAAATGCAGTTACTATATGTCGATTCACACTGAATATCAATTAAATCCGGCTCTATAAGTTGCTTCTTACAGTTTTCAATCTGTATTTTTCCAGAAGGAATTCCTGTATGTATAAGTGTTTTAAATAGCTCATATGCAGGTTCCAATTCGTCAAAAACCTCTGGATAATCTGGATATTCGTTTTCAATATAGTCTATATATACATAATACTTTTCTTTGTACTTTCTTACCAAAACGTATGCTGGAAAATGCTCATCCTCATTATCAAAAGCCCATCTATCACTTTCATAGCCATATTCTTCTTCATAAATGTAGTCACCTTCATTTGTTATTTCCATAAATAGATCACTTGCCGTATCTGCGTCATACAACTCATCCAATTTTGCCATGATATCTTCCTCTCATTCTTTATATTCCGTCACTGCTGTCTTTTCACTATTTACTTCTGTTTTCTGTTTCGTTTTATTCTTCTAATTGCAACGTATAATTTCCGCTTTTCACAAGTTTCAATACTTTTTCCACAAACTGTACGGATAACATATCTACTGTGATATCTCCGTAAACAGGTGGGATTCTTCCTGCATCCTTAACATCCAGATCAGGTCTACGGATTACATCTGATTGTTGAATCGGCAGGCGAAAACTGCAGTTACCAACTTGATAGACCAGATAGTAGACTGTCTGCGGAATCATCTGCACCACGAATTCAACATGTTCCTTTCTGTCTGGATCGTAGAAGCCACTGTTGTTGACGTAGTTACCAGATTTCAGGATTTCTTCGTAACCTTCCTCATAGTCATATGTACGCTTACGTTGCAGGACTTCACACTTTTGGATACGGGATGGTTCCAGGATTGACAGCAGGACTTTCTTCATGCTGTAGTATTCCAGCTTTTTCTTGCGGTACTTATTAGCATTACCGTAAGTATCAGGGACATAATGTGTATACTTATATTCGTTATCACGACTGTTGAGTGCTCTGTTATTTATGCTGTAAATGCAATCGGATAACATCTTTTCTGTGATCGTATGGTGCTTCAGATTCTTCAGGTATTCTTTTGGTGGTTTCATGCACACTCTCCTTCCTGGCGGTAGATTGTGGTAGGTCTACCGCCGTGTGGGTTACATCTTATTTATATGGGTAATTACTCTTCGATCACCTTGTAGGTATCTTTGGCAATTTCGACCAGAATACCGCAATGCTTCAGATCCAGATATCCTGCTTCCATGCCTAACTCTTTCTCCATAGTCTGTAAAGATTCCTGCAAATACTGGTTGCACTTTTCCACTGGATCACTACCAATATCTAGTGTACATAACAGGATATCATTATTTGTCAGTCCTTTCTTCAGTGTAAACAGTACATCACCATTCTTTCTGAGTACCAGAATACCGCCTACCTGAAAATCTTGTTCCATAAGCATATCTCCGCTTGCCTGTTTAATATCTTCAGTTCGCATAAAGTATTTCTTTCCTTCAGATTTCGGCGCTACTAAGAAATTCTTAGTGCTATCCAGTCCCAGTGCCTCAAAAGTTACGTTCTCCATATTGTTTCTCTTCACTAATTTGTTACTCATAGTCGTATTCTCCTTTGATTTTGAAATTTTATATAATGCCTTTCGACTGTTACTTACTTCTGTCTTTGATTCCGTTTTATTCCGAAAAAACTAATCTGAAATCACCACTTCGAATCAGACTCATTAACTTTGCAACAAACTGATTAGATACCAGCTCTGTAATCTCTTCGCCGTATGTATTCAGTTCTCCAATATCGACAACTTGCAATTCCGAATATTTCTTCAAATCAGACTGCTCAATTGGTGTATGGAAACTGTGGGTTCCTAAATCATAGAACAGATAATATGAGGTATGCGGAACATTGACCACAACAAACTCTACATATTCGTGTAATTCCTTATCATAGTAACCACTACTTCTCAAATAATTACCGCTATCGTAAATCTCATAATATTCTGGCTCATAGTCGTATACACGCTCTTTGTGGTACTCTGTTGTTTCATGGATGCAATTTGGCTTCAGTAATGTAAGCATTTTATCTTTCTGGCTGTAGTATTCCTCTTTCTGCTGACGATAATTGTCTGCGTTACCGTAGTAATCGGTTCTATATTTGGAATACTTATGCTCATTGTCTCTACAGTTCTTTGCCCTTTTATTCACGCTATAAAGGCAATCGGCTAACATCTGTTTAGTGATAATTTTCTGCTTCAAATTCTGCGTGTATTCTTTAGGTGTCCTCATATCCGTATTCTCCTTCTCTTCTTTGATCTTCCAGGCAGCAGCTTTTATATCTACTGCCTGAATCCGATTATTTGTTTACTTCATACCCTCTGGCTGACTTTCCGGTTCGGTTGATCTTCAAAAGTTTGCTGTCGTCAAACCATGGAACTGTACCGCCTACGAATCTTGATTCTGGCATTCTATTTTCAGATTTTCCGACCAGATGAATTAAACCGTTAGCTTGTAACACAACTAAGTCATTATGCTGCTTCTCCATATCTCATTTATCCTCACCATTGATACATGACTTTTCTCTGACATAACATAAGATGTACTTAATCTTTACTGTCCTCTTCTCTTTTTCAGAAGTTCCAGCTTTGTCATTTTCTTCTTTGTAGGTTCTTCTTTCTGCTCTGTTATATCTATTTCCGGTAATTCCAGTGAACCAAGCTTTGCTCTGGTGCTTTTCTTATTTCTCATACGTTCCGCATTAGCTTTTACAGCCAATTCGCCAAGCTTCTTTACATGAGATACCGGATAATCCAAGCCACTTGCAGCAATGATTGTCTTCCTGCCATTGAACCCCTCAAATACATTATCTGGTTTCCCAACTTCTGCAATTACATCCTCAGAATCAATATCTGACTTGTCATTTTTGGAATGAATGATACCGATATTCTCACAGATGTAGTTATCCTCGATTGGTGCAAAGATTCCACTCTTAGTCAGCTTTTCAAGCTTGATCTTGCTATCTGTTCCATCTCCTGTTACGCTCAGGACCATTGCTCCGCTGTCTTTCAACATTTCCAGACGCTCTGATTCATCAAAATTGTTCTGTCTGCCGTAACTCTCATTTGAAAGAAATTCATCCAGCATACTTGCAAAATTCTTGTTGATATAATCGTAATTCTCGTTGCTGTCATTATTTAAGAAGAATGTTGCTCCCAAACCTTCTATTTCCTGAAGCTCCTGCACTGTCTCATAAGCGTTCTTATGTTTTGCCAAGGATTCTCCAGATGCAGGTAACGCAATCACCGGGCACACTGTCTTCACCGGATTACCATCTTCGTCTTTTTCTTCCAGGAGCATTTCTGCAACAATTGGCGCACAGCCTGATCCAGTAGAACCTCCTCCGGCAAAGAGAATAAACACAATGTCTTCTTTGATTCCTTCAACAAATTTGATGAAATCTTCGTTTCCAGCCAGACAATCCATAGCTCTTTCACGGTGTCCACCAAATCCATCAAAGCCTTGTAAGGTATATTTGTTTGGTACGTCTCCAAGCGCTTTGTGATCCTGTTCGCTACCATTTGCAGCAGCCCCTTTATAATGACGCAGTACAAATTCTTTGTAGATTTTTCCTCCGGTGCTTCCAATCCCTAACATGTAACAATTCTCTCTGATCTTCATTCTGCTTTATCCTCCTTGAATAATTTGCGACCATCATTTGTTAAATAATAGGTGTTTGCATGGTTGTCCATAACACCTTTTTCAAGATAGCCAAGCTTCACCAGCTTAGTTACCATGCGGTATACTGTCATTCGAACTCCAAGAACATTTCCTGTCTCTTCCATGATCTCTTCAATTGTCATACTATGAAATTGATCTGTCATATTGGAACCATGTAGTGTGTCCAGAATGAGGTAATCTGATCTGTTTAATTTATTTGTCATATATACAATCTATCCTTCCTATATCTTCATATTGACTTTTATGTATCTTGGCATTGCGTAAACATTACACCAACATATCACGACTCCAACTCTGTTATGTCTTTTATGTCCGCTACACGAATACCCTTGTCCAGGATGTAATAAGTATCGGCTTGCTCCGCCTGACAGCCCTTTGCGGTATATCCCATGTCACATAGTTTCTTCAAACGCTTGTAAGCAGTAACTCTGGAAAATAGTAACTCTGGTATAATCTCCTGTAGTGTCATGCTTTCCTGATAGTTCGTACACTTGTGTTCTTTCAGCACGTTCAGGATTTGAAAATCTGATCTCGATAGTTCCATAAAGTTCCTCCCTATTAAGTTTTTGTCTACCTTTATCTCAGCTGTAACCCACTGTGTAAAAAAATATGGTGATCTGGTTCATTCTCTACTTCCGATTTCTCAGGAATCTCATTCTGCAAAATGCACATTGATATTGTTTCCTAAAAAAGGGTGCAAAAAATAAAGCAGTCTCACTGAAAGAAATAAAAATAGTCCTGTGGGCTGTGGTAAAGATGCAGGTATAAAGTTGTCATGGTGCGATATTGATTGCGTTGCTTGATTGTGTTTCTTGATTATGTTTCTTCCTATCTAATATAGGTTTTTATGTATTGGGTAATATGACAGAATATCCGAACAAACGTTTCGGATTGTCACGAAATGAAAAATAGACTATACTTAACTTGTCGAAGGTTATGTATGGATTCTTCATTTATGATGATCTGTGCATATTATATGAAACGGTATTGGCGTATCGTTTCATGTGAAGATCAGTGCATTGGCGTGCATTGATCTTTTTTTGTTTCTATGGTTAGCATCATATCACGTACAAACTGATATGTCAATAGTATTTTGTACATTTTAGTAATTTTTATACTAATACACATTTAATTGACTTTCTTGTACTTCTATTGTAATATTAAATATTGAATGGAGGGATAACATGGCTACAGAAAAAATTACTATTACTGACCAGTTACGCAATAATATTATAGAAGAACGAAAAGAAATCGAATATACAGCTTCTGATCTCTCTGAAGAAAGTGGACATTCTAAGTATTGGCTTGCCAATATTGAAAGTGGTAAAACTAAAAAGATTAGCAAAGAGGATTTAATTTCTATTTACAAAATTCTGTTAGATGATGATGACGAGGAAAATATACTTGACTATGTGGAAAGAATTATCAATCAACCTATTGCTGGAAAAATAAAAAATTGGTATGAACTAATTGATATTGAAGATCAATATGAAGATATGTTGGACTTTTTATATCTGGAATCAGAATTAGATGACTTACTGAAGGATATACGAAATCGAATTACCCAACAATTTAATTGGGCAAATACACATCATCAACAGGCAATACTAACTTCTCTTTTGCATTTTCAGCGCTCTATCGTTGTCAATCCTGAACTTGCTTTTTCTACCTTATATTTGCCAACATATTGTACAAGTATTATGCACCCAGAAGAATTTAATTCTGTTCTCAGTGATTTACTCCAACTTGCTGCAAAATTCAACGATTTAGTAGTAAAAAATAACAGTCTTGAAACTGTTGCTGTTTATTTGGACGAAGAGAAAAAACAAATAGAAAGAAATAAAAAAACAGGAAAAATTGCTTTGGATAATTTAAAATCAATTTTAGGAGTTATCTCAAACTTAAAAGATATGCAAGATCCTAACTTAGAAAGTCTCCGCAATTTGTTTTATTCTTCTGTTGTCTATCTAATCAATGAAATTCAACCTCATACACTTGGTGATGGCATACCATACCTCCCAGAAATCAACACCGGAAGAGCTTTTAGCCATCTAATTACTATATGCTATTATTGGCTATCCGACAGACAAGAGGAATTAGCACTCCCTAATGTTGAGAAATATATTCCTAAAGATTTATACAATTCTGCTAAAGAAGTCTTAGAAAATGTCTCCAAAATAAACGATCCTGTTTAATATTTACATTTACCCACTATGGGCTACCGATCATCCCGGCAGCCCTCTTTTTATGCTCAATCCCTATTCTCAAAAATCTCTGCCAGCGTCAGACTGATATTCGGAAATTCCCTCAATGTAATCACCTGATCTGCATTGTAATAATCTTCTTCCGAATCATCCTGAAGAATATAACAATCTTGTAACACATACCGTCCTGCTACCAGATAATAAATCTCAACAGACCGTTCCATTGATGATATAATCCAATATTCTTGAACATCTGCTTCCTGATAAATCTTCAGCTTGTCCTTCCGATCGTGTAGAACTGTAGCCGGACTTACAATCTCCACAACAAACTTTGGGATTCCACAATAATATGTGTCTCTAAGGTTTTTACGGTCATGTACCACAAGCACATCAGGGACAACATAATCATCATTTACGGCTGGATGATATCGGTAATCCAAATTGCCAGTAAAGACCAAGCTTCCTTTTGAAAGTCCATAGTGTATTATTGTGCTAATGTTCCCGGCTACAATACCATGTTGGTATGCTTCAGATTTTGGAATTGTGTAAGTCACACCATTTATCTTCTCTTCTTTGATGTTGCTGTCGCAGTAAGATTTCTGTTTAGCTTTTGCTTTCTCCATAATATTCTCCACATTGTCTTGTAGAAATTCCTCAAATCTTCTGATCTCCTCAGAAGAATATCCTACAACAGAAATCCACGTATTCCCTGGAATCTCACACCTAGCAGAGTCAAATCCTGTTTCTGTCGGACGTTCAAAATTAACAATTACTTTCTGTTTTCCAGATTCAGTTACAATCTGCGAATGTACAATCTCTGTTTCATCTGGCAATGTAATATATGGGTACATCATACAAACCAACTCCCTTATATATCCATTTCCGCAAAATCAATTACCAGATTATCATAAATACCTACTGGTACTTTATCTGCCATGGTATAGGTTTCCATTTCGTTCTGCTCGAAGTTATATACCATTACCATGTCTTTTGCATAGTCCACAATCCAATACTCACGGACTCCTGCTGTACGATATTTAAACAATTTAATCATGTAGTCCATACGGCGGCTTCCTGGTGAAACTATCTCAATGATCCAATCGGGCGCACCCTCACAGCCACGATCTGATAATTTGTTACGGTCACAGATTACCGAAATATCAGGCTCAATATAAACAGAATCATCATCATTAAGTAATACTGCAAATGGAGCATGATATACCTTACATTGTCCACCATTTCTCTTGATATAATCATGGATAGTTGCATACAGTTCACCTGATATATCCTGATGTTTACGGCTTGGAGCTGCCTGATAATAAATCTGACCGTCAATCAGTTCTGCATGTTCATTCTCTGGCAATGCCATGATATCCTCTATAGTATACTTTTTATTTTCCTTTAAAGCTGGCATTTACAGTCACCTTCCTTTTTGTCCTCCAACATTTATTTTAATCTACTCCCATTATAGCTGTTTTCCATTGTATTATCAATGAATTTCGCCCAGGCAGCAGTGGATCAGTATGGAATACAGCTGTAGCCGTTCCGCTCTAAATCTTGTCTTACTTCCCTTATCAGCCTTTTGGTTATCATAATATTCTGCTTATGCTTGATCTCTACATGATATCCAGTCAGGGTTGATATGTACTTGTAATGGCTACCGCCACTGCCTTTTTTATTATCTGGAATATAATGGTTTGCTTCCAGACAGGCAATAAACCGGACTTCATCTCGTCTATCAAGTTTTCCGCTCATTGTGCTTCTGCTCCTTTATTATGTCCTGCTACCTGTCTGTTAGTTCAATAGGGGAGTCGATAATTTCTACTCCCCTGTGCAATCCTACTTCACAAACTGAAGCATGTATTCCTTGAACTCTTCGTAGTCCATAAATCCTGCTACCTCTGCATTCTCATAGATTCTCTTCAGTAAGCTTTCGCATTCGTCCTGATCTTTCCCGATTCTATACTCATACGCCCAGGTTGTGAAGAAGCACTTCAGTCTCTCAGGTACAAGCTCATCTTTCCATTTATTGTATTCTATATAATCTAAAATCTCTCTCGTCCACATTGTCTTGTCCTCCTACCGTGCCATACTCTTAATTAATTTATTCGCCAGTTTCCATTTAAGTTTCTTGCCATACTTTCTCTGCATCTGATACAGATAGATTTCGTTGATCCGATCAAAGAATGTGTCCGGGAGCATCTTGTCTTTGAAGGTGTTGCATGTTCGACATGTGCACTGAAGATTTTCCACTGAATCTGATCCACCCAATGACGTAGGTCTGATATGGTCTATAGTCATATCTTCATATTTGATTTTTCTTCCGCATAATACACAACGTCCGTCTGCCTGATTGTAAATCATCATTCTTGTGGTCTTTGGGAAACACTTTTTCTTCTTTCGTCTGTAACAGATACGCTGTGTTTCCGTGTCATAGGCATAAAAGCCCTTGGTTGCCTTGACGTTTTCCCTTATGAAAATACTGCATCCCTTGAATGTAAATGTCTTTGCTTTACTTATATCTGTTGTCTTCTGGATCTGGTGCTCTTCGTCTAAATATATGTACTCTGTTCCATTTGTAATAACTATCATTTGTCTGCTCCCCCTTCAACAATTGCTTCTGCTCGTTCCTTTAATATCTGTAAATCTTCAGGCTTAACCAATTCTGCCATCATATCCCAGAAATAGTTGACTGTACCAGTTCCCTTGTGGAATGCCACTGCATAATCAAGCATTTCCCATATCTCTTCTTTTGTGAGTGGTTCTGTTGCGTCTGCCTCTGCAATATGGTAATAGAATCTTTCATCAGGACACATCCAGATTCCAAGAATCAATCCGTCCTGAAATACACAATGTAATCTTCTCATTTTGCCTTATTACCTCCAACTTCCCTTGATTAACTGATAAATCATTCCTAGCGCAATCGGCGCAGCCATCAAATACATATTGTAATATTCTGAATCGCCGGTTACTTTGCAGATAACCCACGGAAACAGTGCAATAAAAACAATAGCTATGATCTGCTTCAGAAATGAGATCAACAATTCCCTTAATAGCTGACGTTTACGTTGTCTGCTTACAATCTGCTTTACTTTCTGTTTACGCTGTCTCTCTTGCTCATGCTTCTTATTTGACAGAAGATAATTTGCAACAAGCTCAACAACTTCATCTTCTCTGTATAACCGGATTACTTCGGGTTCTCTTACCGCTTCCATCTTTAATTCCCTCCTACTTATGTATTAGCCGACTACCTCCCACCTTATGTAGATGGGAACGCTTTGAGCCTAAAGTCCTATTTATAGTCGCTCAAACGACTGTTCTATTTTCTGTATTCTGGCTTAATAAGCTTAGAATCATCAAACCATTTAACAGATCCACCCTTAAACTGTGTCTCAGGCTGGAAGATCACACCATGGCTTATCTTCTTTACCTGTCCTGACTCTGTTTTTACTGCAATATTTACATTCTGCGTCATATCTACCACCTCGCTATTAAAATAATTTTCCTGTTGCTACCGCCATAGCTATGTAAAAGCCATCTGCAAAAGTGTTCTTCTCTGTCCGATTTACAAGATCTTCAAGCTCATGTTCAATGCGGTATTTCTGCTCTCTGGAAGCTCCGGTTAGCTCACATATGTATTGCACAACATCATCCAAATTATGACTGTAATCATTGTGATCTGGCGTGATTTCTTTGCATCTATCATCACACCATGCGTCAAACATGGATTCCATTACTTTATTTCCTAAGTCTGTCATTGCTCTGCCCCCCTTTCTAAAACCAGAAGTCCATCAAGAAATCAAAATCTCCATCCCACATTTCCTGCGGTTCTTGCTTAGGCTCTGACTTTCCACCCAACAATAGATTTTTTCCGCTCGCTACTGTTTTTTCTCCAAGTGCTTTTAATTCTTCATCAGATAAACCGTATTCCTTCATATATTATTGTCCCCCTGTTCTGGTAATGGGTGCAATAAGCTCAAGGCTGTAAGCACACCCTCTTTAAAAGCCTCATACTGGATTACTTCTGAATAATCCACAATGGCTGCGTACAACGGATCATGTTCTGCTTGACCTTTAGCAGCTTCATTGATTACTTCAAAAGCTGACTTCTCTGCTGGTGTGGTTGTATGTACGTTTATCCAGTGTTCATACAAGGTCTTTATTGCGTCCTTCATGTGCTACACCTCCCAAGTCGTAACATGATATCCAGCTTTTCTCATACTCTCAGTGAACTTATCACGCTCTGTGGCTGTGTCAAAAGATCTGGTATATTCACAACCAGGCTTACTAAATGATACTCTGTACATGGGCTACACCTTTCTCCCCGATAAGCCGATAGGACAGCTATTTAATACTAGATTGTCAACATCAGCTTCAAATACTGATACACAAGTTTTCGCGCTTCAAAGTCAATCTTTGCAATACGATCCAGAAGCTCAACCGGCTCTTCGTCACTAAAGGCGATTGCTAACTTATCCGGTAAAGGTATATTATGGATTGCTCGCTGTACTACTGGCTCAACCATCTGGTGTATAGTCTCCTTCAGTAATGCCACAAAGTCCTGTTTGGATAAGTCTGCATCCATGTAAATAGGCTCAATATAATCGTGATACTCTGTGAATGTGATATAGTTTTCTCCGTATTCGGAAATGTCAATAAACTCGCAATACATCATTGTTGTTTTCCTCCTGTGATTTTATATTGTCGGGACTGCCCGATTGACAGCCTCTTGTTCTACTATTAAATTGTTTCAAACACTCCCGATTTCAACATATCTGTAAACCAACAGTCAAAATCTGGATATTCTTTTTTGTCTGCAAGATCTCTGTACACTTCGTGAAGTTGATTAATTGTAAAACTTCTGCCTTTTAATGGCTCCTCGTAGCTGATATATCTTGTTTCTTTCATGTTGTTGTTCCTCCTTCTGTCTGACTACCTGACCGCCATTTCTGACGGTCAACGCTCACAGCCTGAAGCCCTGTTTATAGTGGCTGTGACCACTTATCTGACGTATAGTCTTCTGTACTGGCTTACTCTCTGGTAATCTGCAAGACTTCCGAGGTCTGCTTCAAGCTGTTTACTGTCCAGTGTTCGGCGCTCGCAAGTTGAAACTTTTATAGTGAAATCTTTACCGGATTCTGAAAGTTTGTTGTTATTGTCTAAGTAAGAAATCATCTCACGCTCTGCGTCTTTTAACTGTGCGTCAAGCTCTTCTTTCATTGCTTTAAGTGATCTGTAATCAGCTACGACTTTTTCTAATTCGTTCATTGTTGTACACATATGTTTTTCCTCCATGTCCTTTTATTCTTATTGGAAGAACTCAGCTCCGGTGAGCTTTAAACCAATCTCGACTGCTAGGCATCTTTGCTTATCTCTTTTCGGTATTATGTAGGTGTCTCCGGTGTGCTTGTGCTACTTCGTTTTCACCCTTCGCCGTTGTTCTTCGTTTGTGTGTTGCTGTTTTGTTTATGGCTCTAGTATATATTGGTACCACTATATTTTCAAGACGTAATGTTTCACAAAATATATTAGTACCAATAGTTGTGTTTTTGTATATATGTACCAATATATCTTTTTTTAGTTCCTGTTGACTGCTTTTTATATTAGTGCTAATATATATGTAGATTAAGAAAGAAGGTGTATATATGACAGTTTCTGAAGCCCAGAAAAAAGCAAGTAAAAAATATTTTGATACTAATTACAAACAGGTAAAGTTATCCATGCCAAATACTGAAGCTGAAGCTTTAGAAAATCACCTGAAAGAATTTCATTATGATAGTAAAGCCGGATTTATTCGTACAGCTATAAAGGAAAAAATGGATCGCGACCTGAACAATCAGTAATTTAAAAATTGGGCTATGCCCTTTTTTTATGCAGTTTAATATATTGGTACTATTATACATTTTGTCTAATTTTGTTATTTACATTTTGGATAAAATGCGGATTGAAATTATATTGGTACTAATATATAATTGATCTCAACAAAGGAACTACAGCACCACACAATAGGAGGTCAAGCATATGGCAAGCTTAAACGTATACGAAATGGTAACAGAAAGAATCATTAAACAGTTAGAACAGGGAACAATTCCATGGCAAAAGCCTTGGACTGGTGTTCGGTCTGGTGCATTCAACAGAGTTAGCAAAAAGCCTTACAGCCTTATAAATCAAGCTATATTGGAAAAATCCGGAGAGTACGCCACTTTTCATCAATGGAAAAATTTAGGCGGTCACATCAAAAAAGGTGCTAAATCTGAAATAGTAGTCTTCTGGAAGATCATTGATGTAGAAGAGAAAAACGATAAAGGCGAGATTGAAAAGAAGAAGCTCCCACTTCTCAGATATTACAATGTATTCCACATCTCACAAGTTGAAGGCGTTGAGCCACTGAAAGAAAAGCTCAATACAGAGATTGAACCTATAGAGGAAGCAGACAGAATTATAAAAAATTATGTGGATCGGGAGCATATCACATTCAAAGAGTGTATAAGTGATAAAGCCTTTTATAGACCTATGACCGATACAGTAGTTGTACCACTTAAGGAACAATACAAGAACATTAATTCATTCTATCAGGTAGCATTCCATGAAATTACACATTCAACAGGCGCTCAGAAAAGACTTGATAGAGATATAAAAGAACTCGCTCCATTTGGTTCTGAAATCTACAGCAAAGAAGAATTAGTTGCAGAGCTTGGAAGTGCATTCCTTATAAATCATCTGGGAATTGAAACAAAAGGAACATTTCAAAATAGTGCTTCATACATTGAAAGTTGGCTTCAGGTTCTCAGGAACGATAACAAGTTTATCGTATCTGCAAGTAGTAAAGCAGAAAAAGCAGTCAATTACATATTAGGCATAGAGTAATAAAGAGGCGGTTGCAATATACCGCTTCTTTTTTTGCGTTATGGCTTCCGGTGTTGCTTCCGGTTGTGTTGGCTATGGTTCATTTCTGGTCTGTTATGCTTGCGCTGTGTCGGATCAGAAGAAAATGATTGTGGTATCTGCTGTGAATGTGGTGTAGTGCTATGGTATATACTGTTGATATAATGCAGACCATAACAAGAGATATACAATACAATGACACGGTGTTATCTATAATGATCCATGAGTTATACAGTCCATAGGCTTATATTGTCCTATGGGCTTTTTATTGTGTCGGGCTGTGATCTGGTGTGTGGTGTTCTGTGTACCTGGCGTGGGCTGTGTCTGATAATGTGATCTGACAGAACGAATTGTTATATCAGGTTGTCTGGTACTCACTGAGAAAATCCTAGTGAATGAAAAAGGGGCTGTGGTGCGATATGATGATTTGATATGTGGTATTCTGCTAAGAGTGGGATCTTGTTTGATTGTAGAGCTTATTACTGAGTAGTGCAGAATGTTATACCAGATTGACACAGATTCCTAAAATGGGAATGTGGTTGTGTAATAATCGGGCTGTGTGGGTGTGTTGGGCTGTGATTGTTTGGGTGGATTGATTTACTATGTGAAAATCTGGGACTTGTACTGTGATCCGCTCTGACATGATAACGTTATATGGTTCTTGTCTGCTGTGGGATGTATGGTTATCTGGTTTGTGGTGATCTGGGCTGATATTGTACAGTCTGGGTTATATCTGGGTAAGCTGTGGGAATGTCTTTTTCTATGTCTGCCAGTCCTGAAGCTATGCAGAACACTTTTTCCTGATATATGTTGTTGGTCGTGTATGGTTCTTTGATTGTGTGGTTATTGGGCTTGTGTGCGTTGCTGCCGATATATCATAGTATTTTAGTATGGTATAGGTAGGGTGGGGGTACTTTTAATCTTTGCGCCGTTTCGGTTTTGTCTGAAGGGGTGAATGTGGTTTAATTGCACACTGACTGGAAAAATAGCCCGATACGATATAACGGACTAGGAACGTCATTTCTTATATTGATTCTTAGAACTGTATGTGCTATTCTTATAAAGGAATGAAAGAATAAATCCAAACGGAACACCTCCTTTCCGTACCGGTATAGGAGTAACAACACGGATTTCCCCAGATATAGGCAGTCTGGGGATTTCTTTATGCACAAAAATAGCAGCAGAATCCGAAGCAGATAAAAGTCGAATTTTATGGTGATTCTGGAAGCGAAAAAATAGGGATGCAGCCTCGGTGTGAGGTTACATCCCTTTTAGATATAAACAATCTCTTATAGAATATAATTAATATTTTTAGTCATACTTATTATCTATATCATAATCCAAATCATCATCATCTAAATCGTCATCATCCTGAATTGCATCATAATACCAGAAATACTCATCCAATTTTGTTGTTTTATTTGGATTAATTACTATTTCAGGATAAATGTTATATACATAACCGCTTACATATTCGCGTAAATAATTAATGTTTTGTTTAGATAAACATTCTTCAAAAAAACTGTCGAATAGATCTGGATCTTCAGTATCATTATTTCCATCATAATAATCTGACTTAATTAAGCATACATATTTACCAGGATTAATATTTTTTATTGTATAAGTTCCTGCTACATATACATCTCCTGCATATATGTTATATTTATTATATTCTCCTAAATCTGCAACAGCCCAATCCCATGTATCAGTCAAATACAATTCTTTAGCAGAACCATTAAGTGGTATTAAAATTACCTCAGCCTGATAGTCAGGTTTTCTTTTGACATTTTCTATTCTTCCAGTTAATTCTCCCAAATTTATATTTACAGTTGGATTGCTTTTTACTGTAATTGTACAACAATATACCTTTCCCCCAATTTTAGCAGAAATTGTTGCCTTTCCTGCCTTTTTACCTAATACTACGCCACTATTAGAAACTGTTACAATATTTTGATTATTACTTGACCAACTTATCTTTTGTCTAGTTCCTGTCAATTGCAGCTGGTATGTCTTACCCACATTTATTGTAACAGACTTTTTATTGAGCTTTGGCGTTTCAACAGTGACTTTGCAAGTGTACTTTTTACTTCCAACCTTTGCAGTAATCACTGTTATACCTTTTTTCTTGCCAACAACCACACCCTTAGAAGATACAGTTGCCACAGATTTTTTACTACTGCTCCATTTTGCTTTTTTCTTTGTCCCTTTTAATTTCAAAGTCTTTTTCTGACCTTTTACCATTATCAAAGACTTGGAACTAATTTTTACTGCAGCCTGTACTGTTTGCATTGTTCCTAACTGTGTTGCTACTTCTGGTGATAATAAAGTCAATGAGAATACTGCGATCATTACCACCAAAAACTTCTTCAGAAATCCTTGCTTCTTTTCCATGCGTTTTTCCTCCATACATTACTTAACTTTTACTTTGCACTTCTTGGTTATTTTACCAGACTTGATTGTAATTGTTGCAGTACCTTTTTTCTTGCCTTTTATAACACCTTTTTTCGAAACAGTAGCAATCTTCTTGTTTGAAGATTTATAGGTAACTTTATCTGCTTTTTCTGTGTAACTCAGCTTCGGCTTCAAAGTATAACGCTTGCCCTTCTTAATAGAAACAGAAGACTTAATGCCCTTTATAGCTGTTGTTCCTGGAACAGTAATTGTATAGACAATACTCTCAGAACCAGACTTAACAGTAATCTTAGCTATACCTGCCGCTGCTGCTTTTACTTTACCTTTTTTGTCAACTGTAGCAACTTTTTTATTGGATGAAGAATATTTAACATTTTTCCAAGAAGAATCTGGTTTCAATATGGTAGTTTTGCCCTTGGTTATTGTCACGGTAGATGGATTTATTGGATCTACTGTTGGCGTTGGCGCTGGGCTTAATTTAGGAATCATTTCATCATCATGCATTCCACATACTTTACATACACGTTGACGTACTACTTCTTTAGATGATGTAGATTCATCAATAACTTTCCATTCGCCCCAACTATGTCCTGTTGCTGAGATAACCTCTTGTGCTTTTATTACTTCCCCACAAACTGAACAATGGCTTCCTTCTGTTTTACCTGCCTCTTCACAAGTTACTTCTACTGCTGGATCTATTACAATAGTATGTCCAAGAGCTTTTATTTCTTCCGTTCTTGTTGTCCCACACTTTGCACATGTATATGTTGTTATTCCATTTTCAACACAAGTAGCAGTTTTGGTTACTTTACCGCCATCCCAACTATGCTTACCTGTAGCTGGAATTATACTTTGTGGAACAATAACTTCCCCACAAACTGAACAATGGCTTCCTTCTGTTTTACCTGCCTCTTCACAAG